>NZ_CP169277.1:34-4362 GCF_041920595.1 Areca yellow leaf disease phytoplasma
ATAAATATATTAAAAGTAAGTTAAACATCAATTAAAATAACTTTAAACGTGTTTAAATGACATTATATAAAATTATTAATAAAATAATTAATAAAGATATAAAATAATTAATAAAGATATAAAATAATTAATAAAGATATAAAATAATTAATAAAGATATAAAATAATTAATAAAGATATAAAATAATTAATAAAGATATAAAATAATTAATAAAGATATAAAATAATTAATAAAGATATAAAATAATTAATAAAGATATAAAATAATTAATAAAGATATAAAATAATTAATAAAGATATAAAATAATTAATAAAGATATAAAATAATTAATAAAGATATAAAATAATTAATAAAGATATAAAATAATTACTACAACAAAAAGATAAATGAGGTTTAATAAATGTATTTAGAAATTAATAAAGATATTTTTTGGAACAACTTTTAAAAATACAAAAAATTTTAATTCCTTCAAAAACTTTTTTTTTCCCTATTTTTAATACTCTCAAAATCCAAACACAAGAAAATAACTTAATTTTAGAAGCTAATAATGGCAATATTGCAATTAAAATAGAAATTAAAGATGAAAGTTTAAAAATTAAAAAACAAGGTAAAATTGCTTGTTTAGGGAGATATTTTATTGAAATAATTAAAAAAAAATTAGTGATTCTTTAATTAAAAATTACTGTAATGGGAAAATAATTTTTAGTAATTAAAACTAGTTTTTGTGAATATAAATTAAAATTACTTGATGTTTGTGATTTTTTAGAACTTGATTTTTCTTTCCAAAATTAGATTCTTTCAAATTGAAACTCATTTTTTTTAAAAATATGATTAAAGAAATAAATATTTCTACTTCTAAAAATGAAAAAGACCTATTTTAATGGGACTTAACTTGATTTATCAAAACAACCTTTTTAAAAAGCTTGTGCTACTGATTCTTTTTCTGAATGAGTCAAAAAAAATCAATCTAGATGAAGAAATGAATATCACAATTTTAATATTGTTATTCCTAATAAAAAGTTTAGAAGAATTAAGTAAAATATTAGAACATTGTCAAAGTAAATATTTAAAAATTTATTCTGATACTCAAAAAATCTTTTTAGAAATTGATAATTTATGGTTTCAAACTTCACTTTTAGAAGGAAATTATCCCCAAATCTCAAGAAATTAAACTTACAAATTTTCCTTTTTCTATTCATTTAAATAAAGATGATTTAATGAAAAAAGCCTTAGAAAGAGTTTCATTGTTCTTTTCCAAAGAACAAAAATATACTAATGTTATTGAATTTATTTTAACTAAAACAAAATTCAATTGAAATTTCTTCTTCTAGTGAAAGTTTGGGAACTGCTTTGGAAAAAATTATTCCTTTAAAAGTTAGTGCAAATAGTTTCCAAATTGCTTTTAATGCTAAATATTTAGAAGATGTTTTAAAAGTTTTATCAGTTAAAGAAGTAGTTTTTTATTTTGATAATCCCTTAAAACCATTTATTATTACTTACTTGGAAAAATAGATGTCTTGTCTGTTTGATCCTTTTTTCCTATTCCTTTGGAAAATGATTGATATTGTTATATAATGGCAAGATAATAAAAAAGAACAGTGTTAATCTTAATTGTCTAAATAAATGAAACAGTTAGTTATTGATTACTACAAATGATTTAATATTTAAACCAATATATTTCTTTTAGTTCTTTTTCAATTTCTTTTTAATGGGTTTTTAATGCATTGCTTGTAATATATTTTGTTGGTTATAATTTTCGTTATCTTCTGTTACTTTTTCTTTGCTCCAAGTTAAAAATGAACTATACTCTCTTTCAATGTTTGGAAATATGTTTTTTTCATTTCTTGTTTAATATTTAGCTACACAATTATCCCATGACATGCTTTTAAATCATTTAATATTTCTTCAACAATTCTATCAAATTGAATTTGCGTAATCTCTTTGCGATTACTTTCAAATATATTTAATGTATTTGTATTTTGTTTTGTTTCTGGTTTTGGATCTTGCCAAAAAGTTGTTATCTCTAAACTAGAAGATTACGATTTATTTTTTGATGATTTTTGTTCAGATGGTTTGGTTGGTGTTGTTTTTATTTGGGATGGCACTTTGTTTGGTTTTTTAAAATATTGATATAAAAGAAAACTGTAAACACTCAAAAAGCAGCAATAAATAAAAATAGTTAATATTTTTTACATTTTAATTCATATTATTTTATTCCTTGCTTCCTTTGAAAATTGTTTTCTTTTTTAAAAAATATTTTATCCCTTACTTTTATTTTTACTTGTTTTTGCAAGAAAAATACTAAGTAATTATAATTTTATTAAGTAAATTTATTTATATAAATATTAATAGTAATAAAAAAATGGTATAATTATCATAAAGATTATAAATTATCTTTTTATTTTTATTATAATTATATTTATAAAAAACAAAATAGGAGCAAATATGAAGTTTAAATTAATTTTTAAAGTAAAAGATATTAAATCCAAAATAACTCCTTTTAATATTTTAATATTGCGTTTATTTGTAGTGATTATTTTTTAGGAGTTTCCATATTTAAATTTACACAACAAAATAAAAGAGATACAGAACAAGAATCAGATCAAAAGTAAATTTATTATTAGATGAAAAAAAAATTAGCGATTTAGAAAAATATTTAGAAAAAGAACAATTAAAAAATTTAGATTTTAGTAGAGATGAATTATTAAAAAGTGGTCTTTTTAGCAAAGAACAATTAAAAGATTATGATGAAGAAAGAAATAATAAAATTAAAAGAAACTAAATATATAATATATTATTTTTATCTTTTTAAATATTATTTTATTTTTAGGTGGGTTTTTAATTGTAAAAACATATAAAAATTAAACAATTTAAAGATAAAGAAATAGAAATAAAAGTAAAATAAAAAAGTAGGATATACTTTAAAACATTTAATTGAAAAAGGTCTTTCTTATAAACAAATTTTTAGAACAATTAAAACCATTGTTTGGTGCTTTTGATCTTAAATATATTAAAAATAATGAAAGGAAAACAAATATATACTATAAGTTATTTTTAAGACAAAAAAAGGGGATTATGAAGACAAAGAATTGGTAAAGAAAGGTTTTAATGTAGAAGATTTTAAAGAAATTGGTTACCAACTTCCTCAATTAATAGAAATTTTTAGTTTAAAAAAAAAATAAATAAATCAGGTTATAGTTTTGGAAGAAATAAAAAATTTATATCCTCAAACAGAAAAGTTTTTTATTTAAAAACAATTTAGTGCAAGAGATTTAAAAGATAAAGTTGGTTTACTTTGCAAGAAATGCAATTATATAATTATAATCTGAAAGATTTTGACAAAATTAGCATTAGCATACAAGAAATAAAATAAACACCAATATATATAAAGCCTCCTAAATTAAAAGAAACAGGTTTTACTTTTCAATAAATTAAAGAAGTGGGATATACACTTGATGATTTAGGATACAAATATGAAACACCAAATCCATTGCAAAATGAAACATTTATTCCTTTTCAAGAATTAAAATATGCAGGTTATGATACAAAAGATTTTAAAAATGCTAAATATCCAGCACAATATTTGAAAAATAATGGTTTTTCTTTGAAAGAATTAATGAATGCTGAGTATAGATCATTTTATTTTAAAATAGCTGGATATATATTAGAAGAAATTAAAGAGTGTTTGACAAACCATCCAAATTCTTATTATAATATACAAAATATAGAACAAAATTATTATACTGAAAATGTTCATAATTAATTTTAATTATACAATCCGTACTATCTTGTTTTTATCATGTTATAATGGTGGTAATAAATAATTTTGATTCTTCCAAAACCAAAACTTTAATTCTTTTACCTGTGTATTTTATTAGAAACTAAGCATTATAACTTTTTTGTAAAAAAAAGTTGCTCAGCAATTCTAAATTTATTTTCTATTTTGGTTATTATAGGTAATTTATTGACAAAAAAAGATTATCTTAATTGATAGTCTTTTAATATTATTCATTTTTTTATCAACTAAAAAAGAAAGTAGTTTCTACTAAAATAATTGCAATTATTCCATCCATTATATAATGTCGTTTTAAAACAAAGTAGAAATAAAAACTAAAATAGCACAAAATATTGTCCATAATTTAATATTTTAGGGATTTTTCTTTTTTATTTTTTTTGGCGAAAACCAATATAACATAACCAACAACTAACATGGAAACTTGGTAAATTATTAAGATGAAGATAATAATATTTATAAATTTTTGAATAAAAAATCTACAAAACTTTTGTTTTTCTTTAAATAAAAACTTATCCAACATTAGCAATACGG
>NZ_CP169277.1:4462-9005 GCF_041920595.1 Areca yellow leaf disease phytoplasma
TACGTATTGCTTTGTTTTTTATCATGTTATAATGGTGTGGTAATAAATAATTTTGATTCTTCCAAAACCAAAACTTTAATTCTTTTCTGTGTATTTTATTAGAAACTAAGCATTATAACTTTTTTTGTAAAAAAAGTTATACTCAGCAATTTAAATTTATTTCTCGTATTTTGGTTATAGGTAATTTATTGGACAAAAAAAGATTATCTTAATTGATAGTCTTTTTTAATATTATTCATTTTTTTATCAACTAAAAGAAAGTAGTTTCACTAAATAATTGCAATTATTCCATCCATTATATAATGTCGTTTTAAAACAAAAGAAAATAAAAACCAAAATAGCACAAAAATAATTGTCCATAATTTAATATTTTAGGATTTTCTTTTTTATTTTTTTGGCGAAACCAATATAAATATAACCAACTTAAACTAACATGGAAACTTGGTAAATTATTAAGATGAAGATAATAATATTTATATAAATTTTGAATTAAAAATCTACAAAATCTTTTGTTTTCTTTTAAATAAAAACTTATCCAACATTTGAACTGGGAAAACAAAAAATAAAATAAAACTAATAGCTAAAATTATAAAATAAGAAATCAATAATTGAAATATTATTTTTTATCTAAATGTTTATATATCAAATAAGGAGCAATTAAAAACCACCACCAGCAGCTTATGATATAAATATAAATAAAAAAATATTTAGAAAATTCCCAACTAGGGAATCCACTGCTTCCATTAATATTTAAATTTAATATATTTTTACCCAATAATTATTAGTTTCTTCATTACCATCTTCTTTAATTCGAATAATTGTTTTAAAAAAACCATTTTATTTTTTTCAATTATATATAAAGAACCAAACCAAGTTATAAAAAGTGTTGAATTAAAACAATAAATAAAAACCATAATATATATTTAAGATATTTATTTTTACTATTTGTTTCTTTTTTTTCTAAATTGTTTCTTTGTAAAAGTTTGTTTTTCCATTTTAATAATTTAAACTCCTGTTGTTTTTTGTTATTTATAATATTGATTTTATAATGATAATTTATTAAGAATTTAAAAACGATATAAAAAATAATAAAAATAAATTATTTTATAAAAATTAAAGAAAACAAAAAAAGAAAAAACCAAAATACTTAAAAAATAAAACCACCTTTTATATTTTTTGATAACTACAATATCATTATTTTTGATGATTTTATTTTTTAAAATAATTGTATAGAAACTAATTATTAATATCATTATAGAAGTTAGAAAAGCATAAAACAATAACATAAACTCGTTAATTTCATATTTTTGTTATTTCTCCGGAATAAGGATTTAACTTTTCATTATCAATTTTTATAAGTATAAACATTATTAAAAAATAAATCAAGGATATATTATTCCTACATATTTTTTTTAATTTTATTATGCTTTTGTTTCGGAAAAAATAATAAAATATAAACATCAAAGATAAAATTTTAGGTTCAAAAAATAATTAATTTGCAAAGTACCTGTTTTTGTTTCAATTAAACAAAAACATCACTATTAAACAATTAATCAAACAAACAAAACTTAAATAAAAGGTAATATTTTGATTTTTTAAATTTATTATTTAAAGATAAGAGTAAAAAGATATTCACTGATAATGTGTTTTGTCTTGTGAATAAACCTAAAGTAAAAAAAATTCTTTTATTTTTATCATATGAAATTGTATAAATAGCCAAAAGAGAAGTGATACAAGAAATAATTAAAGGCACATAAACTAAAAACTTTTTTGAAAAAACATTTTTTGTTTTCCTGTTTGTATTTGTATCTAAATTATTTTTATACATAAACATAAAAATCCTTTATAATATTGTTTTTTAATTTTTAGATAAATAATATTTGATTAATTTAGAAAAACTTTTACTTATTTTTTTAATCCTTTTTTATTTTTAATAATTTTTTTATTTCTTGTTAGTATAATGTTTTTTTAAAAAAATTATTTAAAAGTATTACTGTTATAACAGTAATATTATAAATATTTTATTTTTGAAAGTTTCTTTTTTAAAATATAGATTTTTATTGACTCTAACTATTTTATTTTTTTAGTCAAATTAATATTTATTTTTTTTTGCTTACTTTATTTTTACTAAGTAATAATTATCCTTATTTTACAACCTTATTTTAATATTTTTTGTGTATAATAAACTTGTATTTACAATTCTTAATTTATTATGTAGTTCAAAAAATAAGTTAATAAAAAACTAATAAAAAAAATTTACAATAGATATTAAAAATTCAAAAAAAACAAAACAATTTAAAAAAACACCTTAAACAAATACATTCTATCAAACATTTAGTAATTTAAAAAATTTAATAATATCAAAAGGAAATCCTAAATATAAATAAATACAGACAAACGGGAAAATAAAAATGATTACTGAAATAACTAACATAAAAGAAGCTATTTTGTGGATTGAAAAAAGAGAAATTTTAGGCATGCGTTTAGGACTTTTGCGTGTTTTGGCTTTGTTAAAATTATTACATCATCCTGAAAAAAAATTAGCTATGATTCATATTGCAGGTACTAACGGCAAAGGTTCAACTGTTAATTATTTAAGTTCTTTATTTGCAACAAAAGTTGTTCCAAAGTAGGAACTTTTATTTCTCCTCATATTCAAAATTACAATGAAAAATTAAAATTAATGGCAGAGACTATTTCTTGTAATGATTTAATAATTTGAGTTCGTAAAATTAAAAAAGTTAGTAGACCAAGCAAGTCCTGATTCTGCTTTATTTAGCATTACTCCGTTTGAAATTATCACCGCTATTGCTTTTGATTATTTTTATCATAAAAAAGTTGATGTTTGTAGCTAATTGAATAGGTTTGGGAGGTCTTTTAGACGAAAAGTACCATATGTTATTTATCCCATCTAACTGGAATTACTACCATTGGAAAGATCACGAACATATTTTAGGAAAAAACTCTTAAAGAAATTGCTTTTCAAAAAGCAGGAATTATTAAACCCAAAATTCCCTTAGTTACAGGAAATATTTCAAAAGCTTTGTTAGTTATTGAACAACAAGCCATCAAAAACAAAACTCCCATTTATAAATTCAAAAAAGATTACAACATAACTTATTTAGGAATGCAAACTTGGCAAGAATGTTTTAATTTTTAAAACAAAACAAATCACAATAAAAGCCATCAAAACTCCTTTAATAGGAAAAATATCAACCTGAAAATGCTGCAATGGCAATCAAACTTTATTATTTATTTTGTCAGCTAAAAAAATTTCCTTTCTTAAAACAAAATGTTTTTACAGGCATTAGCAAAACTCAAATTCCGGCCAGAATGCAAAAACTAAATTCAAACCTCTTTAATTATTTTAGATGGCGCTCACAATGTGCATGCCATAAGAAAATTATACAAACAACAATCAAACAATCGGTAGTAACTACCGCATTTCTATTTTATTTTCTGTTTTAAAAAACAAAAATGTAGTTTCTATGTTGTACCAATTATTAAAAATTCCCAAAGCCCACATTTATTTAACAACTTTTAATCATCCAAATAGTATTGAATTAGTACAAAAATATTTGTTTATTGGCTCCACAAAAGAACATAAAGTTTTTGATTGGCAAGTCAAATTGAAGGATTTTTTACAACAAAACCAAACTCAAAATTTTAAAGATTTATTGTTAATTACAGGCTCTCTATATTTTGCCTCAGAAGTATTCATTTTTTTTGGATATTTAAATATTTTTAATATTTTAAAAACATCAAATTTAATTTACACAACTTTAAAAAACTTAAAGAGGAGTCAAAAATGAAAATAGGTTTTTTTACTGATACATACTTACCAATTATTGGAGGTATTCCTATCTCTGTTAAATCTCATAAAGATAGTTTAGAAAAATTAGGACATAAAGTTTATATAATTACTCCTCAAGGACCTAAGAATTATGAAGAAAAGATGCTTCAATAATAAGAATTAAAAGGAATAACAATACACCCAAAGGTATTGAAGAGGTCATCGTGTAGTATTGAGGTTCAAAAAATATTTATCTCTTGTAAAAAGATCTTAATTTAGATATTATCCATATTCACACTATCTTCCTGGGTGAAATTAGGTATTTATGCTTCTCAAAAATTAAATATTATACCTGATAAATAAGAACACTATGCACGAATATTTTTTAATAAAAAGCAAAATATTGGAATAAAAATATTTAAATTATTTTTTATATTAGCTAATAGAAAAGTCTTTAAAAAAATTTATTTCCAAACACATTCTACAATTGTTCCTACCATAAAATTTTAACTTTATTAGAAAAAGATTACAATATCAAAGGAAAATATAACATGTTATTCCTAAAGGAATCAAATTAGAACATTTTTATTCCCAAAACCGTTCTTTAGAAGAAATTCAAGCTTTAAAAGTTAAATTTAATTTAGTAAATGATTTTGTTTGTCTTTATGTAGGTAGGTTGCTCGCCTGAAAAGACATTTCTATTTGATTGGTGCTTTGCTTTTTTGTCAAAAATCATCTCAAAGTAAATTT
>NZ_CP169277.1:9105-10292 GCF_041920595.1 Areca yellow leaf disease phytoplasma
CCGCATTGTTGCTCAAAATCATCCTCAAAGTAAATTTTTGATTGTTGGCGATGGTCCTGGAAAAAGCTCTTCAAAAACAAGTAAAACAATTACAAATCGAAAATAATGTTTTGTTTTGGATTTGTTCATGATAATTTAGAAACTTATTATCAATTGGGAAATTGTTTTTTTGAGTGCTTCTTATTTGGCACTAAAGGTTTAACTTTTGTAGAAGCGATGAAGATAAAACTTAGTCTACATATATATTGTTAGCTGACATGATCAATTATTAGATGGTTTTAATTGATAATGGAAATAATGGTTTTTATCATCAAAAAAGAAGAATTAATCAATTATTTAAGTCTTTTATACAATGATAATAAAAAAAACTAAAACAATGTCTATGAATGCCAAAAACTCAATACTTAATTGATGATCAAACAAGTTTTGCTTCTAAAATGATCCAAATTTATAAAGAAGCGATAAAAACTAATAAAGAAAACAATAACCATAATTAATTATTTTTTACCCTTTTTATTATTTTTTCTTATTCCCTAATTATTTCAACTTTTTAGTTATTAAAAAATATAAATTTATTTTTTATTTTTGTTGCTATTACTATTACAATTTGCTATGTTTTCATTAAGATAAAAAAGTATGACAATGACAATAATAAGGAGGTTTTTTGCTTGAAAATAGGAATTTTTACCGATGCATATAAACCTTTAATTAGTGGTGTTGTTGTTTCTTGTGATTCTCTAAGAGAAGGTTTGGAAGCTTTTGGGACATGAAGTCTATATTATTACAACTAACTATTCAAAGTCAAACAAGAAAAAGATTCTCGCGTAATAAGAATTAAAGGAATGCCATTGCCTTTTAAAATTTTTTAAAGATCATCGTTGGGTTTTAAGTTATAAAGAAACATCTTTTTTAAAATCAAAGCCCTTAATTTAGATGTAATTCATGTTCATACTGAATTTGGAATGGGCTCTTTAGCGCTTTTAGTTAAACAAAAATTAAATTTGCCTTTAGTTTATACAGCACACACAATGTATGTTGCCTTTTTTTGATGCTCAAATCTTTTATTGTTAAATGTTTTAAAAACCCATTTTTAAAATATGTGACTATCTTTTTACTAAATTTATTTTTAATAGTGATGTCAATATTTTACCTACTAAAAAAGTGTTGTATTTTTTAGGCAATACGCT
>NZ_CP169277.1:10349-14253 GCF_041920595.1 Areca yellow leaf disease phytoplasma
GTCAAAACTCCTTTTCTTTCTCTCAGGTGTTCTCCTTTCCCATAGATCTTCGAAGAACCCCTTTTGTAGACCTATCGAATTATCATCGTCTACCTCCCTGCCTTCTCCTGCCTCGATGCCTTCGCCTGCTTTACTTTCGTCTCGTCGCCTTGCTACCTACCTCCCCTACTATCCTATTATATAAAAATTAAAATATAATATACATATATATGTATATTTATAAAATTTAAAATTTCTTAAAAATTAATTTTTGTGATGTATGTATAATAGAATATTTTGGTGTGATAAATAATATATAATAATAATAATAATAATGAAAATAGTGAGGTGTGTGAAACAAAGTGCTTGATATGTCAAATAATTTTTAAATTAATACAAGAACAAAGTTTGGATGCTTGGCCTGCGAGGTGGATAAAATTACTATCCTAAAAGAGATTTGGTGCCTCTTCTCATGCATAGAACGATTGGACCTCTCATTCTCCTCCAAGATATAATTCGGAAGTCAACACTTCAATGCTCGACAATGGCACGATCTTGAACGGATACTGATCAGACTTATCTTCAACCCAAAATATAAAAAATTAAGAAACTAAGAGAGAGCTATCAGAAATTTTAGAAGAGTGGGAAAGAAATTTTGAAAATTTTTTTTAGATGGATGTATGCCTGGGGTTGAAGACTATTTATAAGCTTAAAACCTCAAACAATTTCCCAAAAGACCCCCAAATAACCATTAAAATATTTAAAATCAGAATTAATTAAAAAATATAAAAAATAGCCAAATGCACAATGACCCTGTGCGAAATGGGCCATGGCCTGGCCCATGCACGATGCCCATGCGTTCGGCTAGTGCACCGTGCGGCCCTCTTATGGTGCTCATGCACTGGGCCAACAGTGTGCTTGCCTGCATGTGACGTGTACACGAATCACATGTGCATTGGGTGTGGGTGGGGAGAAATTATTTTTATTTTCTTTTATTTAAAGGTAAGGTCAACATATCTTTGGGTCCAAACTCTATTCCCCCTCAAGTGTTCTCCTTTCCCACGGATCTCTGAGAATCGCCGAATAAAGAGAGAGAGAGAAAAAAAAAACCAACCTATGAGTGAAAAGGCCTTACCTTTCAATTTGTTCCATTTTCTTTTATTTTCCTCCAATTTTTTCTCTGCATTTTCTATCCTGAGAAGTCTTAATCAGGTGGGAGGCCGCTATCCCTATTTTTTCCATCCCGAGCCCACTTTTCCCTAGTTTTTCCTTAGTTTTTTTCCATCCCAATCGGGTGGGAGGCCGGTCCTTGAAAGGGAAGCTTAAACAATGGCTAGGGTTTTTTTGGTTAAGTATATAATTTATACATAAGAGTTGAGTTTAAAAATATATATAATAAGGTGGGAGGCCTGGAGTGGCTAGCTAGGAAGCTCAAACGATGACTAGGATTTTTTTTATTCAACTAAGTGATATAAATATATTAAAAAATATAAATATATTAATAATTAATATATTTATATTTTTTTAATATATTTATATCACTTAGTTGAATAAAAAAATCTAGTCATCGTTTAAACTAACTATATTTTTTAAACTCAACTCTGTAATATAAAGTACTTAACCAAAAACCTAGCCATTGTTTAAACTTCCTAGGCCGGCTCCAGACAAATAAATGATGATGAAAAATAGGGATATTATATTTGATTAAAATAAATAAACTGAAGAATAAGAAATGGAACAATTAGTAGAACACTTTCACTCATGGGTAGTTTTTATATATATAACATTGGCATTCAGAATCAAACACTTGAAGTAGTTACAGACTAAAGGAATGATGATATACTGCCCCAAATAAAGAAGATAAAAATATTTCTCACCCACTGCATATGCCAGGCAAACCTGTGGCCCGTGCATGAGAACACCATAGAAAACATCAATGCTAGCAGCAGCGCTATGAGCAATATTACATGGAGCGTAACCCATTACTTCTGTGATAAATGTCGCATTTAATATTTTATATTTTAGTGGGCTGATATTTTAATGGTGCTGAAATTCTTTGAAATTTAGTGATTTAAACATAGAAAGTCTTCAACCCGAACAAAATTTTCAGGCCTCTACTCTTCCTGCGATAACTCTCTCTTAGTTTCTTAATTTTATATTTTGGGATGAATAATTAAATCGTGCTCCGTTCAGATAGATATGAGCATTGAAGTGTTGACTAGAATTATATCTTGGAGGAGAATGAAGTCAATCGTTATGCATGGAGAAAGTGTACAAATCTCTTTTAGGATATTAATTTTATCCACCTCGCGAGCCAAAAACATCAAACTTTGTTAGCAGCGTAATTTAAAAATTATTTATTTATATCAAGCACTTTTATTTCACTTACCTCACTATTTTCATTATTATTATTATTATATGTATTTATCGCATATATTCTATTATACATCACAAGTCAATTTTAAATTTTAAATTTTATAAATATACATATATATGTATATTATGTGCAACCACATATAATAGAATGGTAAAGATAAATAACTAAGCATTTAAAACAAAAATAAAAACAGTATCAAAAACAAGAAGAACTGAAGAAGAAGCAAACGATATTAATCAATCCACAAGCAGTAAAAAAAAAAAAAAAAAAATCTGTGTACTTCGTTCAATTTACGTATTACTTAAAATAATTTTTGAAGCTTTCAAAATAACATCATAATAAATAAAATATTAAAAGATCAAATTACTTATTAAAATAAATAATTTGATCTTTTATGGCTACATTTATTATGATGTTATTTTGGAAAGTTTTTCAAAAAATTATTTTACATTTTAATAATCTAAATATATTTCTACTAATTGAGATACAATAAAAACACTTATCCAAAACCATTTTTTATTTGATAAAGGTATTTTATCATACAAATTTTATTTATAAGTTTCCTTTGTTTTTATTTTTGAATAAACTTTTTATTTTAACTAAAAAAACACTTAATAAAACAACAAATTATTTATTTTTCATCAATTTTATTTACATCTTATTTCATTTTTACAAAATTCCCAACTTTAAAATTACTTTTTTTATTTTGCATGACTACCTTTTATCCAACTAAAAAACCTATAAATATTAAAGTTTTGTCATTCAATTAATTCAAAAAAATATTTTTTGCTATAATATTAATGTCTTATAAATTATAAAATAAAATGCTTATTGTATTAACACAATTTATAAGACTTGACATTATAACAAAAAATCATGCACGAATTAGATGACAAAACTTAATATTTATAAGTTTTAATTGAATAACAAAAATATTTCCGTTAGGAATTTTTGTAAAAATGAAATAGAATGTAAATAAGTAGTGAAAAATAAATAATTTTATTAAGTGTTTTTAGTTAAAATAAAAGTTTATTCAAAATAAAACAAAGGAAACTTATAAATAAAATTTGTATGATAAAACTCTGCTATCAAATAAAGAAATGGACATTTTTATTACTATCTCAATTGTAAGTATTTAGATTATTAAAATAGTAAAGATATTTTTGAAAACTTTCAAATGTATCATAATAAATAAAATATTAAAAGATCAAATTGCCAGAAATGAAATAATTTGATCTTTTATTTTTATAGTAAAATCTTATCTGGTTCTTTGATGTTAATTAATTTTTGGTATGATTATCAATAGCTTGATTATAAACTAAAACATGAATTACAAAATTTAGTATATAAATTGGCTTGATTTTGAAGCAATCATGATAATTGTTTAAGTAATACGGATTTTGATATAAGTAAATTGTAATTAATTATGATGAAAATCCATTTCCTGTTAAATGTTTAGTACTCCTTCTGTCTTGATCGAGCGCGCTGCACAGGCAAGCAGCTAGCTTCAATATAAGCAATGCGAAAAAGATCTTGTGGCCCGGACAG
>NZ_CP169277.1:14353-21713 GCF_041920595.1 Areca yellow leaf disease phytoplasma
TTAGCTGTTTTCCTTCACCACGAAGGTTGTTATTCTTGTATCTTCTAAATTTTCAGCTTGTTTAATAAAAATAAAGTACAATTGAGAAATCAGTTTTTCAGGAAGAACTTACAATTTATAATCACTATCATCATAAGTACATTATGGTTCTGGTACACCATCATATGAATTAAACTCTTACTTTATCTTTAATAAAGATAAATTTAATAATTTCTTCAGTAATCTTAATAATAAATGGTAACAGACATTAGACGCCAGCTTTGCCATTAACTACCAAAATATCCTTTATGATTATCAATAAGATATTAGGTCTTTGTCTTCTATTAAATTTGTTCAAATGATTTGGGGTTTGTAAAAATGAAAAATACGAAATAAATGTATATATTTACACCCAATTTAGAACGGCAAAACGTTAAAAAATTAATGACACTTTGCAAAATGTTTTTTTACAAGCCCCAAATCAAATTTTGGAACAAAACGAAATAGGATTAAAAGACCTAGCTTATCTTATTGATAATCATAAAAAAGGATATTACAATTGGTTAATGGTAAAAGCAGATAATGATGCTGTTTTAGAATTTAATCGTATTGTTAAGATTACTGAAGAAATTATTAGATTTATCTTTATTAAAGATAAAGAATAAGGAGTTTAATTCATATGATTAATAAAGTTATTTTAGTAGGTCGCATTACCAAAGACCCAGAACTAAAAATACTAATAATGGTACTTATGTTGTTAAATTTACTTTGGCAGTTAATAGAATTGTAAGTTCTTCTAGCGAAAAAAACTGATTTTATCAATTGTACTGTTTTTTTGGTAAACAAGCTGAAAATTTAGAAAAATATATTTCTAAGGGTGCTTTAATAGGTGTTGAAGAAAACATTAGAGTAGAAACTTGGGAAAAAGATTGCGTAACTAATTGGCAAACTATTGTTGTTTGTAACAATGTCCAATTCTTAGAATCTAAAAAAAAACCTGATAATGCTTATGACGAATTTCTAAAATTAAAGCAATTCTTAAATTAACTGATATAAAATAATAAACAAATATCACAATCAAATCTTAAAACAAAAACATTAAATACAAGTGAACCAAACCAAACAACAATAGATATTTTCAATTTCAAAAGGAGCTACAAATGAAATTCAACAATAAAAAAAATACTTTTTAAAAAAACGTCGCAAAGTTTGTTTTTTAATGAAAACAAAGTAACTAAAATTGATTTTAAAGACATAGAGCTTTTTACAAAGATTTATTACTGACCGTGGAAAAATTCTTTCTAGAAGGGTAACAAATACTTCTGCTAAATGGCAACGTCAATTGGTAATTGCTATTAAAAGAGCTCGCCATATGGCTTTAATTCCTTTTATCCAACAATAAAAACAGGTGTTGCATCCTGTTTTTTTATTAATTGCAAATATTAAAAACCAAATTTATCTAATTATTTAAATGCAAATGAGGGCAAAAAAATTATGTTTTCTAAAAATAAACATAACGCACAAAATTTATTGTAATTGCTTGTCAGTAATTGTTGTTTTTAATTTTAATTCTTTTTTGTTTGGATTTCCAAAATATCCAAGAAATTATCGAAACAATTAATCAATTAATCCAACAATCAAAACCCAAACCAAAATACTGCCAGCGAAATGAGTGGTATGCGTCGTAAAATTATTTTTTTTCATTTTTAACTTTTTTGGAAAAATCATTTTAGCATCCTTTGTTATCAGTTTTTGCTTCACATTAAAAAAACGCCCAAATTAAAAGATTAAAAAACAAACTTTCTTTATGGTCTAAATTATCTTTTCACGTAAGTCAAATTGGAGAAGAAGTACTTAACGAACTTCCTATTGGTATTGTTTTAATTGGATATTTCTAGTCAAGAAATTCAGTGGCTCAATCCTTACGCCAGTTTTATTTTGAAAACTTCTGAAATCAATTCGCCCTTAGCTCAAATTAATGAAAATATGGTACAATAACCATAAGCACTTCTGATGCAATCCCCAAAACTATTATCACTTTGGAAAACCAAAAGAGATTTGAATGTTTTTATAAAAAAGATTTAAATGTTTTTTACTTGTTTGATGCTACCGAAAAAGAACAAATCAAACATTTATTTTTACAAAAAACCTTAGCTCTTGCCATGATTGCTTTTGATAATTTAGCAGAATCCTTAATTCGTTATGATCTTTCAGAACAATCACAAATACAAGGTGAATATTTAAGTGCTTTATCTGATTACATTGAACCTTATGAAGGTTATTTAAAACAATTGATAGACGACCGTTTTTACTTCTTCTTAACCGCCAAAACTTAGATAAAATGTTAGAAAATAAATTTAGTATTTTGGATACCATCCGCAACATTTCTTACAAATATCAATTAAAAGTTACCTTTCTATGGGAATTGCTTGTTGGAATTTGTCATATGAAAAACTGGCTACCTACAGTCAAAATGCAATTGAATTAGCCCAAAAAAAAGGGGTGGCGATCAAGTAGTTGTTAATATTGAAAATAAAAAATTAAATATTTTGGTGCAAAAATTGCTTCTTTAAGTAAAACAATCCAAAGTTCATGCCCGTATTAATGCCCAAAATTTGGTCGATATTTTGAAAAAACACCCCCATTGTTTATCATGGGACACACTCACACCGACCTTGGATGCTTTGGGTTCTGTCATTGCTTTTTACAAAATTGCAACCACTATCCATCCTGAAAGCAACAATTATATTATCCTTGATGAAGAAAATTAGACAAAAGCCTCATTCCTGTTTATCATCAATTAATTAAAACTGAGACAAAAACATTCTAAATATTATTACAACCCAACAAGCTCTAAAAATGATTAAAGACGATTCCTTAAGAAGAACACCATATTGCAGTTTGATACTCAAACTAAAGATATGGTAAATAGTCCTGAACTTTTGTCACTAACGTCCAATATTGTAGTTGTTGATCACCACCGCGCTACCGAAGAAATTATTCCTTCTATTTTTTCTTACGTCGAATCATCTGCTTCTTCAACTGTTGAATTGCTTGTTGAAGTTATGGGATTTTTGGAAAAAGTGAAGTCCACATTACTGCTTTTGAAGCAAGCATTATGTATGCAGGTATTTTAATTGATACTAACGCTTTTATTTATCGTACAAGTTCTAGAACTTTTGAAGTAGCTTCCCAAAATTAAAAGATTTAGGCGCTGATGCAATTGAGTGTTAAAAGTTGGTTACGTAAAGACTTTTATAAAGTTTTAGAAATTAATAAGCTGATTTCTGAAATGGAAATTTTTATGGATAGATTTGCTATTATTCAAAGTTCTGAAATTTATGAAAATCGTTCTTTTCAAAGCTCAAGTGGCAGAAGTGTTCCTAAACATTCGCAACGTTGATGCTGCCTTTATGATAGCTCAAATATCAGATAATAAAATAGCAATTAGTGCTCGTTCTTTACAATGAAATTAACGTTCAAAACTATCATGAACAAATGGAAGGTGGAGGGACATCTCAATAGCGCGCTGCTACTCAATTAGAAGGAACTAATATCAAAACAGTTACAGACACTTTTAAAACATTTTTTAAAATTAGAATATGAAAAAGGTGAAAAGAATATGGAAATTATTTTGTTAACTGACATTCCTCATAAAGGAAAAAAACACGAAATTATTAAAGTTAATAATGGTTATGGCAATTTTTTAATTCAAAATAAAAAAGCTCTTTTAGCAGACAAAACCAATTTAGCTGCAATTAAACAATCCCAAATGTTGTGAACAAGAACAAAAACGTAATCACGAACTTTTAATGCAGTATAATTAAAACAAGAAATTGATGACAAAAAAATTACTCTAGATATTCAATTAGGACCCAAAGGAAAAATTTATGGAAAAATTACTCTCAAACAAATTGCTGAAGAATTTTTTAAAAAGTTCATAATATTACTCTTGACCGCAAAAAAATATCTTTTAGAAGGCGAAATTATTGCTATTGGTATTTATCCTGTTGATGTTTTTTCTAACTGATCTAAATTAAGGCTACTTTTTTCCTTAATGTGACTGAAAGAAAAAGCAATGACCAATTATTCTAAAAAACTCCTTCAAGTCCTGAAGCAGAACGTGCTTTGTTAGGAATGGCTTTACTTTTTAAACCCTGAAAAAATAGCTTTTACCTTAGATATGATTGCAGAAACTGACTTTTACAGCTCTCATCACCAACATATTTTTAGAGCAATGAAAACTTTCTTGTGCTGAAACTAACAAACAAATTATTGATTATTCTTCAGTAAGTGCTATTTTAGACAATGAAAAATTATTACAACAAATAGGAAATATCGATTATTTAAATGAATTATCTGATTTGATGCCTCTACCAACATATAGAAACCTATATTGATTTCAATTTAAGGAAACTGCTTTAAAAAAGAGAAATTATCGAAACTGTCACTTCATTAGCACAAAAAAGGATACGAAAACATTGATAGTCCAAGAATATTTGGATTTTTCAGAAGAAAAAATCTTTAATTTTAAATTTAAAACAAAAAAACTAGTGAATTATTAAAATTAAAAAAATTTTGTTAAAGACACTAAAGAAAAAAATATTCTTGCCAAACGCCATAAAGATTTAGTAGGTCTTTTCCACTGGATATGATAATCTCAACAATATTACTTTAGGATTTAAGCCCGAAGAATTTATTATTTTAAAGCGTTCGTCCTTCCATGGGAAAAAGTACTTTTTATGCTTAATTTAGCTCTCAGAATTGCAAATTCCAAACACAATTATCAATCCCCTCATATTGCTATTTTTAGTTTAGAAATGTCAAACGAACAATTAGCTATGCTTTTATGTTAAGCACTCAATCAAAAAATACAGCACAAAAAAATTCAATTGGGTAACACAAACAGAGAAGAAAAATTTTTGTTAGAAATATCAATCAGAAAAAATGGATGATCTAAATATTTATTTTGATGATTCAGCTACAGTAAATATTTTAGATATTAAAGCTAAATGTCGCAAACTTAAAAGTCAAAACAAACTTGATATTGTAATGATAGATTATTTGCAACTTATCCGCAAAACTAATAAACACAACCGTCAAGAAGAAGTAGCAGAAATTTCTCAAAGTTTAAAACAAATGGCACGTGAATTAAAAATTCTGTTATTGCCCTTTCACAATTATCAAGGGATGTAGAAAAAAGAGAAGACAAACGTCCCATTTTGGCTGACCTCAGAGATTCAGGTTCAATTGAACAAGACGCTGATATTGTAATGTTTTTGTACCGAGAAGGTTATTATGAAAAGGACAAAAAACCCGATTCTTCTGGACACACCCAAGTTATTATTGCCAAAAATCGTCAAGGATTCAATTGGTATTAGAGAATTTATACTTGATTTTTGATCATATGTTTTTTTTTCTCAGAAATCGAACCTAATATAAATGAATAAAAAAGCATTTTGATTTGATTAAAATATTTTAACCCCATTCTTTTTAAAAAAAAAACAAAGAGGTAAATATGCTTGACAGATTAAAAAAATAATAAAACAAAAATATCAAGATTTACAAAACTTTTTGTTAAAACGAACAAAACATAAACCAAAAAATTGACATTTTGAAAAATTTATCAAAATTAGAACCCACAGTAGAACTTTTTAACCGATACTTAAATTTAGAAACCGAAATTTACTCAAATACAGACCATTTTAGAAACCCAACAAGATCAAGAATTATTGCTTTTAGCACACCAAGAAAAAGATACTATTTGTCAGAAAACTACCTTAGATCACTAAAAATTTTGCTCTTACCCCAAGATCCTTTGATAAAAAAAAAAAATGTTGTCTTAGAAATTAAAAAGTTTGGTGGCAACGAAGCGAATCTTTTTGCAGCTGATTTATTACGAACTCTATTAAATACGCCGGAAAGCAAAAAATGGAAAGTCGAAATCCTCAATCTAAATCCCAGTATTAAAGGCGGTCTTTTCTTCCGTAGAACTTTTAATTTCTGGACACAATATTTATTCTTTTTTAAAGTATGAACTGTGGTGTGCATCGCGTCCAACGTGTTCTCTGCTACCGAAGCCCAAGGGCGAATTCACACTTCTACTGCTGTTGCTGTTTTGGTAGTTCCTGAAGCAGACCCAATTAGAATTAAAAATTGATTGGCATGGGACATTCGCACCCGACACTTTTAATTCTAGCGGACCTGAGGGATAATCAGTAAACACTACTAAATCAGCTGTTAGACTTACTCATATACCTTCAGGGAATTAGTGTTGCTTTGTCAAGAAGGAAAAAGCCAGCACGAAAACAAAGATAAAGCATTTACCCTTTTAAAAAACACGCATTTATAATCAAATGTTAACCGCTAAAATGTAGAAGAAGAAAATAAACACAGAAAAAATTTAGTAGGAACTGGTAAAGAAGCGAAAAATAAGAACATACAATTACCCCCAAAATCGTATAACTGATCACAGAATTGACTTACTTTACAAAAATTAGATATTATTATGGAAGGTAAACTCGATTTAGTTATTGAACCTTTGATTCATGAAGCCCAAAAAGAACAACTTGCCGTTAGTTTTTGATGCAATTTCTTTAAAAACCAAAATCAAAACAATTCAATTAAAAACAACCAGTTTAAGATAAATAAAGATAAATAAAGGAATTAGTTGTGAAACCAAAGATATTATTATTTTTTCCAACTGATACAGTTTATGGTGAGGGCGCTAAATTATATGATAAAAAGGATTCCAATTGCATTTCTCAAATTAAAAAAAGACCTTTAAAAAAAGTATTGTTGTTTTGTGCATCTTTACAACAAGCAAAAAATTGGTCCAATTTTAGTCCCAAAAAGCCTTAAATTAGCTCTTTTTTGGCCAGGACCTTTAACTTTAATTTCTGCTCTTACCACTTTGAAATATTTTTCTAAAACAAAGGCAAAACTTTAGAGTAAGAATCAATCATCCTTTAGCTGGAAATTTTAAAAAAAATGGTCCTTAAAGACCACTTCTGTTAATCAAAGCAATCATCCTCCACTAAATGATTACCAAACTATTTAATATTTCTGTCACAATAAAGTCGCCTTAATTTATCAAAACTATCACCCGATTTTAAAAATATCTTCAACTATTGTTGATCTAACCACTTTTCAACCAGTTATTTTAAGGCAAGGAACAATACTCAAGAAGAAATTTTACAAATCTTAAACCTTGTGACCGTCAAAAAATTGTAAGTTATATGCTTAGTTTTCAAATTACAAAAACTCTTTGCTTACCCAATAAAACATTTCCAAACCGGATATCTTTATTTACAGCACCCATTTTAATTTGATATTTTAATTCTATTAAATTAAAAACATAATACGTAACTGGAACGAAGTG
>NZ_CP169277.1:21813-22728 GCF_041920595.1 Areca yellow leaf disease phytoplasma
AGCGTATTGCTCCATTTTAATTTGATATTTTAAATTTATTAAATCTAAAAACAGTGTATTTAATTTTTGCGTTTCAATCAATTTTGCTTCTTTCATTAAAAAAAATACTTTGCCTTTTGAAACTGGCAAAACTTTTTGCACTTCTTCTGGGCTTTTTTTTTGTTGCAACATTTCTTTACCAATAACAATTCTTTAATTTTATGTTAATTGATTTATAACATGAAAAGCATTGTTTTTTTGCGTTTTTAAGTTTTGATACATTTGATAAGCATCAATATAATTTTGTTTTAAAAAAGATTAATTAATCCAAAAATATTATCATTTTCTTTAAAAGCATTGATTTTTTGCACCAATTGCCAAGTTATATTTTTATCATTTTGGATTGAAATAATTTGATTTTTGTTATTCCTTTATTTAATAAATAAAGATTATAGTTAGTTTTACCTTTACCAATTCTTGTATAGCTTTGGTATCGATTTGAAAACCATCTTTTTGAAAAACTTCCTATGATATATTTAAAAAAATCTTTTTCTCCAAACTGTTTGTCGTTTTGCAAAGACAATATTTTTCCCAAATTTTTTTGAACTTCAGATGCTTTAGTTGTTTTTTCTGCAAAAAAATATAAATCTAAATTTTTGTAAGGATTTGTAAATAAGAAAATTAAAAAAGCCATTTTTGAGGTTTTTTTTTGAAATAAAATTTCACTGTGATCCACCAAAACTACTTTTTTCCATGAGCTTTCAATCAAAGAAGTGATTTGTAGTTCTTTTGCATCTCTGTTAAGTAAGATCTTTTTGCATACAATAATAAATCATATCTAATTGTTTTTGTTTGCAAATATTAATTATTTTTTTTATTTTTTTTCTAGAAAAAAACCTTTGTTTTCCCTGCTAATACGTAACTGGAACGAAGTAC
>NZ_CP169277.1:22828-26691 GCF_041920595.1 Areca yellow leaf disease phytoplasma
TAAGGCATTGTTTTGAGATGAGAAGTTCGTTCCAAAAGAAATAATCATCGGCAATAACTGCTTTTACTTTCTTTACTTTTTTAAAGCAATCGTATCCAGGAGTATCGATCAAATAAAAAGATTCGTTAATGTCATAGTAGCTTGTGGTGATGGTTTTTGCCAGCCGTTTGAGAAATTTTAGCTTAATTTTTTTTCTTTGGAGTTAAAGCATTGATGAAAGTGCTTTTATTAACGTTGCTTCTGCCCATTAAAACAATTTCGGTTGTTTTTTCAAAGGAATATCTTTAAAATGGACACACACGCACAAAAGTGGCTTTTTAATCATTTTGCTTGTTCCAAAATTAAAAACTCTCATTTCAATTTTTATTATTAAATTAATTGTTTGTTTTTTAAATGTTTTGCAAAAGATCAATTCAACATTATTATTCATTACCACTGCATTGTTATTTTATCAAAAAATATTATTATAAAACGATATCAAAAAATATAAAGCAACAAAAATAATAATTTGCTATAATAATATTTGTAAACCACCTTCAAAAATTTCCCAAAATCATCAATCGCAAACAATTATAGACAAAAGCAAAGAAAAGGAAAAACCAAAATGATTAAAAAAGCCACTTTTGTGCGTAGTATTGTCCATATTTTAAAAGATATTCTTTTGAAAAACAAACCTGAAATTGTTTTAATAAGAAGCAACGTTGCAAAAGCACTGCATCAATGCTTTAATCAAAGAAAAATTAAAGCCAAAATTTCTAAACGGAAGGCAAAACCATCACTCCTAAACTACTATGACATTAACGAATCTTTTTATTTGATCTCGATCTCCTGAATGCAGTTATGCTAAAAAAGTAAAAAAAGAAATTCAAAAGCAGTTATTGCCGATGATTATTTCTTTTTTGGAACGAACTTCTCATCTCAAAGCAGTCTTTCAGCTAATTGATTTTAAAGTGGGTGCTACCCAAGAAGACGATAGAATCCATCAAGCTCTTTTGCAAGTGGGTTTTGAGGTCGTCTTGTTATTTGTTAAAAAGGATAAAGTTAAAAAAAATCTTGTTCCCAAACAATTAAAAATGCTTGTTAATCACTTTCCCCAGATTAAATATTTTTTTTTGATTTCTTCAAAACAACAAGAAGGGCTGGAAGAATTAAAACTGTTTTTAAGTCAATTAATGGATCCAAATGCCAATGATTAAAAAAGGAGTCCCTTATTTTTTTGGCTCTTTTTATTTTTATTTTTCCAACTTTTTCACTTTTGCAAAAAAATTTGTATTTTTTTTATTTCCTCAATCCATTTAAACATTTTCAAAACCCCAAACATAACCCCAAAAACTTTAAAACCAAAGCCAACCCCAAAAAAAGAAAATAGAAAGAAGCTGGCTTTAATGCAAACTAAATATGATTTTAAAAAAGTAGAACATCAAGATACCAACAATGGTTAGAAAAAATATTTTTGTGCCAATCAAACGCCAACAAAAAACTTTTTTACTGTTGTAATTCACCTCCCAATGTAACAGGAAAACATTTGGGACATGCTTGGAATAACACCATTCAAGATATTATTATAAGATTTAAAAAATGCAAAACTTTGATGTGTGCTCTTTTGCCTGGGATGGATCATGCAGGAATTGCCACTCAAAATAAAGTTAAAGAACAATTAAAACAAGAAGGTTTTTTGACCAAAACTTTAAAGTAAAGAAACTTTTTAAAATATGCGTGGCAGTGGAAAGAAAAACATGCCAAAATATTAGGCAACAATGGCAAGTTTTAGGGCTGCATCTAGATTATAATTTTGAAAAATTTACCCTTGATCCTGGATTTGAGCCAAACAGTTCAAGAAGTTTTTGTCAAATTATACCAACAAAAATTAATTTACAGAGATTATAAAATTATTAATTGGGACCCCGAAAGATAAAACAGCCCTTTCTAATGTAGAAGTAAATTACCATGAAACTGAAGGAAAATTATATTATATTAAATATTTTTTGGTTGATTTTCCAACTAATTCAATTTGTCTGACGCTTCTTTGGTTCCTTCTTTTTTTAGAAATTGCAACCACTCGCCCCGAAACCATGTTTGCCGATCCAAGCTTTCAGCAGTAAAATCCTAAACCCTGAATATCAATCTTTTATTGGCAAAAAAGTTTTTATTCCTGACACTAACATTCAAATTCCTGTTATTAGTGATAATTACGTAGATATTAATTTTGGTACAGGAGTTGTAAAAAAGTGACACCTGGACATGATATTAATGATTTTGAAGTAGCTAAAAGCACGATCAATTAAAAGCTTTATTAATGCATGAACGAAGATGGCACTATGAACGACTTAGCCTTGCAATATCAAGGATTAGACCGCTTTGTTTGTCGTCAAAAGTTATTGCAAACTCTTAAACAAAAAGGTTTTTTTACAAAAACCGAAAATCACCTTCATAAAGTAGGATATTCAAGTATTTCGGATGCCATCATCGGAACCGCGTCTTTCTTTACAATGGTTTTTTAAAAACCAAAGCCATCGCCCAAATTGCTTTAAAAACGAACAAAATCAATTTTTTTCCGCTTCGTTTTGAAAATATTTTTAATAATTGGCTCCAAAATATCGAGAAGACTGGTGTATTTCGCGTCAATTATGGTGGGAGTCATCAAAAAATTCCTGCTGTAGCATAAAAGGACAAGAAATTAAAGTTCAAATAGAAAGCCCTGGTCAGAATGGAACCTTGATTGTGATGTTTTGGATACTTGGTTTTCTTCTGCTTTGTGGCCTTTTTAGCATTTTGGGATGGCTTTCCAATTGCAATGCCCTTTATTTAAAAATCGTTTTCCTACTGATGTTTTAGTAACAGGCTATGACATTTTAACTTTTTGGGTATCAAAAATGGTTTTTCAAAGTATTTTTCTTCGCCCACAAAGACCCTTTTAAAGATGTTTTATTACATGGTTTAGTAAGAGATAACAAAGGACAAAAAAATGTCTAAATCAAAAGGTAATGGTGTTGATCCTTTGGAAGTTGTTGCCAAATATGGTACCGATGCTCTTAGATGGTTTTTAATTACTAACGCTGCTCCTGGGTCTGATTTATTCTATGATGAGACTAAAGTTGCTTCATCTTGGAATTTTATTAAGCCATTTGTGGGTTAATAAAATATTTGAAAAACCATTTTTGATACCCAAAAGTTAAAATGTCATAGCCTGTTACTAAAACATCAGTAGGAAAACGATTTTTAAATAAAGGGGCATTGCAATTAGGCCATCCCAAAATGCTAAGGCCACAAAGCAGAAGAAAACCAAGTATCAAACTTATCTACAATCAAGTTCCATTCTGGACCAGAGGCTTTCTATTTGAACTTTAATTTCTTGTCCTTTATGCCAAGCAGGAATTTGATGACCCCACCATAATTGACGCGAAATACACCAGTCTTCGATATTTTGGAGCCCAATTATTAAAAATATTTTCAAAACGAAGCGGAAAAAAATTGATTTTGTTCGTTTTAAAGCAATTTGGGCGATGGCTTTGGTTTTTAAAAACCATTGTAAAGAAAGACGCGGTTCGATGATGGCATCCGAAATACTTGAATATCCTACTTTATGAAGGTGATTTTCGGTTTTTGTAAAAAAACCTTTTTGTTTAAGAGTTTGCAATAACTTTTGACGACAAACAAAGCGGTCTAATCCTTGATATTGCAAGGCTAAGTCGTTCATAGTGCCATCTTCGTTCATGCATAATAAAGCTTTTAATTGATGTCTTTTAGCTACTTCAAAATCATTAATATCATGTCCAGGTGTCACTTTTACAACTCACCAATACCATTAATATCTACGTAATTATCACTAATAACAGAATTTGAATGTTAGTAGCAATACGTAA
>NZ_CP169277.1:26791-31068 GCF_041920595.1 Areca yellow leaf disease phytoplasma
GTAGCGTTCAGTTGCGTATTGCTATTAAGTTCGTTTAAGTTTGAGGTCAATATAAAGACTTAAATTTTTTCAATTAACAAAATGGTTTTTGAATTGGTAACTTTTGTTAGTAATTTTAATTTGTAAAGTTTTGAAAAATTTTCTAAAAAGCTTGTTGCAAATTTACGAAATCTTGGAGGATAGTTGAAAATTGAGGATACAACTTCTAATTCTAAATTTAATTTACAATTGATATTGGATTATTGTCTTAAATGACGTGTTTTAATAATTAAGTTTTTAAGATTTTCAAAATCAGCTAAGACATCTAAATTACAATAAGAAGTTTTTGCAAAGTGGTTTGGCTCCGTATTCCGTTTCATTGTCAAAATTTTCATAGAGAATCAGTTACCAAGGATCAAAAGGATATGAAGTTGCAAAAATATGTTTACATCATATAAACTAAAAATTTTGACTGTTGTACAAGTTTTGAAAATCTTAAAAACTTAATTATTAAAACACGTCATTTAAGACAAGAATCCAATATCAATTGTAAATTAAATTTAGAATTAGAAGTTGCATCTCAATTTTCAACTATCCTCCAAGATTTCCATTAAATTTGCAACAAGCTTTAGAAAAATTTTTCAAAACTTTACAAATTAAAATTACTAACAAAGTTACTAATTCAAAAAAAAAAACTATTTGGTTAATTGGAAAAAATTCTAAGTCTTTATATTGACCTCAAAACCCTAAACGAACTTAATGAAACCAAATTTGAAAGGAAAACTAATTTTTACAACAAAAATATCCTTCTTAAAGAAATTAAAAGAAGTGAAACCATTTTAAATAATCCATCTTTCTTGCAAAAAAGCCGCAAGTGCCAAAATTGAAATTGAAAAAAGAAATATGAAAGTTATTGTAAGCAATATCAAAATTGTTAGAAAGTAAAAACAATTCTAATCCGCTAAATCCCAACAAAAAAATAAAAAATTTAAATAAAAATTATAAATGAATAATTTAAGCTTTGAAATTAAAAAAACATTACAAGCAAAACCCCAACCCACTAATATTTTCCAAACCCAAACCATTTATTAAAGGAACTAACCAATGTCAAAAGATAATTCTATTAAAAAAACTGTTACTATAGGACTGAGTACAAGTGATATATTTTTGTTTTAAGTTGTTTTGCCTCATTCCTGTGGGATTTAATGTAAATGATGAAACTTTGATCGCTTTCTTAGCTTTCATTGCTGTTGCTTTTGGTCCTGCGGTTGGTTTTATGTATGGGACTTATAGGACACACCATTAAAAGGATTTTATTTTGTTTGGAAATATTTTGGAATTGGGTTTTATGCTCTGCTCTTATTGGATTTATTTACGGATTGCCGCATAAAATAATTGATCTTAAATATCAAGTGTTTACCAAGAAAAAAAATGTTTACTTTTGGCTTTATCAGGTCGCTTGTAATTTTATAATTTGGGGTTTTTTTGCTCCTCAAAGTGATTTATTGATTTACGGACAACCACTTAAACTAGATTTATTTACAAAGTTTTTTGATAGTAATTTCTAATATTTTAGCTTATAGTGTAGTAGGAATTAAATTAATGTCTATGTATTCTTGTCATTACACTAAACAAACTACTTTAATTAAAATTAATAATTCTTAAATATTTTTTAAACATCCTTAATCAATTTTTTTATTTTATAACTTCAAAGAGGAACTTTATGCCAAAACCATTAATCATTTTTAAAAGATTTTAGTTTTCAATATTATAGCCAACAAACGCCAACTCTAAATCAAATTAAATTTTAACTATTTATGAAGGACAAAAGTTTGATTGTGGTAAATGGTAGAAAATTTGATCTACTTTTTTGAAATGTATTAATGGTTTGATTCTATAGTTATCAAGGAAAAATTACAGGTACTATGACAGTAAGGATGAAGTCTTGACACAAACCAATATCTTTGATCTAATATCTTTGGATGTAGGTACCATTATACAAGATACAGATAATCAATTTGTAGGTTTAACAGTAGCAGAAGATATAGCTTTTGCCTTGGAAAATGATGGTTTGCCTCAAAGTGAAATATGAGTCAAAAAGTAAATATGGGGGCAATAAGATTTAGGATTGCAATCCTTTTTTAGATTGCAACCACAAGAACTTTCTGAAGGTCACAAGCAATTAGCATCGATGGCAGGAGTTTTAATTTATAATCCTTCTATTTTGTTATTTGATGAATCTCTATCAATCTTGATCCTGTTTCAAGAGCCAAAATGACTGCTTTAATAAAAACTATTCATCTCAAATACTATCTGACTATTTTAGTTATTTGAACATTATTTAGAAGATATTTTAGATGATTCCTTTTGATAGGGTAATAGTATTTGAAGATGAAAAAAATTATTTATGACAATTCTCCCCAAAAAATTAATTTTTAGAAAATATTTTAACTAAATCAAGGTATCCAAGAACCAACTTATATTAGTGCTTTGAAAAAGGTTGGTATCAATTTGGGAAACGCTTCCTTATTTATTAAATTTGCCTGCCTTACAATCCTTAGATTTTTATCTCAATATTTTTCCAATCTACCAACAAATTTAAAAAATGTGCTATTTCTCAAAACGACCCAAACTCAATTATTGCCTCCTTTTTCACCAAACAATTTGCCCAAAGTTTTTCCTTTCGTCATTGGAAACTCCTTACACTTCCCCTTTTCTAAGGAAGGAAGCTAACGATAGATGCTTAATATGCTCTCGTACTTTCCCCCCTTCCTGGCGTGCCCATCTGTTAGCATAGAATCCCCTTTCCGACCGAACGGAGCTACCGAATCATAGGTTCGCTCCCCTTGGTTCACCTGCAAAATAGACCTGGCCTGGATTACAAGCCCCACATGGATATTCGACGCCAAGTTGTAGACGGGTTTCAAGAATGAATGAAAAAGATTCTGAGAGAAATGGCGAGGAAAGAAACTTGTTTTTTCAGGATTTCATTGTGCCTATCTCGAGTATCCCCTCTTACCAGTATTTATATCGACTGGTCCGGCCTGCGGCTTCGTCCTCTTTTCTACGATTACGATGGAGGCTAATTGATTTTCTTTTGACCGTAACCATGGATGGTTATTGAACGTCTAGGCCAGAGCGTAGACGTCACGTTGGAGTTAGTGGCCACGTAGCCACTTCGACACAGTTGTACTTTGGAGATGATAGTTAGGCAGCCGATTGTAACCGTTGCCCCCCCATGTTCATGAGTTTGCAGTTGGTCGAAGATCTGTCTCTGGACCTCTTCTTCAAGAATGGCCGTTGCTGGATCGGAGAGGTGTCTTCGTCTTGAGACGCCTTCGGATTGGTACCCGTCACTGAGGCCGAAGGCTATGTCTTCGGCCGGGACCGAAGATCATGTCTTTCGCCGGGACCGAGGGCCATATCTTCAACTGGAGCTAAGGGTTATGTCTTCGGCTGAATCCGAAGATCACATCATCGCCTTGCCCATTAATCATTCAACTTCCCCTGAACGCTTTGGTTCGAGATGTCTGGTTCAAGAGAGAGTGCACGTGCGATCGAACCGGTAATTGATTTATACCTGAACCAACATATCCTAATCATCAACACCAACAAAGGCAACAAGCAAGCAAGTAATAATGACGAGATTCAAGAGTAGGTCACAACAGGAAAGAGTTCGAATAGGCTTTCCACGGCATCAGCTTAATTGGTGCAACCCAAAGGCTATCAGATTGTACCAGAGCATCATTGAAACATGAAAGAGCTCAAAGGAGTCAGAATTCATCCATTATATTTTATGACTGTGGGAAAAAAAAAAGAGTACTGTGGCTACAGCCATTATAACCGCTCCTTTTAAACAAAATATAAGCATTCACAGCATTTTGGTTGTGTAGTTCCACTTCTATCACACCACAGGCAATCATTCTCATATTATATAGGGAAAAAGACATACAATCCTTTAGGAAAGCTGAAGCTACAGTCTCGCAACATCACCATAAAAATGTCATTCTAAATATTAAGATATTACCTTAGAAAAACAACCTGAGTTTCTTCTTACTAGAAAGATTTTCAACTACACTGTAGAACAGTGACCTTTCATTTCTCTTCACTGGTCGCTAATCTGCAATCTTTTACCATAAGTTCCAATCAGAGCAAAACAATCTGACAATCATGATGGACCAGAAATTCATGTTTACCTGAACCATTCTTTAGGATGTTCATCTTCTTCTTTCACATGTTTACACACCTCTATGATGATTTGACACAGTAAATCAAGAAGCATTTACTTTCGCAACTGT
>NZ_CP169277.1:31127-31679 GCF_041920595.1 Areca yellow leaf disease phytoplasma
CGCTGCATTGCTATGAATCCAAACAACCCAATATTTTAAATGACATTTCTTTGGATTTATTTCCAGGAAAAAATGATTAGTATTGTTGGTAAAAATGGTAGTGGTAAATCTACTTTAGCCAAAGTTATTTGTGGTTTTTGTAATCCTCAAACAGGAACTATTTTATTAAATAATCAAGATTTAACACATTTGTCTTTACAACAAAGATCAGAAAAAATTGGTTTGTCATGCAAAAATCCACACCATATGATTTTCAAAAATTGTTTTAAAAAGAAGCAGCATTGGGGCTTTTTAGGGGCAAACAACTTTCATTAACTGAAATAAACCAAAGTGCATGCCATTTTGAAAACTTGTAATTTGGATTGTTTTGTTAACTGGCCTATTTCTGCTCTTAGTTTTGGACAAAAAAAGACTTACCATTGCTTCTATTTTAGTGATGCAACCCCAAATTCTTATTTTGGATGAACTAACATAGGACAAGATTTAAAACATCACACAAATTATGACTTTTTACAAAAGTTAAATAATAAAGGAATTACCATTATAATTAGT
>NZ_CP169277.1:31779-32123 GCF_041920595.1 Areca yellow leaf disease phytoplasma
GTACTTCGTTCAGTTACACGTATTGCTAGCTTAGATTGGTTTCTTATCAATAAATTGCCCATTTACATCAGAACAAAAAAAATGTTTTGTTAACTCAAATTTTGGCTTTTTTAAAGGAGGATTGTTGTTATAGCAAATAGTATGTTGCAATATTTACCAGAGCAATACTTTCATTTATAAAATCAGGAGCAACTAAGTTATTGTTTTTAATTTGGTTTCAGTTATCATGGATTTATAAATAATATTGCCTGGTAATATTGCAACATACTATTTAGCCATAACAACAATCTCTTTAAAAACCCTTGGTTAATAAACATTGATGTAAACAAATTGTCAACTGTCTA
>NZ_CP169277.1:32223-35984 GCF_041920595.1 Areca yellow leaf disease phytoplasma
ACTTTTGTCTACTAGCAAAACATTTTCAATAAAAGTAAAGGGAGTTATTTTGATCTTACCAATACCGATTATTCTCCTCTGCCATTGTCTCCAAAGGTGACCATGCCTCCTTCTTTCATTTCAAGGGTGATAAATTGGTCCTTGTCACCCATCATATGTCTTGAGCAGCCACTGTCTAAGTACCACCTTTTCTTCAATCTTTGGGCTGCAAGACATTCCTGCAAAATAGTCAATGAATTCTTTTAGGTACCCAAGCTACCTTGGGTCCTTGCAGGTCAGCAGAGGTGGTTCCTTTGGGAACCCAAATTTTTCTTACATTCTTAAGGACATTTCTAAGAATTATTGCATTCAAAAGCTTTATGTCCTATTCTTTTACCAAACATAGTATACAACTTTAGAATTTTTAATAGAAAGCAGAATTTGAAGTTCTAGAAAGTTGATGCAATTGATGCAGATTTTGAACCTTTTGGAATATAATATGCATTTTTGCTCAAGTTCTTAGGAACATACAATAAAGACTTTGAAGTTGAAACAGTTTTGGTGTGGCCAAAACTTTTTGAGATAAAATGTTTTGAACAGGTCTTTAGATTTCACAAAAGTAGTTGCTGAAATTCCATTCATAATAGAAGTTTTAAAACCAATTCAGCTTTATTTCTTGGAAATCATTGTTCTTTTAAAATTAACTCAAGCTTATTTGAAGATAAAGTAAGTTTTTCAACTAAAGGCTTGAGTTTTGTAACCTCCTTTTTCAGTTCAATGTTTTCAGCAAGTAAATCATTGTTTTTCCTCTCACATAAAAGATTTTCATTTTTCAGCTTTTCAATTTTTTCAGAAAAGTCATGCAGTTCTTTTTGTAATAAAAGGTTCTTTTCTGAAATTTCATCTTTTTGTTTGAGTAAAGAGTCATTCATATTTTTCAATGATTTTATCTTTACTCCAGCTTTCTTAAATTCAGATAATAAATCATGAAAGCAGAATTTAATTCATCAAATGTAAATTCAGTGCAAGTGCTAGAGGATATTTACCTCATCTTCGAGACCCATTAAACATAGATTTGCAGTCTTGGTGGTCTCTTCTTCTTCAGATGAAGATAGTTTCTTCACTATCGCTCCATGTGGCAACCATGGCTTTCTTCTTCTTTTCTGTTTGAAGGATTTCTTCAATAGAGGACAGTCTGGACGTATGTGCCCCGGCTTCTTGCATTCATAGCATGTGGGGACTACTTCTTTATCTTTCTCTCTGTCCTTTTTCTTTTTCTTTTCCATAATCCTTCCTATGAAATTTTCGGTTGTATCTTCCTTTCTTTCTTCCCATAAATTTTCTGAATCTCCTCACAACCATTGCGATATCATCGTCTTCTAGGTCATCATTGGAGGAGGTGCTTTCTTCTTCAGATTCTTCATCATCCCTCTTTGATTCGGAAGCAGCTCTGAAGGCTATAGTCTTCTTTTTCTTCTGTTCATCTTCAGTTCTGTGCTGCATAGTTAGCTCGTGGGTGATGAGTGATCCCAGTAGTTCATCCAGTAGTAGTGTGTTGAGATCTTTGGCCTCCTGGATTGCAGTCACTTTGGGATCCCACTTGTCAGGTAAGAATCAGAAGTATCTTCTGAACTAGATCAGCATTTGAGTATACCCTGCCAAGACTCTTTAAACCATTAATAATATCTATAAATCTAGAGAACATGGCAGAAATTATTTCTGAAGGTTCCATTTTAAATAATTCATAATTATGAACTAAAAGATTTATCTTTGAGATTTTCACTTGGAAAGTTCCCTCATGGGTCACTTCGAGTTTGTCCCAGATTTCCTTTGCTGAAGAGCAAGTGAAAATTTGGTTGAACTCGTTTGCATCCAAAGCACAATATAATAAATTCATTGCTTTGGCATTCAATTCCCCCATTTTCATGTCATGATCATCCCAGTCCTCTTCAGGCTTAGGGATGTCCATGCCATCAACTTTGATTATGGGAATGTGTGGCCCTTTCAAGATGACCTTCCATAATTGAAAATCTATAGCTTGAATGTAAATTTTCATTCATGCTTTCCAATAAGAATAATTAGTGCCTGTGAATAGTGGAGGTCTATTTGTTGACTGGCCTTCGGCCAAGGATGTACTCATGGGATGAGCCATCAATCTTTATAATTGTCAGAGACCTTTGATACCAAGCTGTGCACAAGTAATTCTTTTAGTGGTTATTCTTTGTGTTAATCAGTAAGTCTGGGCCCTTACTATTCGTTATATTCCTGAAATTCAAAAAGATTTTAAAAATATTTCTCTCAATCAACAAGCACGAGGCATTAAAGTTGTTAAAAAAACTCATTTTTTGGCTCGTATTATTGCAGATATTAAAAGAATTGCCCTTATTATTCCTCCTTTGATTTTCTTTAATTTAGATAAAATTGATGTAATTACTAATGCTATGCAATTGAGGCGTTTTGGTAAATACAAACAAGAACTTGGTATTATGAAAAATCTTTTAGTATTCTTGATTTGCATTTTACTTTTTATTAGGATTGGCACTTCTTTTTGCTTGGTGTGGCTTTTGCCTTTATGATAGGTTTATTATCCTTTTGCCCAAAGCCGCACCGATAAAAATATTGCCCAAATTATTAACATCAAACAATTAAAAATATTTTGAAAAATTATGGATCCGCTCTCAAGTTGGTTTTTTGTTATATAAAATTGCCGAGTAAGCACTCTGTGATATAAAGATGGTGAGCAAAAAATTCTTTTTTGATAAAACTGATATTGTAGCAATATTTTTTATTTTTAAATTGCTGTTGTAAAAAAGATAAAGGGGTGAAAAAGTGTTAGGGTGGTTAATAAAAAATGTCAATATACTTTTAAAGTATTTTTTGATTATCAATCTTAGCAAAAAAATTGTATTTTTGTATTTTTAGTGTATTTTTAATTTTTTAAGTTTTTAAATATTGATTTTTTTGTTTAAAATATATTTTATTTTGTAGTTTTATTTTCTTTAATTGTTAAATATTTTTGTTAGTAAATCTCAGTTTATATCAAAATAATACTAAATATTTATTTTTATTTTTAATTTTAAAAAAACTTAACTTATTTGGTGTCATGTGTTATATTTTTAAATATTAAAATACTTCAATCTAATATTTAAATATCAAATTAATGCAATTTTACTATTTTATATAAAACAATATTAGAAAGTATTTTTATATTATATAAAATATAAAATCATATAAAAAGAAAAGGAAATAAAGGGAAAAACAAATGTCAAAGAAAAATAAAGGAGTTCCAAAAAGCTAATCAAGCAAATCGGAAATAAAAGTAAAATTTTTTTAGTGCGTTAAAATATTTTTTGTACAGATTTTACCAAAAAAGGTTGTTATTGACAGCATTTCGGTATTATTAGTAGTAGGTGGTGTACTTTGTTATCTTTTTATGGCCTAAATCACAAGTTTTAAAAGTGAAATTTTATAATCAAGAAGGAAAAGTTGTCAAAGATTTTAAAGTTGATAAAATACTAAACTTTTAGATAAAGATAATACAATAAACAATATTTTGAATCACTTGGTAATAAATTTAGATGGTGCTTGGAATCTGATAAAAATAAATAAGTAGATTCAAACCGAGTTAAAAGATTTTCAACCTTTATATGAAAAAGTAACTCAAAGTTTAAATTTATATCCGTTATTTTTTACCAGATGATAAAAACTAGTTACTTTTAATTTTAAAAAGGTAATGCTAATGCTTTGGTAGTTGATATAAAAGATATAGTGCTGATGTAAGT
>NZ_CP169277.1:36084-45617 GCF_041920595.1 Areca yellow leaf disease phytoplasma
CAGATCAGACGATGATGGACAATGTAGCTGTTTTAATAATTTTTCATTTTCTAAAATAGCACTTATAGAAGCGTAATCAATTTCTTTATTATTTTGATGTAATATTTTCATGGATTTAAAAATATATTTATGATGAATACTGTAAAAGTCAGTTTCTGTAATTTCATTAAAAACTGAAGAAATTATTTCATGTGTTTAAGGACAACCCCCAACAAGCACATTCGGCTTCAATCTTCTTTAAATATTTTTATGCTTAATTTGGGTATAAAAAATACCCCTTCAAAGGTTTAGTTTCTATATTGATTAAAAGTTTTTCTTTTTAATTGTTCCGTCATAATTGTAATATGTTTCTTTGATTGGTTCTTCTGTTATGGGATCATATTTTGTAATAAAGTCAATTCATTCCGTCTTTAATTGTACAATTCATTTTAATAAAGTGTGTATCAGAGTCATGTTCATTGAATACACCACAAATTGTTTTACCATTAACAAAATAATAAGTAGTTGTATTTTTTTTACGATAATTCATATTGTTTATTTCCTTTTTTATATTTTTTAATTTAGCAATTGCTTTGGTTTTGATAAATTTTATTTGTGTTGCAGATAAATTTAACATTTTACCTATATTTTTGTTGGAATACTCAATTTGAGGGGATTGGTTTTGGTTTTTTAAAGGAATCCCAAAACTTAATCTAATAATCTCGAATTCTTGGGGATTTAAAATAGATTTGATTGTTTGAATAAACAATTCGTGATTAACTTGGTTTAGCCAAATTTGATGAGGGTTTAGATTATAGCGCCCGTTGATATTAATAGATTGGTGTTGTTTTTCTTCAAAAGGAATATTACTTACTTGTTTTTCTTTCCTAAACACCTCTCTGGAAGTTGAAGTAGCTTGTAGGCCTCTGATAAGTTCTGTGATTTCACCTTTAATTTTTGGGATTGCATAAAAAATGAAGTCAAAACCTAAATCTTGATAATTATTTAAAGCTTTTATTAACCCTAAAATTCCTTCTTGATATAAATCTTCTCTTTGAATCGCTTTGAGAAATATTTAAATTGTTTAACTATTTTTTTACCTAATGGTAAATGCATTTCGATCAATTGATCGCGAATTACTTTAAATTCTTTTATTTTTAAAAAATCTTTAAATAATTGTTGTCTTAACATTTTATTCCTTTCTAAAAAATGTTTTTAGAAAAGATAAGAAATTATTTTTTTAGTCTTGAAAAGAAAAAAGACTAACTTAATAGTTAGTCTTAAAGAATTTTTAAAAAGTAAAAAAGTTGTCTAAAGTTTTGGAACACCTCAGTAAAACCTACTTTAATTATTGCTGATGAACCCGTTTCTGCTTTGGATGTTTCCATTCAGGCACAAATTCTTAATCTTTTAAATGAATTGAAAGAAAAATTAAAACTTACTATTTTCTTTATTTCTCATGATTTATCCATAGTTAAGTATTTTTGTTATAGGTGTGCTGTAATGTATCATGGTAATGTAGTAGAAATGGTAAATGTTAAAGATATTTTGTCTTTCTCCTCAACATCAATATACTAAAACTTTATTGAAAGATGCTGTTAAGTTAATGATCGTGTCTCAGAGCGGCGTCGGCCATCGTGGGAGGCGTCGAGCGGGGGGAGCGTTGACCGTCGGAGGGCCTTGTTGTGGTTCCCTCTCCGAAGAGGCGGTGACCACTCGCACTCCCACCTTCATGGTGGCGGGAACCTCATCCATTGTCGCTGCCATAGTCATAGCAGCAGGAGGCCTTCCTTGTGATCGGATTCGGGAGGGGCATCGACAGCCGGGGAGGGGCAGGCATCGACGGAGGGCCGCGACGCGGTTGGGGCCTCGGATGAGGGGCGGGAAGGTGGCTGCTGAGGGTTACGCTTCCGGTGACCCATGGATTAGGAGAGTGGGGGAGACAGGTAGCAGAGGCGCGGCAGAGGGCATCGACTCGGAGCGGAGAAGATGGGCGACCGGGGGAAGTTGCCATGGCATGCTGTGCTCAGCTTAAATGGTCGCCGGAGGAGTCCTTCGGTGGGGGAAAAAAATGGCGATGGTCGTCGGCTGGCTATGGACAACTTCGGGTGGAGGAGGTCAAAAACAATCACCGTGCAAGAACGAGAGGGAGATCGCAAGAGAGGGATTCGTGGATTTCGTTCGGGTAGGGTTTTGGAAATTTCTTTGTCGATTTGGGAGGAGAGCGGGCCTTGGAGAGATTTTGATTCCATGCGGGTGTTTTGGATTTCCAATTTTTATTTGCCGCCTGGGAGGCTTCGTGAAAGGGCGGAGGGCGGTGGGCTGATAAAAAGGATCATTCATTGGACGGTCGGGATAAAAGGGAATGCAAGAATTTTATTGGACGGTCGGGATGAAAGGAAATGCAAGAATGTTCCCGGATTGTTTGGTAATTTTGATGTTCACTTTGGAATTGTTAGATAGGTGGTATGGAATGTTCACTGTATTTCAATTAAAAATTTATACTAGGGATGGCAACGGGTCGGGTCACCCAAAACTCATACCCATCCCATCCCAAAAAAATCTGCCCCATCCCAAAAAAGATCGGGTCGGACCAAGTATTGTAGTTGCACAATATTTTTATATCACAACTTTGACAAACCAAATTTAATTCTAAGTGATTTTTCTGTTGATAAGTTTTGCATCCCTGTAAATAATTTATGTACTTCATATTCAACTATCAAGTAGAAATTTTGTAAAGCAGATCATCAGATTCAACCGTTCTTTTCCTGAAAACTTATTGTAATGTGATATCTAGAAATATTTTCATAAACAAGTATCGAGTCAAATTATATGATTTAAAAAAATTATAAGATAATCGGGTGGGAGGCTGAGAGCTTGTGGCCGTCGATCATACCATGGAGAGGGGAGATTGATCGTGGAGTAGCCAAGTGGGGGCTTGACCGGAGGAGCTAAGCTGGTATCTGAGAGCTTATCATGGTCGCCGAACACTCCGGAGGATCACGGAGGGTGAGTTGCACGGTTGCCGGACCAAGTGAAGGAGGCCAGGGGTCGAGGGGTCTCTTATCGAGTCCCTTCTAAGCACTGATCGATCTACGGAGGCCACGTCGATCGGGGGTTTCTTGTAGCTACCGAGCCCTCCGTAGGATCTCCTCTCGTCGACCTACCGGAATAGAGGAGAGGTCGTGATGGGATTTCTCCGATGGGCACCCCGTGGGTGGAGAGGAAGCGGAAGGGTTCGATTCGAGAGGGAAGAGAGGGAAGCCCATCGAACAGAGATGGGCGGTGGGTGTGGGAGTTTAAGGGGTTTTAGATTTTATTAATTTATAAGAAAGGTTTTATATTGGTTAAATATTTTTTTAATATATATATATATAATATAATAAAATTGGATTTTAATGGTTATGATAGTAGGTAGGCTTTTCAAAGGTTCTAGATTCAATTCTGCTATCTACTATTATAAATTTATTTTATAAAAAAATATTAGAACAATATTTTTTATTTTTCTTTTGAATAATTTTTTTTATTTTTCTTGGGCTTCCAATGACTCAATTTATATTTGTTTAAAGGACAAAAGAGAAAGATACAGTAACATATGAAATAAATGAAGAGGAGATGGAGAGAGGGGATGGAGGAGAGCAAGAAGGGAGTGGGTTTGATGAGGAGAAGGGAAAGAGGGGCTGGGGATTTAGAGGGAGGGGCGCCATTGGCTTTGGATTTTGAAGGGAAATGTGGAAGCAGGATTCATCGAGGGTTTGGGGTTTCGCCATGGGGGATTATTTCAGTTTAGTTTTCGTGGGATTTTTGGGGGCAAATTTTCGCCGTCTGGCATTTGGGAACGGGATTCATCTGGCATTTGAGTAAACGGGTTTTATTTTGGAATTTCTCTTCCTTCTGGACCCAAAAGCACCAAAATCCGAAATCCAAATGGGTTTAGGCGGGCAGGCCGATATGGTAAATATTTGGATATAGTTTGTGCGGGAGCGTTCAAAACGTCAGATGTGGCATGAACAGCTTCGTTGTTAAAAAAACTAGTCAATACCATAATTTGATGATCCATGCTAGCTCCCTACAAGCACAGCCCATTTCAGCTATCATATTACAAACTAGTTAGGAAAAGCTGCCACCTACGGATTTTTTTAATTTTTTTATACAAATGAGTGATCATACTAATTTCATATTAATACAATTTAAAGGACCAACATATAAAATATCCTGTAATATTCGAAAATAGGCATCACCGTCATGCCAGTTTCAATCATTAGTATGATCAACAATAAAAAAGATGATGAAATTTACGATATTATTGGCCTCTCGAAAGATATATCAAATAGTCATCATAATGAAAGGTTGAGGAAGCTTCAGATATTACGGAGGATCGGATGGACATCCAAATGCTTTGTCCTATCTTGAATCTTTCGAACAGATCATTTCAAAAAAGAGTGAAGATGGGAGATATATCAAATATTGCTCTTCTTCGTATGAATATTAGCATGAGTTTCCTGAACATTCATATAGTTTGATCAGCAAGAGTGAATTGAATGGTGTGTTAGAGAGTATGTTAGGTCTCTTTGAATGTTACAATATATTGAACAGCTATGGTCAAGTGAGAAGAAGCATTGGTGATTGCAATTGCACAGGAAAAACCATCCTCGGAAAATTTTTCAGGAATTTATTTTTTGAGGAATTTTCCGATGGAATTTTTCCTTGAAATTTCTGACAAATTTCGAGAAAAATTCTCCGAGGGATTTTTCGAGGGAATATTATTGGGGGATTTTCAGAAGACATCTCCGAGGATTTTAGGATAAATTTGATTTTGAGATAAATTCAGGATTTTCTGATTTCTGCAAGATAATTTGGGGATTTTTCTGAGCGAATTTTTTTTTTGAGGGAATTTTCGATGGAATTTTTTCCTTGGAAATTTTTCGTAATTTTAGGAAAATTCCCAGAAAATTTTCGTGGGAATATTACCATGGGATTTTTGAGGGAACATTACCGGGGATTTTCCGAGGGAACATCTCCGAGAGTTTTCGAGGGAACATTTTTGAGGGATTTTCCGAGGGAAAATTTTCAAGGGATTTTTCGAGGGAAAATTTTTGAGGGATTTGCCAAGGATAAATTTTCGAGGGATTTTCAGAGGGATTTCTTTAGGAATAATTTCTGAGAGATTTTCGATGGATTTTTCTAGGAATTTTTTTATTAAAATTTTTTACTAAGAACAAAATTATGATGAAAAGATCCTCGGAAAATCCCTCACAAAAAAAAATTTCTAGGAATTTTTGCAGGGATTATTTTATTTAAAATTTTTTATTAAGAACCAAATTATCATGAAAAGATTTCTTGGAAAATCACCTTAAATAATTTCCGAGGGATTTTGCAAGAAATTTTTTTTTGAAAATTTTTTCACTAAGAACCAAATTATGATGAAAGATCTTGAGAAATTTTGTAATAATTTTCAAGATTTTCCGAGAAAACTTTTTTCTCGGAAGATTTTTACTAAGAGCTCATTTATAAAGAATAAATCCCTCGAAAAATTCTCATAAAAAAAAAATTTCCAAGGGATTTTCCTGAGGAATTTTTCCTGAAAAATTTCCACAATTAATTTTTTTGTCAAAAACTCATAGGAATTGCGAAGTTTTTCACTTGGTAAAATCACTTGATGCTTACCACTTTTCTAGTAGTGCTGCCAGAAAATATAAATTAAAACACAGCTTAATTGATACGATCTGCTGGATTGCGCTACGACATCTAGTTTAAAACCTATAGCTTTTAACGAGAAAAAATATAAATTAAAACCTGAAATAGTATTACGTACAGTTAGAAAAACTGATCTTGCAGTTGAAAGGCTACGATACCCGTGGAAAACCATAAATTAAAATCTGAAACAGTATACGACATCCTTATGATACCCTAGTTGAAAAGCTACGATATCCTAGTTCGAAATCTACGATACCCTAGTTCGAGCTGGAGGGAAGGATATTTTGGTCTGGAAAATCTCAAATAAAAGTTGAATGATAATTAATACTAGTCACGCTCATCTCCCATCCCGTCATGCTACAGTGGATATATTTGGATCAATAAAAAAATCGCGGTGCGGGCCACGTTGGATTTATTTTACCGCACGCGATGTACAAAGACTTTTCAAAAAGAAAAAGATAATTCTTTGTGCACCGCGTGCGGTGCAGCAAATCCAGCGTGGCCTGCACCGCACGCTCCTATTGGTCCAAAAATATTTACTATAGCATGATGGGACAAAAGCTGAGATGACTAGCATTAATTAAAATTTTCGTCCAGACCAAAATACCCTTACGACATCCTAGTTCAAAAGCTACGATACCCCAGTTCAAAATCTATGACATCCTGGTTCAAAAAATGATCCTGAAATAGTATTACGACATCTAGTTCAAAACCTACGACATTTTAGTTCAAAACCTACGACACCCTGGTTCAAAAATGACCTAGAAACAGTATTACGATACTAGTTCAAAACTTACGATATCTAGTTAAACTTACGATATCCTAATTCAAAACTAATAATACGGTTGAAACTGACCTTTCTGGTTAATGTTAGAAACATTCTGACGTCGCAGTTATTACGTCTGTTAATTAAGCCTCTGACACCTTCAGAAAATATAAATTAAAACGAAACAATATTATGATCTTATCTAGTTAGTATGATATCCAGTTAATCTATGACATTCTGCAGAAAAATATAAATTAAAACCTGAAACAGTATTACGATACCCTAGTTCAAAAGCTACGATACCCTAGTTCAAAACCTACGACACCCTGCAGAAAAATATAAATTAAAGCACCAAAATTTACAGTTATTCTGACATCACAGTTAAGCACTCTGACATTCGCCGCGAGAAAAATATAAAATAAAATCGCGGAAAGCTGATCTACGATCTGCAATTAGAAACCTATGACATTCCTGCAGAAAAATATAAAATAAAATCTGAAACAGTATTACGATACCCTAGTTCAAAAGCTACGACATCCTTATTAAGCGCGGCCAGAAACGCGGAAAAATGAAATAAAATAAAACGATGTTAAATATTACAGTTGAGAAGTTACGATATCCTAGTTCAAAATCTAAAATATTCATAAAAAAAATTAAAAAATATATTTTGAGCTGAATAAAAATTTTAAATAAAATTAAATAATAATTAATGCCAGCGTTCAACGTTCATTATCCTACGATGGATCTACTTGGATAAAAGAATAATATGGTGCGGGTGATGTTGGATTTAGTGTACCGCACACCGTGCACCGAGACTTTTCCAAAGAAAAAACAACTCTAATGGACCAGAAACATCGTGGAAGAAACTATTTGTGGCCCGGTTATTTTGTACATTTCTGTCAGCGGATTTGGGTTGTGATGTGTTCGTCGGTTCCGTTGCCTATAGACGATGGAGCTCTCAGTTTTATCGTGGAGATATTCCTAAAGATGCGACCATGAAGATGGAGGCGCGGATAGGGAGACGTTCGGTCCGAACTAGCAGGAGAAGTAGAAAACGATGCTTCGATACTAACCATCAGATTGTCCCAAGCTCGGAATTTGATTTCATTCCTTCTTTTACCTTCATCTTGCAGAGTACCTGGAGGGACAACATTTTGGTCTCATGGAGTTATCATTCTGAAGAAAGATAGACCATCGAGAAATTAACCTACAAGCTTTTGAGAAAAAGAGTATCTTACCTATAAATTCATGATTTCATTAAGGGTAGGTGTCCAGGTCTAGATTCTTCGAGATGCATCACCTAATAATCGAACCCAGAACTTTGAACCTTGATTGCATAGAAACGGATGCATCCATCCACCGGTGGAAGCCCAAATTCATACGCTTGGTTCTCATAATCGACGCGTTTTCCTCGAGCCTAGAAAGATATTTCACTGAATTGTTTATCTTAATTAATTCTCTATTGCGCGGAATGTGATTTGTATCACTAAAAAACGTAACGTTTCCATTGTTCCTCGTCTTACGAATGGAAGGCAAAGAAATGGCGCGCACCAGCGGGGAAAACGAAAGAACTATGTACAATATTTCATTAAAAGAAACTTGTAGAGAACTTTACATTCTTTTCCACAATTAACACCGACAAAAGGTGAAGATCGACGTTGCTGTAATCTCTCTTACAAGGACCAGCAGCTGAGTTGAAGGGACTCCTCAAATTTGTCTTCCAGCGAGGGAGGTTTGGCTTCCTTGCCTTCTTCTCCGGCTGCTTGGCTTCTCGCCACTTGGCCGATGGTCTCCGATGGCGATGATGGGGGACGGGAAGCCATTCCATTGGCAACCTTAATATGAAAGAAAGCGGGAGTATTGGAGGTGGAATATTGGAAAGAGGAGGGTTTAGGATTCCATTGGTGGTAACCAAGGAAGAGCATGGCAGCCGTGGGAGCCATCGAATTTAGATGTTAGGAACGCAAGCAGAGATTAGTAGATGAGGATAGGAGGGAAGCTATGGCGATAGGATGGAATGGAAGGACTAGAAATCCATTCTGCGTTGCAACGTGTATGCGTATATATATATATATATAGAGAGAGAGAGAGAGAGAGAGAGAGAGAGAGAGAGAGGGGGCGAATAAAGAAAGAATGGTTCCGTGGGAGGGGAAGCGATGATGGGTCGGCGAGATTGAGTAGTTTTGGGACGAGACCGGGGGCTGGAAGAGAAAACCGTGGGCGAGAATGGTGGGATGGTGGTCTTACCAGCTGGGGTTGTGAGCCGTTGGATGCGGTGCGTACAAAACAGTGGGAGGAGGCAAGGATTTGGTTGGTTGGTAGGCTCCCTTTTATATGTAAATATATAGAATTGTTGGGTCTTTTTTAAAATATTATTTTTTAAAAACAATAATACCAAAATATCGCCGTTTCAAATAAATTTATCATTTTACTGTCTTTCTTTTCCACGTTGAAACGGTTTTTTTTTTTTTAACACCATATGGAAAAGGTACAGGTTCATAAAGCTTAAAAAAAAAAAATTTCTGGTGAAGATGCAGGCTCCTGTGCTTTCTTATAAAATTAATAAAAATTAAATGAAGGTACAGGTTGGAACTCAAATATTGTGCCAATCACGGGATCATAAATAATTAAATGATGGTCAGCACGTGACGTGCAAGTGGTAAAAGGCCGCAAAACTCTCTTGCTCGGGTTCCTTGGGAAGGAGGGAGGGGAGGCCAGGTCAGGGGTTTCCGATCTGATCGATCTTATATTTCTGGAGACAAAGAATAAGATAGGAAGCGAGGGCGAGGCACGAGGAATGGGTGGTGGAGGGATCCGGCCTGTGGCACGGCGGGGAGGGGCACGCACCTCGCCCGCGCCGGGAGTGCGCCCGGGCACGACAAAGAATGCGGAATCCTCTTTTGGATTGTAGCGGGGAATGGGATGGAGAACATAACTCATGATCCCAACCCAAGCAAACGAGGAACCTCAAATTTTGTGTTTGGCTATGATAATGATACGGACCTGAAAAAATTTGGGATGCTGCAACTCATAAAAAAAATTATTGAAACGTTTCTGATGTAGAATGATAGGTGGAATTTAGGATGGCGGT
>NZ_CP169277.1:45648-46920 GCF_041920595.1 Areca yellow leaf disease phytoplasma
CATACGTATTGCTCTTTTTTCATCTTGTAAGCCAAAAGGTGTTTGGATAGTTATTTTAACGTTTTCATTACAAATATTTGGAAAGCATCTAAGAGATAAGAAGTGTCTAGGTTTTGTCCTATTTTTTTGTAAAATGACAGTATATATAAAAGTATTATCGGAATTATTTACAGTTTTTTTGTCAATAATAACTCCTAAGTTGATATTTTGGGAATTGTAATAATCTTGGCATAAAACTATAGTTTTTAACATATCTTCTTTAATTATTTGTTCTTTGTTATCAAAAAGATTATAAAAAAGTATTTGTTTTTGTGGGGATTTGGAAGGTGGTTTTTGCCAATTTGATATTAGTTTCTAAAATCTTTTTTTGGTTTTCTAAAATGTTGTTATAAGAAAAAGTTTGTTTAGTAAATGATAAAAACATTTTATCTATGTCAATTTTAGGGATTTGAATTGTTTTTCATAACTTTTTTTTATTGTTATAATCAAAAATTTGAATTTGTAAAGAAGATACTAAATGGATTAGTGTTTGCTAAACTAATTTCTAATTGCTTGTATTTGTGAGTATCAAAATTAACTAATTGTATTGTTTCTAAACCACTTGTAATTTATTGTAAGTGAGATTTCTTGTAGTTGTCTTTATTTTATGAAAAATTATTTTTTGTTCGGGCTGTTCTTTTATATAAGTATGGAGGTCTTCTAAAAAGATGTTGGTTTGAATGTGGGGTTTTTGTTCGTTTAGTTTTTCATTTTTGTAAGATGTTAAGTTCGTTTGCAATATAATTTGTATTAGTGTTAGTCGTTTGGAATGCAATATAATTTGGGTTGTTATTTGCTATTTTTTCTTTTTTGGATTTGAGTAAAGTATAGAATTGTTGTTTGATGTAGTTAATGTTAATTGATTGAGAAATACGAAAAATTTCATAATAACTCCTATTTATGCCTATTAATTTTCCTTTCTTCAGCATTAAAAAGAGGTCTCTCCGCTATTGCCTGAATCTAGGGTTATATCAGAAGTTAATTTCTTTTTCATTGAGAAAAGTAATAACTCCTGTTTTAAATAAATTTTGTCTAAATTGCAGGTCTTTGGTGAGGCATAAGGCCAAAATACCATTGTTTCCGTATGTTAGTTTTGTTGGTTTTTAATTGGTTAGTTTGCAGTTCTCAAAAAAAAATGCAAAAAAAAAACCTAACACCCAAACTGTCTCCTTGATGGATAGGTATTTACATTCATCAAAATTAATGTACTTGGCAAGAACTTCATCAGTTAAC
>NZ_CP169277.1:47020-51603 GCF_041920595.1 Areca yellow leaf disease phytoplasma
AAGAGTTAAAGCCCTTCTTCAAGAACTCCACTTCCAAAAGCTAAAAAAGAAGATATTCTCTTGAAAAAGTCTACATTCCTTTCATTTCATCTTTCCAAAAGTGTTCTTGAGAAGATTCCGAGTCAAGTCACATCAAGCAATCATTAAGAGCTTCAAAGATTCCTCATCCACTCTAAGAAGAGAGTTTGTTTGTGTTTAAATTCTTGTATTCTGAATTTACTTTTGTTTGACCTAGCTTTCAAGGTTCTTGAAAGTAGGTTGTAAGGTTGTTGGTGAGCGAAAACCAACTAGGATTGACTTGTGAGCCCAAAGATAAAACAAGTGTAAGGTTGTTGGTGAGCCTAGGTGACAAAACCAACTTAGGTTTTGACTTGTGAGCTTGAAAAACAAAGTAGGCTATAATCTTTGAAGAGATTATAGTGGAAATTTCCAAGGGAAGCTTGGGAAGTGGATGTAGGTGTTTGGAGAACACCGAACCACTATAAATATTGGTATTTGTGTGTGATTAACTCCTTTTTCCTACTTGCACTTTAATTCCTGCACCCGCTGTTGGGAATTGTGTCCCAAAGCCAATCGCCTGGGTTGTAGGCGGTTGAGCTAAGTATTGTATTTTTTATTGAATTAATAAAATATTATTTTTGGCAGCTCATCACATATTGAATTTTCCCTGAAATGAACTCTTTCTATGTGATGAAGTCCTTAGGAACTATGACTTCGTCTGAGAGAAGGGAATGTCGAGTGGTCCTTAAACCCGGTTCATAACCAAAGGATATATTGTACTGGATGGCAATATATCAAGTATAGGTTGTTGTAGTTCACATCGTTTGGTTGTCCTCTTGACCAAATGAGTGTGGTGACACTGATGTGATCTGCAAGTGGGATATATGTGATATCTCATTGAACGTGACTCCGTGCAGTCCCTTTCTGTCAAAGGGATACTCACGATTGGATATGGGTATATGTGTCCTCCGACTTTGAGGTCATCAGAGTGAAACTATGACAACTCCCACACATTGCTTTGAATAGGACTACCGGAGGGTAGTCAGGTGATGGAAGGTTTTTAAGGGTACAGGCAAGTACTTGTGGAGCAGTGATGGACCAAGATGGAATTGACCTGTCCAAACAGTTTGGATTGAATGTCTCGCAGTATCTCAATTTAGCAAATCCTCGGCCGGGGTATGCAGTGAAGAGTCACTGGGCTTGCGAGGTTGAGACACGTTAGTCGACTGACTCAGTCTGGGTTGGCAGCCCAATCTCAGTCATCCTGAGCATTAGAGGTCAAAGGGATGAATTATACGGTAACCATATGCCAGAGGTTCGATAGTTTGCTCCGCATCTTCGACCTATCCGGACGCCGGGACCCATTGCTAGATGGTTTCCTGTGCTGGTACTAGAATTATTCCAGTGCTACCGTTTAGGTTCGAACCTATGAGGTCATACGCCATAGAGGATAACTCTCTGATCCGGATACCGATTATGATTGGGAATCGTCTCGGTTTATGGTCATAGTAGTATTTTTGAGCACTCTTTTTCCCCATCTTGCCCTTGTCTGTGTCAACCAAAAATTGTTCCGGGTTGACCAGCACTGCGCCAGGATTTTTCTGAATCAGTTTTGAACTGATTCGGAGTTCGTTTCGGCCTCCAATTGGTTGCGAACCAATTGAACCAAAATTCAAAAGGTTTGAACCAACTTGGTTTAAATGGGATTGGACCATTTAATTGGCTTGGTTTAATGGGATTGAACCAAGGTATAATGTTTTGGCTTGGACCGGTTTTGAACCGGTGCATTTTCTCCTCATGACCGTTTTACACGGTGATTCAATGGTTGAAATGAAGAGACCCAAAGACCAAAACGCTGGAATTCCTTTCGCTGGATGAGAACTCCAAACGTCCCGTCTCTTCCTTTTCCCAACCCATTACATTAATCCTTGGTTAATGGGTTTAATGGTTGATTAATGGATGTTAATGGGAATTAAGCTGCCGAAGCCTCTTGGCCTCCAAACCTCCCGTTTCCCCCTCTGCTGTCCTATATAAACAACACTGCAGCGTTCCCTGTTTAGTGGTTTTTTTTTTTATTCACCGAGAAAAGAAAATTTTCAAGGAAATTTTTGAGGGGTTGTGAGATCACCTGATTGAGTATTTGTAGAGCTGGATTTGGGAGGGTGTGAGGGAGAGTTTTAGGAGCCTCTTCCTTCTCCATTAGAGTGCTCAAATCCCTGCTGCAGCAATTCTGTTTTGCTGCAGCAACCTGTGACCGTGAACCATCTTCCGGCGGCTAGCACCGTGCGTGGAGAGGGATCGGAGAGCCCCGGGCGTGTCTCCCCTCTAGAGGGAGTATTCTTCTACTCCTCGGAGCAAACCACGCGAGCCGGGATCGCTCCAGTTGCCCGAAATCCAACGACGAAGACAGCTACTCTGTTCTGCTGCCATTTTCGTGCAGCAGACTTCGGCATAAAAAATAATTCCCAAAGCAAGCTTTATCATTTGTATGTATTTCCCAAATTTGGTCTTTGTTGGTTTGTATTTGATTAGTATTTTTAATTTGTTCTTCCTTAATATCTTTTTTAATGTTTTCTTTTAAAATGTCTTTTTCTTGTTCCAAATCTTTAATAGTTTGTTTAATAGTTTTAGTTTGGCTATTTTCTATGTAGTTTATCAAAATATAAGGAATTATTCATAAATTGACTAGTATAAGAGTAATTTTGTAATTGAATAAAACTTAGCCAAAAAGAATAGATATGTTAAAAAATAAGATAAATTTACGATAAAATTAATTCTTTTCATAAAGCTCTTTTCTAATTATGAGCGATGTTAAATAAAATATAAATAAAAGTATTTTTTTCTTTTGGGATTTATTTCAAATGTAAAACACCCTTCATTATTATTTTACCCTAAAATTTATTTATTAGTTTGTAAAAAAAATAGCAATAATGTATTGACAGTGCCAAAAATTTTTGTTAAAATAAAATTGAGCTTAAAGGATTAAATGTTTTATAAATAAAAAAAATAAAATAAATATAAGATATTATCAAAAAAGACAGTAAAGATTTATATTTTCATCTAAAATCGCTTTAAGTTCAAATGAACAAATTATAGAAAATCGTTTTTCATTTTTTAAGTTAGAAAGAAGAAAAAGGAGTGATAAAAATGCTATTTAGTTTAATTAATCAAAATCAAAGATTTATTAGAAAATTTATTTGAAGATTTTAAAACAAATTCTTTAACTAACAACAACAATATTATGAAAACTGATATTCAAGAACAAGATAAATCAATACACTTATTACTATTGTGAATTAAAGGTTTTAAAAAAGAAGATGTTAAAGTTGCTTTGGAAGTTAAAGGCTATTTAGTAGTTGAGGCTAAAAATTCTAACAAAAATCAAATTAAAGAAGCTAATTTTATACGTGCCGTAAAGAAATATCTAAGATTTGAGACGTAGTTTTTATTTAGGTGATGATTTTCTTTTTTAGAAGAAATTAAAGGTTCTTTGGAACAAGGTTTATTAAAATTAAGTGTTCCTAAAAAAGAAGTTAAACCTAAAGAAAAACGTTATATAAAATTAAATTAAGATAGGTAATAAAAACAAGTTAATTCTTCTAACTTGTTTTTATTATATATATGATTAATATTATTAAAGAAATAACCTCTTATTTATAAGAGGTTATTATGAAATGCCTTCAATTATGAAAAATAATCATTGGTAGTTGTATTCGTAGGTGATGCTAATTATCTTTTGTGTCATCGAAATCATAATTTTTGTTTTTTGGTTGGTTGTCCTTTGGAGTTGTATTCGTAGGTACAATAATCAGCTTTTGTGCCATTGGATTTATATTGTTTTTGATTAGTTTTCTTGTGGAGTTTGGGTTTGAGTTGGTTGAGAGTTTGTTGTTTGTGGTTGTGATGTGGTTGTAAATGTTTGAGAAGGCAAGTAAGGATTTGGATTGACTTGACTTCCTGTATAAGTTCCTTCGTTATTACTATAATCAGGTTTGTAAGTTTGTGTGGGCGGTTTAAATGTTTCTTCTTTTGTAGGTCCTTGTTTAGATTTTAAAACCCAACAAACACCTAAAATTAATCCTAACATTAATACTGTAAATGCTATTGTAAGTACAATAAAATTTTTATTGTCTTTTTGTGGTTGTTGCATATTTTTTTGTCTCCTTTATCATTTTCTTTTAGTTTTATAGGGAACAAAAAATATTCCCTTCTTTTTTACTCTTTTTTTGCGTAAATAACGCTCAATAATAGTTAAAAAAGTAGTTTTATGAGTTTAGGAGACTTAATAATTATATTAATAAACAAAAAAAAGACCTCTAAAAAAGAGTCTTTTATAAATTATTAATTGTAAAGTATTAAGTCTCCTAAATATAAACTCTTTTCAACTATTATGAGCGTTATTACACAAAAAATTAAAAAATGAGAGGTATTTTGTTCCTATAAACAAAGAAAATGATGAGACAAAAAATATGCGGCAACCACAAAGACAGTAAAACACATTGTACTGAAATGGCATTTACAGTATTAATGTTAGGATAATTTGGAGTGTTTGTTGGGTTTTAAAATCTAGGCAGCAATACATG
>NZ_CP169277.1:51703-53511 GCF_041920595.1 Areca yellow leaf disease phytoplasma
TTACGTATTGCTTTTTTTGATAGTTTGCCAAAAGTAAAGTTTGTTAGAACGACAAGCAAATGCGTTTCCTACTTGAGCAAAGATAACAACTCCAAATGCCATAGTAGAAGCTAGAAGAAGTTGTCTTTGTATTAAAATTGTAAACTGCACAAAATGCTAAAGACATTAAACCTTCAACTATTCCTAAAAACCATAACTACGTTTTAATACTTTAGCGTCCATTAGATGGTCGTTTTTAGTACGTGGTTTTGGACTAATAAACTTGGGTCAGTTTCTTCAGCTCCTAGAGCAATAGCAGGAATTCAAGTTCTGGGGTTAAAAGATCAATTGCTAAAATTTGTAAAACATATAAGTAAGGTTCTGTAACTCCTAAAAAAGCAATAGCGATGAAAGGAAAGATTTGAGGGATATTAGAAGCAAAGACATAAGTTCATGAATTTTTTGATGTTTTCATAAATACAACGTCCTTCTAAAACAGCTTTGGAAATAGTTGCAAAATTATCATCTAATAAAATCATATCAGCAGCATTACGAGCAACATCAGTGCCTGCTTTTCCCATAGCAATTCTATGTGAGCCGCTTTAAGGGCTAAAATGTCATTAACTCCGTCGCCAGTAACTCCTACTACTTCTCCATTTTTTGCGGTATGCTTGAACAATTTTTAATTTATGTTTGGGAGTAGTGCGTGAAAAAGACAACTGGATGAGGGCTTTTGAGGACTTCTTGTAATTGTTCTAAAGACATTTTGTCAAGGTCACAGCCGTCTAAACCAAATTGCAGAACTTGTCTTGGATGATTCCTACTTGTTTACCAATGGCAGCAGCAGTAAGACTGTAATCTCCTGTAATAATAGTAATTTTTAGTCCTGCTTGAGTTAAGTTTTTAACTGCTTCTTTAACTTCTTCTCTTGGTGGGTCATAATTAACTGCAAAACCTAAGAAAACCATATCTTCTTCTAGGGGAGGATTTTTGTCTCAATTTTTTTGTAAGCAAGAGCAAGAACGCGGTATCCTTTGCTTGCAAATTGGTCGTTTTGTTTAAGGAAAGATTCTTTTTCACCGAGGGCTAAAAGGGACTTACTTGAGAACCTTTTGTATTGCATTTGTTGTTGTTCAGAGACAATATTAGGAGCTCCTTTAATAAAGACAGATATTGGGGAATTGGTGTCATATGCGAGTTCTTGGTTGTTTTTAACTAAGACACTTTCATTTTTTTACGTTCGGAAGTAAGTAAGGTTTAGTTGGATGATTTCTAAGTTGTTTTTTACTTCTTCAATGTTGTAACCGTATTTTTTAGCAGCAATTAATAAAGCTCCTTCAGTAGGATTACCGATTAATTCAAATTGGTGGGGTTTAGTTGGCGCAGGAACTAATTTAGCCTCAGAGCATAGAACTGATGCAATTAAGAATTTTTCAATTCCTTTTTGGAGGCAGTATTGTTTGGGCAAACACTAAAATGTTTGTTCGTCGTTATAGCCAGAACAACTTTTAATTTGATAGTGCCATCAGGGAGTTACAATTTTTCTTACTGTAAGTTGGTTTCGAGTTAGGAGTTCCTGTTTTATCAGTACAAATAACATTAATGCAGAACTTAGGGTTTCTAGGGAAGAGATTTTTTTTTAACTAAAGCGTTTTGTTTTAGCCATTCTTTGAGAACCAACTGCAACTTGATTAACCGGTAGGAAGTAATCTTCAGGAATAACACCTTCTTCAACTGCACAATAATTTGTTATACAAAGAATCTATATTATATTTTCTGCTTTAAAAACCAAATCATAAAGACAAATAAAGCTGCACAAGAAGCAATAA
>NZ_CP169277.1:53611-57118 GCF_041920595.1 Areca yellow leaf disease phytoplasma
TATTTCCAATAGCATAAACAACTGCAAAACAACTACCTTGAGTAACTGTAGTGCCTGCATAAACTAAATTAGGCATTTCAGCAATGGAATGATTATCTTCGAGATTTGGCATTTCAGTACGGTTTAAAGGAATGGTTTCGCCTGATAACGTTGAGTTGTCAACAAAAAACTATTAGATTGAATAATACGTGCATCTACTGGAACTTGGGTTCCTGTTTCTAAAAAGATGACATCTCCAATGGTAAGTTTCCAATAACATCCATTAATTCTATTTTTTTGTTACGGTAAACTTGAACTTTTTAGGAATCATTTTACTTAAGGAAGACAACATTTTATCAGCTTTGTATTCTTGGGAAAAAGAAAATAAGCCATTTACAATGATAACTAAAATAATAGAAATACAAATGGCTGCTTCTTTGGGATTAATTACAAAAATCATTAATGCTGCTATCCATAATAAGAAAAAATAGCCATTACCGAGGTAAAATTGTTTGATGGTGTTGCCAAAACAAGAAAAAGATTCGCCTTGTTTGATAATATTTTTACCGTAGAGAGTTTGTCTTTCTTGGGCTTGTTTGTCAGTAAGTCCGAAAGCATCAGTGTTTTAGATGTTTGACAACAGCATCTTTATCAAGACGACTGATTTGCAAAATTTCTTCTTTTTTATTCATATAAAGTTGTTTCCTTTGACTAAATTTTATATTTTAGTATTTTGTTAACTGATATATAAAAAATATTTGCAAGGCTATAATGGTGGATAAAATTAAATGGAATAAAGAGAATTAAAAATAATAAGTATGCTAATTGATTAAGATAATTTTTGGTGGGGAGTTTGGTTGGGGTTTTTGAGTTATGTGGTTTATGTGGTTTGTTAGTCTTGTTTGTGGTGCAAAAGTCATTTGTATTTTTTGCCTTCTTGCTCTTGTCTTTTTGTTTTGCATTTGCAAGTTTAATAAATTAGTTATATTGTTTTTATAACTACTAAAAATAAATCAGAAAAAGTGCCACAACCAAAGTTATAAAGTATTATCTTGGGTCAATTTTGCAAAATTAAATTATTTTTAAGTTCGTTTATTCTAGTCATCTTTCTTTTGATGATCAATTATTTTTATAAGCCTGATTAAATTATAACAAAACAAAAAAATAAAAGCTAATAATAAATGTTAAAAAATGCATTATTTTGGGAATTTGGAACCAAAAACCGTTATTTTAAGAATTATTTGGGTGGAATTGGGTGAATTTTGAAAAAAAAATTGTTATTTTTTGTATCCGTTTAGTTAATTTTTGGCAGTTTTTGTGATTTGGGATTGGATGAAACAAAATAATAAATTTTTAAGGATGGAATTAGTTATAAAATTTTTTTGAAAGTGGTTTTATTAAATATATAAATCACTCAAATGCATTCAAATTTATAATTCTTAAATCCATATTATAAAATATAATAATATATGATGTAGAATTTTAATATTTGTTTATTTTTGGTATATCATTTTGATAACTAATTATCAAGTATAAAATTTATCATCCATTAATAAAGCACATTATTTATTATTTGCTATATGATTTTATTTTATATCATCCAAAAAACTTTATTATTTCAAATAATATTAATCACTTTATTATGTTATTTTTTCATGTTAAATTTTAATTTAACTTTTTTAATTTTAAGGAGATAAAAAACTAAATATGATTTCTAAAATCCCAAAATTATTTTGGATAAACATTGCTATTATTATTTTTGTAATAATTGGGATAAAAGAATTTATAGATTTGCCAAAAAAAATTGTCAATTGATTTAAATACTAACCCAACCCATATTATTTGTGATGTTGTTCCTGTAGGGGCTTGTTTTACAAAACCTTCTATCAATATGTCATTAAAAAACACCATTTATCTTCTGCAAAACATCATTATAATATTTATACGGATGAAAAATATATTCCTTTAATGCCTGAACTTTTGGAAACTCAGTTAATGAGAAAGAAGGCAAAGAACACCGCGATAATAAAGTGATGCAAATTGCCATACAAGCCAAAGAGCATCAAAATAAAAAGTTTAATTGTTCTATTTTCCAAGAAGAAAAAAATTTTTTAAGAGTGAAATCCAACCAAATGGCATAATTATTGAAGGTTTTTAGACTCTTGTTTGCTTACACAAGTGATTTTATCAAGTGGATCTATTTTTAAATATTATAGCAACACAAGACAATATACAAACTAATATTAAAGAAATTTGGTGTGCTAATGGACAAATCCTAAAACCTGATTTTTCTCATATTTTGCATTTTTCATGATGCAAACACCAACAACCTTTACTCCTAAATAACTAACAGCTTTATCACGAAGCAGGACATGCCTTAATAGTTTTGCAATTTCCTTTTGCATTATGTTCGGTTGCCAAAATTTATAGGCTCAAGAAACAACTACTGATTTGACCGCTGGATTCGATGTTTTTTTTGGACAAACAGTTAGGCATCCAAAATTAAATCAAAGGTTGGCAAGATTAGTTTTACAAGCTTTTGGAGGTGCAGCTGCCTGAACAGTATTTAGCTAATCAAGGCAAAATTCCAAAAGAAAAAATATTTTCAGGAATTGATGATGATTTTCAATTTATAGAAAAACTTTTAATGTAAAATAATCAATTAAATAAAGTAGATTTGAATAAATTATTTTAACAAGCTTATAATATTGTTGCAAATAATAAAGATTTATTAGATATTATTGCCCAAGAAATAGACCAGAAGAAACTTTTACAACAAATAGATATAGAAAGAATTATTAAAGATAATCATATGTTGGTTGCTAAATTAAGAATTGGATAAATAACTTTAATTTATTTTTTTTAATTTTATCGATTTGTTTTTGTTTCTTTTGTTATCAACTTAGAATTAAAATTATTGAATAATTAAAATATTTTGCCAAAATAAATCTAAATCCCAAAAGAGGCTTTTTAAAGTCTCTTTTTTATTTATAAAATTACAAAGGAAAACTATCAGAATATAAGGATTAGTTAGCAAATTTTATCGTTTTTTGATAAAATGACATTAATAGCAGTTTTTGAATCACTGCTATTAATGTCATTTATCAAAAAAAATAAAATACTAACTAATATCCTTATATTCTATTAGTTCCTTGTAATTTATAAATAAAGAGACTTTAAAAACTTCTTTGGATTTAGGCAACTGGCAAAATATTTTGCAATTATTCAATGGTACAATTCTAAGTTGATAACAAAAACAAAACAAATCGATAAGATAAAAGAAATAAATTAAAGTTATTTATCTTAGTACAGCAACCCTAACTATGATTATCTTTAATAGTGAATACTATATCTGACTGTTGTAAACGTAATATCTGTCGTCTTTATTATTTACGAAGCAATGATATAAACTGTTAAGTAATTTATTCCCCTCTGCGACAATTGATTATTTTACATTAAATTTTCTATAAGTGAAAATCATTCATAATCTTTTCTTTAGACTGCCTTGATGGCAAATGCCTTGTCTAT
>NZ_CP169277.1:57218-63601 GCF_041920595.1 Areca yellow leaf disease phytoplasma
TTATTTCGTTCAGTTTACGTATTGCTGTTCTACTTCTTTAATTTCGTCTAATTGAGAGAAAGTTCAAAAAAGAAAAACCTTGTTTCTACATTTGAATTCCAAATGATAATCTATCACAGCATCGTTAAACATAGCAATTTTAGAGCTTGGCAAAAATTCATCTTGCTGCCCATCAAACCCAAAAGCTAACTACTTTTTTAAAACCCAGGATTGGAATAAAATTACTTGCTATTAAAGCAGCATTTTTTATTAAATGATTTGCATTTACAAATTCTTTATATATGAATGAAAAAGGAATGGGTTTGATTCCTGAAAGACCCGCAAAAAACTCTAGCATTATCTGAAAAAGTATGCCCCATCGGAATGACGCCAATCAAGTACATTATGTTTTTGAGAATAATCTGGTTCATAATCATCAAGATTAAAAGCCATAACTTTAGAACTTGTAAATGAATAAAATAACATTAAAAATAAAAACTAAATAATTGTAATTTCTTAAAATAAAGTTTTTTAATAAAAACAATATAACCTCTTTTTAAATTTTATTTTATTATGTATTTTATATTTAGCATAATTAAAATATTAATTAAAAAAGATTGATTACTTTCATATAAAACACCACCATTTTTATTGAATTTATAAAAATATATAAATCAATCAAATAATTATCTAGTTCACAACACATAATATAATCGTCCATAATTTCTTTATACATTATCGTGATGAATTATTTTTATTATATCATGTTTATAGTGTATTTATTAAATATTTAATAATATAAAATATTTAATTTTAGTGCCAAAAAGTTATTTTTCTTTAAATAACAATGCAAAGCATGTTAAAATTTTAAAAACAGAAAGAAAAATTTGAAAAAACTAACAAACAAAAAGACATATAATAAACCATTCATATTTTTTAGGAATTTGTTCTTTTTACAAAAAAGATCGAGATTTTCTAAAGTAATAGTCCACATTAAAATACCTATAATTAAATTAAAAAAAGACCACAATAAAGAAGCAAAAATAGTCCATGGATTTTGTAAATTGATACCCAAACCAAATAAAGCTAATAATATTGTACCAAAAAAAAGAAATCATAAAAGGATTTTTGGTTTGCAAACGAAATTGAGGACTAAATTGAATTTTTTTAATATTATATAAATAAGTGGCAAAAGCAACAATTAAGGAATTTGCTATAATAGGGATTATTATCAAAACCAAAGACAAAGATTTTAAAAAGGATCATTATTTAATTCCAGAGAGTAGTGACAAAACCTATAAAAATAAAACCTGAAACTAAAGCAAATAATGAAATCCCAAATTTTAATAAAGGATTGAAAAGATAAAACCCAATAGCCTATAAGAAATGATGAAATTGCTAAAAATCAAACCCCATGGCACCATTAAGATACCAAAATAAAGTTTTATTTTAGTGTCTATATTATTTACTTTTAATAAATCATCAATAGCAAGTTGACAAAATGCAGAGATATCAATAATATAAATTTTTAATTTTAAAGATTTAATAAATTCTAAATATTTATAAATATTAGATTCGATTTTGAAAAAAAGATAAGCAGATAAGCCACCAAATACAAAAAACACATGATAAAATAAAAAATTTAATAAAAACAGTATTATGAGTTACTAATTTGATTTTTTTACTTAATTGGTAATTTTTTTTGATTTTTAATTTCTTCAATTTTTTCTTGTACTAAAAAGTAATATCGTCATCAGGATTACGTGGTTTTAATATTTTTTTACTCTTTAGAAGGATTAATTAAGTATTCAAAAAACCATATTAAATACCTCTTTTTTTAGAATTTATAAGTTGTTTGTTTTTCTAAAATAATTTTGGCGAAAATGATTTAGGTTTGGGTTTGATTTGAAAGTTATATATTTGGGATAAAATTATGAAAGGGTTGCTTGATTTGGGATAGATTAGTGCAACAAAATAAAGGATAAGAATAATGATAAATTGCTATAAAGATTATAAAACACACAAAAACAAAAAAAAACAACAAATTATTTAGTACATTCGCATGTTTATTTTCTTGTAACATGTTTATAACCTCCTTTAATCTTTCCCTCATTGATGTGTTTTTTCTTCCCCAAAAAAAACTTTTCAATGAATTAATTTTATTTTACCACTAAAAGCGAGTTTATACAAAAATACTTATTTAGTATAAAAGAAAGAATTATGATAAATAAATGTTTTTAAAAACAAAAAAAGCTAGTTTAAAAACCTAGTCTTTTTTGTTTATTGTTGATTGTGTCTTAAAAATAAAAATCTTCATCTTGCAACGCCTCGAGAGGCATTTTTTGATAACCGTTTCCTTTCATAGAAAAGATTATATCCATAAAGTTTTAGTCTCAGTATTAAGTCCTATTAATGATAACAGGATTTACATTTTCGGATGGAAAAAAAGCATCAAATCCCCAAATTCATTAAAGCTTTATTGGCGTTATAACGCACAAATTTATTAACATCATCTTCTAAATTTAGTTTATGATAAATGGCATGAACTAAGGAAGTTTGGGTTTGATAGAGTTGTTGCATCAAATCATCTAACCATGTTTTTAAAGTTTGTTGGGTAGGCTTATCAAACAGTTGATAAATTTCAGTTGCAAGACGCCCCACATAAACACCATGAATACTTTCATCACGAATAATTAAATTAATAATTTCTCCTGATTGCATCAATTTACCTGACCATGTAAAAATATAAAGAATAGTAAAAACCACTGTAAAACAACCAAGTTTCTAAAAAAACCGATACTGCCATAGCTTGCCACTGAGTTTTTTTAAATTCCAATTCACTAAATTGTAAGGAGGATTGTTTTTCAAATAAATTTGGTCTTCCAAAGCCTCATAAACTTTACAATTACTTGCATCATAGTTTGAAGGTTTGTTTGCTGGTTGCCCCACAAAAAAGTTGATTAATTTCTTTGTTAGTTAAATAGCTCATAAAATATATTAGAATAACTTTTAGCATGTACTGCATTTTCCATAGCTCCCATAAAATTAAGGGTAGCTTTTTTTTTGAGTGTTCATATGTTCTTCTAACGAACGAGCAATAACAGGCATACCCAAATCACCTTGATAAGTATCTAAAAAGTAAGAACTAAAAGATTGCGGGAATAAGCAGTTTTTTCTTCTAAGGTAAGTTCACTCCAAGCAGCAAGATCACCTTGCAAACTGATATCTTCAGGACGCCAAAATTGGCTTAAATTTTGTTCATAAAAAAATGGGTATATTTGTCTTCTAACACATTCCAGTTAGCTCCTTGAAAAGGGCTTTTAGAAGTTGAGTGGGGTTGGGAATTTTTGGTTTTCATTGATTTACTCCTTTTTTCTTTTAGGGTTTTTGAATTTTTCAGTATAAATTAATTGGGATAAAATTGAAAAGGGTTGTGATTTGGGATTGTAATTTGGAAAATAATGAAGGTATTTATTTTGATATAAAAGGGGTTGAGGCAAGAAATAATCGTTGTTAAGAATAAAAAAAGACTATCCATTTGATAGCCTTATTTTAGCAAAAACAAAATCACAAAAAAAACAAATACAAGAAGCAATCAAACTTGCCTGAGATTTATAAATATAGTGTATTAATGAAAGTTTTATTCCATTAATTATTTTTTATTCGGTTTTATAGGGTGCTTTTAAACACCACAAGCCTCACATTCATCAATTTTTAGCTTTTGGGTTCGTGTGTAATAAAGGGTTTTTATCTTTTTATGATGAGCATAAAGATAGTATTTTTGTAATTCACGCGTAGTAATATCAGATGTAATACCAAGTTCAAACGAAATACCTTGATCAACGTGCTTTTTGGGCAATGGCAATAACATCAATGAGGTCGTATTTGTTCATTTTTATAAGCAGTGGTGACACCTAAGGAAGCTTGTTTTAAGGCAGGCATTGAACAGTAAGTTTTGGAGTTGCCATAGGTGCGTTCCTCTACTAATTGTTTTACAGGAGTCAAAGGAGTTGCTCCATAATATGTCAATTGAGCCGTTTGGAGCCACTGCGAGGCGATGAAAGAATTGTAGAGCCCAAATTGCATAACATCTTGTTTGAGTTGGTGCCAATCGTTTTGCGTGGGCAAAGGTGATGTTTTGGAACATTTTTTTGATTTTGGCAGTTTTGGGTAAAATTTCACCGCGATTGTCAAAATAACTACCATCAGCGTATTTGGATTGTTCAAAAACTGATAAAACTTTTTACCTGTGGTTTTAGCTTTATTGCAGAGAATGAAAGGCTGTAAAAAATTAACGGCATTGAAAAAAGCACATCAATTAAATCTTTGTTTCTTCACTTCCAAAAAGCAATGTAATTTTTGAGCTAAAAAACCGTGATGACCCATAATTTCAAGCTATACACCATGATTGGAAAGGTATTGACACGGCAACAAGATGTTTCCTAACTAATGTTAGTGTTTTCAGAAACACAGTTCATTACTTCCATCGCCATAAAAACAGTTTCTTGAATGGTATTGTTAGTAATCATGTTTCCCATGTGTCCTGATGCTAGATTGCATGAAACGTCCATACCAATTTCGTCTTGTTGGGTTTGATGGTAATCTTTGTAATGTGAAGTGATAGTGGGTTGGAGGATTTCAGTACATAAATTAGAAAACTTGACTTTCAGATCGGAAGTGTTTGCTTGATTGGTGTTGTCGCAAAACATTAAGTAAGGATAGCCTGATTCGCCTTGCATGTGGGCAATAAGTTCTAAGAGTTGGCGTGGATTGATGGCTTTTTTTTGCACTTTGGGATTGGCAACTAGAATATCGTACCAATAGTCCATATCAACTGCGATGTCAGCAAAATTTTTGCCGTATTCTAAGAAAACAGTGTGCGGGAAAAAGGTATACATAACTTCGTTGTTGCGGGCAAGTTCAATCATTTTATTAGAACTACAACGCCCAAAGATAAAGTTTTGACACGAACATCCTCGTCAGCGCTTAATTTTTTCGTACTTAAAAATCAATGATATCGGAGTGAAAAACGTTCAAATAAACAGCTCCAGCACCTGTACGTTGTCCCATTTGATCAGCATAACGGAAAATGTGGTCTAATAATTTGCACACACCTACAACACCTTTACACACGCCTTTGATGCCTTTGATAGATTCACCTTTGGCACGCAAATTAGTGATGTTAATCGAAACGCCACCGCCAATTTTGGAAAGTTGCATCAGAAATTCATTAATGCGTGCAATGTCGTTTAAAAAGAGTCACCAGCTTCTAACAAAAAGCAAGAGACAAATTCGCCACGCGTGTTTTTCCTGTGTTGAGCAAAGTGGGAGTTGCAAAGGAGTAAAGTCTTGGTTGATTAAGGATAGAATGAGGCGTTTGGCAATTTCAAAGTCACCTTTGGCATGATAAAGGGCGTTTACTGACAAGCGGTCTTCGTAGGTTTCTAAATAGTGTTGTTTGTCACGAGTTTTAAGGGCGTAATCGTGGTAAAATTTGAAAGCTCCCATAAAAGTTGGGAAGAGTGAATTTTTTTGGTAGGCAATTTGGTAGATTTCTTTAATTTGCGAGTGGGTGTATTTTTTGCAAAAAGCACTTTCATAATATTCGTTTTCTTGTAAAAAAGTTAATTTTTCTTGCAAAGTGGCAAAACGTTTTAGTTTGGGCAAAACTCCTTCTTGCAAAAAACTTTGTAAAGCTTCTTTATCTTTATTGAGGTCTTTGATGTTTCCTTGTTCATCAATAATTTGATTGTTGAAGGTGTAATCCAAGGTGGCAAAACGGTTTTTTGGGGTGAGTGTTTGAAGTTGTGCTTGCGTTTGGGATTGATAAGAAGGCAATTTTTGGTCGTTACAATAGCAAGCAAGCCATTTTTAAAAAGCTCTTTCTTCTGGCATGCCCGAACCTTCAAATTTAGAACAAAGGCACATTGTAAGTAGAAAGCGATGGTGTCGCCTGCTTTGCCATAGTTTAATTTTGTGCCAGACACAGCAACACCTATTACTTTGGTAGCGTTTTTGTCTAAAAGTTTTGGCATCATCAGATACTTGTCCAAATTTCACACTGCGAGTAAGTAAAAAAACGTTTTCATCGGTTTATTTTGGAAAGACATCTTGGATATTTTGAAAGAAGAGTCTAGACTTTGAGCCATTTTATAAACGACCTTGCAAAGAGACCATCCGCAAATAACTGTTTTTGGGAAATAAGGCTGGCATTAAAAACTCCTTTTGCTTCTTTGGCTTTTTTTGTGATTTTTTTTTTTTTGCAGTTTGATTTAATTCATATTTGCATTTTCAATAATGTTGAGTTAATTTAATACGAAAAAGTTAAAATTGTTTGAAATAAGTTAGCTTACTGTCAAATATATTACGTATTTTAAATAATAAATTAAATTTAGCAATACGTA
>NZ_CP169277.1:63701-64866 GCF_041920595.1 Areca yellow leaf disease phytoplasma
ACGTATTTTTAAATAATAAATTAAATTTGCATGCATTATATTATTATTATTCTAATAATATGTTTTATATTAATATTATATCAAAGAAAAAATATAGCGGCATTAAATGGCTTAAAAACATATTTTTGAAAAAGGCTTATTCGTCAAAATTCGTCACCGTTATAGAATAAATATTTAAGCTACCAAACTATTTGGAAGTAGTGAGCAGATGCAAAATGAAAAAAAAGTAAGAAAAACATATATGTGGGGGGGATGCTTTCTAAACATGCAAATGGGCTTTTAGGAAATGCAAGAAAACTCTTTAAAAAAAAGACCAACTCAAAAGTTGGTCTTTATATTATTAAAAAATATTAAGTTGTCTAAATAAATGAAACAGTTAGTTAAGGCTTAAGAAAAATAAATATTATTATCATAAAATTAAAATCTAACCTCAAAATAGTCCCAAATTTAATTAATCAAGACTTTACTACCTCCCAACCCATGAAAAAACTATTTACCGACATTACTTATTTTAAAACTCCCCAAGGTTTTATCTATTTTTCATGTGTTATTGATTCTTTTAATAATCAAATTGTCTCTTTTCATCTAACCGCCAAGATAAAGAATTAATTTTAAATGCCATTAAAAAAAATATCGCTTTGAAAAATCTTGCATTATACATTCTGACCAAATTAAAGTTTATCAATCTCTAAAAGTACAAAAGTTTTAACTAAAAAGGGTTTTAATTAGCATGTCTCGTAAAGCAACCCCACGTGATAATGCTGTCATTGAAAATCTTTTTGGCCAGATGAAAAGTATTTTATCCAACCAACATCCCTTTTTATTCCAAAAAACACCAAGTAAAATCAAAAAAATAATAAAACAATTTACTTCTTTTTGGAATAATAAATGGATTTTAACTAAATTAAACAATTAATCTCCTTTAAAATGCTTTCAAACTTTTAGATAAATATTTAATTACGGATATATAAACTTATAACCTTTGAAAAAGGTTGTTTGTCGCCATTTTTCTACAAAAAACAATAAATTCCGCATTATTTCATAAGAAATTTAATCAATGTCGTTTTATATGCAACTTTTTCATTTTTTCGGCCTATATATATAATGTAGGGATAAATATTTAAAAAAATATCTTTGAAACTAGCAAATTATAAAACATTAGACA
>NZ_CP169277.1:64966-66207 GCF_041920595.1 Areca yellow leaf disease phytoplasma
TTTAACTAAATTAAACAATTAATCTCCTTTAAAATGCTTTCAAACTTTTTAGATAAATATTTAATTACGGATATATAAACTTATAACCTTTGAAAAAAGGTTGTTTTGTCATGCATTTTTTTCTACAAAAAACAATAAATTCCGCATTATTTCGTAAAAAAATTTAATCAATGTGCGTTTATATTAACTTTTTCGTTTTTCGCTATATATATAATGTAGGGATAAAATATTTAAAAAAATATCTTTTGAAACTAGCAAATTATAAAAAAACATTAGACACTTTTTAAGTGTAATGAAATTATTTGTTAATTTGAAAAGATATGAAATTATCTATTTAATTTTAAGTCTTAAAGAGTAATTTTTAAATAAAAAAATGTCTAAAAAACGGAACAGTGCAAAATAAAAGAACTAAATTATTAACTTTTTGTAATACTTCTAACAAAGCTTGAGGACTTTTGATATTTTATTTAAATTTATAATTATCTACTTTTTCAAAACATTGATTTAATTGTTGTACTTGTGTTAAATTTTGATCTTCTTTCAGATCTAGACAAGGTTTTTAATCCTTTAACTTTGTTTTTGAATTGTACTGTTTGGTCTTGTGTATTGGAATTAGAATAATAGTTATCATAATATTATTCTAATTTATTACCTAGATAAACAATTTTATTCAAAACAAAGTTAAATTAAACTGTAATCTAAATCGAAAGAAGAAAGATCAAAATTGTACAAAACAATTAAATCAATGTTTTGAAAAAGTAGATAATTATAAATTTAAAATAAAATATCAAAGTCCTCAAGCTTTTGTTAGAAGTATTACAAAAAGTTAATAATTTAGTTCTTTTATTTGCACTGTTCCGTTTTTTTAGACATTTTTTTATTTAAAAATTACTCTTTAAGACTTAAAATTAAATAGATAATTTCTTATCTTTTCAAACTAACAAAGTAATTTCATTACACTTAAAAAGTGTCTAATGTTTTTTTATAATTTGCTAGTTTCAAAAGATATTTTTTTAAATATTTTATCCCTACATTATATATATAGGCCGAAAAACGAAAAAGTTGTGCACATAAAACGACATTGATTAAATTTTTTGGCTTAGCCAATGCGGGAATTTATTGTTTTTGTGAAAAAATGCATGACAAAACAACTTTCAAAGGTTATAAGTTTATATATCCGTAATTAAATATTTATCTAAAAGTTTGAAAGTATTTAAAGGAGATTAATTGTTTAATTTAGG
>NZ_CP169277.1:66307-67278 GCF_041920595.1 Areca yellow leaf disease phytoplasma
TGCATATTTGATTTGGTAATAATTATCTTTGACCCATACCAAATTAAAGCTGTATGAAGTTAAAATAAATATTTATCATTACATCAATTTTTACTTATAACATTTAGTCAATTGTAATAATTTTCAAAATATTTATAAAATAAAAGAAAAAAGGAAGGCCTTAAAGAATATGAACGATGGGTTTAAAACAAACTTTGATGAAAAAAGAAAAAATTATTTGCTGTTTGAGCTTGGTTATTTGTTGGTGTTTTGGCATATTTTTTATATAAATAAACTCCTAAACACAAAGAAACAACACAAAATAATATAGTGTAACTAAAAATAATTTTTTTTCTTTTTCATCCAAAGGATTGTTTTAAATTATCGTTCATATTCTTTAAGGCCTTCCCTTTTTCTTTTTATTTTATAAATATTTTTTGAAATTTAAATAGTATTTTTTAATTGATAAAAAATGTTATAAATTTTATAAATTTTTTAAAAAGTTATTCTTAATGATAAATATTTATTTTAATCTCATACAGCTTTAATTTGGTATGATTAAAGATTAATTATTACCAAATCCAAGATAAAGAATTGTTGTCTATCTAGATTTTTCATAGAAATCAGAGCAAATTGCCATTTTGATCCAAAGTTTGCTTATACAATAACATTTGAATTGTTATTTTCTCATATTAATTTATGATTGATTAATTTTTTTACTTTCATTATAACAATAATCTAAAACATCTTTTGTTGCTTTTGTTTTATTACTTGTCCGCTTTGTTGTAAATAGTGATTATTTGGCAATTTGTGACATTTTTTCAATTTCTTTTAGCTTGAGAACGCATCATCTACATAATTCTTTGAACCGCCATAAGTTTGAAATAAAAGTACTTCAGCAGCACGCCCGCTAAGATTAATAATAACTTCATCTAAATAATCTTTTCTTTCACAATGCTATCATCTAAGTCGATAATAGAAGCAATGCAGCG
>NZ_CP169277.1:67378-74710 GCF_041920595.1 Areca yellow leaf disease phytoplasma
ATATTGTTTTTATTAAAAAAACTTTATTTTAAGAAATTACAATTATTTAGTTTTTTATTTTTAATGTTATTTTATTCATTTACAAGTTCTAAAGTTATGGCTTTTAATCTTGATGATTATGAACAGATTATTCTCAAAAAACATAATGTACTTGATTGGCGTCATTCCGATGGAGCATACTTTTTCAGATAATGCTAGAGTTTTTTATGGTCTTTCAGGAATCAAACCCATTCCTTTTCATTCATATAAAGAATTTGTAAATGCAAATCATTTAATAAAAAATGCTGCTTTAATAGCAAGTAATTTTGTTCCAATTCTGGTTTAAAAAGTAGTTAGCTTTGGGTTTTGATGCTAAAGATGAATTTTTTGCCAAGCTCTAAAATTGCTATGTTTAACGATGTGATAGATTATCATTTGAATTCAAATGTAGAACAAGGTTTTTCTTTTGAACTTTCTCAATTAGACGAAATTAAAGAAGTAGAACTTACACTTTTTGTGATTGTCCTACAGATTCTACCCTTTTAGAAATAGCTAAAGATTTTTTTGAAGGAATAATAGATAACAATTTCAAGTAACCCTCAACAAATGGAGAAATTTGGCAAAGATATTTTTAAAACATTATACATTCTATAAAAACAAGAAATAGTTAAAAAAGAATTAAAATATATTAAGAAAAAGATTAATCAAAGTAGGACATGCTATTGCTAAAACAACTTTGAAAAAGTACTAAAAAAAGCAGTAGGTAGTTTTTGGGGCAAAGTATTTTTTTTCCTGAGGTTTTTGAAGCAGCTGAGGCAGCGAAAGCAAATACGAATCTTATGCGTATATAAATAAAAAAATTATTTTTGATATAACAAATAATTATTATAAAAAAACAATTGGATTTTCAGTTCATTTTCCTTCTGAAGATGTTATAGAAGTTTATGAATTATTTTTAGATAATAACAAAAAAGATCTTATAGGTTAGTCCAAAAAAAGTGAAATTTCTAATTCTTTCGCATGTTTTAATTAATATTTTACAACCTAAACACAGGTTCGGTCCTTAATATTTAAATCTTTATTGTGGTAAAAGAAATAAACTAAAATTATAAGGAGGATTGATAAATATGAAGTTCTTAGATTTCATTTTTGATAATCCTGAGTATTTTAATAAATTGTTAAAAAAACTCATAATCATAAAAATCAAAAAATAAATAAATTAATGCAAAAACATGTTTCTAATAAAACTGATAAAATAGTTTTTTATAAGATGGTTTTTTATAAAATTTTTATCCTTAATTTATTTTGTTTACTATCAGGATTAATTATTTATCAGTTATTAACCCACTATCACAGTACATTATATTCTTTTTACAAACCAAAATAACAAATATAAAGGAATTGATTTTATTTTTAATTGGCTTTAAATTAATCATTATTTTGATATGTTGTTTTTATAAATTAAGTCTTTATTATTGGAATTGTTTTTGTTGCCGATAGCTCTTCATTTGATGGTTATATTATTAGGGTTTTTGTATGCTGCTTTATTTTGCTTTTACCGCTTTTATGGTAAACAATATTTGGATTCCCCCCCCTTTTTATTCAACATTTAATTCCTTTAGTTCCTTTTTAATATCTTTGTTAATTGCTATTTTGATTTTAGTTTTTATTACTTTTATATAAAATAAATAAAATTAAAGTTTATCCTGATTCATTAAAGTTTTAAAAATATTTTTTCTTATTAGTTTTATTGGTTAAATTATTTGTTTTTCTTTATATTGATATCATAATTATTTTTCTAACTTCTTTTTTCTTATTATCCTTATATTTTTATCCTTAATAACTTTTATCATAGGTATTTTAAGGTGGGTTTATTTTTTACATCAATTAGATAACTTTGCTAAAAATAAAGTGCTTGCCAAAGAATATGAATGGATTTTAGTTAATTTTTTATGGCTTTCTAGTATGGAAGTAATTTTGTAGTATATTTGAACTTTTTATATATTTTATTACTTATTTAGGTAATATAAAAAATGATAAAAGATAAAAATTTAAGTATTTATATTAAATTGAAAGAGGTATATTTAATATTATTATAATTATTTTTCGTTTATTTAAGGGTAAAAAATAAATTCATTAACTACAAATAAAACAGGTTTCATTCTTCATATCTCAAACTATTTACTTAGTTTGAGGTTTTTATATCTTACAATAATTATTAAAAAACTTATATCTTACAATCAATTAATAGTTTAAAGAAATGTTTGAAAGAAACCCAAAAACAAGAACAAAAAGGGAAAAGATTAATTGAAATTCAAATTTTTGAATGGTCTAGATTAGTTGGCAGCATTTCTTATTTGTTTGCTCTTTTTTTTATTTTATTATGGTATAAATAAAGAATTAAGTTAATTATATAAAATATTTAATATTGTGTGTTTCTTTCCTTTTTTTAATATCTAGTTTATTAATAGATTATAGAACTTTTAATATTTTTTAATATGTTAGTTAATTTTGTTTATAATATAAAGAACAAAAGAAAAAGAAAACCTCACTGAACCCCAAACACTTATAATTAAATATTTTTTAGATATTTTGCTATTTTTATAATTAAAAAATGTTATAATACAAATGTAAAACCCCCTTTATTTTATTTAAAATGTTAAAAGTTGGTTTTTTATTGGTGGTCTTTTGACTTTAAAGTATTTTTTGCGTTTTCTTTTTGAGTTTTGCAATAATTTAATTTCAACCCATTTAAAAAAACATCCATTTTTTGATTTTTCAAATTATTTTTCATATTTGTTATTTATTAAATTGTTTTATAAAAATATTAAAATCTAAGAATTTTAAAGAGTTTTTGAATCCTTTTTTTTGACTTTTGTTATTCCTTTATTTTGGATACAATAACTAGAAATAATTACAAAAGAACTATCTTTAATTTTTATTAAAAAGGAGTTTTGAAATGATAGAAAATTATAATTTTTACCTCTAAATCTTGCAATTTGCTAAAGGTTTTAAAGCTTTTATTGCTCGTGTTAATGTCATTAATTGCTTCATTTTGCAGTTGTAATAGGACAACTTTTTGCCAAAATTGCTTAAGTTCTTTGGTAGCTTGAATATTATTATTCCTCTTTTTTTCTTTGTTGTTTAATTATACTGGGGCTTTTAAAAGATTTGAAATGAAATTAAAAGCTAATACTTATCTTGGTTATGGCAATTTTTTACAAACTATTTTAGAGTTTTTGTTGCTTTCTTTTATTATTTATACTATTTTTAACTTTAATGTCATGGAAAAATCCTTTGCAAAAGGATAAAGTCGATAAGAATATGTTACTTTTAAAACAAAGTCTTGATGAAAATTGCTTTATTGAAGAAATTAAAGATATTTTGAAATCAAATAAGTAATTGCAAGTTAGTATTAACAATAAATATTATTTAGTTGTTATTAAAACAATTATAAGGGACTATTTTTAATAGTCTTTTTTTATTACGTTTTATTATTTTAATTATATTTTCACCCTTTTTATCCTTATTTTTTACCATTATTACTTGAAAGAAATTACAACAAAAAAAATAACCATATAAACAAAGAAATTGTGAGTTTAGACTAATGAAAATTATTTGGAAATATTTATTCAAATACAAAATGTTGTTGTTATTAAATTTAATTGCTGTTTTGTTTGTTTGTTGTAGTGAATTGGGAATTCCTTTTATAATTGGTAAATTTATTATTGATTATAATAAAAATCAAATTGATCCTTTCTGCACTTTTAGGGCTTTTAGCTTTATGTGCTTGTTGTGGTTTTATAGGAAATCTAATTCTTAATTATTGTGCTTCCAAAGTATCATCCTTGCTTTTTCAAGATTTAAGCATCGATATTTTTAAAAAGTACAAACTTTTTCGCCCACTGAGATGAAACAATTAGGGATTTCTTCTATCCTTAACTATACTACTTTGGATGTTTTTCAAGTAATGAATTTCATTTCTGTTTTTACCGTACTGCTGTTGTGTCTCCTATTACGCTTGTAGTTAGTGTTGTTGCTATTTTTTATGTAGCTTCTTTTTTGCTTTTAGGAATCCTTTTTGTTGCTCCTTTTTAGTTTTAACCTTATTTATTATTATTCTTAAAAAATCTTATATTTTATCAAAGCAACAACAAAAAAATTAGATGAATTAAATGTTATTACTCGCGAAAATTTAATTGGGATTAAATCTATTCGTGCTTTTCGCCAAAGTCAATATGAAACTTCTCGTTTTTCTAAAGTAAATCATAAATATAGTTTTTTTTCTATTAAATTATTTAATTTTATGGTTTCTATTGATCCTATCTTTTATTTGTTTTTAAATTGTTCTATTTTGATTAATGTTGGAGTAGGAGTATATTATTTAACTCAAAGTCATCCTGATTTTACTACGGGAAACTTCTTTCATGTATTGATTATCAATTTCATGTTTTATTTGCTATTTTAGATTTTTTACTACTCTTTATGATGTTTCCTAAAACTTTGGTATCTGTTAGAAGAATTGAAAATGTTTTAAATATTACCCTAAAATTCAAATGTTTGTAAACCTTTAAAACCGCAAATGCCTTTTCAAACTTTGTCTTTTGAAAATGTCACTTTTACTTATCCTGATGCTACAAAACCCATGTTAGAAAAAGATTAATTTTAGTATGAAACAAGGACAAATTGTAGCTTTTTGTAGGTTCTACTGGTTCAGGAAAAACAACCCTAATAGGGCTTATTCCTCGCCTTTATGATGTGTGCGAAGGTGCTATTAAAATTAATGATATATTGATATTAAAGAATATGATCTTAATTATTTGCGTGTAATAAAATTAGTTTTATTTCTCAAAAAAATTTTTATTTAAAGGAACTATTAGAAGTAATTTAGCTTTTGGCAAACAAAATCCTCAAGAAAATCAAATGACAGAAGCATTACAACTTGCTCAAGCTTATCAAATTGTACAAAATAAAAATCATAAATTTAATGAAAGAGTAAGTGAATTAGGTACTAATTTTTCAGGACAAAAACAAAAAAGGCTTTCTATGGCAAGAGGATTTCTTAAAAAACCTGATATCTATATTTTTGATGATTCTTTTCAGCTCTTGATTATAAAACTGAATATGAAATTAGAAAAGCTTTTTGAAATGAAAGATCAGCCTTAGTGTTAATTGTTGCTCAAAACTTACTTCTGTTATTAATGCTGATAAAATTATTGTTTTAGAAGAAGGAAAAATGAAAGCTATAGGAACGCATCAAGAATTAATGAAAAATTGTCTTCTTTATCAAGAAATTGCCAAATCCCAAAATTTAGAGGTTGTTGTATGAAAAGAATTTTGAGATATTTAAAACCTTTTAAAAAACAAATTAATTTAGGGCTTTTATTAATTTTTGTAGCTTCCCTTTTTAATGTTTTTTTGTTTTATTTTGAAGGTAGATTTATTACTGATAAAATTCAAAATTATTATAAAGATAAAAATTCCTTTTCTGTTCCTTTTTTTTGGCAATGATATTATGTCTTATATTATCTTTATTTTATGTATTAATTTATTTTTATATTTTGTTGTTTTTATGTGTCGTGTCTTTTTTAATAAAATGTTAATTTCATCTATTCATCAAGGGATGAGAGATTTGCGTCAAGATGTGCAAAAAAAAATTCATCGTTTACCTATTAAATACTTCGATTCTAATACTTTAGGAAATATTATGGAAAATAGGTTCAATTATACTGGTTTCAACGAAGCAAAAATCATGCAATTCGGAGTTTTATGCAGGGAGAAATAATTCAGACAACAGGGCAATTACGGGCTGCAACTAGATTGTCTTCCCCGTTTATAATCCCTGCTACGAAGTTATAACCCAATGGATCCCCTACACGCCCTAGGAACACCCCGTGGAATGGGAGGAGGAGGCTTGCGCCTCGCTTAGTTCCTAGGACCGGACGTCCTGGGGAGTCTACTTCGAGCAGACAAAATAAAAAGAGAACAATCAAAACAAGCAAGCAAATCAGAAACCCTAGACTGGGCTCTGATACCAAAAATGATGCAGAACAAATAAAGGGATGCGATGCGGAAGTAAATTAAGATTAACTAATTTTTTTGTTGTTTTTATATGTTTGTAGAAGTTGGCTTCAAATCAAAGAAAAGTTAACCTAACATTGAAAGATACTAATATGATAATTGAAAGCACAATTTTAAAGAAACTAAATTATCAGAGTAGTTCAGAAGCAACGGATCGCTGGGGGTTGAGAAACTCCCAGACCTAGGGTTTCGCTCCGAACTTTCAACAGAACAGAAATAAAGAAGAGATGGTTTATCTAACCAGACAATGATCTTCACAGATTTTGGTGGAAGAACTCTCCTGAGCAGATTGTTGGATCCTCGGAGTCGGATATCTTCGTAATGGATCCTCCAATACTGGTCCTTTGGCGGGTTGGCTTCTCCTGAACTCAAGATCTGGAAGAGAAGAAAAACAATTGATGGAATCAGAGAGTCAAGGGAAAAGATTTACCAGGTTGATGAACTTGAAGATCGAAATTGCTTTGCTGAAAACTGGATTCTCCTTGAATCTGATGTGATTTTCCTTGGAACTTGCTCTGGATCTGAAGTAGCCGGACTGGATCTGGATGAAGGTGGACGGCCTGGACTTGTAGAGAGAGAGAGGCCGTGGGAGATGGATGGATCTAGGGTTTGGTGGATGGAAAATAATGAAGGTGGCTAGGGTTTTGGAATTTCAAGTGGCTAACCTAGGGTTTTGGATAAAGATGGAGATCTCTCACCTCCTCAAGGCTCCAATGGAACCCGGATTACCCCCTCACGGAGCTCAACACTTAGAATAGTGCGGAAGAAGAGAAACCTAGGTCACTCAACACAAGAGAATAGCAAAAATAATTTTTCTTCATTGATTTTTTAAAGTTACAAAGAGAGGTCTATTATATAGACCTAAAATTTTCTCCTAGCTTGTACAAATTCCCATGTGGGACTAAACTCCAACCCCTAGATTAGGTAGAAAATCCTCTCCCTTGGCCGACCAAGAGTCAAAAAAAAATTGGGACGGCCATAAAAGGAATTGTTTTGGAACTTTTATGGCACCTCCTTTGGAGTTGGATTTGGATCTGGAGTCCTCTTCTTCTTATGGTATTTCTTCTTTTCTTCCACTCCAAGTTAAGCTCTTTGATTTTGATTTGAACTTCAATTAGGAGTAGGTTGGATGTCCTTCTTTGATTTCTTCTCCAAGAGAAGTTTTCTTCCTTCTTTGCTTAGGTAAATTAGGCAGGTGTGGGCGCCTCCTTTAATGTAGCCTCCAATTTGATTTTTTCTTCTTTGGATGTGGGGACCATGACAATACATGTA
>NZ_CP169277.1:74810-84493 GCF_041920595.1 Areca yellow leaf disease phytoplasma
GCAAAATATTAAATATAATTGCAACAAAGATGCAACTGATGAAGAAGTAATACAAACAGCCAAACAAAAATCAAGTTAATTATTTTATTAATACTAAGCTAATGGATTTATCATATACAAATTAATGAAGAAAGCAGATAACACATCACAAGGAGAAAAGCAATTAATTACTTTATTACAAGGACTATTTTAAGTAATCCTAAAATATTAATTTTGGATGAAGACTACTTCTAATGTAGATACTAGAATTGAAATTTTTGTTACAACAAGCCATTCAAAAGTTAATTCAAAAATAAAACTGCTTTTATTATATAAGATTGTCTACTATTGTTAATGCTGATAAGATATTAGTGCTTCATAGAGGGCTATTATTGAACAAGGAACACATCAAGAATTATTAAATTATAAAGGATTTTATTATAAACTATATCAAGTCAATTTCAAAAATAAAGATATAATATTAATATTAAATATAAAGACCAACTATAAAAATGGTTGGTCTTTTCCTTATTGTAAGTTATTATTTTTATTATTTAAAGATTGTTTATTGGTGTTGTTGGTTTAGGTGATATGTTATAATAAGAATAATTAATTGCGATAATGTATAAAAAATTATGGGAGATTATGTTGAGATACTCATGATGGTATTGGGTAATTGGTCTTATGATATTTTTAACTGATAAAGAAATTAAGTATACTTCTGAACAATTATATAAACAAGGTGCTAATGTTAAAAGTATATTCTTCATCTCTTTATAATAATTTAGATATTTATCAAATTAATTTTACTTATTATTCTGCTTTAGGGAAATGATGATGATGCTTATTTATTGATTAGAGCTTTTCAAATCTTTGTTCCAAGATACCTCAAGTTTATTATGTTTGTCTTTTTGCTGGGAAAATTATATTAAATTATTAGAATCTTCTAAAGAAAGTAAAAATACTAATCGTCATTATTATTCTAGATAAAATAAAGAAGTTAAACGTCCTGTAGTAGCTAATTTATTTAAGTTTTTGCTTGGAGAATAATCTAATGCCTTTGATCTAGATGGTGTTATGGAATGTAGTGCTTCTGCATCTAAAATTAAAATATTGTAAAGATAAATTAGGTAATAATGTTCCTGTTTTAGATGCTGATTTGATGAATAAAAAATTTGTTATTGTTGAAAATGATAAAAAAATATTTAGTAATTAATTATAATATATTAATTTAATATATAATAAGAAAAGACCTCTATTTTATAGAGGTCTTTATTGTTTAAGGTTGATTGGGGTATTTTTGCTAGTTCTTGTTCTTTTTGTGCAAGGAGTTCTTTGTTGTCGGAAAGGGTGGATTGGGTCAAATCTTTCATATCTTTTACAAAAAGTGCGGTTTTTCGTCTTGATTTATTAGACTTAATGTTTTGAGGTCATCAAGTCCAAATTTGGTACCTTCCATTAAATAAAGTGATAAATGGGAAGCTTTGGGGAGTATAACCTAATTTAAAATGTTTTATTATGTCATTGTCAAATCCTCTTTGTTCTAAATAATTGAGGACTTGTTTGTTGTGTTTTAATTGATGGGAATAAAAATCTGCTGCTTCTTGCATGATGTTGTAGAATTTTTGGTATTGATGGGTGCTTTGTTGGGGGAGTTGGTAGCTTCTTCTTTATTTTCTGTGTAAGTCCCTTTATTGGGGGTATAGTTAGGTTTGTAAGAGTTTGGGGTTGGTATTTGTTCTTCTTGGGGCTCTTTATTGTTTTTTAAATGCTACTGCAACAACTACACAAACAACTCCAGTAGAAATAAAAATAAGTAATAAAATAGTCCATAAAGTATAATTAGGTTGTTTTTTTACTCTTTTTTTGAGTAAAAAACGTTAAAAATAATGTAATTATTGATTTTTTTTGTTATTTTTTTAATGTATGAAAGTTTAAATATTTAAATAAATGTTAAAAAAGTAAAAAAAAAAATATTAATTATTTTATTAAATAAGGTATAAAATATAGACGGATGATTATTTTTGGTAATAATTTCAAGATCAAATCACCCTTCAAATATATATAAAAATACATAAAGAAATATAAAAGGAGATTTTCAGTTAATGAACATCAAAGAAAAAGCATTAGAAATACATGAAAAAATAAAGGTAAAGAAAGTAGGTATTGTAAGTAAAGTAAAAGTACAAAACTTAGATGATTTAGCATTAGCTTATACTCCAGGAGTAGCAGAGCCTTGTTTAAAATTAAGGAAAATCCTAGTGATGTTTATCGTTATACTATGAAAGGTAATATGGTAGGTGTTGTTACAAATGGACCGTAGTTTTAGGGTTTGGGTAATATTGGTCCGAAAGCTTTGCCAGTAATGGAAGGAAAGCTATTTTGTTTAAGGAATTAGCAGGGGATTGATTCTTTCCTTATTTGTATTGATTCTACTGATTCTCAAGAAATAGTAAATATTGTTTCTAAAATTTCAACTGTTTTTGGAGCAATTAATTTAGAAGATATTAAGTCGCCTCAATGTATTGAAGTTGAAGATGCTCTTGAAGCTAAACTTGATATTCCTGTTTTTCATGATGATCAACATGGTACTGCTATTGTAGTTGCTGCAGGAATTCTAAATGCTTTAAAAAGTAGTTAAAAAATCTATTGAAGATGTTCAAATGTAGTTATTAATGGAGCAGGTCTGCAGGGATGGCAATTGCTAAAATATTGTTGTTATTAAAAGTTAACAATATTGTTTTAGTTGATAAAACAGGAGCTTTATATAAAGGAATAGCCAATCTTAATGAGCCGCAAAAAAATTAGTTGAAGTAACTAATAAATATCAAGAAAAAGAAACTTTGAAAGAAGTACTTAAAGGAAAGATAGCTTTGTTGGTCTATCTGCTTCCTGGTATTGTTACAGCTGAAATGGTATCTACTATGGCAAAAGATGCAATTGTTTTTGCTCTAGCTAATCCAGTACCAGAAATTATAACAGATGAAGCTAAAAAAGGTGGGGCTAGAATTGTTGCTACTGGGAGATCTGATTTTTTCCTAATCAAGTAAATAATTGTCTTGCTTTTCAGGTGTTTTCCGTGGGGCATTAGATGCTAAAGCAACTAAAATTACCGAAAGAGATGAAAAAAGCTGCTATTTATGCTCTAAAAAACATTATTAAAGAACAAGATTTAAATGAAAATAATATTTTACCAACTGCCTTTAATAAAGAGAAGTAGTTAAACAAATTGCTTTGGCAGTTTGTAAAGTAGCTAAAGAAACTGGAGTAGTAAGAAAATGAGTATAGAACAGGAACAAAGTTCCCCAGATAATAAAGATAATAAAGACTCTAAAAAAAGTTAATAGTATTTTTGTTCCTCAAAAAACTATTTTAGGGTTTAGTGTACCTCTTTTTCGTTTGATGAGTTTAGCAGTTTTTTTGTTCAAGTTTTTGTTTTGGGATTTGTAAGTTTCAAAACTACTAAAAATTTAATCCTGCATTTCATCCATTAATTACCCCTTTATTAATAGCTATGCTTTTAGCTGCTGTTTTACAAAAAATAGGTGCTAAAACTCCCCCTCTTAAAAGATATTGGAGGTGGTTCTATTTTATGTATTTTAGTACCTTCTATTTTGTTTACTTATCCTTTTTTTAAAGATGATTCTATCTTTTTGCAAATGCAAAAGTTTATGCAAAGTATTATGAAACATTTAAATGCTGAGTCTATAACAATAAAAGAAACTCAATATACTTATAAAGCTATTGGTTTTGCTAATTTTTTCGTTTCTGCTTTAATTATTGGTAGTTTTTTTAAGTATGGATAAAAAGTTATTAAAAAGTTCTTTTAAAAAATTTATTCCTTAATATTAGTATCTTTGCTTACTGGTGCTTTAGTTGTAGGAACTTTGGGACTTTATTAAATCCTATTGGAGAGATTTAATGCCTCTCAAACTTCTAAAGAGGGCTTTTTAGATACTTTCTTTATATTTTTGCTCCTTTAGCAAGTGGTATATATATCATCTGGAGTTACTCCTTTAAGAAAATGCCTTAATAACTGGAGCCAAATCTAGATTGGCAAGAACCTTTTATGTCTCATATGACTCCTGCTTTATTAGTAGGAGGAGGAATCTTTAATCTATTTTTGGCTTCTGGGCTTATTAAATTTTTGAAAACTACTAAATATAGTGGTTATGGTAAGTGGAAGTTAAAAAGCTCAAAAAAATCCAGATAAAAATACTTCTAAATCAGTTCCTGAAAAAATTATAAGTTATCCTCAAATAAATACAGGTTTTAGTACTATTTTTACTTTATATTTATTAGTGTTTTCAACGAAATCCTTAATTTTATTATTGCAAATGATACAAAAAATACCTACAGAAGAATATTGTTTTAGTGTTTGTATGGTTCATTTTGATAGAGGAGATGCCCAATGTATTATCTGATTATTATAATAGTTGCATTAATCAAACTTCTAAATTGTTGTTGCTACTAATTTTACATCTTACTTTTTAGTAATTTTAGGTTCTGGTTCCAATGGAAGATATGTTAAAACAAATAAATGTTAAATTTGTCTTTACATGTATAATGTGTTGTATTATCAAGTTGCTTTAGTAGCAATTATTTAGGTAAAAAGTTAGGTTATTATCCGGTAGAATCATCTGAAATTACTGCAGGGCTTTGTACCAATAGTATTGGAGAGTCTGCTTTGCAGTAATGTTGCTATTTTATCCTTCTGATTTGATGGGATTAATGCCTTTTGCTCAAATAAGCACTCGTATTGGTGGAGCTTTGACATTAGTATTAGCTAGTATTGCTTATCCTTTGTTATATTAATTATATTTATATATATAAATATGAAAAATATTTATCATAAATATTTATGATTATTTAATATTATTTTAGTATTTTTTATTATTAGTTGATTTGATTGAAATTATTGCAATGCAAAAATAGCTAACATATTTATATCAAAATTATAAAACATTTTTAACTATTGCGGTGCCCTTCGATTTGTTTATGCTAATAGTTGGGTGCCGTGAGATTTTTAAACACAAAAACTATAAAAACATTTTGCTAATTTATTTTTATTATAAACATTTAAAAATTAAGTTAAATATGTTTTATTTATACAAAATTTATTTATAAATGTAGAACAAATTTAATTTACTTTTTAAATGTAGATAAATGTAGAGTTTTTATAATGTATCTTTTAAATGTAATAATTACTTCAAAATAATAACAATTATATTTATGTATATATAAAACACTTACTAAAAGCATTTATCAATAATGTTATAATAATAGTGTATATAAAGAGGTTTTGAAAATCTTATTTTTGTCCTTAAACATTTACTATTTTTATTTCTTTTTTAGATATTCAAAGAAATGATTTATTCTTTTTCAACCATATTTTAATTAAACAAAAATATGAGTTTTTTTACAAAATTACTATAGGAGTAATGTATGTTTCCTTTGTTGGCTAATTTAATTACTGTTTTAGGATTGTTTTAGTGTTTGTGCTTTTGCCTTTGATGTGTAAGTGAGAGTGAGTACAAATTTGCTAATGTTTGTAGCTTTTTCAAATTATCTTTTTATAGTGGCTGCTATTACTGATTATTTGGATGGTTATATAGCTAAAAAATATCAACAACAAACTGTTTTTGGTAAGTTTTTTGATCCTATTGCCGATAAATTATTAGTTATTATCACACTTTTTTATATTTGTCAATGTAGATTTTGTCTGCTACGCAAGGAACTTTTCATTTGCAGATACTCAAATGCCTAAAAATTTTTACTGCTGTTATTATGATTATAGTGATTAGAGAATTTTTAGTAACAGGAATAAGATTGGTAGCTTCTAACAAAGAAGGAGTTGTTGTTAGTGCATCTTTTTGAGGCAAAGCCAAACCCATTTTTACATCTGTTGCTATCATTTGCCTTTTTTTTTTTGGGTTGTATACTTCTTCTACTTTTGTTGTGATGCAAATTTAAAAAAAATGGTTTAGATATCTAAGTAATATAGGTGATATTTGCCTGCTTGTTTCAGTTGTTTTAACTATTGTTTCTGGTTTGGATTATTTTTTTTTAAAAATTATAAAATTATTCAGGTAAAAATTTTGCTCCTGGAGTAATTCATTTTTTGATCCTCGCTGTACCTGTGCATTTTTTAAAAATATTTATTGCCTAGTTTTTGGGGTTCGGTGAGATCTTTATTTTCATTACTGCTGTTTTTATTATATTTTAAAATCTGTCTTTTATATATGTTTCTAAATTTTTACATTTATCTTTAATAATTATTTTCATCTTGCTCTTTTATCTTTATTATTTTACTTACAATATTTAAAGAATTATATTTCATCAAGCTAAAATAAAAAACCAAAGGGAAAATTATTTATACCAAAATACACAAAACAAAAACGATTTAGAAGACACTATAAATTTCATGTTGAAAAAAGTTTGGTAAAGGTAGCATTATACAATTCAACTCCAAAACTCATAAAGAGATTGAATCTATTTCTACTGGTTCTTTGTCTTTGGATATCGCCCTTAGAAATTGGTGAAGTTTATACTAAGGAAGGGGTATTGAAATTTATGGTCCTGAAAGTTCCAATTAAAACTACTTTACGCTTTTTGTGCCATTTCAGAGGCTCAAAAAAGGAGGTAATGTTGCTTTTATTGATACAGAACATGCCTTAGACCCAGGTTATGCAAAGGCTATTGGAGTAAATCTTGATAAACTTTTAATCTACAACACCTGGATTCAGGTGAAAAAACTTTAGATATTGTAGCAGGTGTATTGCAAGTGGCAAAATTAGTCTTTTGTGGTAGTTGATTCTGTAGCAGCATTCGTTCCTGAGTCAAGAATTAGTAGGCGATATGGGTAATAGCAATATGTCGTTTGCAAACACGAATGATGGGGCAAGCCATGCGTAAACAGTCAGGAATCATTAATAAAACTGATACAGTTGTTATCTATATTAATCAGCCAGAAGAGCAGGGATGGACATAAGTTGATCCAATACGTATGATTCCCTGACTGTTTACGTAACTGTATCATTCAAACGCAACGCATATTACCCATATCTGACTCGGAGCGAATGCTGCTACCGTAACTACCAGATCAGCTTTTCTGAATCAATTCAATAATTAAAAGTTGAACTACTCCAATATACAAGATGCAAAATATTCTCAATAAAAGCAACATTACCTCCTTTTGAGCCTCTGAAATGAAAAAGTTAAAAGTAGTTGAACTTTCAGGACCATAAATTTCAATAATTCTTAACCACCAATTAAGACATCAAAGACAAAGAACCAGTAAATAGATTCAATTCCTTTATGAGATTTTGTTGATACTTACCAAACTTTTCAATATACTTAATGTGTCTTCTAAATCGTTTTTGTTTTGTGTATTTGCATAAAATAATTTTTCCTTCTTTATTTTAATTTTGATGAAATATAGTAAAACAAAACAAGATGAAAATAATTATTAGATAAAATGTAAATTTAGAAACACTATATAAAAGACAGATTTTAAAATACTAATAAAAACAGCGTAACAAAATAAGATTCATGACAGAAACAGGCAATAAATATTTAAAAATAAATTGTGAAATCAAAAAAATGAAGAACAAAACACAATCAAACCGAAACAACTAGTTAAAACAGCTGAAAATAAACAGGCAAATATCACCTATGTGCAGATATCTAGGCAAATTTTTTGGGGTTGCATCACAAACAAGAAGTAAGAAGAAAATTGCTTATGATGACTGGCTGAATGTAAGGCAGTTTAACTTTGTAAAATGCGCTATAACAATAAACAACATTAGAGCTGCCAATCTTGTCCGCTAAAAGTTCTCAATCATATGTCATATTAACAGCGTGGCAGGCATTTATTATCTGCAAACTAAAAGTTTTCCTTCAACAGTGTAAACATTTCGAGTATTTTCGTAAAAGTGTGATAATAACTAATATTTATCGGCAACAAGATCAAAAACTGCCGCAATTTGTGTTGATATTTTCTTTCTACATCCAAATAATCAGTAATAGCAGCCACTAAGGCATAATTTGAAAAGTCAAACATTAACAAATTCAGGCTCACTTCACTTACACGAAAGGCAAAAGCACAAACACTAAAACAATCAGCAATACATACATACTCTATAGTAATTTTGTAAAACTTTCATATTTTGTTTGGTAAATATGGTTGAAAAAAGACAAATCAACAATATAAAAAATAAAAAATAGTAAATGTTGAGACAAAAATAGATTTCAAAAGGCCTCTTATATACTATTGTATAACATTATTGATAAATGTTTTAGTAAGTATTTTTATATGCATAACATAATTGTTATTTTTAGTAGTATTACAATTAAAGATACATTATAAAACTCTATTATCATTTAAAACAAATTAAATTTATTCTACGAAATAAACATTTTGTATAAATAAAACATATTTAACTGAATTTTGAAATATTTATAATAAAAATAAATTAGCAAATATTTTGGACGCATATTTTAAAATCTCGGCGCAACTGTGTTTATAATTTTGATATAAATGATAGCTTCTTTACATTACAATAATCATCAACTAATGTACTAAAATAATATTAAATAATCATGAAATACTTTATGATAAATATTTTTCATATTTATATATATAGATATAATTAATACTCGAGGATAAACAATACTAGCTAATACTAAAAGCTACATAATCAGTGACTATTTAGTATCAAATGCTGATAAAACTCAACATCAATACTGTGCAAAACGTGAGTACGGATAACCTGGCTTTGCTGTCTACTGCTGCTAAAACTGACTGATATGCACATTACTCATTGGAAACAGGCAACATGATGTTTTATTTATATATTTCCATTGAGCCTACTAGAACTAAAGTACTATGAATCTCAAGTAGTAGTAACAAATTTGGCTTGATTATGCAACTATTATAATAATCAGTACTACATTACAAATAAACAACTGAAGCACTAAAACAATATATTCTGGTAAATGTACAATATTTGTAATAATAAATTAAGGATATTCTTTTGTAAAACACTCAATGTAAACAAAGTAAAAATAGCAATTAAACTACTGACTGTTGAGATAACGAATTTTTCAGAATTCCCAAGTGATATTTTTATCTGGATTTTGGGATACTGCTTCAATTTACCATAACCACTAGTAGTTTTCAAAAATTTCTTGGCCAGAAATCAAAAATACTAATTCCTCCTACTAATAGGCAGAATCATATATGGGATTCTTCCTGTCTTCTGCCCAGCATAAGCATTTTTAAAGAATCTTCAGATGATATCTACACCACTTAAAAGAGCAAAATATAAAGCATCTAAAGCCTAACTTTAAGTTTGAGAGAGGCATTTTCTAACCTCAATAAATTTAATAAAGCCTAAGTTCTACAACTAAACCCGTAAGCAAGGTACTGTATTAAGGAATAATTAGAAAACCTCTTTATCCATAAAAGAGCGCAATGGCAGAGGCAAGTAAAACCAATAACACAAGTATATTGAGTTTCTTTTATTGTTAAATGTTTCATGAAACTCACTGCAAACTTTGCATTTGCAAAGACTAAGTCATCTTTAAAGGATGAAACTAAATGAAATGTAAAATATAAAATGGAACCTCAATATCTTTTAAGAGAATTTAACTTATTTTATGAAGCAACGGCCTAAACAGTAATAGAGAGTGTAATGTATGCA
>NZ_CP169277.1:84593-91787 GCF_041920595.1 Areca yellow leaf disease phytoplasma
TTATATTGATTTCAAAACCTTCTTATATACTATTATTATAACACATTGATAAATGCAGGCGTTTTATATACATAACATACTGTTATTATTTTCGAGTAATTATTTACAATTAAAAGATACATTATAAAACTCTACATTTATCTACATTTAAAAAATTAAATACCACATTTATAAATAAATTTTGTCAAAACATATTTAAATTTAATTTTATCAGCTTATAATAAAAAATTAGCAAAATGTTTTATATTTTTTGCGTTGTACTACGGTACCTGGTTCATTAGTATAAACAAATATATAATTGCAATATTGTAATAAATTTTATATTTTGATATAAATATGTTAGCTATTTTGCATTGCAATAATTTCAATCAAATCAACTAATAATAAAATACTAAAATAATATTAAATAATCATAAATACTTTGCGATAAATGTTTTCTATATTTATATATATAAAATATAATTAATATAATAAAGGATAAGCAATACTAGCTACTGTATTGCGGACAGTAGTAGTATTAGCTAGTATTGCTTATCCTTTGTTATATTAATTATATTTATATATATAAATATGAAAATATTTATCATAAATATTTATGATTATTTAATATTATTTTAGTATTTTTTATTATTAGTTGATTTGATTGAAATTATTGCAATGCAAAAATAGCTAACATATTTATATCAAAATTATAAAACATTTTTTAACTATTGCGGTGCCCTCTGATTTGTTTATGCTAATAGTTGGGTGCCGTGAGATTTTTAAACACAAAAACTATAAAAACATTTTGCTAATTTATTTTTATTATAAACATTTAAAAATTAAGTTAAATATGTTTTATTTATACAAAATTTATTTATAAATGTAGAACAAATTTAATTTACTTTTTAAATGTAGATAAATGTAGAGTTTTTATAATGTATCTTTTAAATGTAATAATTACTTCAAAATAATAACAATTATGTTATGTATATAAAAACACTTACTAAAAACATTTATCAATAATGTTATAATAATAGTATATAAGAGGTTTTGAAAATCTTATTTTTGTCCTTAAACATTTACTATTTTTATTTTTTGATATTCAAAGAAATGATTTATTCTTTTTCAACCATATTTAATTAAACAAAAATATGAGTTTTTTTACAAAATTACTATAGGAGTAATGTATGTTTCCTTTGTTGGCTAATTTAATTACTGTTTTTAGATTGTTTTAGTGTTTGTGCTTTTGCCTTTGATGTGTGTATGTAGTGAAAGTGAGCCTGAATTTGCTAATGTTTTGACTTTTCAAATTATCTTTATAGTGGCTGCTATTACTGATTATTTGGATGGTTATATAGCTAAAAAATATCAACAACAAACTGTTTTTGGTAAGTTTTTTGATCCTATTGCCGATAAATTATTAGTTATTATCACACTTTTTTATATTTGTCAATGTCGTTTGTCTGCTACGCAAGGAACTTTTTATTTGCAGATACTCAAATGCCTAAAAAATTTTTTACTGCTGTTATTATGATTATAGTGATTAGAGAATTTTTAGTAACAGGAATAAGATTGGTAGCTTCTAATAAAGAAGGAGTTGTTATTAGTGCATCTTTTTGGGGGCAAAGCCAAAACCGTTTTTACATTCGTTGCCATCATTTGCCTTTTTTGGGTTGTATACTTCTTCTACTTTTGTTTGTGATGCAAATTTAAAAAAATGGTTTAGATATCTAAGTAATATAGGTGATATTTGCCTGCTTGTTTCAGTTGTTTTAACTATTGTTTCTGGTTTGGATTATTTTTTTTTAAAAATTATAAAATTATTCAGGTAAAAATTTTGCTCCTGGAGTAATTCATTTTTGATCTCGCTGTACCCTATTTTTTAAAATATTTATTGCCTAGTTTTTGGGGTTCGGTGAGATCTTTATTTTGTTACTGCTGTTTTTATTATATTTTAAAATCTGTCTTTTATATATGTTTCTAAATTTTACATTTATCTTTAATAATTATTTTCATCTTGCTCTTTTATCTTTATTATTTTACTTACAATATTTAAAAATTATATTTCATCAAAACTAAAATAAAAAACCAAAGGAAAATTATTTATGCAAAATACACAAAACAAAAACGATTTAGAAGACACTATTAAGTATATTGAAAAAAGTTTGAAGGTAAAGGTAGCATTATGCAATTCAACTCCAAAACTCATAAAGGAATTGAATCTATTTCTACTGGTTCTTTGTCTTTGGATATCGCCTTAGAAATTGGTGGTTATGCTAAAGGAAGAATTATTGAAATTTATGGTCCTGAAAGTTCAGGCAAAACTACTTTAACTTTTTCATGCCATTTCAGAGGCTCAAAAAAGGGAGGTAATGTTGCTTTTATTGATACAGAACATGCCTTAGACCCAGGTTATGCAAAGGCTATTGGAGTAAATCTTGATAAACTTTTTAATCTCACAACCTGATTCAGGTGAAAAAGCTTTAGATATTGCTTGTAGATTAATTGCAAGTAGCAAAATTAGTCTTTTGGTAGTTGATTCTGTAGCAGCATTCGTTCCTGAGTCAGAATTAGTAGGCGATATAGGTAATAAGGGCTATGCGTTTGCAAACACGAATGATGGGGCAAGCCATGCGTAAACAGTCAGGAATCATTAATAAAACTGATACAGTTGTTATCTATATTAATCAACTTAGAGAAAAAAAAACAGGATGGTTTTTGGTAATCCTATGGAAGTAACTCCAGGTGGTAAAGCCTTAAAATTTTTTGCTTCTTTGCGTTTAGACATTAGAAGAGCAGAAACCCTTAAACAAGGGGACCAAGTTGTAGGGATTCGTTCCAAAGTAAAAGTAGTTAAATCCAAACTTTCACCTCCTCTTAAAACTGCTACTATTGATATTATTTATGGTAAAGGTATTGCTAAAATGATAGAAGTAATTGATTTAGCAACTAACCTTAATTTGATTCAAAAAAGAAGTGGTTCTTGGTATAGTTTTAAAAGATGAAAAAAATTGGTCAGAACAGAGAGTGTTAAAAATATTTAACTAATAATCCTAAAATTTATAATCATTTGGTTGCTGAAATTAAAACAAAATATATATTAGCAATTAATCTAAATTATTAATTGAAATTCATTGATTTTTTATTTTTATTTTAAATTATGCAAATATAAGAAAAAGCTAGCTTGTTGAAGCTAGCTTTTTTGTTATTATTAAATTATTATTTTGTTAATTTATTAGTTTTTAATCTTTTTTGTTAAGAATTAAAGTTTTGTTTTGGAAACGAATATTAGTTTTTGCTTTTCATTTGATTCCAAAAACGACTTGCTACTTCAAAAATAGTTTCCTGAGTTAAGTGTTTGATATTGCCAATATTTTTGCCATAAATTTGGAAATGGTCTTTTAATAATTTTAATAATATTGGAGGATTAATATTGTCTTTTTTTGCCTAAATTAATAATAACTACTTCTATAAAGTTGCTATTTGCTCTTTGGTAAGAGTTATTGCCGTAATAGTTGTTAGAACCATAAGAACCACCAGATTCACCACCAAAACGTGATCTGTTAAAAGAATTGTTAGTAGTCATTTTTGGAGGAATGATGTCAGTGTAATTTCTTTCTTTTGGTAAAAAGTTTTTCAATAATCCTTGGATAATTTCTTCAGAAGAAAAAGTTTCTAATAACTTTTGTGCTAATGGATTTGGAGTAGCGTCTTCGTTGTTTTTTTCAATGATGTTTAATAGCTTTTTTTCTAAATCTTTGGCATTTTGTAATTTGATGCTTTGAACAGAAGGCATATCTAGTAAAGTAATTTTTTCTTTTAAGTAGTATTCTAATTTTTTAAGTTGGCTTACTTTTCTTGGGCTAATTAAACTGTAAGCTAAACCTTTTTTGCCAGCTCTTCCAGTTCTTCCGATACGGTGAACATAAACTTCGTCTTCGTGTGTGGTAAGTCATAGTTAATTACCATTTTTATGTCCAGAAATGTCAAGTCCTCTTGCAGCTAAATCAGTTGCAATTAAGATTTTGATTTTGCCTTTACGGAAATTATTCATTACATATTTTCTTTGATTTTGTTTTAAATCGCCGTGAACTGCATCAGCTAAAAAGCCTTTGTCTTGAAGGTAGGCTGTAATTTCGTCAACATCTTTTTTAGTGTTTGCAAATAAGATAGCTGAATAATCTTTTTTAAGTCTAGTAAACATTACTAATAATTTAGCTTTGTCAACTTCTTTTACCAAAAAGTAATTTTGTCTGATTGCATTAACTGCAATGTTTTTAACAGGAACTTTTTTTTTTTGTAGGATTTTAGTGTCTTTTTGGTATTTGCTTGCTATTTTTTTAATAAATGGAGGTAGAGTTGCTGAGAATAAAACAGTTTGTCTTTCTTCTGGAATCTTTTTTAAGATTGTTTCTAAGGCTTCTTGGAATCCCATTTTTAACATTTCATCTGCTTCGTCAAGAGTTAGAATTTTTAGTGCTGAGAGGTCGATTTTACCTCTTTCTAGATGGTCAATTGCACGTCCAGGAGTAGCAATAATTAAATGAGGTTTAGCTTCTAGGGCTCTAAATTGTTTGGTGTAAGATTCACCACCATAAACAACAGCGATTCTAATTTCTTGATAAAATCTTAGTAATTTTTTAATTCTTCGTATACTTGGAGAGTTAATTCTAGTAGGCATAAAATTAAACTTTGAGTTTTTGGATTTTTGGTTCAATTTTTTCGATAATGGGAATACCAAAAGCAAAAAGTTTTTCCTGTTCCTGTTTGAGCTTGTCCAATTACGTCGTGTCCTTTTATAATTTCTGGAATTACTAATGCCTGAATTGGAGTAGCATCAATAAAATTGAGTTCTTTTAAAGCTTTTTTAGTTTTAGCTCCTAAAAATAGGTAATTGTCTCGAATAAAGTATTCATAAATTCCTCATCTTTCTTTTTAATTTAAAAATTAAATTATACAGATATAAATATAAAATGTTTGCTAAGTGGCACAAAAAACACTAAACTCCTTTTTATAAGATATTTTTAAACCCTTTATGATTTCAAGTTATTGTTTGAGTTGCTAAATAATTAATAATCTTGAAAAAAGGAATCATTTTAAAAACTATCAACTGTGTATTTGCTTTCATTTTTACTTTAAGTAAAAAAGTTGTAAGACTTAATATTTTTAGTTAAGAACCTAATAAAAAGTATTTTGGTATTTTGCTTTTATAACAATTATGGTTGGAGTAATAATTTTATTTGTGAAATAAAGTTAAATAATTGTTCAAAAGTAAAAAGTTACACTAATTTATAATAGTTTTTTGATTTGTAACATTTAATAATTTTTTTACTGCATCTTTAATATTATACTTTATTATACTTGTAAATTAATAAAAACAACTATGTTGGAATTAAAAAGTGTCTTTTTGTTGCTTTTTATTATGTATTTGTTGCTGAAATATTGGAGGTAATAAATAAAAATAAGACTCTCATTTATTGGAGAGAGTCTTATTTAGTATATTTTATTATGAAAGTTTATCTATTTCTTCTTTAGTGATTGTTTCTTGTTCTAATAATAAATTAGTAATTTGATCTAATAAGTCTTTATTTTGTGAAATAATTTCTTTTGCTTTAGTATAAAATTTTGCAATAATTTTTTGATTTCTAAATCTATTGCTGTTTTATCGGAAAATCAGAATCCTGGCTCATACCCTAAAATACTCATACCATAATGAAAATTAATAAACGATTCATTTTTTTTACTTGTCTAAAATCATCATAAGCCCCATTAGAAACTTCATTAAAAATTATTTCTTCAGCTACACGGTCCGCCCAAATAAGATGTAATTTGATGTCTAGCATTTTTATCAGAAGTAAAAAGTTTCTTTTCTGCAGCATTATTAAATTATAGCCACCAGGTACATCTCGAGGTGAATAGCTGAAGTTATTTTTTGTACCTTTTTTGTGCGTATTTAAGTTTTTAATCCGAATAACGGCATGTCCTGCTTCATGATAAGCTAAATGTATTTTTCGTTCTTCTTCGTTGTATTTGATTGATTTTTGGTGAAAAAATTAATCAAAAACAGATTATCAATTGCTTCTTCTAATTCTTCTAAAGTAATTATATTTTTTTATTTCTTACAGCCAAAATTGAAGCCTCATTTAGAACAGCTCCAAAGTTGTGCTCCTGACATGTCTCCGGAGTTTGTTTAGCAATAGAATGTAAAATCAATGTTAACATCAATTTTTTTATTTTTTTGGCATGAACTTGTAAATTGCTTTTCTTGCTTTTTACATCAGGAACTACAATAAATTGTCTGTCAAATCTTCCTGGACGAAGCAAGGCAGAATCTAGCATATCAGCTCTATTAGTTGCAGCCACCATAATAATACCTTTGTGATTTAGTAAACCCATCCATCTCAGTTAATAATTGGTTGAGATTTGATCTTTTTCTTGCCTCCTCCTCTAGAATCATGACCCTTTTGCCTCCTAAAACATCTATTTCATTAATAAATAAAACACAAGAAGCATTATATTTAGCTTATTTAAATACCTTTACACGAGGCCCCAACTCCTACATATCTTTCTACAAATTCAGAACTAGATACTGCATAAAAATGAAAATTCTGCTTCTCCCGTAAGAGCTTTTGCAAAGTAAGGTTTGCCAGTACCAGGAGGAATTCGATAATAATACTTCAGACCATTGTTCTGCTTTAGAGCATTTTTTATTTAAAAATCACTCTTTAAGACTTAAAATTAAATAGATAATTTCATATCTTTTCAAATTAACAAATAATTTCATTACACTTAAAAAGTGTCTAATGTTTTTTCATAATTTGCTAGTTTCAAAAGATATTTTTTTTAATATTTTATCCCTACACTATATATATAGGCCGAAAAAATGAAAAAGTCACCATAAAAACGAAATTAATTAAATTTTTTTACGCAATAATGCGGAATTTGTTGTTTTTGGTAGAAAAAAATGTACAACAAAACAACCTTTTTCAAAGGTTATAATTTTATATATCCATAATTAAATATTTATCTAAAAGTTTGAAAGTATTGCAAAGGAGAAAAATTGTTTAATTTAGTTAAAATCCATTTATTATTCCAAAAAGAAGTAAATTGTTTTATTATTTTTTTGATTTTACTTGGTGTTTTTTGGAATAAAAAGGGATGTTGGTTGGATAAAATACTTTTCATCTTGGCCAAAAGATTTTCAATGACAGT
>NZ_CP169277.1:91887-99686 GCF_041920595.1 Areca yellow leaf disease phytoplasma
TGCTGTTTCTATTTTGCAATAATTTTAATGATTATAAATAATTAATAATAATATAAAAATGGGGTTTTAGCTGATCAAAAGATGAACTGATGATTTAACGAAGGACAAGTACCAAAATCCATTTCATTTCAACATTTCCATAAATTATCACAACCACAACAACAACGAAAGAAATATGAATATGCATGGGACTTTATGATTTAGAAATGGTCCTAACTTTGAAGCAGCATTGTACCACTAAGATTCAATTAAATTATCAAATTGAAAAGAAAATCACTAAATAAAATTAATAACACAAAGAGATGAAATAACACATTTCAAAGAACATAAAACCAAATCCAACAAACTAACAGACAGCCAAACCTAATTTAACAGTGTTACACCATCATAACTTGCCGAATTCAAAATTCACTGAAAGTTTAGAACGCGAAATAAGTATATTAGATGGGCAAATTAAATCAGTTGAAATGTTTGAAACACACCCCACAAACAATAGATCGTCTAAATCCCGATCATCAAAACTGAAACTTGCATCACTTACTTAAAATTCTGAAGACTAATCCATTGCCAGTCTTTCAAAACTAAAAAAATAATTTCCCATTTTCTAAAAACGTTTCAGAAAGTAATTAAATACATTCTCAAGACGCAAAAATAAAGAATTTAATTACGCATTAATTAATTAATTTACTATTAGTCCATAAATTAGTTGCAACAATTTAAATATTATTCGAGTATCAGGGGGAAAAACAAGATTTAGCTAGAAGGAATTCAGGGTTAATGTTTCCACATGAAGATTTAGTTATGAATTATAGTTATGCATTAATTCAATTATCAAATCAGAAATAGAGAATTAATAAGAAAGACCACCTTCATCACATTAAAATACCAAACCAAATATCGTTTTAAAGAAGAAAATATTCAATCCCAACACTAATTATTCACGCACCAATTATGGCTTAAACGGATAATCTGAAATTCGTTTGTACTTAACTTATTCTTCATTTTTTTTAAAAAGATTTCGTGATTAATTTGTTTAATCCATAATTGATGAGGATTGGGATAATTGAGGTGATAAGGTTGATATTTTTCTTTAAAACTGATATTGTTTGGTTTGGTTGTTTTTTGTGGGATTGAAGGTGAATGGCTTTTTCTTATTAGTTCTAATTTCTGATTTGATGGTGGGAGTGGCATAGGCGATGAATTCATAACCTAAATCTTCGTAATTATTTAGAGCTTTGATTAACCCTAAGATTCCTTCTTGATATAAATCTTGTTTTTGGAATTACTCGGGGATAATATTTAAATTGTTTAACTAATTTATGGACTAATGGAGAATGTAAATTAATTAATTAATTGCGTAATTCTAAATTCTTTTATTTTTTAAAAAATCTTGAAATAATTTTTGTCTTAACATTTAATTACTTAAAAACGTTTTTAGAAAAAATAGGAAAATTATTTTTTTAGTTTTTAAAGAAAAAAGACTAACTTAATAGTTAGTCTTCAAGAATTTTTAAAAAATAAAAAAGTGTCTAAAGTTTTGAAACACCCCAACTCCTTTAGGAATGCAACCCGATAACAGCATATTTTTTGGGGTTTTTTAAAAATCAATCAATTCTTTCATTTCTTCTTTTTCTTCTTCTCATTTTTGGGTAACATCTTTAAACTAAATAAAGATTTTTGTGAAGAAGAAATTTTAGACTTAGATTTTAATTTTCCAGAATTTCTACGTAGTCCATGAATAATATAAAATATAAAAATCATAGAATGTAGATATACTAGGACCAAATAAACCTCTTAATAAATTAGTTTTTTGTAGTATTCAAAAAGGATTTAATTTTTGTTTTCTTCTAAAAATCTTTCTTTTTGTTAAAAAACGGTCATCTGTAATTAAATAATAAGTGTCATTTTGTTTTATAATTTCTATTTTATAAATAGGTTCTGAATAAAATAAAATCATTTTCTTTTTTGATAAAATTAATTTAACTAATTTCATTGTTTTTTATTTTTTTGTATTTTTATCTGTTATTTTTTCTAAAATAATTAAATTTGCTTTTTGATAATGCATTGGATTTTGGATTTACAGAAAAGCTTATATTTGAATCTAAATCAGTTTGAAGATTTTTTATCTTCTTGCGATATATCGCTATTTTCAATGATTTGCAATAAATTTTCTTTTTCAGAAAAATTAATTTGTTTTTTGGCTGTTTGGTTAATGCTTTCTGCACCATTTTATAGCTTTTTAAATTTTGTATTTCTTCATTAATGTATTCATCTTATAGTATTATGACTTATCTTAGTTCTGAATCCTTTAAAACAAATATCACTTAAAAAACAGGAGCAATTGATAATAAAGAAATATAAACCAAATGCTACAAAACATAATTACTATAAGTAATGGTTTTAGTATTAAATTTTTCCGTATTGTTCATATTATTATTTATCCTTGATTATGTTTTTTTTGATTTGGTCTATATCATTTAAAAGTTTGAAATAAGATTGAAAAAAATTAGTTTCTAATAATTCATTAGAAGGGTTTTGATAATTTTTTATTTTTTAAAATTCATTAACATATTTTCTAAAGTGTTTATAGATTCTTTTGTTCATTACAATTGTCTATATGTAATCCATTATTAAAACCATTATATGTTTCTTTAAAGTTGCAAATATATCTAAAATATTATTTGAAGGTAAAGCTTCAGGAACTATATAATAAGGATTAAAAATTGATTCTAAATTATTTAATTTTTCCTTTGATTAAATTTATAAATTGTTCTTTTCTCATTCCATTTGGTGTTTGATTTGGGTTGATTGTCTCAGGAATTAATATAATTTCTTTTTTATTATTTTGTAAAAACTATTTATTTTATCTAATAAAGGTTGGAATTTTAATTTTATTGTGTTTTTATTGAATGCGAATTTAGCTTTCTTTGATAGGCAAATTTTGAGCAAACATCTTTGAATTCATTACAATCTTTAATTGCGTTAATACTTATAAAGGTTTGACAAGAAAACATTATAATGTAAACTTTGATTTATGCTAACAATGAGTCAAATAATTTTTAATGTTTTGTGCTCCTTTTTTAACTTCATCATTATTATCTTTTTCTTTTTCTATTATTTTTTTGGGTGGTTTATTGTTAATTAACGTTTCAAATTAATTAAATACATCATTAATTAATTTTATTTGTTCTTCAGGAATAAAAACTTGTACAATCAATGTTATTGGCATAAATTGTTTCCCAAGTGGAAGGTATTTCAGCTTTTAAGTCTTCTGTAATTTGTTTATTTTTTATAAAATCCAGGATTAAAAAAATTGAGGATTTGATTTTAGGTTTCTGTTATTGCAAAAGGATTTGATGCATCCGTTAAAGAAAGTGATAAACTTTCAAATAAATCTTTAAGTTTATTAATTAATTTGATTTGTGTTTTGTGTTTTTGCTTCTTTTATTTGGGGATCATTTTCAGAAATAAAAAATATTAATTTTAGAAATAATATTTTTTATTTTTTGATGTCGGGTTGCTAAGTTCTTTATATTTTGTTGTTTGGGGTTTTTTGTTTTTGGGTTTCATTTTTATTTAAGTCTTTATTTAAATGTTTGTATGTAAAATAAAAAGCAAAACCAGTTAATAAAGATAATATTCAAATAAATAATATAATTTTAATTTTTTGTTTAGAAAAATTCATATAGTATAAAATAACCTTTCATATTTTTTTGATTCATAAATTTATTTTTTTAAAATATATTGAAATTTATTCTTATATGACATATTTATTTTCAGGGTCTACAATATTATTTGTTAAATTATAGATAATAAAAGTTCGGATATCATATTTTTTATCCTCTTTAGGGATATTTAATTTTTTCATAAAATTAATAAAATCATTTTGGTTGTATTTAAAAATTTAAATAAGGAACTTTTTCTTCGTAGCATTTTAAATCTATATCAAAAGAAATGGGCATATTATTATTTTGTGCCCTAGTAAGTCTATTTTTGGCTCCTGTTATAAATTCTTTGGTTCTTTCGGTGTACCATTGGTGCCCTTCTTGCTTTTGTTTTATTTTTTCTTGAGCTTTGATTGCATTTTCTTGGGATTGTAATGTTTTTTCTTGAGCTTGGGAAGTAAATTGAAGTTCATCTTTAAATGTTTCACAAATTAATCTTAACCAATCAAAATTAATTTTTAAATTTTTAGTTATAAAGCGTATATAAGGTGTTTTAGAAGATATATTGCTATTTTTCAATATTTTTTTTATATCAATATTATTGATTGTGTTTATAAAAGAATATTTTTCATTATAGTAATTATCATTATTGTTACAATTTGTATTTAATAATTCATCAGTGGCATCTGGTTTGCTAGTTTGTATTAATGAATAGTCAGCTTTAGAAATTTGACAACCATATTTTTCTTTAGGTTTTGCATTTTTGTATTCTAAATTATATAAATTATTTTTACCTTCAGTCCAAATGATATAATATGATGGCAAAATTTTACTTAATGTTTCAAAATCTTTTTTCAAAGAAATTTATTTTTCCATTAATATCTTTTTGAGTGGGATTCATTCCTTCAAAAAACAATACTCTCTTATGATATTGTTTTATAAATCTGGATAAATTAAATAAGGGGCAACAGTTATTTTATTAATATTATATTTTTTTAATTGGGATGGATTTTGTTTCGGCATTTCGGAATTTATAATTTGCTCTTTTATATTTGGAGGTTTTTCAAAAAAAGAATTAAATGCAAGTTCATTTTTATTTTCTAATTTTTGATTTTCTTCTTTGATTTTTATTTTGTGTTTTGCGTCCAAATATGTCCAAATAATTATTAAAATAGATAAAACAGTAATTATGGATATTGTAATAGTAATATTTTTTTATTTAGGGTTTTCATTTTTTAGTTACCTTTCATTATAAATTTAACACCTTACCTTTATTTTACTCTTTTTTTGCGTAAAAATCGCTCAAAAACAGTTAAAAAAAGTGAAAAAAGATACTTTTTGCCATATTAAAGGAGGTGATTTCAATTATATATTGTAAAATAAGACTCTCATTTATTGAGAGTCTTATTGATTTGGATTAATTTAATATTGTATATTTCTTTTAAAGCGTTTTGGTAAGGTTGGATGTCTATTTGACTAAATTTATTTTTAGTTTGTAAATTTTGAAACAAATTGTTATGCCTTGTAATTCGCTAAAGTCTGATCCTTTTTCTAATTGTTGGTTTTGTTGATTTAATTGTTTTAATGTATCATCAATGAGACTCGTTTTATCTTCTATTTTTCGTTTTTCTTGTTCGTTTGCTGCTTCGTATTGTTTTTCTAAAACTTTTATATATTTATTTATTTTTTTTATTCTCAATGATATGTCATCTATTTTGCTATTTATTTTTAAAATATTTTCGTATGATTCTTTTTCGTCTTTAGACATGAAAGACATTTGTTGTTGTTGGTATTGTTTGCGTAGTTCTTTTTCTTTTGCTTTTATAGGTAGAATTTTTGGTAGTTCTTTAAGTTCATTATTTGTAATATATTTTAGTCTTTTGTTAAAATTTTCTTGTGAGACTTCTATTTTATTATTTATTTCAGTTTTATTGTTATTTTGTGATGAGGTTTTTAATAACATCTCATCATAAGTGAATAATTGAGGTGTTACAAAGAAATAAAAGTTGTAATTCCAATTAAAATTAAAAAAGATAGTTGTAATAAGGATATATTTTTTGTTGCGGGTCATTTAGTTTGCTTTCTATTTTAAAAAGTGCTATTGTTTTTATCTTTGGTTCTTAATTTTATTTTATCATTTTTTTATTATTTTAATAATTTATTATTTTAAAAAGTTTTTATATTATAAAGTTTTTCGGGTTGTAAAAAGATGAGTTAATGTTTTAAAATATGGGTTTGTCAGTAATTAAATAAATGTCTGATAATTGTAAATTAAGTATAAAATTTAGTTCTTTGGTGTATATTTCTAACATTTTTTCTTGAAATTGTTGAGTATAATGGATTTTATCTATTGTGTGTTTTTGGTTTTTTTGGATATTTAAATAACTATTATAAATAGAGCCTAATCCTTGTTTTTCAAAAAGTGGAGTTGTAGGATGATTACTATATTTGCTTTTACAATCTTTTCCAAGTTTTAGTTAATAAATAATGGAGTATTTCATTTTTTATTAAGTCATAATTGTTTCTTTCTGTTGTCTTTATTAAAATATTAGAATTTATTTGAGGATGATATTTTAGTTCTTTTTCTTTGGATAGTTGTAAATTGAGTGTTTTTGGGTCTTCTTGGTTTATTTCTAATGTTATTTCTTGTTGTATATGTGGATATAGAATTAAACCTAATAACAATATAATTATAATTACTAAGAATAAAAAAACTTTAATATTTATTTTCAAATTATTTATTTTCAAATTATTTATTTTCAAATTATTTATTTTCTTTTTATATATTGAAGGGACAATTATTTCCCTACATTTATATTATAACTATTATTATGTAAAAAGTCATTATATAAACAAAAAAGACTATCATTTAAGATAATCTTAATATTGTTTAAGTAATTTTTTGTTAGTTTGGGATGGGGATTGTGTTTAAATTCATTGTTATACCTCCTTTCTTTTATATTTTAGGTATATTGGTTGGTTGGGGGTGGGTTTTATGCCTAAAATATGTTGGGAGGGTAAAATATTTTGGGTATGTTTTAGTTTTGAGTAGTTCGTTTATTTTGGATAGTTTGTTTGCGCTGTTCCGTTTTTTTAGACATATTTTGATTTAAAAATTACTCTTTTAAGACTAAAATTAAATTGATAATTCCATATTTTTCAAACTAAAGAAATATTGTTTTTTCATTCAAAAATGTCTAAACTTTTATAATAATTCTTTAATTTCAAAAAATATTTTCCAATATTTTATCCTTACACTATATAGTTAGGTAAAAAAAGTGAAAAGTCACTAACAAAATGAAAGAAAATGATATTTTATATAATCACCTAACATTTTTCTTTTAAAAAAGGCGTACTAAAGCAACTTTTCAAGGTTATATTGTTTTATGTTTATTCAACTCAAAATTTATCTCCAATTTTGGTTATATTGAGATGGTGTTGAATGGTTTAATTTTAACTTAAAATCCACTTAGTATTCCAAAATTGTGGGAATTGATTAGTAATTTTTCATTTTGTTAGGAGATTTTGAAATAAAAAAGGATTTTGATGTTGTAAGATACTTTTCATTTGACCGAAAAAGTTTTCAATGACGTATTGTCTCGTGGGGTAGCTTTTCTTGACATACTAACTAAAAACCTTTTTCGTTAAAGTTTGTTGGACTTTTGGTGATTGATAAACAGTTCTTGATCAGAGTGAATAATGCAAGGCTCTTTTAATTTGAAGTTTTTAAGAGTATTTAAAACTAATTCTTTATTTTGTTGGTTGGAAGTGTGAGAAGCAATGATTTGGTTATTAAAAGAGTCAATGATACAAGAAAAATATAAAAATCCTTGATTAGTTTTGGAAATAAGTGATGTCAGTAAAGAGTTTTGAAGAGGTTTCGTGGCCATAAAATCTTGATTAATTAAATTAGGAATTATTTGGAGATTATTTGTTAAATTACGGTAAGTAAAGTTTTTTTAATTCTTAAACGACAACAAATGTCTTTTTCTTTCATCATAAGATAAACTTTTTTCTTGGTGATGCACTCGTTAAAAGTTTTTTGGTATAAATCAGTGATTTTGATGACCGTAAAAAATATTGATAATAGAACATAAAGCTTCTATTCTTTTTTCTTGTAGCAATACATGTGTA
>NZ_CP169277.1:99786-102199 GCF_041920595.1 Areca yellow leaf disease phytoplasma
TGCTGTTTCTATTTTGCAATAATTTTAATGATTATAAATAATTAATAATAATATAAAAATGGGGTTTTAGCTGATCAAAAGATGAACTGATGATTTAACGAAGGACAAGTACCAAAATCCATTTCATTTCAACATTTCCATAAATTATCACAACCACAACAACAACGAAAGAAATATGAATATGCATGGGACTTTATGATTTAGAAATGGTCCTAACTTTGAAGCAGCATTGTACCACTAAGATTCAATTAAATTATCAAATTGAAAAGAAAATCACTAAATAAAATTAATAACACAAAGAGATGAAATAACACATTTCAAAGAACATAAAACCAAATCCAACAAACTAACAGACAGCCAAACCTAATTTAACAGTGTTACACCATCATAACTTGCCGAATTCAAAATTCACTGAAAGTTTAGAACGCGAAATAAGTATATTAGATGGGCAAATTAAATCAGTTGAAATGTTTGAAACACACCCCACAAACAATAGATCGTCTAAATCCCGATCATCAAAACTGAAACTTGCATCACTTACTTAAAATTCTGAAGACTAATCCATTGCCAGTCTTTCAAAACTAAAAAAATAATTTCCCATTTTCTAAAAACGTTTCAGAAAGTAATTAAATACATTCTCAAGACGCAAAAATAAAGAATTTAATTACGCATTAATTAATTAATTTACTATTAGTCCATAAATTAGTTGCAACAATTTAAATATTATTCGAGTATCAGGGGGAAAAACAAGATTTAGCTAGAAGGAATTCAGGGTTAATGTTTCCACATGAAGATTTAGTTATGAATTATAGTTATGCATTAATTCAATTATCAAATCAGAAATAGAGAATTAATAAGAAAGACCACCTTCATCACATTAAAATACCAAACCAAATATCGTTTTAAAGAAGAAAATATTCAATCCCAACACTAATTATTCACGCACCAATTATGGCTTAAACGGATAATCTGAAATTCGTTTGTACTTAACTTATTCTTCATTTTTTTTAAAAAGATTTCGTGATTAATTTGTTTAATCCATAATTGATGAGGATTGGGATAATTGAGGTGATAAGGTTGATATTTTTCTTTAAAACTGATATTGTTTGGTTTGGTTGTTTTTTTGTGGGATTGAAGGTGAATGGCTTTTTCTTATTAGTTCTAATTTCTGATTTGATGGTGGGAGTGGCATAGGCGATGAATTCATAACCTAAATCTTCGTAATTATTTAGAGCTTTGATTAACCCTAAGATTCCTTCTTGATATAAATCTTGTTTTTGGAATTACTCGGGGATAATATTTAAATTGTTTAACTAATTTTATGGGACTAATGGAGAATGTAAATTAATTAATTAATTTGCGTATTCTAAATTCTTTTTTATTTTTTAAAAAATCTTGAAATAATTTTTGTCTTAACATTTAATTACTTTCAAAAACGTTTTTAGAAAAAATAGGGAAATTATTTTTTTTAGTTTTTAAAGAAAAAAAGACTAACTTAATAGTTAGTCTTCAAGAATTTTTAAAAAAGTAAAAAAGTGTCTAAAGTTTTGAAACACCTCAGTTTTGGTAGTCGGAAGGGGATTTTGGAGACGATCTATTGTCTCTATTAAATTGTGTTTCAAACATTTCAACTGATTTAATTTGCCCATCTAATACATACCAATTTCGCGTTCTAAACTTTCAATTTCAATTTTGGATTCGGCAAGTTGTAATTCAATCTGCCATTTTTTGTTCGGGGGGTTAGGTTTGGTTTGTTTTTTGTGTTTGTTAGTTTGTTAGTTTGGTTCTTATGTTCTTTTAAATGTGTTGTTTTTTCATCTCTTTGTTGTTGTGGTTTTATTTGGGTGATTTTTTCTTTTTCAGTTTGATAATTTTTAATTGAATCTTGGTGGTTTTAATACTTGCTTCAATAGTGGTTTTAAAGTTAAGGACCATTTCTAAATCACATAAAGTTCCCTCTTCGTATTCGTATTTCTTTTCAGTTTGCTGTCAGGTTGTGATGGCTGTAAAATGCTTGAGAAGGTAAGTAAGGATTTTGGTGCTTTGACTTCCTGTATAAAATTCCTTCGTTATTAATGCAAATCAGGTTTGTAAGATTGTGTGGGTTTTGGGGAATGCTTATGTCATCAGGGTTTAGTGTTTTTGATTAAATAAAACTAAAACTTACTCCCCATTTAAGGATGCTTTTTCTTTTTTATATTATTATTAATTATTTATAATCACATTAAAATTAATACAAAAATACATAATTATTAATATAAAATTAATAAAAATATAACAAAATGAAAATATAGGGTTGACATTCAACAAAAAAAAGTAATACAATATTATTGGCAATCGTTAATGTGAGTGCCAAGAGGTGATGAATATGCTTTCCGAATAGAAAAAATTAATCTTAAAAGAGCAATACGCT
>NZ_CP169277.1:102299-104949 GCF_041920595.1 Areca yellow leaf disease phytoplasma
TGATTCAAAAAAGCGTTTTGTAAAGGACAAGTAATTAAAGCTCTTAATTTGTTAAATAATTTAACTAATTATACTGCTATGGCAATGGGTTCTGATATTTTAATAATAGTAAATTACTAAAATTGATTTTATTCACTTTAAATAGTACTCAAGCTGTTATTTGATTATTACTGATAAAGGAAATGCTTACAAACATCAAAATATTTCCTTGGATCAAACAAAAGAAATTAGCATTTACTGTTGTAAAGATGTGGTGCAAGTAGTAAATGATTTGTTGACAGATAAGTTTTATCAGAAGCAGCAATATTATTCAAAGTGATTTTTTAAACAAACTATTGCTAAATATATTTGTTTTCCATTTCAATTAATTGCTTTGTTTATGGAAGCTTTTAGTAGTTTTGCCTCAGAATCTTTATTTTTCGGGGGTTTACAAAATGCTTGAAAAACCTGGTCAAAGCAATCCTGAAATTATTAAAAAATTTATGGGTCTTTTAGAGCGTAAGGAATTATTAAAATTATGTTAAATCAAGATAGTTTGTCTTTTAAATTTTCTGATGGCTTGCAACTTACCCCTTTAAAAAGATTGTATGATTCTTTCCTATTCCTTTTGATGTAAATCACAATGAGAAAGGAAGAATTGCAGTTGTAGGACCTTCTTGGATGAAATATCCTAAAAGTTATTCCTATTTTGGAATATTTGGCAGTTCATTTATCCATAAATTAAACGATCAAGAATAACAAATAAAAGAATAAATAATACAATAAATAATTGTAAGATAAAATATAAGTAATAATTACAATTACAACCAAATAACAAATAACAAAATAACAAATAACAAATAATAAGTAATAAGTAATAATGAAATAATTTATAATTTATTAAAAAAATAACTAAACAGGCTGCCAAAATACTTGTAAGTAACGTAATAAAAACATAATTATATCAAGAAAAGAGGTTTTAAGATGTTTTTAGAAAAAGACCAAGATAACTTAGATAATTTAGAAACACAAGCAAAAGAATTGCATAAAGATTGTAAAGAATACAAAAATTGTCAAAAAGAAGAAACTAAAACAACAAATAAAGACAACCAAAAGGAAGATGAAAACTGTTAAAAATCAATCAAATCAATCCAAATCAAATATATATATATATATATATATATATATATATATAAACAAATGCAAACAACAAAAACATCAATCAAAAAAGAAAACAGTCATCTGCAAATTACTAAATTACAAACTCAAATTAAAGTACAACAACAACTTACCCAACAAAAAAAGCCTTTGATGAAAGTTTTTAAAAAAATCAAGCAGAATTGATTAACTTTAAGAAAAGAGCCCAAACTCAAAAAGCAAATGAATTAAAATATGCATCAAGTAATTTTATTACTAATTTATTAATGCCCTTGGAACAATTAGAAAAAGTAATTGATATGCCTACACAAAATGAATTGCTGCGAAATATTATTAGGATTTAAGTTATTTACATATATAAATAAAAAAAAGAAATGTTTGAATGAAGAGAGTGAAAGAAATTGAGCTCTTAATATTTTGATCATATTTGCTGCCTTTGAAAACAGTGAGCCTAAAAAACCTGATAAAACTAATTTAGCAGTTTTACAAAAGGTTATTTATATAAAAAAAGAATTTTAAGACCAACATTGGTTAAAGTAAATGAATGGAGTGATAAAAATGACAAAAACGAATAAAATATATAGGTATTGATTTAGGAACAACTAACTCTTGTGTTGCTGTAATGGAAGGTGGCGAGGCAAAAAAGTTATTCCTAATGCTGAAGGTGGAAGAACAACCTGTCTGTAGTTTCTTTTAAAGGTGATGAAATTATGGTAGGAGAAATTGCCAAACGTCAAGTAATTACTAATCCTAATACTATTAGTTCTATCAAAAAGACACATGGGAGAAGCTAATTATACTGTTAATGTGGGTGGTAAAAAAATACACTCCGCAAGAAATTAGTGCAATGGGATTTTGCAAATTTGAAAAAAACTGCTGAAGATTATTTAGGAGCTCGAGCAAGTGAGGCAGTAATTACTGTCTTAAGTATTTAATGACGCTCCAAAGACAAGCTACCAAAGATGCAGGTAAAATCACAGGCTTAAATGTTAAACGTATTATTAATGGAATCTCAACTGCAGCTGCTCTTTCTTATGGCGTTGACAAAGGTGATAAAGAACAGACCATTTTAGTGTTTGACTTAGGAGGAGGAACTTTTGATGTTTCTATTCTAACTTTGGTTGATGGTACTTTTGAAGTGCTTTCTACTTCTGGAGACAATACTTTGGGAGGCGATGATTTTGACTTACGTATAGTAGATTTCTTAGTGCAAGAATTCAAAAAAGAAAATAGTGTTGATCTTTCCAAAGATAAAATCGCAATGCAAAGATTAAAAGATGCTTTCTGCTGAAAACTAAAAAAGAATTAAGTGGTGTTACTTCTTCACAAATTTCTTTGCCTTTCTTAACAATGAGTGAAGCAGGTCCACTTTTACTTAGAATACAATATGACTCGTGCTAAAATTCAATGAACTTACTAAAGATTTAATTGAACGTTGTTTGGCTCCTGTAAAACGTGCTTTAAGTGATGCCAAATTAGATATTGGAAAAAAGTACGTAACTGGAACGAAGTA
>NZ_CP169277.1:105049-107151 GCF_041920595.1 Areca yellow leaf disease phytoplasma
CGTATTGCTTATTTCCAAAGAAGCTAACGCTGAGAGCAAATTGAAGAAATTCAAGAAGCTTATAGTGTTTTAGGAGATGCTTCCAAAAAGTAATTATGCAGATCGTTTTGGTGATGCTTCTTCTGGAGTAACGGTTTTTCTGGCTTCTTTGGTGGCGGTGGTTTTGATGTTTTGATTCTTTTGGGGATTCTTTTTTAGTTCTGGAGATATTTTTGGTAATCAACAAACTAAAAAACTCTTCTTATGATAAAAAAAGTAGAAATGACTATAAGTTTTATGGATGCTGTTTTAGGAGCTAACAAAACTATTGAAATTACTGTAGAAGCTGATTGTAGAGTTTGTCATGGTAAAGGAACAGTTTCCAATCAAGATGTTATTACTTGTAAACGTTGTGGCGGGACTCGACAAATTATTACTGGTTGTGCTAGAACTTTTTAGGCAATATCTTGTTCTCGTCAAGTTTGTCCTTAATTGTAGTGGTAAAGGACAAGAAATTAAAAATAAATGTTATGCTTGTCACGGACAAAACGTCAAAAAAGTTAAGCAATCAAATTAAATGTACCTTTAATATTCCTGCAGGGATTCAAGAAGGAAATGTCTTTGGTAAGTTCCTGGTAAAGGAAATTTTATTCCTTTAAGTAATAATCAACAAAAGCAGGAGATTCATATGTTTTACTTTTAAAGTGCGTCCTCAAGAATCTTTTGTAAGACGTGAATATGATATTATTTTAGAAATCTTTATTACTTTTCCAGAAGCTGTTTTAGGAACAACTATTTTGATTCCTACTATTTATAATTGAAGTAGCTTTAAAAATTCCTGCAGGATTCAATCAGGCAATAAATTAAGAATGAAAAATAAAGGAGTTGCACATCTTAATTCTTCTTATCGTAAAGGTGATCAGTATGTTGTTGTTCATATTAAAACTCCTAACCAAATTAAGTTTAGAAGAAAAAAGATTATATCAAAAATTATTAGATTTGCAATATCGTAGTTAATATAAGTAATAATATAAGTAAATAAATATTAATACAAATAATACAATATTACTAGTAAATAATAAAATTATAAGGAGACCAACTTAAAAGTTGGTTTTTTTGTTATGTAACAATTTAATGTTTAAGTTTTTAGAGTTTTACATAGTTAATTTTAATTGTATTATGATGAATAATAAATTAATATTTTTTAATATAAATGTTGAATTGTAATATAGTTTTTATGTTATATTATAATTAATAGTAGATAAATAGTTTTGTTATTTGCTATTTTATTAATATTTATCATATTAAATTAACTACTCATTTAAAATATTTGAGTTATAATAAAGGCATAAAAGTCTTTTATTATATTTAAGTTAGGAGGCTTTAGAACTTTTTTAACAAATTTAATTTGATAATTCAATTTAATAAAGAGTTGAAATAACATGTTTTTATTAGATATCTAAAGAAAAAAAATTAAAGATAATAAAAAATTAAGTTCGGTTGCAGTTTATCAGAGCAAACCATAAAAGAGTTATTCAAAAACTTTATTATGGATTAGTTTAATGCTTTTATTTTTGGCACTTTTCTCATGCAGTTGTATGGCAAGTAGAATTAGTTTGTCTAAATTTAGGTGAAATAAAAAAACAATTATTTTTAAATATTTTTATCTGCCTGCTATTATAAGTATTATTGTTTTTGTATTTACTTGTTTTTTATTCAAGTATAGCATGGAGTTAACAGCTCCTGTTTGTCTTATTGCTTTGGGGATTTTTAGGATACATGGGTTATTTTATATGTTAGTTTGAATATATCACATACATTCGATTTGACTGATAAATTACTAATACATAAACATTTATGCCTAACTATGTTGCTTTCGTTTATTTTTATTTTGATAGATAGTAATTTTGCAATTACTATTTTACTTTATTCTAAAAAGTTTAAAAAACAAAACATGACCAAAATTAATTCATAAATTTGCTTTTGTAGTTTTTTAATTTCTTTAATAATTACTATGTTTTATATTTGTTTTATTTTATGGGGTTGCTTTCCTTTGGTTGGCATCAGTTTCGCAATTAAGTCAACTTTCATCCTCATTTGACCCTTATTTTAAACGTACAGCG
>NZ_CP169277.1:107251-109145 GCF_041920595.1 Areca yellow leaf disease phytoplasma
CATGTACGTTTATTAAAACTTGGTGGAACTTTTTGTAAAAAGGAGGATTAATAACATCAGACATTTACAATTCAGACAGTAACACTTTTACCTTTGCTTTATTTTTGCGAAGCGCTTCATATTTATAATGCTGTACTATTACTTATATTATGCATCAACATATCTTATTTCAACAAAATTAATTAAAATATAATAAAATCTTTATGGCCTATTTCATTTTTTAATTTATCCTTAAATATTTATGATAACAAAGAATCCCCAAACCCAAAAAACTCAATCAAAAAGCAAGTATTTTAGTTATAATACTGGGGCAGCAAGTTTTTTATTTTGATACCTTAATTACTTTCAAAAAGAGAGTTTATAAATGTTTAAATGTTAGTAATTTTTAAAAATAAAAATACAATGATAAATATCAACTAGGTCTTAAAAAAACCAAAGCTAGTTTTCTAGATTTTCAAACTCTTTTGAAACAATTCCAATAATATCGAAAAACCCTATTACAAGCATTAGAAAGTTTGTTAATTCAAGCTGATTTTGGTACTAAAACCACTCTTTTTTTGATGCAAGCTATCAAAGATGAAATTAATTCAATTTACAAATTAAAAATCTCAAAATATTCCTTCTGTTGTTGTGTTCTAAAATGTTTGATTTGGTATCAAAATATGAAAGGTATGAAAGGCATATTAGAAAGTCCGCAAGAACAAGAAAAAAGAACAAGAAAACAAAATCAAGATTCCAATCCAACAAATCCCAAAGACACTTTTTCTTCAATCTCAAAAATAACTTGCCTCAAATGTATTTGTTTACAGGAGCAATTCGGAGTAGGAAAACAACTACTATTGGAAAAATGGCTGGAAGCATTGAAACAAGAAGGCAAAAAAGTAAGTTATTGATTGCTGCTGATACTTTTCGTGCAGGTGCAGTGGTGAACAACTTCCAAATTTGGGCCAAAAGAGTAGGTGTGTTATAAAGCTTTTTGCAAGCCTTTGCCAGCTCATCCTGCAAGTGTTATTTTTGAAGGCATCGAACTTGCTAAAAGTCAAAATTATGATATTATTTTGTGTGATACTGCTGGAAGATTACAAAACAAAACTAATTTAAATTTCAAGAAGAAAGGCCAAAGAACGAATCAAAGAGTTTGCAAACATTTGCCCGCCTCCAATTTACAAACTTTTTTAGTTTTGGATGCTACTACAGGGCAAAATGCTATTAATCAAGTTGATTTGTTCAATCAAGCAACTCCACTTCAGGAGCCATTTTAACCAAGCTTGACGGCACTTCCAAAGGAGGGATTGTTTTTGCAATTAAATATTTATACAATTTGCCCACTAAATATATTGGTGTAGGCGAAAAATCCAAAGATTTAATTCACTTTTGATGTTAAAATTATCTTTTTAATTTATTTGAAGGTTTACTTGGAAGATATTTTATAATTGCTAATTATAAAGAAAAAAATAAATCAAATAATCAAATAAATCTAAAAACAAACACAAAAACATAAAATTATTATATCAAAATAACGAATTCAAAAAATATTTAAAAACATTGCCCCAACAAAATTAAAATCACAAAACAATTACAATATCAAAAATAGAGGTACATATATATTAGGTGAAGTTGCCATAAAAAAGATGGAATAAAATTAGAGGAAAAAAAAACTTAGAAAACAACAAGATATTCAGTACGTAAGATATTAAAGTTTTTGCAGTTGATGTTCATTGTGTTATTACAGCGAATAAACAGTTGAAAAAGATTTTGTTAGCAGCTTAAAAGACTGAACCTCAAAGAACATATTATTAAAATTGCAACGAAACCCTATCCATTTTCGGTCTTACCGTGACATCTTACTTTTGGTTTCAATTGTAATTAGTAATAATGCAATTAAACCAAAGAA
>NZ_CP169277.1:109245-117388 GCF_041920595.1 Areca yellow leaf disease phytoplasma
TGACAGTGACACAAAATCCCAAAGTTTTACTTTAGCCAATATACCATATTTTTGATTTTATAAAATGCAGCAATTTTTAATCAAAATGCACTATCATTATTTCCATCATAACACAAATTAATTATTCACTAATGATAAATTAGTTGATTTCTATAAAATATTAAAGGATTACAAAAATCATGACAAAAAAGATTCATAATTTACCATTTGACATTCATATCACGAAAAAGCAATGGATCATTCCACTCATCAAAGACGGATCATGTCAAAGGCATTTGCTTCAGCTAATTACATTCTAAAAGGTAATTAGTTTTGCTGACATCACTTTACCTGGATTACAGAATACCTTGGCAATTCTGGTTCATGTCTATTGCTCAAGCAATTAATTGAGGATTTTCTTTCAGAATATATTGTTCAAAATCAAATTTATTGGGGCCCATCATCACGGCTGCAGAGTTTCATCTTACATCTAATCCAGTAGTCAAAGACTTGTCACTGAAGGAGAACCTACTTTTAATGTTTTAATTGTTTTTGAAAATAATAATAATTATAACTATCATCGAGGTTTGTTTCCTGATGAGATCAATTTATCGTACTGTTCACTAAAGTTAAAATATCTTCCCATCTTAAAAGATATTTATCTATCAGATTGCAGTTTTAAATCAATAATACCTGAAGAAGGTCACTTAAAGGCAGATCTGTCATTGCTCTTGCTGAAGCAGCACTTCCTAGTATACGGGAATCTTGTCAAATAACTCATTTACTTGATTGGCGAAAGGACTGAGCAGTGTTTCAGCAGATTGTTGTCCTGAAGATGTTCATTGTTCAAATGTACTTTGCATGATTGCATGGCTTTGGTTTCTTGCAATTCTGCATCATTGTTCATCAATATCGTCAATAATTACTTATCATATCGCTTGCAGCATGTTTGTCTGCATCTACAATATCGTACAGCAGTGTCGTGTCGAAAAATATCAATATTGATTTGCTTATCGGTCAACTTTTAATTAGCCTTGTTATTCTTAATGATAAATATCACAGTTATGTCTCTTTACTGTTTTTTATAAATAAAGAGCCAATTTTCACAGTACGTGTTTCACAAGATTTGCAACACCACATTAAGTATTCAAATATAATTAGGTTTAGTAAGATTCAAGAGTAGACCGAAATAATTAGAGCCATTTTAATACATTAAATAGTCTCACCCTGCTGAAGTCTTTTTCAATAATTATTAAATTGTCACACCAAAAATGAACACAGCTTCTAATAAAGAAACTTTAATATCTGGGCATGTTTTGAATGTCTTGTTGTCTTCAGGAAAAAAATCCTAGAACAACAAGACATTCAAAACATTATGCAAGATATTAAAGTTTCTTTGGTAGAAGCTGATGTTCCTACTTTCATGCTATTGATAAGTTTAACAAAAATGGTTGAAAAAAAGACTTTGAAAATAAGAAGTTTTTAAAAGGACTGAACCCCAAAGAACATATTATTAAAATCGTAAATGAAACCTTCAATTCAAATTATTCTACTCGTGCAGATCTTACTTTTAAGCCTAATTGTAATTTGGATACTAATGTTAATTGGGTTGCAAGGAAGGTAAAACGACTACTGTAGGAAAATTAGCTCTTTGGTTGCGTAAAAAAAATAGTAAAAAAGTTTTGCTTGTAGCTTGTGATATTTATCGTCCAGGAGCAGTAGAACAATTAAAAGTTATTGGTAAACAAATCAATATTGATGTTTTTTCTAAACCTGACACTGCTGTTTTAGATATTGTAGATGCAGGATTAAAACATGCTTTGCAAGAAGGATGGCGATGCAGTAATTATTGATACTGCGGGGCGCCTTGATATTGATGAGACAATGATGCAAGAATTGCAAAAAATTAAAGCCAAAGCCAATCCTTCAGAAATTTTGTTAGTTGTGGATTGTCTTTCTAGACAAATAATCTGCTACACGTTCGAAGTCGTTTACAATTGCTAGAGTAACTGAGTATTTTTGACCAAAATGGATTCAGATACTAAAGGAGGTGCTGCTTTACTTGCAAGAGCAATGACAGATCTGCCTTTAAAATTTGTTTCTTCTTCAGAGACAATTGACAGTTTAGGAGCCCTTTAATCCCATAGAATGTAATCCGTCTTTAGAACAGATATTTAACTTTAATTGAGACAGTTACCGATAAATTGATCCTCTATCAAAGTAAACAAATGATGGAAAAATTATTTGATGATAGTTATAATTATTATTATTTTCAAAAACAATTAAAAACATTAAAAAATGGGTTCTTTCAGCAAATTGTTAAGTCTTATTCCTGGATTAGGTGGTAAGATAAAACAATCTTTCTGCCAGTTTAGGTGATGATGGATTTAATAAATTTGAAGTTTTAATTCAAAGTATGACTAAACAAGAAAAAGAAAAATCCTCAATTAATTGCTTTGAGCAGTAGACGTAGACAAAGAATTGCCAAAGGTTCTGGTAATCAATTAAGTGATGTCAACAAGCTAATTACCCTTTTAGAACAACAAAAAAAATTAGCTAAGCAAATGCAACATTTTGATGATCAAAGATCTTGATAAATTAAAAAATGATCCGATTGCTTTTTTCGTGATATGAATAATAAATAATTAAAATTATAAAATCTTTTTATTAAGTATTTTGTATCCTTTAATATTTTTATAAAATCAACTTTAATTTATCATTAATTAAAACAAAATGAATAATTATTTGTGTTATATTAAATAATAAATAAATTACATTTTTGATTAAAAATTGCTACATTTTTATAAAATCCAAAAGGAATACAAATATGAACATATTAACTAAAAGTAAAGAAAAACTTTTTTTAAAATTTTTATTGGCACTTTATTATTTATTTTAACAACCGCTTTAACAATTTATTTTTCATATAACTTATATCATCAATACAAACAACAAAATTTAAAGAATATCAAAACAAATGGAACAATATGATGCCAATAAACCTCCTACTAAATTTAGCGCACATCCTTTAGTATCCCAACGTTGTGGTAAAGCACAATGATGATATAGTAAACAATATAAGTTTTGCAAACATAATTGTGGGAAACTTAAAGAAACTTGTAATCGCTTTTTAGCAATGGTATCTCATCCTGAATGGTTCCAAAAAGCAGGAAAAAATCAATAAACCCAAAAGACTCCTACTACATGGAGTCCCAGGAACAGGTAAAACATTATTAGCAAGAGCATTTATGTCACAAGCAAGACAAACCTCCCCTTCCACCGATGCAGGCTGTTTTGAATTTACCCCCTCCGACTTTATCACCAAAACCCGCGAATAAGTAATCGGGGAAATTATAAGAGCGATGTTTGATTTCATTAGAGCTGAATGGCATCTAAACCAAAAATAATGGTATGGAATTAATTTTCATCGATAGATACGACCAAGTATGAAAAAATGGAACTTATCAACCAAGAAGACCAAAAAATGAAAGACATCTTAAACGCCTTCAAAGCCGAAATTACTTCATTAAGAAACCACTGCCCCACAACCCTGATGCTTTTATTTTCGTAATTGGAGCCACCAATCACTTAGATCAAATAGACGATGCCATCAAATTACGCCTCAACTACCACATAGAAGTTAAACCCTTAGATACAAATGGTGAAAAAAATTCTTAGAATTCTTAATTGAAAAAAGAAAAACACCAATCACCTCAACTGCAAAAAGAATATTTATTAACAACAATTAATGATGCATTGGAAAAATTAACTGATAAATTCAAAACAGGACAACGCACTATGGAATATCTTTTAGATGATGACAATTATCAATATAAAAGCTTTACGAAACCCAAAGGGCAAAGTGACATTAAATTGAAGACTTAAAATCTTTTAAAGTTATTTATGGATTTGATTTTCCTTAAAGACTTCATTAAAAACATCATTATAATTAAAATTATAAAATCTTTTTATAAACGCAATAAAATAAAAATCCAAACAAAACCTTGTATTCTAAGAAAAGTTTTCCAAACTTTCTTTTTTAATATTATATTAATTATTTTCCTTTTGTAACTTATAAATAACACAATCATTATTAACTTATAATCAATTTTGGCTATTAGCTAAACGATAAAATAAATAGGAGAAACAATGAAACATTTAGTTTTAGTTGATGGCAATTCGCTTTTATTTCGAGCATATCACGCAACTGCAAGCAAATATAAACCCCTTTTGCAAAATAAAAAAGGGATCTACACTAATGCTCTTTTGTCTTTTATTAGAATGTTTGAAAAATTTTAGAAAAAACGAAAGGCTATATTTTAGTAGCTTTTGATGCTCTATAAACCTACCAAAAGACACCAATTATACGATCTTACAAACAAGGAAGACCAGAAACACCTTCTGCATTGATTAGTCAAATTCCTTTGATTAAACAATATTTAGACCTAATCGGCGTTAAATATCAGCAATCCCAAGACGAATACGAAAGGCGATGATATTATAGGTACTTTAGCCAAAGAAGCAAGCAATCAAAATAAGACAGTATCTATTTATTCAAGTGATCAGGATTTATTGCAATTAGTAGATGAAAAAAATTACTGTTTGTTTCGCTTAAAAAAGGATTGCGTGAAATTAAATGCTATACACCTCCTACTTTGTTTTTGAAGAATACGGTCTTAAAGAATATCAAATGATTGATTATAAAAGTTTAATTGGTGATCCTTCTGATAACATTAAAGGAGTATTGGGAATAGGACCTAAACTGCTCAAAAGTTATTACAAGAATACGATTCCTAGATAATTTGATGCAAAATTTAGACAACATTAAACCTATTTTAAAAACCAAAATCCAAAATTCCCAAGCTGATTTAGAACTTAGCAAAATACTTACCGCAATTGACCTTAAAGTTCCCTTGCCCTTTGATTGTACGCAAACAGAAATACAAATACGTTTGTCATAAAAACCTTAAAAATTTTTATGAAGAAATGGATTTTAGACGCTTAGCTATTACCAAATATGCAAGAATTGAAAAAAGAACCAAATACCACAAATACAAATGCAAATTATAATAATAAGGAAGCATCCCCCAAATCCAAAGAAGTGCAAGAAGTAGAAAAAGATAGCAATTTAGAAAATGATAATAATTTAAACCAAACAAATCAAAACAGACCTATCAACAACAACACCACTAAAAATAATGAGAATAACGCTCCAAAAGTTCAAGAACAAGGCGCCAACCTGATTCTATTAGAAACAATTCTTCATTTTCAAATTATCAAAGACCAAAACTCTCTAAATGCTTTTTGGCTCAAATCCGGGTCAACCACACCAAATTTGGGCTTGTTTTTTTGAGTTAGAAAAAGAAAATGACTCAAATACTTTTTGCAAAAAGGGTGGTTTTCCAATGAAAGAAAATACACATTTTTTTATAGATGCTAATTTGGCTTTTGATAATAATAACTTTTGCAATTATCTAATAGATGCTAATTTTTATAAAATTGTTTTTCACAATCAAGCAACACAACTTTCTTTTTTAAAAACAAAACATCAAGAACTTAACGGAGTTATCTTTGATTTAGTTTGTGCTTCTTATCTTTTTGTTTCCTTTGAAAAATCTTGAATTTAGTCATATTATAGCCAAAATAGATATTTTGAATAACACACAAATTATGTAAGCAAATTATCTCAAAACATTTTTATTTTAGAGCAAAAAAGTAGCTTTTTAAAGCTTTTTTATTACACGCCATCAAAAATAGCGTTTTGCATCATTTAAAAAAGCTCAAAACCAATTATTTTTGTTTCAAAGAAATAGAACTTCCCTTATCAAATATTTTAGCCCAATTAGAATATGAAGCTAATTTAGTACAACAAAAACAAATAATAGAAGCGCAGCCAATAGAAAAAAATACGGATGAAAAAATAGAGACACAACAAGAAAAAATATCAAAAACAAATCAAGGGCAAGAACAAAAACAAGAAACTCACATCAACCAATTAAAATCATTCAAAGATGTTTTTGGGTATCAAAAATAGTTGTTTTTTAAATATAATAAACAATAAAAAATCTTATAATTATTTAATTAATGATAATTTTTTTTGCTTTTCGTTAAAAATTTTAGCTACTTTAGGAAATATTCAAAAAATTAAAAATTACTTTAAAATTGAAAACAATCATCTTTTAAATGATGAACAAACCTTACAATTTTTTGTAAATGCGCCCAAATCAGAAATCAAAAAGGACTATCAAAAACTTTCTGAAACAACGAATTTTGATGTGGATGAGTGGATAAAAGCAATTATCCCTGAATTAAATATTTCTTCGAATTGTGCCCAAGATTTTATCCATCAATATTTAAGTTTGGATGATGAAATTATAAATTATTATCAAAGTTTATTACAACAAATCAAAGAAAAAAATATGCATTAACTTTATTGAAAAGAAAAAGTTTTTTTCGGTAATCAAAAATTAACTCCGAATTTGGATTTAAAAATATTATATGTTTTTTACAAGAAAATATTTTTCTTTTCAATAAAAGTATCATATTTTTTCTTTTATTTGTTAACAAACACGATAATTTATAATTTCATCGTAAACACCAAATATTGATGAATAAATCTTAGTACAATTCGAAATATTTAATTCAGGGATAATTAACATCACTCATCACATCAAAATTCGTTGTTTCGAAAGTTTTGATAGTCCTTTTTGATTTCTGATTTGGGCGCATTTACGAAAATTCATAGTTTATTCATCATTTAAAAGATGATTATTTCAATTTCAAGTAATTTTAATTTTGAATATTTCTAAAGTACTTCAAAATTTTAACGAAAGCAAAAATTATCATTAATTAAATTATTGTAGATTTTTATTATTTATTATATTTAAAACAACTATTTGTCCAAAAACATCTGAATGATTTTAATTGGTTATTAATGGTTTCTTGATTTTTGATATTTTCTTTGTTATCTCTCTGTACCGTCAAATATTTTCTGTGGCTTCATCTTTATTATTTTTTTTGTAATACTAGATAGCTTCATGTCCTAATTCTCATGTAGTTTGAAACTTAAATGATACTTTGATGATATAATCTTAAACTCTTTTATCTCACAAATAAAATGTACTGAATAATTCTAACACATAATTTGTGTTATTCAAATATCTATTTGTATATCAAATTCAAGATTTTCAAAGAAACAAAATAAGAAGCACAAACTAAATCAAGATAACTCCGTTAAGTTCTTGATGTTGTTGCTAAAAAAGAGACGTGTTATGATTGTGAAAACAATTTATAAAAATTAGCGTCTATTAATAATTGCAAAGTAATGATATCAAAGCCAAATTATATCAAATAAAAAATGTGTATTTTCATTGGAAAACCAATTTCTTGCAAAAGTATTTAGTCATTTTCTTTTTTCTAGCTCAAAACGAAGCCCAAATTTGATATTAATTATTCAAAAGCATTTAAGCTTGATAATTTGAAAATGAAGTGATTTCAATATTTTAGTGCAATCCTCATTGGTAATTGATGTGATGATGATAGATCTGTTTTGATTTGTTTAGTTTAAATTATTATCATTTTCTAAATTGCTAATCTTTCTGCTTCTTTGCACTCGTTTGGGGATGCTCACTATTGACCATGATTTGCATTTGTGTGATATTTAGTTCTTTTTCAATTCTTTATGATGATAGCAAGCGTCTAAAATCCATTTCTTCATAAAATTTTTAGATTTTGCATTTAAACTGTTGTTTCTGTTGCGTAAATTCAAGTAAGGTCAATTGCGATAATATTTTGCTAAGTTCGTCAACTGGGATTTTGGTTTTAAAATGGGACAATGTGATATCATTTTAAATCAAGTACGTAACACGAACAGTTTACAGATCTATTCAATGCTCCTTTAATGTTGGGATCACCAATTGACTTTATGTCAATCATTTGATATTCTTTAAGTTGATTCTTCAAATAGAAATTGAAGATATTATAGCATTTAATTCGCACTTGATCCTTTTTAAACAGACAGGCAGTAATTTTTGCATCTGTAATTGCGAATCTGATCACTTGAATGAAGCAGATCTTTCAATCTTCTTTGGCTAAAGTACCTATAATATCATCGGCTTCGATATTCGTCTTGAACATGATATTTATGATATAAATGTAATACATG
>NZ_CP169277.1:117488-119070 GCF_041920595.1 Areca yellow leaf disease phytoplasma
TACGTATTGCTGTTTTGTATCAAAAAATATTAAAGACCAAAAGCGCTTTGAAAAAAGTTTTATTAAATCAAAAAATAATTTCTGGATTAGGCAATATTTATGTTAATGAAGTTTTGTTTTTAGTAAAAATTGCATCCTGAAACTAAAAGCTATGAACTGTCTTTGGGAACAAGTGCAAGAAATTGTAAATACAATTTCAAAAAGTACTTACCAAAGCCATTAAACTGGGCGGAACTATACTGTAAGTACTTTTGAATCTCAGCCATGCATTATAGGCTATTTTCAAAAAAAAAATTACAAGTGCATGGCAAAGTTAATAAGCCTTTGTATTAACTGTCAAACTAAAATTATCAAAATCAAAGTTGGCGGCAGAGGTACTTATCTTTGTCCTGTTGTCCAAAATCATAATCCTAATAAAGCATTATAATTGATTTATTTTCAACTATAAAATAGATCAATATTTTAAAAAGAGTTTTTATCGCTTAGTCATCTAAATTTTTCGATAAAAAATTCAGTTTTTGTCGCTTAGAACCATCAAAGCCTAAGTTTGCTTTATCAGCCACTAATAGGCACTCATGCGCTTGGTATTTATCATATTTTAGCAACTCTAAAACCTAATATTTTTATCAACATCAATTTTATTTGATTTGAGTGCGGTTTCAAAAAATGATTTTTAGAAGCACAAGAAAAATTAGAAGCTCTTAATTTGCTCCAAACTTTTGCAATTCAGAAGGCAAGAAGGAATTTATTGGCTTAATTTGCCATACAGATCTCAAGAGTTTTTTAAAGACCCTCTTTTTAGTAATTTTTTATTAAGCGTTGAAGTGGGAGGCTACTTTTTTGAGTTTGCAAAATCATTTTAGTAAAGAAATTTATACTAAAAAATAATTGGGACGCTTTCTTCAAGACATTAGTAAAAAATTTGATGATTTGTTTCAAGTGCAAAAAATGGATTTACCAACTGATTTTACTTGTCCCAATAACCAAACAAATTCTTCTCCAAGACAGTTTTTAAATAACGCTTTTGATTATAAATTATTTTTTCAAAAATTGCCCCAACGTTTCAAAAAACCATCTTTAACTTGCAATCAAACAAGTGATTTTATTCAAAAATTAAGTTTAGTTTATAATTTAGATGAAGCTACACTTTCGGAAATATATCAAAAAACTTTTTCCAAAGCCCAGCGAATCGGACTATCCAAATTAAGCCTAGGTGTAAAAAGATATTATCAGATGCATACTCAAAAAAATCAAAATTTTAGTTTTGTGAAAAAAACGCAAGATAATGAACAAATACGGTGCTTTGCTCAAACATGCAATTACACTCAAAATTATTATAAATCATTGTCCTAAAAATATGCAAGCCACTGCGGCTGATACTGTTTTTCAATTTATGGAAAGAAACAATTTAGAATCAGCTAATAATGCTTTTAACTTATATTTTGGAACGAAAAGGCTGGTGCCTCAGTGGTTTATTTGAAAAAATCTTAAAATCTTGGAGCAAAAAGGTGATTTTTTGATACTGAAACAGCATATGATTTTATATGGAACAAGAAAAAGAATACGTAACTGACCATACAAG
>NZ_CP169277.1:119170-128982 GCF_041920595.1 Areca yellow leaf disease phytoplasma
AATTATAATATTTGCTCTGTGTTATCATGTTCTCCCAAAGAATATTTTACTTACCAGTTGTAACTGTCTTATTATGAATCTGTTTTTCGGAAAACATAAAGTGAGTAAGAGCAATGAATTTTTCAATAATTTTGTACAGTTCTAACTCACTAGCATTTCACATGCAAATGCAATAAATATATCTGTGCGTTCATTTCATACAGCAACTTTTTCAGCTCGTTCCTTTCTCTGCAATTTTCATGGATCCAATTAGACCAGAAAGGACCCAAGAGGTCCGAAGGAGTTCATCAGAGAGGCCCGAATGTCCTGCCCCAACCAGGGGTACAATTATTGCCTAGCAGGAGCACCACAATTGAGGCTGAGGCCGGTTGTTCAAGAGAAGGCTTCAATTATCGACATTCTGAATGGTCAGACAGCCAGTGAGAGGGAGGCCAGCAATTATTTGGGGACCATTCGAGTTACACGCGTATTTCCATCGGCATTCATTGCACCACTTAGGTAGCTGTGTTGATTAATTGAATCACTGCAGTCACACTTTGGGCTGGCTGAGAGGGGCAGTAGACACAAATATCTTCACATTTAGCTTTATTGGTAAGTACTTCTTCTTACCAGTTTTTCCATTTTGTTGATTTGATTTATCTTCTCCTTCTATTGTTAGTAAATGGTTTGATTCTTCATCTAGGACTCTCTGGTCTGGTATTAGTCCAATTTTTGCAGGGTGGTCAGGAGTTCGTGGAGGCAGCGGTCTGATTCTGCCGACTGTAGAAGACTGGAGTGGCCAGATAAGGGATCACGATGGCACGGAGAAACGTAGAAAAGCCCAGCAGTGACCCTGGCCAAAGAAGAGGAGGACACTGACTGGAGGAGGATCGTCAGTTCACAGCATTAGAGGTGGGCAAACTTCGATGATAGCAGAAAATTTATGGAGAGGACATATGGGTGGCATGGATGGAGTCGCGAAGAATGGTTCGAACGCGTTCATCAACAAGGAGGAGGTCTTGTTCAAAGGATCTGGAGGACTGCAAGAAAGGTGTTTCACCAATTTCAAGGCCTGATGATAATACGGCAAGGAGGCTCCACTTGCTGCAGGTCAAAGGGGGGTGACGTAAGGCCGAGGCACAGGCTGCCAATTCTCCAATGGTAGTCACAGAAATTAACGAGGCACTACGCTAGTACCGGCTATCTCTCCATAGTTCTCTCTTCATCTGTACCATTTCAGATCATCGTCCAATGTAAATACCTTCCATCATGAAGAATCAATTTCACTTTGCCAATAGTTCACTTGCTCTTCCATTTACTATTTTTTGTGACAGAGTGAACTATATAGACCGAGTGTAAGGTTTACATCTCAAGTTTGAGTCTGGCTGATGGGCATGGGGCTTGATGGCTTGCCGACTTATGTCATGTAGGCTTCACATTCTGGGCTAGCTCACGACATGGAGTCAAACAGATAGAGGCATGTTTCAAAGAGTTTCCTAATTGTTTTATCGAATTGAGTCGAATGATAGAGGGGGGCTCGGAGTTTTCCAGCTTGTTTTGCCGAATCTCAGAGTCAGGCGGATAGAGTGCTTTAGAGGCTTGGCTTGCTCGCTTAACTCCGCTTACGGCTAAAGCCAGAAACTCCTAAAGCTTCTCAGACTCCCATCCGCCTCCGACTCCAAGTTCTGGCGACAAGCTAGAAAACCTCCAAGCCCTGCACTCTACTCACTGACTCCAAGTTCAGTAAAGGCTAGGAAACTCCTCAAGCAGCTACCTCATTCCATGGCACTCATGTCCTGAAGCAAGCTCGGGAATCTTTAGAAGCCCTACATGACTTTAAGTCCGGCAAAGAGGGCCGTAGAACTTCCAAAGCCCCCATGCCCATCCGCTAGACTTCAAACTTGGCAAGGGTGACCAGGACCTTGGAAACCTTACACTCAGTTACCATATAGTTCACACTCCTGCCATGCAAAAAAAAAATAAAGTAGAGAACGGAGGAAGAATAGAAAAATAGGAAGGAGTAGAATTGAACTATTGGTAAAGTGAAATTGATTCTTCATTGATGGAGGAAATTCTTACATTAAGTAGGACCCCCCGGTAGGCCAGGGAATCCTTCAAAATATCCTAAGTACAAATGAAGAAAGAGGAAACTATGGAGAGATTGCCGGAGCCTTGCTAGGCCGATAGTGCACCTCATTAGTTTCCTGTGGCCCTTCGGTTGGAGGAGTGGCTAGATCGAGCTCTGACATAGTGGCCATCCTCACCTCAGCCTTCGATGCAGTGTCCACCCCCACTTTGACCTCTGTAGAGTGGGCCTCCTTGCCATCATCATTGCTGGCCATGTCCGGAATGATGTCGTCTAGGCCTTGGAGGGTGAAGTCCTAGCCCACCTTTTTCTTGCAATCCTCAAATCCTTTGAGGAATGCATCAAAGACCACCTCCCGCACTTTGTTGATGAACGCGTTTGAGGCCTTGAACTCTGGGATGGCTTTGGCCACTTCCTTCTTCGCGGCCTCCATCAGTGCCACCGCCACCATGGCCTTCTCCTCCACCTCTACTTGGCCTAGCCTCTGCCGCATCAAGTTGGACCTAGAGGGTTTGCACCCACCCCTCTAAGCATGCCACATCCGAGATCTGAGCGGGCCCTCTCTCAATCAAGTGAGTGGCCTCTCCCTCTTCTGGCCAAGGTCACCTAAGGCTTTCTACCAAGCTTTCAGTTCACCATCGTGTTCTTGGAGCCGCTGCCGCCCAGAGATCCCTTATCCGGCCCTCCGTGTCATGCACCCAAATGCCGTAATCGACCCTTTGCCTCCGCTGCACTCTATTCACCGCAAAGTTGGTGTCTCACCGACTCAGTGCCGTAGGGAGTCCCACGAGGAGAGCATCCATGGCTACTATAGCACAGAGTAAAGCAGAAGGTCACCAAATCAACAAAACAGAGAAAAACTGACCAAGAGAGGAAAAAAGTAGTACTTACCAATAAAAGCTGTGGGAACAAGTCGAGATGACCACTCCCCAACCCGCTTCCATCGCCTCTCGCCCGCCCCAGGTTGAGGGTTATGACCGCGTATTCGCCGGCACCAACATCAACACCCCGGCCACCCTAGGGTCTCAAGTGCCGGTAAAAGATGCCGATAGAGCCCGCGTGCGTACGGTGAGGGCTCCTGAGGTCGGCCGGCTGGATTTTTGGCCGCGTCAAGGTTACTGTAGGATCGGCCTCCCTCTCACTACAACGTTCTGGGCCGTCGCCTCCTCCACCTCTCGGTGACCGTGGGAATGTCGATGGTGGGAAGAGTTGCCCGAAGGGCCCGTACGCCCCCTTCACCACAGGTGGCCCCGCCAGGCCCATGGGCCGGCTCTGGGCCACCTCTTCGTCGTCAGACTGCTCTCTGGGCCTCTCGCCGGGCCTAGTGGGGACTTCTTCGATGGGGCTCCACTTTGGTTCCCTACGTAGCCTCTTTTCGTAGGTCCTTTCTGGGTCCTCGAGATACGGGCCTCTTCAGGACATCTATTGGATTTGCTCCATGTAGAACCTAATGTCTGGCAGAGAAAGAACGAGCTGAAAAAAAGTTGCCCTTTTTATTAGTAGTAATTTGCCCTTTAATGAACTGCACATAATTATTTATTGCATTTGCATGGAGCTGAAAATGCTAATAGTGAAGTTAAAAAAGGTATACAAAATTATTGGAAAAAATTCGTACTCTTACTCACTTTTTATGATTTTTCCGAAAAACAAGATTCATAATAAGACAGTTTTAACTTGGTAAAGGATTAAAAATATTCTTTTGGGAAAAACGTAATAACACAAGCAAATAATTTATAATTTATTTTGGTGGAGATGATGTAGTCGAACCCGATGTACAAAATCACTTTAATTTATATATTCTACATATTTAGTTTATTTTGTAAGTTCGCAATTTATGAAAAAACAAACAAAATCCATAAATTACTAGTCTTTTTGATGTTGCTAAAGAGCAAAGACAAACCCAATTAACAAAACTTACCTTATCGCCTTCCCTAAATCGTAAGTTAATTTAAGTGCGGTTTTTGCTTATTTATTTAAGCAAAAGCTAATTGTGAAGAAAAACTGTTTGCAAAATTCATTTGATAAACTGGAGTTTGTCAACAAAATCTTGTGTATTTGTTACAGTTTGTTTTGTTATTTCGGTTATTATTTATAGCCTCGACGTTTTTACTTGCGTAGCAAGATATGCTATGTAAATTTTCGTTGACCTTGGCAAATCCAAAACATCCCCATATTTTTATTTTAACTCAAAAAACCCTTTTTTAAATCAAGTTATTTTTAGATTTAGTTATTTTTGTTTTTGGAATGGATCATATTTTGATTAATTTATTCTTTTTGCCCACTCAAAAAATTATAACAAATAAATTTAAAATTTTTTAAAAGCGCCAAAAGATAAAATTATCTAAATTTAGAAACTAAACTCAAATCAAAATTAAACAAACAAACAAGAAGCTCAATATATATAACAAAAAAGTTTGATCCCTTCCTTTGTTCGATTATTAATTAAATTATTCGTTAACTACAACAACATCTACAGCTTGAGCTCCGAGGTCGCCTTCTTTAACATTGAATTCCACCTTGTCGTTTTCATTAAGTGTTTTTCTTCCAAAGACTTCAGTTTGAATAGAACTGTAATGTACGAAAATATCTTTCCCATCAGCTGAAACGATAAATCCGTAGCCTTTGTCTTTAGAAAACCATCTACATGTTCCCTGTTGTTTTTTGTCTTGCATTATTAATAATACTCCTTCTTTTAAATTATTTCGGTTTCATAACCTATTATCTATTATAACTCATTTATTTTTAGAGTCAAACATTTTTACACACTTTTTTTATTTTTTTACTTTTTTTGACGTTTTTGGTAAAATTTTCATTTTTTTTCGTCAAAAATTTGCATTTTGATATTTTTTTTGATATAATAAAATATGTTAAGCCCTTATAGTTTAACGGCAGAACGTAGCAATGGTAATGCTGAAATACAAGTTCAATTCTTGTTAAGGGCACCAAAACCAAAATTAAGATGATGTGGGCGTCGTATAGTGGTTATTATACGTGCTTGCCAAGCATGAGACGGGGTTCAGAGATTCCCTCGCCCGCTCCATACATTATATAATTTAGATGTATTATATTTGTTTATTAAAAAACTTTATTATTTAGCTTTTTTGCCCTAATAACAGCGTTTAATTGTTAAATTAATATAATATATAGATATCATAAAAGCAAGCTTTAATTAAAGATTGCTTTTGTTTTATTATGGGAATAATTTCAGTATAAAATATAAATATAATAAAATATCTTTGCAATTGTTTTTTATTAAAATTATGTATAATATAGGCAATTTATGTAATTTTAGATAACAATAATAAAATGATATTAAATATTTTAAATACATAAGAAAGTTGATTTTAAAATGAAACAAATAAACAAACATTTTATCTATATTACTGTAATTATTGTATCTTTTATTATTGTTTTTATATTTCTTAATAACATGAAATCTAATAAGAAAACCCCCTTAATAAAAAGGGGGTTTTTAATATAATATAATGATTTTAATTAAAATAAATAAATTAATGGTGCGGATAGTGAGATTTGAACTCACATAAGATATTTCTTACATGCCCCTCAAGCATGCACAAGCCTACCGTTCTGTCATATCCGCTTAAAAATGATCTTATAGATCATTTCTTGTTATTCTAATGAAACAATGTAAGGAATGTTAGTGTTGTTTTGGCTTTCTAAGGTTTCTAATTCAATGTGGTCGTAATTAGTTTCTAGAAAGTTTCTAGTTTTTTCTAATTCTTTTCATCAGCATATGAAGGATTATAAAAAACAGTTAAAAAGGTTTGATGAGGTTTAATCATTTTTTGGAGTAATGTTTTTAATGCTTGATATTTATCTTTATTAGTAGCTATTATTTTTTCTTCCCAAACAGATAAATATTCTTTTTCTAAAAGAGTTTGATTGGATATGTTTTTAGCATCTTTTTTATCAGCATAGATAATTTTTCCTGTTTGGATGTTTTTGATAGTTTCTTCCATGATATTTTTGTTTTTGTACTAAATCCAATGATTTATCAAAAGCTAAAGAGCACTGTATCCTTGAGCGATGTTTTTAGTTTGTAAAAGGACAATTTCTTGATTGGTTCCTTGTAATTGTTTTAGTTGGGTTCGTAAGCTTTTCTAAAGAGATGTGTCATTAGGTAGGATAATGATGTTTTTGGGAAGTATTTGTTTGGAAGAAGTTTTCAAAAGTAGTAGGGTTAAAAGTAGATTGTTTTATAATTTGATTTACTTTAAGGTCAGCAAAGACTTTTTGGCTTTTGGTATCATTTACAAATGCAATAAAAAATATTTTGATCTTTATTTGAGTTAGGTAAGTTTGAAGGTGACTTTGGGTCTGGGGTAGGTTCTTGTTGTAGGGTAAATGTGTCGTGTTTTTGATCTAAAATTGATTGATGTTGTTCTTTCATGTTGTCAATTTTGCTTACCTTTAATGTGCCATAAGTTAAGAGTTGTTCTAAACTTGTCCTGGTTTGTTGGTATGGATATGTATTTTTAGAATTTCTTGGTCTTTAACTAAAACTAAGAATCTCCTATTTGTAATAAAGCTTGTTTAAGTTGTTTCATATCAAGGTTTTTTTCTTGGGATGCTTTGATTTGAAAAAATGTATTCAGTGCAATAAGTATATTTAATATTAACTTGTCCCAACGTTTGTATTTTATCAGGATTTGTGTGTGTTGGGTATTTTGGTTTACACTTGAAGTAGTTTTTGGTCTTGTAAAAATAATTAACATTCCTTTAAGAAGTTTCAACAAAGCCAAACTCACTATCAACTACTCCTGCTTGTTTTAAGACTTCTAATAATTCAGTTGTTTGGGAAAAAGAGTTTTTTGGGCTGTAGAGAATTGGATAAAACATCTTCAATAGTACATAAATTGAGATTTAGCTTTAGAGTTTGTTGCTGGCTTTTGAAAAACAGTTAAAATAGTGTCTTTCTTGAGTTCTATAATAGCTTGGTGAAAGCTTTTGGTAGCCTCCTTCAAGTGAATGGATAAAATCAGTATAATATTGATAGTTTCTTTGTGGAGTTTTTTGGTAAGTTTGTACCATTCTGCAAAAAATTGGATAAAATAACTCCTGAATTTGCCTTTGGCAATCTATTAATAATGCTTTGATAAAACTTTGGATACTTCATAACTAGAGTTTAAATTGTTAATTTTCTTTAATCAACGCCCGACATCATAGTAATTTTCATATAGTTCCTGTATCTCTATCTGGTACGGGAAAACACATTTAATTATCAATGGTTTGGTAGTTGTTTTGTAAATTGATAGCTCCGTTAGTAATCATGTTTTTAAATAATTGTCCGTCAATAAATTGAATAACTTGATCTTTGTTCATCTTGGTTGCCTTTCTTCGAAAAAATTTCTTTAATATAATTAGATAATAATAAGGAATGGAATATTTTTTTTTCGTATTTGGTATGATTAGGAAAGATTTTTTATTTAAGGTAAATAAAAACCTATTTTAATTATAACATATTTTAATTTTTCTTATAAAACAAAGAAGTTAAGGGAGCAAAAATTTAGTTTTTGCGACTTATAAGTAAATTATGTAGATTATTGATAGAATTATTTAGTTTGTTATTTGTTTTATTTAAATTTATTTGTATTTTTTTGAAAGAGATAATAGATGTAATCAAATACCATACATTGTTAAAAAAGTTTTGTTTGTGATAATCAATTCATTAAAATAAAAACTAATTCATTTATAAAGTTTTAGGCAAGTTATAAAAAATAGTTATTTATAAATTTGATATAACAATATAATTGTTTGATTTATTGACAACCAACTAACTTTTAAAAATAACAAAATAAAACGAAAGTGAGAAATTATCTTATGGATAATCAAGAAAAAGATCTCAATTTAAATTTTTTGAATAAATCATTTAAAATTGAAACTACTATAACACAAACTCCATCTTTATCTGAAAAATCACCTTCAACTTCCAGAAGTAAGGTGTTATAGATGCATTCCATGCGCCAGTTCAATTTGAATTAACAATTTTAATCCTAACAAAAAATATGGATGATTTATTTGGAATAAAAGAAGAAAAATTGGCAGCTCTAAAAAAGTACTAGATTTTGTTACAAAACAACAAATGTTTGAAGAAAGTAAAAGGTAAAATAGATCCTCCCAAAGGAATGTTATTATATGGAGTTCCTGGCATGATTTTTTTGCTAAATTTTTTTATGAAAGATACTCATTTTAAATATGTTGCTAAATGTACTGGTGCTGATTTTTGCTCAAAAATATGTAGGAGAAAGCATAAAGGCAGTACATTCTTTATTTGATAGTGCAAGAAAAATTGCTGATGAACACAGTGGTGCTATCATTTTTGTTGATGAATGTGAAGAGGTTTTTGTTGTTCTTACACAAATACGTGAGCATCATAAAGGACAAAGTGAAGCTGTTACGGCTTTCAAAGAAGAATTAACTACGAAAAAAATAATCCAACTAAGCCCATATTTTTAATTGCAGCTACAAATTATTTAGATAAAATGGATGATGCCATTAAATCAAGATTTACTTACAAAATTGAAGTTAAAACCCTCGAAAAGAACCACGCAAAGACTTTAAAATTCTTAGTTAAAAATATCTGTAAAAACCCAATTTCTGATGATGCACTAAATTATCTCACCCAAAATGTTAATGATGCAATTGAAAATGACATTATGAAGCATTCTAATCGTACCATCGAAACACTTGTTAATGATGCTTGTATTAATATGTGTAGAAACAAACACACACAAATTGAAGTTCAAGACTTAAAAGAAGTTTGTTTATCAGTTTTAGGTTTTATCCCACAATAAAATAATATATATAATAATTTATAAAGCATTACAACAAAGAAATATTAATAAAAATTAAGTATATTTTTATCTATTTTGCATATAATAATTTTACATAGTATTTAATACTTCATTAGCAATTATAAAAAACAAAATAAGAGATAATTGTATAATTAAAATAAATAATAAAAATTTTTTTCAAGTTGGAATTATTTATGAAGATGCCATATTAGAAAAGAGTTTTTTACAAAGTGAATAATTTAGAACAACCCAAGCATTTTTATTGGCTAAGGTGTGCTTGTTGTTATTGGCATTATGGATTTTTATTGTATATTAGGAAATATAATTACAGTTTGGGCCAATAATCCATTAAAAGAAATTTTAGCTACTGGAGTTATAGAAAAGAAAATATTTAGAAGAAAGCAACGCAAGATAATAAATTAGTTGATTGGCAAAATCCTGATACTTATGATTCAACTTATGATACCAACGGAAATCAAATAGCACAAAGACATTACAAATTAGGCAAAGCACGGCAAGATAATAAAGAGAAGACATTACAAACATTATGATACTTGGATGCTACTTTCATATAAAGTTGTAGACAAATATTCAAAGATATTTTTAAGCCAAAGAACCTGAAATAATAATACTAGTTGATTAAAAACTGATATCAGATGCTACTTATGATAAAATAGTAGACAAACATCTAAAGATATTTTAGTCATAACTTATGTATTAATAAATTGAAGCATTTCAACATCATGATACTTAGATAATGTATGATAAAATGTGTAATCAATTATTATATTATCAGGCGAAGTACTGGGAAAAAGATAAATTAGTGATTGAAAAATAATGATACTTAGATGATAAAGCAGATGCAACCAAAGCAAACTTCTTAAAAGACATTATTAGAAACAAGCACACAGCAATACGAATTGAACGAAGTA
>NZ_CP169277.1:129082-137920 GCF_041920595.1 Areca yellow leaf disease phytoplasma
AATTATAATATTTGCTCTGTGTTATCATGTTCTCCCAAAGAATATTTTACTTACCAGTTGTAACTGTCTTATTATGAATCTGTTTTTCGGAAAACATAAAGTGAGTAAGAGCAATGAATTTTTCAATAATTTTGTACAGTTCTAACTCACTAGCATTTCACATGCAAATGCAATAAATATATCTGTGCGTTCATTTCATACAGCAACTTTTTCAGCTCGTTCCTTTCTCTGCAATTTTCATGGATCCAATTAGACCAGAAAGGACCCAAGAGGTCCGAAGGAGTTCATCAGAGAGGCCCGAATGTCCTGCCCCAACCAGGGGTACAATTATTGCCTAGCAGGAGCACCACAATTGAGGCTGAGGCCGGTTGTTCAAGAGAAGGCTTCAATTATCGACATTCTGAATGGTCAGACAGCCAGTGAGAGGGAGGCCAGCAATTATTTGGGGACCATTCGAGTTACACGCGTATTTCCATCGGCATTCATTGCACCACTTAGGTAGCTGTGTTGATTAATTGAATCACTGCAGTCACACTTTGGGCTGGCTGAGAGGGGCAGTAGACACAAATATCTTCACATTTAGCTTTATTGGTAAGTACTTCTTCTTACCAGTTTTTCCATTTTGTTGATTTGATTTATCTTCTCCTTCTATTGTTAGTAAATGGTTTGATTCTTCATCTAGGACTCTCTGGTCTGGTATTAGTCCAATTTTTGCAGGGTGGTCAGGAGTTCGTGGAGGCAGCGGTCTGATTCTGCCGACTGTAGAAGACTGGAGTGGCCAGATAAGGGATCACGATGGCACGGAGAAACGTAGAAAAGCCCAGCAGTGACCCTGGCCAAAGAAGAGGAGGACACTGACTGGAGGAGGATCGTCAGTTCACAGCATTAGAGGTGGGCAAACTTCGATGATAGCAGAAAATTTATGGAGAGGACATATGGGTGGCATGGATGGAGTCGCGAAGAATGGTTCGAACGCGTTCATCAACAAGGAGGAGGTCTTGTTCAAAGGATCTGGAGGACTGCAAGAAAGGTGTTTCACCAATTTCAAGGCCTGATGATAATACGGCAAGGAGGCTCCACTTGCTGCAGGTCAAAGGGGGGTGACGTAAGGCCGAGGCACAGGCTGCCAATTCTCCAATGGTAGTCACAGAAATTAACGAGGCACTACGCTAGTACCGGCTATCTCTCCATAGTTCTCTCTTCATCTGTACCATTTCAGATCATCGTCCAATGTAAATACCTTCCATCATGAAGAATCAATTTCACTTTGCCAATAGTTCACTTGCTCTTCCATTTACTATTTTTTGTGACAGAGTGAACTATATAGACCGAGTGTAAGGTTTACATCTCAAGTTTGAGTCTGGCTGATGGGCATGGGGCTTGATGGCTTGCCGACTTATGTCATGTAGGCTTCACATTCTGGGCTAGCTCACGACATGGAGTCAAACAGATAGAGGCATGTTTCAAAGAGTTTCCTAATTGTTTTATCGAATTGAGTCGAATGATAGAGGGGGGCTCGGAGTTTTCCAGCTTGTTTTGCCGAATCTCAGAGTCAGGCGGATAGAGTGCTTTAGAGGCTTGGCTTGCTCGCTTAACTCCGCTTACGGCTAAAGCCAGAAACTCCTAAAGCTTCTCAGACTCCCATCCGCCTCCGACTCCAAGTTCTGGCTACAAGCTAGAAAACCTGCAAGCCCCGCACTCTACTGACTGACTCCAAGTTCAAGAAAGGCCAGGAAACTCCTCAAGCAGCTACCTCATTCCATGGCACTCATGTCCTGAAGCAAGCTCGGGAAACTTTAGAAGCCCTACATGACTTTAAGTCTGGCAAAGAGGGCCGTAGAACTTCCAAAGCCCCCATGCCCATCCGCTAGACTTCAAACTTGGCAAGGGTGACCAGGACCTTGGAAACCTTACACTCAGTTACCATATAGTTCACACTCCTGCCATGCAAAAAAAAAATAAAGTAGAGAACGGAGGAAGAATAGAAAAATAGGAAGGAGTAGAATTGAACTATTGGTAAAGTGAAATTGATTCTTCATTGATGGAGGAAATTCTTACATTAAGTAGGACCCCCCAGTAGGCCAGGGAATCCTTCAAAATATCCTAAGTACAAATGAAGAAAGAGGAAACTATGGAGAGATTGCCGGAGCCTTGCTAGGCCGATAGTGCACCTCATTAGTTTCCTGTGGCCCTTCGGTTGGAGGAGTGGCTAGATCGAGCTCTGACATAGTGGCCATCCTCACCTCAGCCTTCGATGCAGTGTCCACCCCCACTTTGACCTCTGTAGAGTGGGCCTCCTTGCCATCATCATTGCTGGCCATGTCCGGAATGATGTCGTCTAGGCCTTGGAGGGTGAAGTCCTAGCCCACCTTTTTCTTGCAATCCTCAAATCCTTTGAGGAATGCATCAAAGACCACCTCCCGCACTTTGTTGATGAACGCGTTTGAGGCCTTGAACTCTGGGATGGCTTTGGCCGCTTCCTTCTTCGCGGCCTCCATCAGTGCCACCGCCACCGTGGCCTTCTCCTCCACCTCTACGGCTCGAGCCTCTGCCGCATCAAGTTGGACCTAGAGGGTTTGCACCCACCCCTCTAAGCATGCCACATCCGAGACTGAGCGGGCCCTCTCCTCAATCAAGTGAGTGGCCTCCTCCCTCTTCTTGGCCAAGGTCACCTAAGGCTTTCTACCAAGTTTTCAGGTCACCATCGTGTTCTTGGAGCCGCTTCGGCCTAGAGATCCCTTATCTGGCCCTCCAGGTCATGCACCCAAGTGCCAGAATCGACCCTTTGCCTCCACAGCACTCTGTTCACCACAAAGTTGGTGTCTCACCGACTCAGTGCCGTAGGGAGTCCCACGAGGAGAGCATCCATGGCTACTATAGCACAGAGTAAAGCAGAAGGTCACCAAATCAACAAAACAGAGAAAAACTGACCAAGAGAGGAAAAAAGTAGTACTTACCAATAAAAGCTGTGGGAACAAGTCGAGATGACCACTCCCCAACCCGCTTCCATCGCCTCTCGCCCGCCCCAGGTTGAGGGTTATGACCGCGTATTCGCCGGCACCAACATCAACACCCCGGCCACCCTAGGGTCTCAAGTGCCGGTAAAAGATGCCGATAGAGCCCGCGTGCGTACGGTGAGGGCTCCTGAGGTCGGCCGGCTGGATTTTTGGCCGCGTCAAGGTTACTGTAGGATCGGCCTCCCTCTCACTACAACGTTCTGGGCCGTCGCCTCCTCCACCTCTCGGTGACCGTGGGAATGTCGATGGTGGGAAGAGTTGCCCGAAGGGCCCGTACGCCCCCTTCACCACAGGTGGCCCCGCCAGGCCCATGGGCCGGCTCTGGGCCACCTCTTCGTCGTCAGACTGCTCTCTGGGCCTCTCGCCGGGCCTAGTGGGGACTTCTTCGATGGGGCTCCACTTTGGTTCCCTACGTAGCCTCTTTTCGTAGGTCCTTTCTGGGTCCTCGAGATACGGGCCTCTTCAGGACATCTATTGGATTTGCTCCATGTAGAACCTAATGTCTGGCAGAGAAAGAACGAGCTGAAAAAAAGTTGCCCCCTTTTTATTAGTAGTAATTTGCCCTTTAATGAACTGCACATAATTATTTATTGCATTTGCATGGAGCTGAAAATGCTAATAGTGAAGTTAAAAAAGGTATACAAAATTATTGGAAAAAATTCGTACTCTTACTCACTTTTTATGATTTTTCCGAAAAACAAGATTCATAATAAGACAGTTTTAACTTGGTAAAGGATTAAAAATATTCTTTTGGGAAAAACGTAATAACACAAGCAAATAATTTATAAATTATTTTTATCTGAAAATAAGAAACTGAAAAAGCATGCAAACTGTTTTTCTTTAGAAAACAACCTTACTAAATGATGTTAGTACTTTGAAATCTAAACTAGATATTTTGGAAAAGAAAAATAATGCTTTAGTTATGGAAAATGAAGTTTTAAAAAGGCCTAAACAAATTGTTTCTAACAATGAGCTTTTAAAGAAAAACAAGGATTTAGAACTTGAAAATGCTAAACACAAAAATGAACTTGAAAAATTAAAACCTTTTGTTGACAAATTTACTTATAGTTTAGAAAAGTTGAATTTACTTTTAAACAATCAAAGAGCTATTTTTAATAAAGGCAGGTTTAGGATATAAACCACAAAAGCAACAAAAGTATTTCAAAAACTTTTTTGTACCTGCATCATCTAGTATTACTTGTTTTACTTGCAGAAAAATTAGGTCATAAATCATATCAATGTAATTTTAGAAAAATCATGTCTTTTGGTAAAGTGTGGGTTCCAAAAGGAACCATTTTGAATGCTAACCCGAAAGGACCCAAGTTAGCTTGGGTACCTAAAAACAAAGCTTGATCTTATTGCAGGTGTGTCTTGCAACCAAGGAAAATAAACGAATTTGGTATCTTGATAGTGGTTGCTCAAGGCACATGACTGGAGATGTGAAGCAATTCACTTCTCTTGAAGCTTTGAATGGAGGGAGTGTGACCTTCGGTGATAATGGTAAAGGTAAAATCATTGGAATTGGTAAGGTTCACATAACTCCTTCTAATAGTATTAGTAATGTACTTTTAGTAGATGGTTTAAAGCATAATCTTTTAAGCATTAGTCAGTTTTGCGATAAAGGTTTTCAAGTAGTTTTTAAATCATCTTATTGCATGATTTCTAGTCCAGATATAAATGGAGTACAATTCATTGAAAAAAGGCATGAAAATATTTATCTAGTAGATCTTGATGATCTATCTTTGCCTAATGGAGAATGCCTTGTTGCAATGAATTCTACCAAGGAAGAGACTAGTTGGTTATGGCATAGAAGGTTAGGGCATGCTAGTATGTACCTTATTTCAAAACTTTGCAAAAAGAATTTAGTTAGAGATTTACCTGAAATCAGTTTTGAAAAAGATAGAATTTGCCAAGCATGTCAATTTGGAAAACAAGTCAAAACTTCTTTTAAACCAAAAGGATTTGTAACTACTAGTAGACCACTTGAACTACTCCATATGGATCTCTTTGGACCAACTAGAACATCAAGTCTAGGAGGCAAGAGATATGGATTAGTCATTGTGGATGATTTTTTGAGATTTACTTGGAGTTTTCTTTTTAGCACAAAAGATGAATCATTCTCTATTCATAAAGTTTTATAGAAAAGTTTCAAACGAAAAAGGTGTTTCAGTCATTTGTATTCATAGTGATCATGGAACTAAATTTGAAAATCAAGATTTCAAAAACTTTTGTAATAAAAAAGGTATAGAACACAATTTCTCTGCACCTAGGATACCTCAGCAGAATGTAGTAGAAAGAAAAATTGCACTTTAGAAGAAATGGCACGCACTATGCTTTGTGAAAATAATTTGCCAAGATATTTTTACTGGGGTGAATCTATAAATAAGACCGTTATATTTTGAATCGAGTTTTGATACGCCCTATTTTAAAGAAAACTCCATGAAGCTTTGGAACCAAAGAAAACCAACTTTGAAATATTTTCGAGTTTTTGGTTAGAATGTTTTATTTTGAACAATGAAAAAATCATCTAGAAGTTCGATGCCAAGTCTGATGAAGGTATCTTCTTAGGATACTCTACATCAAGCAGGGCATACAGAGTATTTAACAAACGGACTTTAGTTGTAGAAGAGTCAGTACATGTTGTATTTGAAGAATCTACTAACAAATCCTCAAGAAAAGAGGATACATCTCATGAATGTGCATGTGCTCACAAACTTCAGAAGCTGACATTGGATGATCAAGCTCAACCAAATGAAGAAAATCAGGACAAGGATGAGAAAGAAGATGACACTCCAAAGCATCAAGATCTACCTAAGGAGTGGAGGTATGCTCATGGACATCCTAAGAAATTAATCTTAGGTGATCCATCTAAAGGGATAAGAACTCGAGCTTCTATTAGAAATGAATGTGATTATATTGCTTTTGTATCTCAAGTAGAACCTAAATGTTTTGAAGAAGCTGAAAAAGATTCTAATTGGATCAATGCTATGCAAGAAGAACTAATACAATTTGATAGAAATAATGTTTGGACACTTATGTAGAAAGACCATCTAATATTTCAATTATTGGCACTAAATGGGTATCTAGGAATAAATTAGATGAAAATGGTATTGTCATTAGAAATAAAGCTAGGCTAGTTGCTAAAGGCTACAATCAGGAGGAAGGGATTGATTTTGATGAAACTTTTGCTCCTGTTGCTAGACTTGAAGCAATTAGACTATTGTTAGCATTTGCTTGTTTTATGAACTTCAAATTATTTCAAATGGATGTTAAGAGTGCTTTCTTAAATGGTTTTATAAATAAAAAGGTTTTTGGAACAACCACCTGGTTTTGAAAATCATGCACATCCTGATCATGTTTTCAAACTACACAAAGCACTTTATGGATTGAAGCAAGCACCTAGAGCATGGTATGAAAGGTTAAGCAAATTTCTTATTGAAAATGAATTTTCTAGAGAAAATGTTGACAAAACACTATTTTTGAAAAGGAAAGATAATGATTTATTAGTAGTACAAATATATGTTGATGATATCATTTTCGGTGCTACTAATGAAATTCTTTGTCAAGAGTTTGCTAAGCTTATGCAGGGTGAGTTCGAGATGAGCATGATGGGAGAACTAAACTTCTTTCTCGGACTCCAGATCAAGCAAACTGATGGTATCTTCATCAACCAAGCTAAGTACACAAGAGAATTATCAAAGTTTGGGATGGAGACTACTAAGCCAATAGGTACGCCTATGAGCCCCTCATGTAAACTAGATAAAGATGAAAATGGTAACTTGTAGATCAGAAATTATATAGAGGCATAATAAACTCTTTACTATATCCTGACTGCTAGTAGACTAGATATTATGTTCAGTGTTTGCATGTATGCTGACATCGGCCTCAATCAGTTAAATCACATCTACAGTCAAGGTTTATTATTGTATCATTCGCAATTATTATTATCAAGTTCGTGGTATGCCAAATTCTTCTCATTGACCGGACGATATTCTCGACGCAGACTTTGTCGCTATGGGATGATAGAGTGAGATTTGAAGGAACTTGCCAATTTCTTGGAGTTAACTTAATCTCATGGTTTAGCAAGAAACAAACTTCAGTTGCACTATCCAGCCTGAGGCTGAGTATAATAGGCAGGAAGTTGTTGGCTCAAATCTTGTGGATTAGGCAACAACTTGAAGACTTTGGAATCAAGTTGGCTAGAACTCCTATTAAATGTGATAATACCAGTGCTATTTGCTTGACTAAAAATCACGTTTCAACACTCCAGGAGCAAGCACATTGAAATTAGGCATGAACATTAGAGATCATATAGAAAACAATGATATTTTGCTTGAATTTATATGTACTGAATTTCAATTAGCTGATATTTTAACTAAACCTCTTTTGGAAGATCGATTCTGTATGATTAGAAGAGAGCTCGGGATCATCAATCCATTTGATTAAATCTTTCCTCCAATTTGACTCATACTAGATCTATTCAACCTTATTTATGATGAATCGTGATTAATCATTGACATTTGACTCCAAAACCTGTTATTTCAATTGATTTTGATCATTCAGAAATTCTTTGATTTTTCATTAAATACTGTCGACACTGCATTCTAGGTCGACACCAAAATGTGTCGACACATGCGTGAGTCGACACATGACCGATAAAGAAACTAAGATTTAAGGAATTTTCGAACCTTTTTCCCCCAAATTTCTTTCTCCTCCGAGCCGACACCTCGATTCCAGGTATCCATACTGTTCATCCTCCCATTTCTTAGTTTTTAGCCATGGATTTCTTGGATTTGAGACTTTGGTAGCCATTTTTGTTGGAAATCTTCTTAGGTTTTAGCTCCTAAACCCTAGAAACCCTCTTTCTTCCACCAAAAACCTTGCCAAATCTTTTTTTTTTTAATTCTTGACAATGGGTCCTTGCAAATGTTTGTTTCACTAAGACTCCGTCAACACAAAAAGATGAAGAGGAGCGGAGAACGAAGGCACGACACGAGTCTAGAGCTCCGAATCCGCCTGCACGACCGTTGTTTACTCCTTCTAGCCGATGAGCTCCAAGACAAGTGGTTGGAAGACGCCGAGTGGACTTCTCCTTCTTAGACCACAAGAGACGAGATTGGAGATTGATTGTATTACGTCAAGTCACTCTTTTTGTTCGCTCAGTGAGAGATACTATCCCGGGTTGATGAGTTCCTGCTGCATCACTTGCCCGTGACCGTATACAGCCCACAAAGTTGCAGGACTCCGGATATCCCCATTTCATCAGAGATTTTGAGCCAAGTGTGGGATATACCCATGACTGGATCAGTTATTGACAGTCTGATGGATGAGTAGGCTCCAATATATTTTTGAGTCCGATATCTTACCAGAGGGAGCCACTGTTCCAGCATCGAGACTATCTACGGAGATGAGACTGCTACATCATATTGTCACCCGGATTCTTCTACCGAAGACCGGTCATTTTGACTACATTGCCGAGCAAGAGTTGCCGGTGATGGTCTCACTGATTCAGCGGACGCCGATTTGTCTTCCTATTCTGATGATTCATCAGATCACGAGGCGGCGTCTAGTCAGCGGCTCTGCTTGCCGTATGGCATGGGATTGACTGTACTATTTCGGGAGTATGGAGTCAGCTTTCAGGATGAGCCTTATCGTACTTTGATCCATACCGATGTATATGACATCAGGTCACGTTACCCATGGGTTATCATTTAGTCCGAGGCCAGTGGACACAGAGACACGTGACAGCCGTGATGTAGGCCGACATCACGTAGACATAGTGTAGAAGGAGTGCATTCTTCAGTGAGGCCGACCGAGCAGT
>NZ_CP169277.1:138020-139306 GCF_041920595.1 Areca yellow leaf disease phytoplasma
GTTAACACTTGGGATAAAACTATGATAAAAAATGGTAATCAAAATTATTAAAGAAAAGGCATTATTTGCGGAAGTACTGAAAAGATAAGTCAGTGGATTGGAAAAATAATAATACAGTAGCAGGATGCTACTTATGATGGAAGCCAAAAGCAAACTTCTAAAAGACATTATTTAGGAAACAAGCGCAAAGAAAATAAACAAGTAGTTGATTGGCAACATTATGATACTTGGGATGCTACTTATGATAAAATGGTGAACCAAACATCCAAAAGACATTATTTAGAAACAAACACCGAAAATAATAAAGTAGTTGATTGGCAACATCGTTATACTTGGGGTAAAAGTAGTAATGTAGAACCAACTATTGCCTCTTACAAATGTTTTAGTGAATAAAAATACTCAAAAATAAATTTTATTTGCCCCAAACCAGCGGCCTGGATGCGGCGATCAATTTCATTAGATGCCCGGCTTTCGGTCGGAGAAGATCGCGATAGCAAAGTGGCCCACATCTCAGGTGCGAGATACCCCGAGAGGACACAGGCAAACAAAATAGGGATTAGCAAAATGGAGAGATGTACATAAAGGGACTGAGATGGGGTTGAAAAGGGGCTTCGAGCCCGGTGTCTGCGGCTGGATTCCGAAGTCGAAGAGGGAGATAACTTGGGGCCTCGCACCCCGCGACGTCCCGAAGGATGATTGGCCTCACACCACTCGACATCCAGGAGGATGAAGGACTCGCGACGCCCTGGGGCGACGGACAGGTGGCCTCACACCACTCGACGTCCCTGGGGACGAAGGCAACTTCACTCAAACCTAGTCTAGGAGACAATGGTTGGAGGATAAACAAACTCAAACACTCTTTTCATTCAATCATTCAATAGCTTTACAATGGAGGGATTGGGTCCTTTAAATAGGCACCCAAGGCCCATTTGAATTCAAAATAATTCAAACCCTTGAACCCAAATTACAACCCCAAAATTGATGCCCACATGGATGGGAAGATTCTTCATGGCCGACCAAATGGAGAGGATTGGCGTGGCATGTGGGAGGGCTTGGAGAGGGGGATTGGCCTCTTGACTTCCTTCTTTTGCATGCTCATTTTGGGAAGAAAACATGGAACAAGGCTTGCTTGAAGGGATGTGCTTCCTTTGATCCTTCAACGCCCACTTGGAGTGATTCATGGCCGGCCAAAGTGGAGGGAGCTTTGGGCATTGCAAGGTTGAAGGCTTGGAAAGGGGAGTGTGTCCTTTGACCTTCCATTCTTGCATGAACACTTTGGGAAGAAA
>NZ_CP169277.1:139406-142842 GCF_041920595.1 Areca yellow leaf disease phytoplasma
ATTTTTGGCTTCATTTAATTCATCTGGGGAAGAGTTTGCAATTTTTTCCTTCGGTAGCTTTTTAGACCACCATTAAACCGTCGCGAGCGTTATTGCACTAAAGCTACTTTTAAATTGGTGTCTTTTAAATATTTAAAACCTTTATTTTGATCTTTGAGTTCATTAATTTGATCTTGAGTTATTTTGTTTTTATTATAAAGAATAATTACTTTGCCCCAAAAATAAGGAACGGCGTAATTGTTAAATTCAGAAGGGAGTTTGTCTTGGAGGTCTTTGTTTAATTCATAATAATGTTTATCATCTTTTATTAATTCACCATCATCTATTGTTTCTAACATTTTGCTTTGTCTTAATTGATCAATTGCATATTCACTTAAAATAGCGGCTAGATCATATTGGTTTTTACTTTTAATTTTGGTAACTGCAAGTTCGTTAGAAGAAAAAAGAACTTGTTTAACTTTGATGTGAGTTTCTTTTTCAAACTTCTTTTCAATAATGCTAGGTTCTAAGTATTCGCCCCAATTAAATAATGTTAATGTTTGTTCTTCTTGGTGTTGTGGAAGTATATTTTTGTTTTTAAGATTAAGAATAATAAGAATAACAAAAAAGTTGTTGTTAAAATGAAAAGCAATGTTGTTGCTACAGTTTTAATTGTATTTTTCATTTGGTATTAAATTCGTTTTCATTGGTGTTTGTCTTTGCGCTTGTTTTTGTGTTAGTGGTTGTGGTTTTTTTTTTTTTTTTTGTTTTTAGTTATTGTTGTAGCTCCATTTGTACTTTCATTTTCATTGTTATTTGCCTCTGCTTCTATTTTGGCATTTTTCCTTTGGTTTTGTTTTTTGGTTGTTGTATTTGATGAAATTAAGGATAATTTTAGAACTAGCAATAATAATTAAAATAGTAGATAAAGCATTTACAGTTGGGTTAATAGTTCCTTTGAGGCTGTAGATATAAGCAGAAATATTTGGCATTCAGAGCCACCTACAAAATAAGAAATCATAAAGTCATCAAAAGAAAGACTAAAAGCAAGAGTGGCTCCTAAAAGCATAGCTCCTTTAAGTTGAGGTAGTATTACTTTTGGTTAAAGCTTTAGTGCGAGTTGCTCCTAAATCATAGGCTGCTTCTAAAGAATGAGGGTCAAGATTTATTACTTTAGGATAGACAGTAATAACTACAAAAGGAGTGCAAAAAGATATGTGGGCTAAAAGCATTTCTTCTCCAAAACCAGATTCCAAACCCATAAAACCAAAGACAACAAATAATGCTAAAGCAGTAATAATTTCCAGGAATAACAATAGAAAAATTACTTACATTAAGAACAATGTTGCGCCATTTTTTGTTGTTAAGACTTTGAGCAAGGCTAATAGCTGCAAAAGTACCTAAAAAAGTAGAAATTAAAGTAGTTAGGCAAGCAATGTATAAAGTTATTCTAATAGCAGTTTTAACTGTTTGGTCAGTCCAAAGTTTAGAATACCATTGAAAACTAAAACCTTGCCAATTAACTAAAGATGCAATTCTGCCTTCGCTTTGTTAAAAGAAAAAAATAATTAAAGATAAAATAGAATATAAATAAAGCTTAACACTAAAATGATATATAAGGTGTTAGTAATGGTTTTTTTGGGTTTTTTTGGGATTTTGGTAGAAGCAGTTTGGGGGATTTTGCCTCAGATAATTTAATTGACATCTTTGCTTTCTCCTAAATTTAATTTTTTTAAACATTTGAAAAATCAAAAAACATTGTTAAAGAAAGATGAATACAATTAGCACAAGCTTGTTTGATTTCGCCACTTAATAAAGCTTTGCTTTCTGATTAATTCAGCAATAGTAATTTGGGTAGTTGCTCCGAGATAACGTGGGAGAGCTACAATATTAGTTGCTGTTTGTAAAAAGACAAGACAAATGCCTGCAAGTACTCCTGAAAGTGATAAGGGCCAAATAATTCTTGCAATATTTGCCATTCGTTTGCTCCTAGATCTTTGGAGGCTTGAATAAGTTGGGGATTTATTTTGATAATTGCAGTGTAGATAGGCAAAAACATAAATGGTAAAAAATAAATAAATAAGTCCTGCCAATCATAGCAAAATTAGTTTCTAAAAGATTGGATATTAAAAGTTTTTTGTAATAAATGAAATATTTGTACTAATGCTTGGGTTTTGATAATCATATTAATCAACATAGTGCCATTGATGAGAATGACAAGAAAGCTTCTTTGCCATTTCTCCATTTTGAGGCGAGAAATCATATAGGCTAGAGGATAGACACAATGATAAAGACACAAAAAGTAACAATAATAGAAATTGCAATTGATCTAGCAAGGACGTATAAAAATGATTGATTGGATAAAAATTCTTGATGGTGTTGTAAAGTAAAACGGGTTGCAAAAATGCGTTTTGTTGGTTGGTATCTTGAAAAGAATCAAATAAAATAAAACCCATAGGTAAAATAATTAATCCTAATAAAATAATATAATAAGGCGAAATTAATAGTCTGTATAGTTTTTTGATTGTCCTTGCAAGTGTAGGTTTTTTTCATTACCAAATCTCCATTACATGAATATCTTCTCAGGATTAAAAGTAATATCTACTTGTTTGTTTAATTCCCAACATGGTCATGGAAGTATGAAGAAGTGTAGGTTCCTTTGTGCAGTTTTAACATCAATTTCCCAGTGAACGCCTTTAAAAATAATTGATTGTATATGCCTGTAATTGAAGCCTTTTCCTTGGGAGACAATATCAATGTCTTGGGACGAATAACAATATCTACATTTTTCTTCTTTGCTAAAACCCTATCTACACAATTAAAGTTGATTGTCAAAATGAACTAAAAATCATCTTTCATCACTCCTTTAATTAAGTTGGATTCTCTACAAATTGAGCTACAAGGCATGATTAGCAGGTTCGTTGTAAATATCTTCAGGACTTCTATTTGTTGAATTTCGCATGATTCATGACAACTACTTTATCGCTCACATAATGAAATATTTCTTCTTGGTCGTGAGTGACCTGATAAAAAAAAAGTAATTCCTGAGTTTTTTGGATTTCTTTAAGTTTCGTATTGCATTTCTTGTTTTAATTTTAAATCTAGATTGAGTAAAGGCTCATCAAGTAATAAAACTTGTGGTTTGTTAATTAAAAGCTCTTGCAATTGCTACTCGTTGTTGTTGTCGCACAAAATAATTGTTCAAATGGTTCTTTTCAGTCAACACCTTAAACCCGCAATTTTGGGTATTTGTAATAAGCAACTTTTTGGATTTGTTCTTTATTTGCTCTTTCTTGTTTATTTTTGCATTTTAGAGCATTTTATTTTTTTGCTTCCCAAAATCTTTAGTTAAGTTTCAATTTGATTATTACTAAAGTTATGTGTAATTTAGACAGTTTTTTCTTTTTTTTTTTTTTTTTTTTTTTGTTAAATCTTTGATTTAATTCTTGATGATTTG
>NZ_CP169277.1:142942-148137 GCF_041920595.1 Areca yellow leaf disease phytoplasma
TGACAAATATTGTCAACACAGCGATGACAAAATCTCATCACACTAATTAAAGATTTAACGCAAAGAAAATCGCTCAAATGTATAATCTTAACAATAGTTTGAACCTTTAACCAAAGATTTTTAAAAAACAAATGTTTTTCTTGTTTTATTTTTTTATAATTTCAAGAGCATTTTGTTTTGTCAAAAATCTTTGTTAAAGTCAATTGATTGTTAAAGTTATGTAATTTGGGCAGTTTTTCTTGCGTTAAATTTGGTTAATTTTGGGATGAAGTTTTTATAAATTAGTTTTGTTAGTTTGATAATGAGTTTTATTAAGAGCTACCAGTTTACCCGATAAAATTTTTAAAACGTACAAAAAGCTGCTATTTTCAAAACATTTAAAATGAGGGAATAAAGCGTATTTTTTAAAAACAGTATTAATTGGCCTTTAGAGTTGTGCCACATTTAAAATGCTTTTCTTGAAAATAAAACCTCTCTCGCTACTAGTTTTCAAACCCGCCTAAAATACGTAAAATAGTAGTTTTTCCACAAACTGAAGTTAGACCTAATAAAGTGACAATTCATTTTTGTTTAATTTCTAAATTTATGCCTCTTAAAATTAAATTGATTGCCGCTAAATACTTTGTTAAACTTTTTAAAATAATTTATCATGTTTTATGGTTTTATTACCTATCTTTTTTTTATGAAGAAAAGTTACTGATTATAATTATAATCAAAAATTTGCACTGTAATTTGTAATTTCACTCATAATTTATGTTGTTGTAATTGTTGTTTAATTAGCAATTATCAAATATAAAAAATAGTTTCGATAAACTAAATGTAATAAGTTAGTCAATAAAATAATTATAAAGCAAAATAATCAATTTATAACAAAATAAAAAAGGAGTAATTAAAATTACAACAATAAACAATCAAAAAGGACCCAAATCTCTTAATATTTCAAATTTATTTATTGCTAATTTTAGCTTATCATAAAATTAATAAATTGCAATCATAAAGAGTGCTTTTTTTGCTGATATTGTTATAATATCTATAAATTTTGTTAAAATAAATATGTTAAGAAAATTATATAAAATGTTTTTTTTCAAATAAATGATTCAAATAATGTCAAAAAATTAAGTGATAAATGCTTATAAGAGATTCTTATTATGTTTATTTTTTGGTATTTGTCAATTTGTTTATTTTCATTAAAATTTTATGTTGGAATTTTTTATCATTTCAAATTAATTTACTAAAAAAATGCACTAAAAAATAAACCCAATTAAACAACTAATTAATATATAAAAATATAAAAGGAAGGTATATTATTATGAAATGGGAACCGCAAAGATTTGAATATCCTGAACCAGATAATCAACTGCAAAATTCAAATTATTCAATTCCGCCCAAAAACCTAAAATTATTTTGCAATTGCTACTAATGTAAGTACTATTATTGTAAATATTATGTTGATTTTCTTTATGTTTTTTTTAATTAAAGGATCTGAAAATTTTTCTAAGACTATGGGAAAAGACACCTAAGAAGATACTATGTGAGCACAAGAAAAAGTAATTACAGACCCAAAGGCAATCTCTTAATATTGATAGCTTTTTCTGGATATGATGAAGTCAAAGATGACAAGGAGAATATATTTCAGCAGTAAATGATGATGCAAAATGAAATGAACTCCTTTGCCTCGTAAAGATTACCAAGAGGAGTTTTTGGTCAAATGGTCCTCCAGAAACAGTAGGTAAACTTATTTAGCTAAATGTTTAGTGGGTTCTAGCAGCGTAAGCCTCTTTTTTGCCACAATAATTTTTTCGATTTTGTCGAAAAATATATAGAGCGAGCAGCCTGTATAGGTGATTGTTTAAAGCAGTCAAGAAACTGCCAAAACAACGTGGTTGTTATTATTTTATCTTTATTGATGAAATTGATGCTATTGAGCTGAAAAGAAGCAAAGAAAAAAAAGGTTTAAGAATATTCAGGCATTTTAATGTTTTTGTTAAATCAACTTGATGGAGAGTAGATTCAGATGAAAAAAACTCCGCAAGCTGCTGGTTGGAGTTAAACTACCTGTGTACATTTTTAGATGATGCCTTAATTAGAGAAGTGGCGTTTTAGGGAAATAATAATATTTCAGTACCTTAGATTAAAAACAACCCAAACTTTACTATAGCTTTTATGAAATGCTAAAAATATTGAAAACAAAATTATCCTTCAGATACTTAATAAAACAAGGCAAAAATCTCGCACGATTCAAATTATACTCCTGCAGATATTAATTTTTTATTGAAAGAAGCAAAAAGATAGTTTCCAAAAGACATTAATTTCAAACAAAATTACAATTTTTATTATTATTCATGATGCTATATGATTTAATTTTAATGGGTCCTGAATTAAAACAAAAGCATTCTAAAAAGCAGATAAAAAGAGTTATTAACCGCGAATTAGACATGCCATAGTAAAGTTTGCGTTTGGGGGTTTGAGGCATCAAAAATCATAAAACCAATAGTGAAAGTGCTGGCAGATATACTATCTTTTTTCACAAAACAAAGTGAATTAAGCTGATCAACTTTAATCAAACAAGATTATTAAAATTACGATTACTGTTTTCATGGTGACGGGAAGAAGAAGTATTTGAAACCAGTGTTAGTGTTGGTTGTTGCATGGATTGAAAAAGAAATACTACTATTGTTACTAAAATGGTAAAAGAGTCAATGTCATTAGGTTCTGTTATGGATTTAGTTTAGATGAATGATATCGAAGCAAAGAAATTAATGCAATTATTCAAGCTAGTTATAATGCAGCGAAGAAATTATTGAAAAATATAAAGAAGATCCAAACATAAAAGATAACAAAATCTCAATTTTTTATAATGGAAAAATTATGGTAAAACTTACACACAAAATTTAGAAAAGATGCTTTTGTTAAGGAAGCATAGCAAATATTTTTATACAATAATAATTAATTTGATATGTCTGGAAGAAACACAATCAATAAGAAAAAAATAATATGTAAAATAAAAATTAATATAAAAAAATTATTTCAAGACTTAACAAAACTACAAATTTACACAAACTAACTTCCTTTAGTATAATAATTGTCACTTACATTTACAAAAAAATAAATTTTATGGCATTTTTTTTTATAATTTAATACCCTACAGACCGTCTTACTCCGATGTTTTTATTTTGTTTACTTTTATTTTTATTTTTTATATCTCTTTAAACTGTATAATTTAATTAATATTTGCAAAAAGACAAAAAATTATTATAATATTTAGTAATAAAATACTTTTGATGATTTAAGGGAAAATAACAATAATCATTTATTTTAAAAACAATTTTAAAACATTAATTTTTTTGATACATGACTACAATTATGACAACAACTTCAAAATGCTTATATGATATTAAAAAGCTTTGAAGATATTACAATTGCAAAAACAATTAACACCTTTTTTATCAATGATTAATTGATTGATTATATTTTTATCTTATAAATTAATTATTAGATAATTATATAAATTCATTTGTTTAGCAAGCAATTATTTATAATTATGATACTTTTTTAATAAAGCCCAAAGCCATTTATCAATTGGCCTATTTTTTATAACATTTATTTATAATATCAATTTCTTTTATTTAATTTTTTTATTTAATGTTGATTTTCATTATTTGCATTTTTTGCCTTTATTTTGGGAAAGCTAAATATTTATTCATTTATTATTTCATTTCACAATCTTTTTACTTATTACAACTGTTTTATTTTTTAATTTATTAGATTTTTAATTATTTTTTATATTTTTTCCTAACTTACTTTTTTGTTTATTTTTCCAATTTTTCATTTTTGCCTATTTTAGTTTATTTTAGAAACTATTTAACAAAACCATTTATTTGTTGTCGTTGTTATGCTATTTTTTTATCTATAAATAAATACCAACTCAAAAACACAAGAAAAAAAGAAAACCAAAATGCAATATGAAAAAGAAAATTATTAATAGTTATTTAAATGATTGTATATTTAAAAATATAAAGATATTTTCAAACATAAAAAGCATATAAAAAAACATATAAAACCGTATAAGAAAGGAGATAATTAACTTGACTTATGATTAGCGATATTAGTGATATTTGTATTAATTTTTTAATAAGGTAAAAATCTTTTTTGTCAGTAAAGCAATATTTAATTAAAATAAAGGTATTTTGAGTATTTAATTATTTTTGGTAGCTGTTTTTATTTTTGTTATTGTGGTTGCATATTAAAGTTTTTGCTAAGAAACATTCCAATCCTAATGCTCTTAAAGGAGGTATTTTTGTAGGAATGGTCACTGTTTGTGTACAATCTGATGGGATGCTTCGGTTTCAGATAAGCCATCTTACTTTAGAAGATGAACGTTTAACTGGATTTGAAGTTTTGTTATTGAAAGAAATTGCCAAACAACAAGGTAAAGAATTAGATTAACAATTAATACTTTTGCAGGATTATTGGCGATATTGAAACAGGTAAAGCCGATATAACTGCTTCATGTCTTGCTATTACTGAGGGATAGAAAAGCCAAAGTGGATTTTAGTATTGCATATAATGTTACTATGAATGGATTTGTAGTAAGAAGGGACAATAAAGATTTTGAATCTAATCTTTTTTGCACCTAACGCAAGAGTCAAAGATAAAGATTTTTTCCTCACTTAGACAATTTATGAAAATGCCAAAAAGGAAGGCAAGAAAAAATCATTTTACTTTTATAGCTTTTACTGCTAGTGCTACTGATACAGATTTTTAGGTAAAGGTTATTTAAAAAATTATTAAACAATAGAGATATTATCAAAAGAAACTTCTTCGAATGTGTGGACCTAATTTAGAATTTATTAGAAATAATAAAGCAGATATTTTGTAGTTGATGATGTAATAGCACATTATAATATATGAAGGATAAAAAGATTTAAAGTATTTTATTCTTGATTCAACTGATCCTCCAATTGCAATCAAGGTGGGTCTAATGGTGTAGGAGTTGTTGATAAAAAAGGTGATACCAAAGACAAAAGAAGTTAATGATGCTTTGAGAAAAATTTTAATTTAGAATATGTAAAGACAAAGATGTAAAGATAAAGATAGTTATTGAAGATCTTAAATATATTCTTACAAGATTGCATGAATTAAAGAGAAAGAACAAAGGACCAAGAAACTAGATACAAAAGATTAGCAATACGCTG
>NZ_CP169277.1:148237-151574 GCF_041920595.1 Areca yellow leaf disease phytoplasma
CTCTTTGTCAACTTTAAGGCAAAATGCGTTTTTAAAAATTATTTTTTTAGTATAATATAGGTATATTAGATAATATTTAGTATTTGATTGGGTGTTTAAATTTTTAAATCAAAAATAATGATTCAAATCAAAAGCAATAATTCAGCTTATTTTAAAACCAAATTAATACTAACAATAATATTAAAATTAACTTGTAAAAAAGTTATAATCTAGATTTTAATATCAAATCTAAATCTAAAACTAAATATTTGCAAAAAATTTATTTTTTACAACCCGACTCAAAATCAATTTCTTTGGCAAAAAATATAAGCCAAGTTTAAAAATTATAAATAATTCAAAAAACTGTTTACCCCAAAGTCAATTATTTTTTCATTATTTATGATTTTGAAAATTATTAAAAATATTTTTATCAATAAAAAATTGCTTTTTGGAGATTTTCATATCCAATAAAAAATGCAATATTTGAAAAAACCAAAGAAAAACTGAAAAATATTTTTTGTTAATGATTTAAAATTATTATCAAATTGCCCAAAACCATAAATAATCCACCTAATATTTTTTATTATATTTCTTTTCTTTTTCCTTTCTGGATAATATTTTTAATTATTCAAAATTTGATTTTGACTCTTATAAAATACTTTTAACATAATAAATAACATTTTTCTACAATAAATACACACAAGGGGTAATATACATATGTTACACATACAAGCAAAGTTTCCTAAAAGTTTTCGTGCATTTGTTGCAAGTCTTTTATTGCATTTAATTTATTGAATTGCAATTGTTGCTTGATTTTATTTTTGGGTGCATTTTGCAAGTCTTTTATTGATAAATTAAATAAATGCGGCATTATCGTATCACAATCCCGCTTTTGCAAAAACATCTAAATTGACAAAACGAAAAAATATTTACTAAATAATTCAACAATGCCAACAACAACAACCAAAAACCAACCCTAAATATATTTTTCAATGCTCAATTCGGATTTGCAATCCCAATTCAATCCCAATTTTTTTTAATTTTTAATTTTCAAAACATTTCAAGAAATTATTTTCATCTTTAATTATGAATAATTTCCAAATTACAAACTGGAGGTTCCAAGTGAATGACATTAAATTTTTTGCTTTAGAGGACTGGGCAGTGAAAAAATTTTTACGTCTTGCAAATTAACGAATCTTATTTTTTACTTGATGCTGGACTAAAATATCCCAATACCGTTCTTTATGGCATCGATTCTATGATTGCTGATTATTACAAATTACAAGATATCAAAGACCAGATTAAAGGCGTTTTTTATCATCAGCTTTTGAAACCAATTTGGGTGCCTTGCCTTACTTGATGAAAGATTTTGATATCCCTGTTTATGCTTCTTATTTTACGATGCAAGTTCTAAAAGCGCATTTTTCAAAGTCATAAAATTAATTACCGCAATTTTAATCTACAAATCGTTAAAAGCGATGAAAGACTTATTTTTGATGATGTGGAAGTGGCTTTTTTGCTACATCGCAATTGATTCCTGAAACATTGGGAATGGTTTTTCAAACTAAACGAGGTAGCATCGTTTACTCTGGAACCTTAAATTATTGCATTCTAAAAATAAATTTTTCAAACTAATTTTACAAGATTAGCTCAATTAGTACAACCCAAAGTACTTGCCTTTTTGCCTTCTTGTCGTGGGGCTTTTAGCACATCTGCATATAATAATGATGCATCGAGTTTTGAGCACAAATTGAATAACTATTTTAGCAATCACTTGCTTAAATCCGAAGGTATTATTGTTATTCCTTCTTTGATGCCTGATTTGTTAAAAATTCAATCCATAGTGGATTTGGCATGTAGACTTAATTTTAAAATAACTTTTTTAGGTAGAAAAAGTGAAAAAATTATTGATATTGCTTTGAAAAAAGGTTTTTTAAAAGTGCCTTCCTTCAATTTAGTGGAATTAAAAACACTAGAAGACTCCAAAAAACATCCAAAATTAGTTGTCTTTGTGCTAGGTAAGACATTTTGAATCTTTGTTTCATTTGCCAAAAAATGTGTCAAAAAACAATTACTTTAATTCATTTAACGCCCCAAGATTTAGTGTTGTTAATGTCCAAAGAAATGGCAGAATTTGCCAAATGCAATCTCAAACCCTAGATCTTTTGTCACGCCACAATATTCAAGCCCATGTTTTGGTAAAAGACCTAGACGCTTGTTTCAATGATTATGAAAAAACCCTCAAATTGATGCTTATTTTTTTAAAACCTCAATACATTATTCCTGTTATGGGTGAATATCGTCATCAATATCAAGTGCAAAAATTGCCCAAAGTTTAGGATTCAAACCCAGCAAACTTTCTTGTTAGAAAATGGCAGTATTTGGCATTGTGACCCACAAAAATGCCTTTGCCGAATCTAATACTCGTTCTTACAGAAATTTTTAATTGATGGTACTCCCGTTATTGGTGGGCAAGATTTCATTATAAAAGACCGTGAACTTTTAGCAGCGGATGGAGTTGTAATTGTTGTTGCCAATGTTAATGCTAAACACAAAAAAATAGTAGGTGCTCCACAATTAGTAAGTAAAGGCTTTTTGGCAGATTCTGAAACTAGTCATATTTTTCCTAAGTTAAAAGCTATTTTTGATGAAAAAAGTGAAATTTTTTTGAAAAAAAAGTATCTTAAATGGAATGATTTCAAAAAAAATATTAGAGAATCATTAGTTAAATTTTTTATTCAAAGAAACTAAAAAGACCTATTGTTATTCCTATTTTCTATTAGTGTTAAAAGTGAACAAAAACTGAACAATAAATACAAATAAATACGATACAAAATAATAAGAAAGTTGGAAAACAAAAACAATAATTCAATATAAAAAGTTAATTTATTATTATTCTGCCTTCCTTTGTTTTTTGTTTTGTTTTTTCCAATTTGACCAATCTGACAATTTATTTTTTATTTTTCATTTTTGCACTACTTCACCCCAAATAAACCCTAATTACAACCAACTAACATCTATTTTTAATACTAATTTCTTTTGATATTTTAATTATATTCCAAATATTTTTCATTACCAAAAACCTTTATATGGCAAATAATTGGCATCCCTAAAAAGCAAATTAAAGGAGAATGATGGAAAATAAAAGTTGCAAATCCACTTCTACTAGTTGTCCCTGATTATTACTGCATTCTTGTATATTACATTTTTAGAATCAACAAAATTTACCGACGATCAAGACATATTGATAAAAACCATGAAATACGATCAATTCGGACAAATGTTTAAAAACAACCCTGATTTTATGCCTAAACTTCGCAAGTATCAGTTGGCGAAATGGTAGTTTATTTTTGAAAGT
>NZ_CP169277.1:151674-152519 GCF_041920595.1 Areca yellow leaf disease phytoplasma
GAAGGTTTTTTGCCCTAGAAGTTTATCGTTTATTTGCAGAAGGCAAATCCCTAGAACAAGTTGTTAAGCATTTAGATTTCATTAAAGAAAATAATACCATTTTTTTATGACCAAAAAGCTTACACAATTAATTAAAAATGGACGTTTAGTAGGAGTAAAAAGTTTTTTGGGCGCCTTTGAGAATAAATCCCATTTTGCAAGTTCAACAAGATGGCAAAATTGCTTAATTAAAGACTTTAAGTTCCCCACAAAGCACTTTAGCCATAACTTCTAAAATCAAAGAATATATCCAAAAATCATGATTATCAAATCCATTTAATTTCTTACAGGGCATCCTGAATTAAAAAACGAGTTTCAACAAGTTTTAGAAACCCAATTAGGCTTAAAAAATTTAGTACAAATCCCTTTAACTCCTGTTGTTGGGTGTCATGTAGGAGACAGCGCTATTGGGTAAGGAATTATTAGAAAACCTAAATTTCAAAAATAGTACCAAATTTTCCATTATTATAGTTTTTGCAAAATTGAAAAATAGTATAAATATTAATTTTGCCTCATAATTCTGCAAAATGTATTTTTGGGCCTGCACGATCGTGTATTTTCACACCAAAATATCGTAATAATACATATTTTGCAAATATTTGTCATAAAACAATTTTATTATTTGACTTTTTGGCTAAATGTTGTTATAATAATTATTGTTAAAAATTAAAAAACTTTTGAATTAATTTATTTTATTTTGATGCCACTTGAAGAGATGATTTTTTATTTGTGCTTTATGATTTATCTCAGAGGTATAAATAAAAAATATTAGGTCTGTTGAGAAATGGTTAACTCACATGCTCACA
>NZ_CP169277.1:152619-155222 GCF_041920595.1 Areca yellow leaf disease phytoplasma
CTCGGATCAGAAGGCTAGAGTTCAAAATCCTCTTAGGTGTACCATTAAAACATCATAAATGCAATGAACGGGAAGTAGCTTAGCTTGGTATAGCGCCTGGTTTGGGACCAGGAGGTCATGAGTTCAAATCCTGCCTTCCGACCATCCTTAATTAACTATCTATGCCTGGGCGTCGTATAATGGCCATTACCTTAGCCTTCCAAGCTAAGAAGTGGGTTCGATTCCCATCGCCCGCTCCATTTATTATTCCCCATAATAAATATAAATAAAACCTCCTTCAAAAGTTAAACCGCTTATTGATGAGATAAGCGGTTTAACTTTATTATATATTAACACAACAAAAAAGCTTCAACAAATTGTTACAACTTTTCTTTCAAACTATTAAATTATTTTTTTAGTCTTAAAAAATCATACATGCAGTCTTCATCAATATGAGGGCTTACAAAATTAGCAATATTTTTTAAATCTTCTATTTTGGTATTTCCCATAGTAATTGCCACATCAGCTAATTTAAGCATTTCAAAGTCGTTGGGACCGTCTCCCATACAAATTAATTGATGATCGGGATAAAGAGCCTTAATTTGCTTAATTCCGTATGATTTGTCTATTTTTTGATACATTATATCAACAAAACCACTATCCCAAAAGTAAGCTTTTAATTGGGGCATATTTTTTAAAAATTGTTGTATCTTTTCTTTATCGTTTTCTTTTTTCATGTAATAATACCATTTGATAAACTTTTTGTTGCTTAAAAAAGCATCATTTAGAACTAGTTTTTGTTCCGCTTTAAAACTGCTAATATTTTGAGTGTTTGGTCGTTTTGTAAATCTATGGCAAAAATTTGGTCCAAGGTAAAAAGAGTTAAAGCAACTCCATTTTTAGCAGCTGCTTTCTTTTTACTTGCATAACATCTTTTTAGTCAAAAACAAACCTCATTAAGGACTTTTTTTTCTTGCGTCTTTTTTTGCTTGCATTGTAAGAGGCGCTGTTGCACAAAACTAAATATTTAAATAAAGGTCTTAATTCTTTTAAAACTCTAATCTAGCATAACTTCTGCCTGTAGCAATTCCTAAAACTACATTAGGATCTTGTGAAAGCTCTTTGATTAACGCTTTTGTCTGAGGCAAAATAGCTTTATTTTTATTACTTCTTAAAGTGCCGTCAATATCAAAAAAATTAGTTTTTTTCATAAACTTTATTACCTATTTTCTTTATGAATATAATTTATAATGTCTTTTTGCTAAAAATATGAATTTTTATACAATAATTAATTACAATTATTGCTTATATTATACTATAATATAGGTAGTAATAATCGTTAAAATAGGAAACCCTAACAGTTTTTTATTGATTTTAATGAGATTTTAAAGGAGAATAATTTCTTTATGAATAATTTAGACCCAAAGTGATTAATAACTATAATTCCGATGTTTCTTCTTTGCTTTGGGAGGGCTTGGCGAAGTTGGAAAAACATGTATGTTTTTGAAATTCACAAGCAAATTTTTATTGTAGATTCAGGGATTTTGTTTTCAGATGATTTTTTGTTAGGGAGTCAATTACGTCATTCCCGATTATGATTATTTATTGAAAAAACAGAATCGCGTATTGTGCAGGGCTTTTTGTTACTCACGGACATGAAGATCATATTGGGAGGCATTCCTTATTTGCTTAAAAAAGTGCGTATTCCTAAAATTTTTGTCTCAGGGATTGCATATTATTTGTTAGAACATAAATTAGCCAGAGCATAAAGAAATTGGCGCCCTGCCCAAAGAAATAGAAAAAATGTACAACCATGATACCAAATACACCAGAATTTAGCCATCAAGTAAATGTGTCTTTCATCAGACTTAACCACTCTATTCCTGACACTTTTGGGATCGTTTTTAACACCAACACGGCAATATTTTTTATACTGGGGATTTTTAAAATTGATTATACTCCAGTAGGTCAGAAGCGCAATATGATAAATTAATCAAGATTAAACAAAGAAGGCGTTTTGTACCTGCTTTCTGATTCTACTAATGCCGAGCAATCTGGGTTGGTCCAATCCGAAAGTACTATTGGGGCTTCCATTAATGAACTTTTTGTAAAATATTGTAGACCGTATCATTATTGTTACTTTTGCTTCTAATTTTTACGCATCAAACAAATTGTAGAAACTGCTATTCAGACTAAAAGAAAAGTTGCAGTGTTGGGCGCAGCATGGAAAAGCTTTTGGAAATTGGCAAAAAACATGGCTATCTTAACATCCCTGAAGGCACCCCTTGTCACAAGTAATATCTAACATCGTTATATTATCTTGCTTTGCACCGGTTCACAAGGAGAGCTCCTTAGCAGCTTTAAGCAGAATTGGTTAACAACACTCACAGACAAATTAAGTTAAGTCCCAGATACTATATTTTTTCTTCTTCTCCCATTCCTGCAACCAAGAAAAAACATTAATAAAATTTTTGATTTACTTTTCAAAAAAAATGTCAACGTCATCACCTCACGGATTCCTTAATTAACACTCACGTATCAGGACACGGTAACCAAAATGACCTGAAATTGATAGCAATACGAACTGAACGAAGTACAATAGATTTGCACCGAAACGAAGGCTA
>NZ_CP169277.1:155322-157383 GCF_041920595.1 Areca yellow leaf disease phytoplasma
CAGAAGAAAGAGTAATGGAAATAGGCACATGAACTTGAGTCATTTCATGATAAAAGAAATTGGGTATGATAAGAGATTTTGCGTCAAATATTGCCTTCATTATTTATGGTTTTAAAAGTTTTACACAGCTTCATATTGATATTTTTCAGTTTACAAATTAACATTATTTTCATCAGCTAACGCAGTTTCAGAATGGTACCATGAATTTCTTCTTCATATTAATTTAAATTTTTTGATCTGTCGAGGTCTTAAAATTTCAGAATTTTCACAATAATTTTGATGTTATTGTTGATAGCCTAAATTACTTGTTTTTCAAAATTTTGAATGTCATGAAATATATCATCAGTCTATATCAATAATTTTTTAAAATAAATCTAGATAGGTTGCATTTTAATTTAATAAATTACGTTTTTCAGACAATTCATTTATTTATTTTTAACTTTTTTTACAAGAAACACAATCTAAAACTTCGGGATTACTCATAATTATTTATGGTTTTCTGATAAAAATAAATACTTATAAAATTTATTCATATATTAAAATAATATATTTTATTTTTAAAATGTAATAGTATATAAAAATTTTAAATTAGCATTAATTTGAGTTGTTGGGGAAGAAGGTTTTTATAGTTAAATAATTGTTTAATTTTGAAAATATTTATAATTTATATAAATTCAGAGTAAATGTTTTTAATGTAACATCTGCATATTTTTCCTAAAGGAAAACAAAGGAAAATACAAGGAAAAATCAATGCAAGAAAAGCAAAAGAATAAAAGGGTCAAAGTTATTAAAATGGTCCTACAATATTTAAAAAAAGACCGTTTTTAATATTAAAATTTTTTATTGAACCACAATAAATAACTTTTTTAAAAAATAAAACGGTCTTTTTTTAAATATTGTAGACCATTTTAATAACTTTTGACCCTTTTTATTCTTTTTTTTTTCTTGCATTGATTTTCCTTTTCTTGCCTTGTTTTTCCTTTTGTTTTTCCTTTTAGGATATGCAGATGTTGCATTAAAAAACATTTTGCCTTTGGATTTGCCTTAGGATTATAAATATTTTTCAAAATTAAACCATTATTTAACTAAAAAATAAAAAACCTTCTAAATTTTATAACTCAAATTAAATTATAATTTAAAATTTTTAATAGCACTACATTACATTTTAAATAAAATATAATATTTTTAATATATGAATATCGCATTTTTTGCACGCCAAAATTCATTCATTAATTTATTTTATCAAAGGAGAATTACATAAATAATTATGGTAATTGTTTATACGAGTTTTAGTTGTGTTTCTTGTAAAAAAGTTAAAAAATGGTTAAAAGATCATGGGGTAAGATACGAAGAGCGTAATTTGTTAAATTATAAAATGCAACTACAATATCTGGATTTAATTTAAAAATTGTGATTATGGGTTTGATGATATTATTATTTCGCGACGTTCCAAAATTTTAAAGAAAAACATAATCAGATTTGAAACTATCAACACCGATAACATCAAAAATTATTATTGAAAATTCTGAAATTTTAAAAAAGACCATCATTATTAAAGATCAAAAAATTTAAATTGGGTATAATGAAGAAGAAATTCGTATTTTTATTCACAAAAAACTGCGTTATTACTTGGATGGAAAATAATGTTAATTTTTATTAAAGCTAAAGAAAATAATCAATATGAAACATTATTGCAAAACTTTTTAAAAACCATAAATAATGAAGAGCAATATTTTTGTTGCAAAAAGTCTCTTATCATTTGCAAAGTTTCTTTTATCATAAAAACAAACTCAAGTTTAAAAACAATATTTGCCCCCTTTTCCATTTATAAATTATGTTATAAAAGATGTACACCTATTCCGTTTTTTAGACATTTTTTATTTAAAATCACTCTTTAAGACTTAAAATTAAATAGATAATTTCATATCTTTTCAAATTAACAAATAATTTCATTACACTTAAAAAGTGTCTAATGTTTTTTYATAATTTGCTAGTTTCAAAAGATATTTTTTTAAATATTTTATCCCTACACTATATATAGTCCGAAAGAGCAATGCAGCA
>NZ_CP169277.1:157483-164952 GCF_041920595.1 Areca yellow leaf disease phytoplasma
TTACGTATTGCTATGAAGCCTTAGGGAGGACAATTAAAATTAAATCAAATCCTTATGAAATCCGCAGGATTTTACCACCATATGATAAAACTTGTAAAGATGTTGATGATTTATTACGTCAATACGGCAAAACAGTTTATCAAAAATGTTTAGATCCTGCACCTCCTATGAAGAGGCCGAAAAAAACAAATAGTGGATTTAGCTATCTATTTTTTGCAAAGATAAAGTAGAAGTCATTGCCAAAGAATAATTAAAAGGAGAAATCAAAAATGAATGATACCAGTTTCAAGAAATTAAATCGAGGTTGAACACTTAAGAATGTAATTAAAAATAACCAAGTTGCAAGTTGCAAGACTTTCAAAAAGCAATTTTAATCAAAAATAATTTTCAACAATTCAAAGTTAGAATGTTTTTCAAATATTCTAATTTTTTTTATATAAATTGCAACATTAGCTTGTTATTTTATCTTTTTCAGTTTATTGTGATATATAATAAAGAAGTGATGATAAATTTTGGCCTTTTTGCAAAACCAAAAAAGACAAAACCACAAAATGCAAGAAATATTAAGGGAGGTATTAAAAGTTGTCAAATTATAGTTTCAAATTGAACAACAATCAAGTAGCAACAACTAAAAAATTCTCTTTACAAACAATTAAAATTATCACCTAATAAAACGGTTGCTTTTTGTTATAGATGAATCTTTGGCTAAAATAACAGTTTATAATAACGGAACTTTGTTAGTAGGAAAAAATACCTTATCTATCATTGCTTTTATTAAAAAAATATTTGCAAATAGAAAACAGTTAGCGATAATAGCGGAAAATAAAAGAAGTTAGCCATTCATTAGTCAAACAAGTCCCAACGTTAAAAACTAAAAAGCAATGCAGGGACAAATTCATTTTTTGCCACCTTTATAACAAAAAAACTTATTATCTTCCATCCATTGGTTCTGATGAAGTAGGTACAGGAGATGTTTTTGGTCCTGTTACGTTTGTTGTGTTTACTTGACTGCTAAAAATATTGTTTTTTTGCAAGAGGTAGGAACTATTGCCGAATCCAAAAATCTCAGATGAAAAAATAATGCAGCCTAGCTCCTTTAATTATGAAAAGAGAAGTTATTTATTCTGTTAAATAATGATGCCTTTAGAATACAATCAAAAAATCAAACAATGTAATTCAAACAAAATTAAGGCTTTAATGCATACCTAAAGCAATTAAGCAAACCGTTTTAAAGCTTCTCCAAATGTTTGTCATTTTGGATCAGTTTTGTTTTCCTAAAATTATCTTAATTAGTTTGCAAGACCAAAAAGCCCAAAATGAGATTTATACAAAGATTATTTTTGAAACTTAAGCAATATAGTTCTTATTTTAGTGTTGCTGTGGCTTCTAAGTTATTGGATATCTTTTTTTAACACAATAGCAAAACTTTCTAAGCAAATTAATTCCAAATTACGCAATTATAGGAGCAGGCAAATTGGTAGGATTTGCAAATTGATTTGATAGTAAAACAATACGGATTAGAGATTTGCCTCAAATTGCTAAGTGTAATTTTAAAAATATTGTGCGCAAAATGGAATAAATTTATAATATTGGTGCTTAATTGTAAGTTTATTTATCCAAAAACATATTTAAAGGAGTTTTTATGTCAACTATTTTTACTAAAATTATCAAAAACAAGTTCCTGGTTATCTACTTTATGAGGATAATTTAGTAGTTGCTTTTTTAGATATTACCCAAGCGACCAAAGGACACACTTTGGTGGTGCCTAAACAAAATATCGATATTTGATGATGCCCGAAGATAGTTTTTGCCCATTATGTTTAAAGTAGTACATCAAATAAGCAAAGTATTAATGGATGTTTTCAAGCTCAGGGAATCAATTTATTAAATAATAATGGCAAAGTAGCAGGGCAGACTGTTTTTCATTATCATAGTGCATTTGATTCCTCGTTTTGATGAAAAGAAATTAATTTGGTTTTAAAAATAATGCTTCTTTGATGTTTCCTCAAGATTATGAAAAAAGTTCAAAAGCTATTTTAGCGCATTTGAATAAATAAAAAATATATTGTTATGAAAACATAAAATAAATATATTGCTGTCTTGCTTTTTTGATGATAAAACCTTTAAAATATTTATATGGGTTTTATGGGTCTTTTCTAACTGTTTCATTTATTTAGACAACAATATTTCTAATATAACATTTAGTCAGATTAATCGTTGGTCTTTTTTGTTTATAAAAATGGCACATTGTAACTTATAATAAAAAAACCAAACTATTTTAATAGTTTGGTTTAATCATAGATATGTAATTGGAAGCAATTACTTTTGCGAGTTACTTTAAGAAATGATAAAATTTGTCAAATAAATGATATTCTTCTAAAATTTGAAAATCGTTTTTTAATATCCATTCTTGAGATAATCTTGATTGCTTTGTGATCTAATATAAATGTTTGCTTTTATCAGGACTTTTTCAAGTATTTTAGTAATAGCACTTAAATTTCATACCTACAAATTAGGACAAGATCAAAATCTTGGCAAATGTTTCAGGATCCGTCACTTAAACAAAAAGTAACTGGATAGCAAGCAAGGTTTTTTGGGTTTGAAATAAAGGTTTTAATCTTACTATCTGCTGCAATTGCTTGTTTGATATAGCTTTGTTGAAAAACCTTTTTGAGTACTAAACCATGATCTGTTCCGATGTCTACAACGGTGTCGCAATTTTTTAGTAAGAGACGCAATAAAAGGGATTCGTTTCATTTTATTTGTGGTTGTGGTACAAACTTTTTAATTTGCTTTGTTTAGCTGGAGTTCTGAGTCGTCTTAGAGCTTTGGATTCAATTTGGCGGATTCTTTCTCTAGTAACTCCAAATAAAATGCCTACTTCTTCTAAAGTGTGGGTTTTACCATCTAAAATACCATATAGCGCATTTTTAATACTTTTTCCTCGCGGTCAGTTAATGTATTTTCTAGGACTTCATCTAAAAGCTTTTGAGTTACTTCTTTCATCATGTATTCGTGGGGGGATAAAATGTTGGGATCTGAGATAAAATCCCCAAAGAAGTTTCGTCTTCGTTTTCTCTTGCGGGAGCTTCCAAAGAGATGGGTTTTTTTTCAATATATTGGATGCTGCGAATTTTTTCAGCAGAAATATTCATTTTGTCGGCTAACTCTTCAACTGTAGGTTTTTTCTTAAGTTTTTGAGTTAATTTGCGAGTGCAAAGTGCCATTTTATTAATAGTTTCTACGATGTGGACAGGAATACGGATAGTTCTTTGCTTTATTCGGCAATCGCTCTTGTGATGTGGCTTGTCTAATCCACCGGGCGGCATAGGTAGAAAATTTGAATCCTTTTTGATAATCGAATTTATCTACTGCACGCATTAAGCCCATGTTGCCTTCTTGATTAAATCAAGAAACAAAATGCCTCTTCCAATATATCGTTTGCAAAATGGAAACTACTAATCTATAATTGGATTCTACCAAAATCATCTTTGGCTCGCCTTGCTTGTTCGATTTGTTCATGTGCTTCTTGGAGTTGTTTTCGGATAATTCAATCCCTTTGCTTTTGTGCTTGGCAAGCTTTTGTTTGGCTTGTTTTCCTAAAAAAACTAAAATGGATTTTTTTTGTTCTTCTGCTAGCGAAAGCAAAGGGATTTGACCAATTTCTTTTTAAATATGATAAAGAACTGAGGTCATCCATTTTAATATCAGAGAATGATTTTAGAAATTTCCTTCTTTAGAAATTTTTCATCTTCGTTCCTTCTATGAGCTTTTCATCCGATATCAAGTCCTCTTCAGAAATGTCAAAATCTTGGATGTCTTCTTTCTGAGTCTTGTGTGTTTTCTTCATCTTTGCTGTCATCTGTGTTTTCTGTTGCATTTGTTAATCTGAATCAAGGTCAGTAAAATCATCATTGGTGGTGTTTGCTCTGGGGAGCGCATCATTTTGATTGGGGTTTTCTATTGAGATGGAGCTGTTTGTGTTTCGCAAGAAATAATTTGAATCCTTGTTCTTTCTTAGGGTTTTGTGCTATTTGTTGATATGGTATTTTTATGTTTTGATTTTGCAAAAAAGACATAATTAATTGAGATGTTAGTTTTTTGTTCGCTTCCTATTTCTTTGTTTCATTTAAAGTTTTGATTATGTTATCGAATTCCATTTATTAACTCCCTTTTTCTTTTTTTAATTAAAAATTTGGCTATGAACTTGTTTTGATTTTGGTTTTTTTGGATGATTTGTTTTTTAACAAAATATATATCATTTACTAATTCGCTTAATTGTTGTTGCAATTGTCTTCTTTCTTTTTTGAGCTTGTCTTTCTTTTTTTTTGTAATTTGTTTTTTCGGTGTTATCTATTGGAAGTAATTTATCATTTAACTCATTTATTTTTTGTTGTTTTTGTTCTATTTTGTCGCGGATTTCTAATTCTTTTTTTTTTATATAATTGTTAAATATTTTGCCTTCTTTATCTTGTAAAAGAGGGCGCTTTTCCATTTTAAAAAAATGATGTTTTTCGATAGATGTCAATAAATCATCAATATTTTCTTTAAATGCGGTGTTTTTGATTTCTTCCCAAGAGGATACAAGTTTGTTTAGGATTTTTCTTGTAATAATTTTAATATAGTTTAGCAGACAACTGCATTGCAAGTCATCAAAACCGGGGGTTTTTTTGATGGTGGCAAATATTTTGGGGTTTTGGGTTTTGAAAAAAGCAGCATTTAAAAGCAATTCTATGATGATTTCTATTTTAATGTCAAATTTGGTTACATTTAATTGTTGTTTGGTGAGCAATGTAAGGGGAGGTTTTGTGGCTTTGTTAATGGAGACTTGAGAATTAAGGTTAACTGTTAGTTGATATGTTTTTTGTAAAGTATTCTTGATAAAGCATTTGATTCCAAAATCCCAGGATTGGAATAGTTCTTGTAATTTTTTTGGTTTGGGCTTGGTTGTAAGAAACCATTTGTTGGCAAATCAAAATCCACTTTCAAAGCTAAAAATCCTTTAAATTATCAGTTAGAAGGTGTTGGTATTTTTCGGGTCCTTCAGTTTTGATGTATTCATCAGGGTCTAGATTATTGGGAAAATCTACTATTTGGACTTTGAAGTGGTTTTTTTTGGAGAAAGGTTCCAATTTCTAAAGTAGCGGTTTTTCCTGCTTTGTCGCCGTCATAGGCAATAATTATTTTGTCGGTGAGTTTTTTAATAGTTTGGCATGATCCAAAGTAAGTTTGGTTCCCATGGTAGCAACTACGTTTTTGAATTTGGGCTTTTGAAAGATGCCATAACATCAAAAAACCTTCATGCAAAATAACTGTTTAGTTTTTTTCTGATTTCAGCTTGGGTTTCTGTAGTATTGATACAAAGTTTCGCCTTTTTTGAAAATTATTGTTTCGGGACTGTTGAGATATTTAGGCATTTGATCATCTAGACTGCGGCTGGAAAAAGCAACAACAATTTGGCCTGATTTGCGTTAGTAATGGGAAAAATGAGTCGGTTTTGAAAAAATCATAAAAGTTGCCGGTTTTTTCGTCTTGATTGATGAGACTTAATTTTTTGAGGTCATCAGGGTCAAATTTGGTAACTTCCATTAAATAACGTGATAAATGGGAAGCTTTGGGGAGCATAACCTAATTTAAAATGTTTTATTATGTCATTGTCAAAGCCTCTTTGTTCTAAATAATTGAGGACTTGTTTGTTGTGTTTTAATTGATGGGAATAAAAATCTGCTGCTTCTTGCATGATGTTGTAGAATTTTTGGTATTGATGGGTGCTTTGTTGGGAGTAGGAAGTAGCAATGCCCAAGCGGGTTGCCAGTTCAAAAATGGCTTGATTTAAAGGATGTTTTTATGCTTGTAAAAAAACAGGATTACCGCCTTTTTTACAAGACATACAAACTCCTATATTTCTTTCAGGAGACACGAAAAAGAGGCGTTTTTTCATCGTGAAAAGGCACAACCCCATGTAATTTTTGCCTGATTTTTTAATTGTGTCAAAATTCTGAACTTAAATTGCTAGATAGCATTTTTTCATTGATTTGATCAATTAATTGTTTGTTATCTTGCATTTACAGATCCGTTAGTTTTAGCTGTCAATTTTTTCTGACGTATTGTTTGGCTTCTGCTAGTAAAAAGGTTTGTTGTTGGGCGGTGTCACGGTTTCTTAAAGTCACTGTGTTGTGGGTAAGGGTTTGGTCGTCTACAGTGAGACAAAAGAATTACCAATCCATATCTTGTCTGCGGTATCTTTTTCCAATACTTGGGTATCATCGTAACCATATCAAAATGTTTGGCTAAATACTAGTGGATTTCTTGGGATTTGGCGCTGTGTTTTTTTTTGATTAATGGCAAAAGAAAGCATTAAAGGTAAGCAAAAGGGTGAAAAGTAAGGATTTGCCTTGTCATTCGTTGGAGGTGCTTTCTTCGTGGTAATTGTTAATTAGAAAAGCAAAAAAATAGTCTTTCTATTCCTAAAAGAAGGTCTGATAACGTAGGGTAAAATTTTTTGTTTGGTAGTTTCTTCCAAAATAAGTAAGATCTTTTTGGAGTGTTGTTGAGTGGGTTTTCAAGTCAGGATTTGTTCTGAAGCAATCCCCAAAGTTCATCAAAACCCTCAAGGGAAATTTGAATAAAATATCGCAAGTTTGTTGTGAATAATGGCTGAGTTTTCTTTTTGTGATCTTTAAATGTTAAATTTTGCGGGTTCATACCCCAAAGCAATTAAAAAATCATACATTAAGTTTTTCCAGTGGTTAAACCAATGGGCTTCGGTGCCTGGTTGGCAAAAAAATTAGTTCCATTTGTTCAAATTCACAGTACGGAAAATAAAGTTGCCGGAATTGTCACTTCGTTGCGGAATACTTTTCCAATTTGGCAGACTCCAAAGGGAAGTTTTTTCTGGTAGTTTTTAAAATGTTTTTAAATTGGATAAAAATTCAACGTATTGCTGTTTCAGGTCTTAAATATAGAGGTTTGAGTTTTCAAAATGACTCCTTGATGGGTTTTAAAGCATGTTAAAGGTCTGATGGGTGTCCAGTTGGAAGTTCTAAGACTTGGTTTTTGACTAAATAATTAAACTACATTTGTTCGTAGGACCAACCGCTAATATCTAACTGGATTGTGGCTTTCGATAGGTTTATCAGCACGAAATCTCTCTTGTTGGTGTCTTGATTTTCGGTAGGATCGAAAAGAATCCAGATGACCTGATGCTTTCCATACGGTAGAATTAAGTAAAATGGATCCATCTAACAAAACATTATTGGTTTGTTGGACAAATTTTTGCACCAAGCTTTTTTAATGTTGTTTTTTAATAAACTGCCTAAAGGGACCATAATCAACTGGCAAGTCCTCCATAAATTTCACTGCCTGCAAATACAAATCCTGTTTGTTTGGCTAATGAAATAACTTTGTCTAAATTTTGCATCCCCAAAGCTCCTTTTTGTTGTTAGTGTTGATGTTTTGTGTAGTACGTA
>NZ_CP169277.1:165052-168693 GCF_041920595.1 Areca yellow leaf disease phytoplasma
CAGACCCATAAATTAATGTGATGGATTTTGCAAATGAGTACTGAGGGCCTTAAGGAACATGTGTCTTACTTGTTTGAGTTTGAGCCTGCCTTGCCAATTAAGATTTGTTTTTGAGAGCTTTTTCACAAAAATCAAGTCTCAAATTTCTAATAAATGGTCTTTTTGTTCCATTTTTCCAATTATTACAACTGAGGCGTGAGGATTTCTTCGTGGACATAATAAAGGACTTTTTCGCGGATTATTTCTGCTATCCAAAGTTCTTTTTTTGATCAGTAATCATGTCTTGCGGATAGTAAGCGACCCCTGGTTTTATATTTTTGATAGATATTTTCTTTTTAAAAAAGTGGTGTTTTTGGCTTTGATATTAGCAGAAAGTGGGATTACTGTTTGAAAAGAAAAATGGTTTTAAATAACTTAAAATAATAGCATCAATTTGGCTTTTGCTATTTAAACGGTCAATTTTGTTGATGACTAAAAAAACTGGTTTTTTGGTTTGGAAAATCATTTTTAACAAAGTTTCTTCTTTGGGATAAAAAAAAGATCTGTTAAAGAAGAATTAAATCAACGTCTTTGATGCTTTTTTTTTTTTTGAAAAGCTTGAAATTTTGTTCTATTTTTTGGTTTAATAGAAATGTTTATATTGGTTAATTCCTGGGGTGTCTACAAAAAATATATTGGGCGTTAGGTTCGTAGCAAATGCCAATAATTTTTGTGGCGTGTTGTTCAGGGTTTGGCGCTTGTGATGCTTGTAACTTTTTGTTGGGTTAATGCGTTTAGAAGAGTTGATTTGCTGCCGACGTTTGGGCACTTAAAATAGCAATAAAACCAGATTTAAAATCCATGTAATTCCTCAATTTCTTAGTTATTTTTTTGTTTTCTTTTCCTTTTTGGTGTTTGTGCAGGTGTTTATTTTGGTTGTTTCTTTTTGTTTGGTTTATGGGATTTGGGCTGCTGCTGCTGCTGTTTATGTGGTTTTGTCTCAATTTAGACCTAAAAAAAAGTTTTAAAATTTTTTCTTGTAAAGCAAGCATTATTTGAAACTCTTCTTCGGTGCGGTGTTGATAACCCTTAAGATGCAAAAAACCATGCACTGCTAAAAAGCAATTTCGCGTTCTAAACTGTGCTTGGCTGTTTGTGCTTGGACTTGGGCTTTGGAAAAAGAAATAAAAACATCGCCTAAGGAATTGTCTTAAGCCTGCAAAAAAGTTAAATCATTAGGAAAAGACAAAACATCTGTGGGATAATTTTTTTGGCGATAAAAGAAATTAAGTTCTTGAATTTTTTCGTTGGTAACAAAAATGATATGCATTAATTTTTTTTCTTTGATGAGTAAAAACATTTTAATTAATAAAGATTTAAAAGGTGTGATGCAAAAAGAAGTTTGATTGTGGATTTTCAATGATCATTTGGCATTTCCTATTTGGGGGTTAGGTGATGGTTGTAGTTTTGGTTGCAATTGAGTTGTTTTTTGGTAATTTTTAATAATGAGATTATTTTTTGATGATTTGAGCGAACATTTGAACGAATAAAATAAAAAGTTATTTGCAAAAAAACTTAATCAAATATAAGAAAATATAAAATAAAAAAAGCAACTTATTTCAAGTAGCTTTTAATTTATTAAAACATTAACGCTTTTACTACGCATATTTTGGCGATTTTTCTTTTGTACGCTTGGTTTAATATATAATGTTCTTGCGACAACTTCTGCTAGGACACCAGATTTAGAAACTTCCTTCTTTTTAAAAACGACGTAGCGTTTCTCTGATAGTTTTCCTTACGAAAACAGTTTTTTATATAATAATATATCCTTTCCAGTAATCTCAAATTAAAAATTAGCAATACTAATTATATTTATCTCTTTTTTTGTTGTTTGTCAATAAGATGAAAAAAAAAAATAATTAAATATTTTTCGTAAGTGGTTTTGTCTTTGTTTATGGTGTTTTTTATGGTGAAATTCTATCATAATACGGTTAAATGAAATGCAATAGTAATAATGTATTTTTATATTTATGATAAATGAGTAATTTTTTAAATTTGGTAGTTGTTTTTGTAATTGTTTATTTTTTAAGTATAATTGAAAAAAAACACCGCAATTGTTCTGCTACGTTTGTGATAAAATTCCGGGTCTTCTTTGACTTCGATATTTTTTGTTGGTTTTGTCGTTTTGATAGACCAAAAGTAAGCTTTAATTGATTGAGAACAATAAATTTGGGCTGGGAGTTTGGGTATAATAGATAGTAGGGATTTCTTCTTCATTTAAAAGGATTGCTACATATGAGGCAAAAGAAATGGGGCATTTGATTTCTAAGAGGCTTTTGGTATTGGGCGTCCCATCCATCCAAAGAAGCAGACATGAAATCTTTGACAAAGACTTTGGGTCTGAATTGCATTTTTTGTGTTTGGTTGGAAAAAATTTCTTTGCTTGGGGTTCCAAAATTCGTCCGTTTCATTGCTCTGTTGTCTTCTGATTGAGTGTCAAAACTTTTCTTTTTTAATAATTGCTCTTTGGTTTCAAATGGATTTAAGCCCATGATAGCTGCTACTTCGGAAGCATTAATGTATTTTTTGGTGATGATTGTGCTAGTTAATGTATTTTGTTCTAATTGCATATGGCATCAACTATTGTTGCACCCAAAAGGAAAACCAAAAAAGTTTATGGTTAAAACAGAAGAAAGAAGTTTTAAGAAGAATTGTTTCGCTCTTTGATTTTTCGTCCTTAGCTTTTATATGTTCGGAAAAAGAATTTCCAAAGAAAAGCTGTCGTTAAGTATTCGTTAAAATAAAGTATTTAAACGATAAAAGTACAAATAGTTACAAAAAACGGTATAATTCATAAAAATCTCTTGATTTTGCAATTTGATTTTGTTGTTTTGTTGTTTTTGTTGTTTTTTAAATTTCTAACGACGACAAAAATAATGATTGATGATTCAGTTTTTTTGATAAATGTTTAAAATTTACTTACTTTTATTTTAGCAAGAAAAGCAGTTGTATTTTTTTAAATATTTTGTATTTTGGGAAATTTATAAAGCGTACTTGGATTAAATTTTGCATGATGGCTTCCACTACGCCCAAGCCAGGAGAGTTTTGTGTTTGACTTTGTCTCCTTTTTTGAAAAAGTCATTTACTAGGTGCAAGATACTTGGTTTAATTGGTTTGGTTGAAAACAAATGTGGGGAAAAAATAATTTGGTCTTGGGGTTTCTTTTGAAAAAAAGCCCATTTCTTGTAAAAAGCGTGAAGGTTGACCGTGTCTATTTGTTTTGCCATATGAAACTCTTTGATAAGACCCAGTTAAAAATAACTTTTCTTCAGCTCTTGTAATTTATACATAAGCTAGACGTCTTGATCTTCGTAAATCGCTTTTTTTCTTTTTATTGCAATCAAAAAAATATCTTCTAAAAGCAGCTATAAAAACCACTCTAAATTCTAAACCTTTTGACTTTGTGAATAGTAGAAACTTTAACGCGATCGTTTTTGCTTGGGGTTTTGGGGTCTTGTTCGGTTTGTTCGTTGAATTTCTTCATACAAAGATATTTGATCTAAAAGTTGGGTTAGTTTTTCAAAAATGTTTCCTTCCAAATTTTTTCTGCTTGCATAAAAAACTGATTTTTAATTCTTCGATGTAATGTAAAGCAATACGTA
>NZ_CP169277.1:168793-177351 GCF_041920595.1 Areca yellow leaf disease phytoplasma
AGATCTTCTTGATGTAACCTCCTTGTGACAAATGAAGAATCCCTTGCATCTATCTTTGCAAATCTCCATTCCAAAAAAGGTTTTCTGAGCTGGACCCAAATCTTTCATCTAAGTTCTTTAGATAATGCTTTCTTCAGCTAATTTACATCACTCATACTTCTGTTGGCTATCAACATATCATCCACATACAGAAGTAGATACAAAGCATTATCATTATCCATGTCCTTGACATATACACAGCAATCATGTTCACATCTGAGAAATCCAAGGCTTAAAATAAAAGCATCAAATCTTGATCCAGCGAGGTGGTTATTTAGAACCATACAATGACCTCCAGGGTAAACATACCTTATCCTCCTGTCCAATCTCTATGAAGCCATCAGGTTGCTTCATATAGATCTTCTCATCCAGACTTCCATGTAGAAAGGCTATCTTCACATCCATCTGCTCCAATTCCATATCATGTTCTACCACCAATGATAGCAACACCCGAATTGAAGTATGGCATACCATAGAAAAAAATACCTCGGTGTAGTCAACTCCTTTCCTTTGTGAGTATCCTTTTGCTACACCAGCCTTGCTTTGAATCTCACTCCACCTTGCTCTAAAGGTACTATTTTCTTTGGACACCCATCTGGAGCCAATTGCATGAGCATCTTTAGGGATCCACCAATTGCCATGTCTTATTCTTCTTGAGAGATTTCATCTCTTCCATCATGCCTTGCATCCATGACTCTTTATCAGGACTTTCCATGGCCTCCTTGAATGTTTCTGGATCTCCATTCATAGATATGAGAGCATAAGATATATTCTCATCCATGCCATATCTCATCGGCTTTTAGATTGTGTCGTTGAGATTATGCAATGCCACTCTCCCTTGCATTATCTGCAAGTCTTCTATTTGTGGTTGTTCCTGCACTTCACTTTGAACAACTGATTTTCCTTTCTGATCCTTCATCACAAGAGGACCTTTCCCACTAACTCCACCTCAACTGAAACACCCTTGCCAGTTGATGTAGATGGCCTATCCTCCACAGTGAAGGATGATTCAGCACTATTCACCTTTGAAGCTGCAAACTCATCCGTACTCCCCAATCTCTCCAAGATGCTCCTCTCATCAAATATGACATCCCTACTGATCACTATCTTGTGAGACTATGGATCCCATAGTAGGTAACCCTTGACTCCCACGTGGATAGCCGATGAAGATCATCTTCCTTGACTTAGGGTCCAACTTACTCCGTTCAGTTGCCTCCACATGTGCATAGGCCGGGCAACCAAACACCTTCAGGTGACCAAGCTCCACCTTCTTTCCACTCCAAGCTTCCTCTGGAAGTCCTCCATTCAGCTTGAAATAAGGAGACCTATTTATAGAAAACATGATAGAGTATAACATCACCCTAAAGGTTTTCGGCAGTGATGACTATAGCCTCATACTCTTTGCCTTCTCAATAGTGTCCGGTTCATTCTTTCCCAACACACCATTATGTTGTGAGTCATCCTTACTGTGTAATGGCATTTTGATCCATTTTTTCATAGTAACTCCTGAACTCTTTACTAGAGTACTCCCCACCATAGTGGAGCCAGTCTTTACATGTTTTCCTGTCTCCTTCTCTACTTAACCCTCCAGGCTTTGAACAGGAGCAATCTCTAAATTTTCTTCTCATCAGATACACCCACAATTTTCTAGAGAAGTCATCAATGAAGGTAACAAAATACCTTGCTCCACCCCTGGATAAAACAGGTGCTGGTCCCCATACATCCGAGTGAATTAGTTCTAAAACATCCTCACTCTGCTTGGTACCACTAGCAAACTTTACCCTATGCTGTTTGCCATAAATGCAGGGCTCACATAGGTCATTTCCATCCTTCTTCAGTGCTGGAAGGTTTCCTCTTCTGCTTAATTCAGTAAGCCCTCGGTCACTCAAGTGACCCATTCGATAGTGCCATAACTGTTAGGAAAGCTTCTCCTCTTGTGCTGCTGCAAGCACCTCTGCACTATCATTCACCACTGAGCCTTCCATCTTATACAGATTATTGCTCAGTCTTCTTCCTCTCATCACCACCAAAGCTCCCTTGGTTATCCTCAAACATCCACTACCAGCCCGGCAACTGAAGGCATAACCCTGCTCTTCCAAGTAGCCCAAAGAAATCAAATTTTTTTTCAATTCTGGTACATGTTTGACATTTGACAGAGTCCTTATCACTCCATCATACATTCTCACCCTAATGGTGCCAACTCCAGCCACCAGACAAGGGTGATCATCACCAAGGCTTACACTACCTCCATCAGACCTTTCATAGGTATCAAACCACTCCCGATGTGAGGTATAATGATGAGAGCATGCTGAATCCAACATCCAAGTATTATCCCAATCAACCGATCCATCTAAAGCTATCAGTACATCTTCTCTACTGCCTTCAGATACACTAGCACCACTAGTGTTGGCCTTCCACTTTAGTCTTCCAAAGAGGGAAATTCCTTTTGAAGTGACCAAACTGATGACATTTGAAACACTTCAAACCCTTCTTACTACCTTGAGACTGTGATCTATCTTTGATTTTCCCTAACCCTTTCCTTTGGTCTTCCTTGCCTTTCATTCATAGCAAGAACCTCCGAGTTAGGAGTTCCTTTGCAATCTTCTTCCTTTGCTCATTTGATTCCTGCACTCAACAACCTCTTCATAGATCAGGATTTCTTTCCATACACCAAGGTTGTTATTAGACCATCATATGATCCCGGGAGCGAACACAATAGCAACAATGCCCGATCCTCCTCATCAATTTTCACATCCAGACTCATCACCTCAGAACATACCTGGTTGAACCTCTGAATGTGAGCAACGAGGTCTCCTCCTTCAGGCATTCTCAAACTATACAACTGCTTCTTCAACCATAGCTTGTTTATCATATTCTTGCCCATATATGTGTTCTCAATCTCAGCTAGAGACCCTTTGTCGTAGTCTCGGTACAGACCTTTGGCAAAACTTGATTTGTCCAAACATATCTTGATGGTGCTGAATATGATCTCTTCTAACTCTTCCCAATCCTCAACATTGATCTTTTCGGTCTCTCTAACCAAGACCTTGTAGATCCTCTGTTGAACTAGCGTCTTTTATCCTTTGTTGCCATAGAGTAAAATTCCCTTGCCATCATACTTCTCGAAATCCACCTTGAAACTGCTTGACGCCATTACCACAATCAAGTAGAATCAATATGTACTAGATCTTACCTTCTAGCACTTCTTGGATGTAGAGATCTTCCCTTCTTCATGCAACCTCGCTCTGATACCAAATTGATGGAGATGATCCGGTGAATCCACACCCAGCAAAAGTGATCCAGGTGCGTGAAAGACCCTCTGCCAGCGATCCATAAGGATCACGGTAGGATACAGGTCAAACGAAGATCAATTGATCCCTTGGATTGATCAAGAAGTGAAGAAGAGGGAAAGGAGGAAGAATGAGATCTGGAAGAAATGGAGGGGTTTCTTGATTTCGATTGTTTCCTTGGACTATTACAAATGACCTTCTCTCTCTTGTCCTCACTCATAACCATCCCAACTTACATATATATATACCTAGATCATAAAAGACCTAGCCCTCCAGAACTTTCCTGGTGCAGCAACACGTGATTCAAAAGATCCCATCATCCGAGTTGGCTCGATCCCCTCGAGTCGACTCCATGCTATAGAGAGCACTCTGGATGAGTCAGCTCGAACCCCTCGAGTTGACTCATCGAGACTGTGTTACCTATTATGTGGAACCGAGGGCGACTCTCAGCAAAATACTCCTGCATCCATGCGAAGACCCAGCAGGTCGTCGACTACGACGAACTGAAGTGACTCACAATGCCCAGACTGACCAAAACTCAGTCTAACATCTAGGACTCATCCCGGACTCACTCCTAGCCCTAGATACATCATGTATGACCATGATAAACTGGACCAACCTAAACCTTGGCGTCATCCTGGAATCTTGGATGCACCACCTAAGACTCAACACAGGTTCCGTGTCATGAGGATCAGTGCCCTCGATTGCATGGTTGTTGACGTGGTGGTGCACCACAGGATGTGAAGCCTAGTAGGGCATGCATTGCGCAGGACATGCAGGTGGCGCGGCGTAAGGGTTTCGGGAGGTACAGCGAGGGCATGTGCCATTCAGGGGTTGCAGGTAGCTGGAAGCTTCCACGTCATAGTTTGTACCTCTACTGGTTCTCCCTCTTTACGCTGCGGCAGGGGCCTACGAGACTCGATGGGAGTAGAGAGAGGGAGAGCTGTCCAGTGCGCACCGGCTTTGGCGCATGAGCACAACCTCAGATGGGTGCTCGACCCTGGATGTGGGGGGCCACCTTCGGAGAGCATGAGCATGACCCCGGCTGGGTGCCCAACCCCGGATGCAGGGGGCCACCCTTGGATGCATGAGCATGACCCCGGCTGGGTGCCTGACCACAGATACGAGGCCGCCCGCGATACATAGAGCATGACCTGGCCCAGGAGCTGACCTCAGATGGAGGCTCGCCCTTGAGCACGATCCGTGAGACTGACCTCGGATGGAGGGCTCATCTTGGCATGCATGAGCATGACCCGACTGGGAGCTGACCTCAAATGGAGGGCTTGCCCTATGAGCATGATCCTGGTTAGGAGCTGACCTCGAATGGAGGGCTTGCCTTGGCATGCATGAGCATGACCCCGGTCGGGAGCTGACCTCAGATGGAAGGGATCACCTTGGTACGCATGAGCACAACCCCGATCAGGAGCTGACCTTAAACGGAGGGCTCTCCCTCTGAGAATGACGCCGATTAGGAGCTGACCTCGAATAGAGGGCTTGCCTTGGCATGCATGAGCATGACCCCAGTCAGGAGTTAACCTTAAATAGAGGGCACACCCTATGAACATGACCCCGGCTGGGAGCAAACCTGAATGGAGGGCTCACCTTGGAAAGCATGAGCATGACCCCAGCCAGGAGCTGACCTCAGACGGAGGGCTCGCCCTATGAGCCCTCCACATCAACCTTGCTTCGTTCCAGTTACGTATTGCTATTCATTTCTTTTAAAATGTCTTTGATGATGATTTTTTTGCAGTCTTTGTCATCTAAAATTTTAAAATTGGTGCGATATGAAAATGGTAAAAAGGGGATAAATTTTCTCAAAATTTGGTTTCCCAAAATTAGAAAAGTGCAAATAGTAATGCCTTTGTTTTTTCTTGACCAATCATTTTGGCAAGTTTTTCTTGCATTTGTTTGGCAGCTTTGTTGGTGAAAGTAAGGGCTAAAATTTGGTTGCTTGGTAAGTTTTTTGTTCGATTAAATAAGCAATTTTAGCAGTTAAAGTGGTGGTTTTTACCAGTGCCTGCTCCTGCTGCTAGATAAAAAAGATTTAGCATTGCTTGTGACTGCTGCAAGTTGGGTTTTATTTAATTTTTCTAAAAATTGGTTTTATTGGAAAACATTTTATACCTTTTATTTCGTTGTTTATCCTTTTTGTTTTGTGGTGTTTTTTCTGGGAGTGTTTTTTGGTTGGGTGATTTGATGGGATTTATTAGTTTTTATTTTTTTAGTAGAACAAATTTATTTTTGATGATTTGATTTTAAGCTTGCTACTTCATTGAAATTAATTTCTTGCGTTTTTCCATTTGTGTCTTTGTGATTTTGTCTGCTGCAAAATAACCTTGTCTTAGAAATTGAAAATGGTTTTTGCAACAACATCTTTTTGTAAACTTGATTCTACAAAACCTTTTTTGATATGCCAGGATTTATCGTTGAAATTACGCCATTTGTTACCAAAAGTAGTGGAGCAAAAAATTAAAAGTGGCTTTTGCAAGCAGTCTTTGCTTCTACAAAATGAATAGTTCCGTTTGGTTTTCTATCTTTAAAGCCGCTGCCGCTTTTGGTTTGAGGTCGTATGTTGCAAGAATTTCTGTTATTTCTCCTTTGTTGTTTTGACAACATCGTAAGCTTTAACAAAATAAGCATGAAATAATCTTACTTCTTCGCCTAAAGTTAATCTTTTATAATTTTTATCTGGTTTTTGTAGTGCAAAATCGTCTTTTTCAATGTAGAGATGGCGGGAAAAAAAAATTTCTCTTTCTTGGGTTTGTTCTTTTCCTTTTTTTGTTCTTGATTTTGTTCTGGGGTTTTCCTTGGGTTTGAGATGTATTGCAACATTTACAAGTATGAAAATTATTAGTCCAAGGAGCTTTGAGAGCTTCTATTTGGTTTTCAGGAAAGTTAGTAATAGTAAGTTTGAGGGGGGGTTTATAACTGCCATGCGAGGCAAGGATTTTCCTTAAGGTCACCTCTTACAAAGATTCTAACATTTCTTGTTTAACTTGTGAATTTACTTTGGATAAGCCTGTTTCAAGGACAAAATTTTTGATAGCTTCAAGTGTAGCCTTTTTTGCGGATGCCTGATAAAGTTGGCATTCTAGGGTCATCCCAACCTGTTACTAAGTTTTTTCTACCAAATTATTAAGATGTCTTTTACTCATAAAAGTTTGGGTAAGATTAAGTCTTCCAAATTCAATTTGGCGTGGATTATGTTTGGCTTTTGTTTCTTTGATTATTCAATCATATAAAGGTCTGTGGTCTTCAATTCCAAAGAACACAAAGAATGTGTGATGTTTTCAAGGAATCTTCAATGAATGAGCGTAATCATAGGTAGGAAAATATGCCAATGTTTTTGTTTTAAAGTAAAAGCAGAAAGAATACGGTACAAAATAAGGGTCTCTCAAATTAAGGTTAGGGCTTTGCATATCAATTTTGGCACGCAAAGCTTTGCTACCTTCTACAAAATTTCCTTTTTTTCATTTGTTCAAATAACCCAAGATATTTTCTTCAATACTACAAATTGCGATAAGGAGAATTGGTACCTTTTGGGTTAAATTACCGCGACTTTGGGCAATTTGTTCAGCGGTTTGGTCATCAACATAGGCTTTTCCTTGTTTGATTAAAAAAAGTGCCATTTGATACATTTGAGGGAAATAATCTGAGGCAAAAGTGATTTTTGTAAGGAGTGTATCCCAGCCATTTGATGTCATTGAGGATGGCATTAACATAAATTGTTTTTTCTTTGGAAGGGTTGGTGTCATCATAACGTAAAAGGGTTTTGCCTTCAAAAAAATGTGCCAATTCAAAATTAATAATGATGGCTCTGGCATTATTACAAAAATACATAAAAAACCATTGGGGTTTCGGGGCGAAACGTGTAATGATTTGGCTGCATTTTCCGCTTTGGAGGTCTTTTTGAATGATGGTTTTGATGAAATTTGATTGTTTTTGCATTTTATAAAGTCCTTTTTCTTTTTATTTGGTTTATTTGGGGTTTGGGCTTTTGGGTGGTTTTGTTTGTGAAAAAAATTTGTTTGGGAATCTTAGTTTTGGGTTCCAATTTTTATTATTAGTTAATTTATCTGTATTTTATTTATGATTAGAAATATAATTTAGGATTTTGAAAAAATAGACTTCTAAATATCGCTGTCAATATCATATCCTTCATATATTTTAATCAAACACTCTATTATATATACTAGCATTTTGAAAATATTTTTCCATTTTTAACAGTTGGAAGTTGCGGAAAGTGGGTTAGGGTTTATATTAAATTTAGATTTGCATTAAGCATATATCAATTTATTAACAAAAGACATTCATTAAATGAATGTCTTTTTATTTTAAAAATGGAGAATAAAAGAGCAAAAGTAAGGAATAAATTATTTAATTATAATAAATAATAATATTCTTGTTTTTCTTTAGTTGGCGTATTTCTATGGAAATATTTTCAATATCATTCAATAATTTAGATAAATTATTGAAAAAATATTTATTTTGTTTTTGTTCTTTTAAAGCGGGTAATTTAAAAGTTAGTTGATAAAAAACATTTTTATCAATTTCGATATTAACTCCTTGTTTTCCAATAACCTTTAATTTTTTATGAACTTGAGATTTTTTAAAAAATTCAATATAAAATCTTCGCATCAAACCCCTCTTTAACTTCAAAAACTGAATAAATATTAGAAATCAATACTGGTTTATTATAAATATTATAAGCAATTGATTTATGTTTTAAGAAATCTCTTTGTTCATAACAATATTGTTGGGATATGCTATTCTATAATTTTTTAATGTTTTTTTTAAATTGTTTGTTATTATCTCTTAAAATCAAACCTTTTTTACAATCTAGACTACAAATATCATAAGGGAAGCTATCTTTATTTGTTTTTGTTATTTCTTGTATTATATCTTTAATTGCTATTTCTTTTCTTTCATTTAGAATTTCTCTGAAAAATAATTCAATCTCTTTTTTCTATTTGTTGTATTTGCACTTCGTTCCGTTTTTTTAGCTTTGATAGATTGTTGTTGTTTCTTTCTTCAAAAGGAATATCGCTTACTTGTTTTTCTTTCCGAAAAACCTCTCTGGAAGTAAGTAGTTTGTAGGCCTCTGATAAGTTCTGTGATTTCACCTTTTAATTGTTGAGATAGCATAGTTTTCACGTGTCTTATTATTATTTAAGCTTTGATTGAACCTAAAATTCGCTTCTTTGTCAAATCTTCTATGGCAGCAATATG
>NZ_CP169277.1:177451-178578 GCF_041920595.1 Areca yellow leaf disease phytoplasma
TTACTCCTCCTTCCCCTTCTCTTGAAAAGAATTGTCAGGATCCTTCCACCTACTGTTATATTCTATAAATTGTCTTTTAAAATTATCCTCTAATTTTTCTTGTGTTTCTGATGCTAACTTCTGCATAACCCATTTTTTAATTTATTTAATAATGCTTTTTCTTAATATCGCCTCTTCCTTTTTTATTTTTTTGTTTTTATTATTTAAACACATATTTGTTAATTCTCAACTCTCATTAACTATTTTAGAAAATATTTAAAATGAAAAAAAATAATTAGATAATTTGTCTTTTTGTATATTGGGTCGTTGATTTATATTTAATATTTAAACGTCGCTTGATAAACGTTATTAACTATATTTTATCAAAAAAAATATAATTCGTTATTTTAACCACTTTTTATGTCTTTTTTGGCTTTTATTTTTCTTTATGGGTGGGAATTAATTTTATTTTAAAACGATTATAAATTATTATTTTGATATTTTTTGGGTTATAATAAAGTCATAAGCAATTTAGTTTATTTTAGATTATTATTTATTATGTTAATTATTTTATTTATAGACAAATAGCTTTTTATAATTTAATCAGTTATCGAGTATATTGTTTTTAACAAAACCAAAAGAAATAGAAAAAATATATACTCAAAAATGGTGAAAAATATTTTGGAGCAAAAATGGCGATATAGAAAATAAAAATGGCGACAAAGTATTTTTCAGAAAATGCGAGACAATAGAAAAATAAACCGCAAAAATGGGCAAATAGAATTTTATAAAAAGAATGACAAAATGAATAAAAAAGAATTGAAAGATGGAACTTTTATTTAATATGACGCAAAGGGAAAAAAATACAAAAATAATAAATGTAAAGTTAATTCAATCTAATCGTATTCTAACCATAGAATAGATCAATATTTTTAATTACAATAAACAAATAATTCATTTGCCAATTTACAAAATAAACTTCTATTTTCATCTAATAATATGTTATAATATTTAGGAGATTTTTTTGTATATAAAAAATTATTTATGTTCTAATTTATCTAGATGTATTGTTGTGGTTTAGACTCATTTAATCAAGGAGTTTTTAGTGTCTTATTTAGTTTTATACAGAAAATAAGACCCTGGCTTTA
>NZ_CP169277.1:178678-179513 GCF_041920595.1 Areca yellow leaf disease phytoplasma
TCATGTACTTTGATTCAGTTACGTATTGCTTGTTAAAAATTTTAGAAGAACCGCCCGAACATGTAGTTTTCATCTTGATTACTACCGAAATTTATAAAATCCCCTGACACCATTTTTTCTCGCGCCCAAAGTTTTGCCTTTGGAAAATTTGAACCTCAAAAACATCACTTGCACAATTAACCAAAGTTGCTGCTTTGGAAAATATGTTTATCACTGAAGATGCCATCAAAAGCATTGCTTGCCATTCGGAAGGTGGAATGCAGAAACGCTCTTAGTTTGTTAGATCAGGTAAGCGCTTATCAAAATAATTTGATTACTTCAGAAAGATGTTGCAAATATTAAAGGTACGGTGTCTGCCAGCATTATCAAAAATTGTTCCAAATCTACTAAAAAAAGAAGCGATCAAATCATTGCAACTTTTTACCTAAAAGCAATTGATTCGAGCCGCTTTATCGTTTCTTTTTAATTTTTAGATTTAATTGATGCTATCAAAGATTATTTAATTTGGAATGCAAAAATAAAAAAGATTCAAAAACATCGCCACTTTCCCAAGACCAAAAAATATTATTGCTTGAAGAAACAAACTATTATTGATCATTTTTTAAGAATCTTAATTAAATTACAACAAGACCTCAAAAAGCGCCAGATCAAAAAAAATCTTTGGTAGAAATTGCCTTTTTGCCAAATATGCTCTCTACATTCTTTTTCAATTTCAAGCCAATTTACAAGAAACCCAACAATTTGTAACAAATAAAACAAATATTTACAATAATGAGCTCAGCATCACTTGCATTAGATGAAAACAAATGCCAAAGAAAATTATGAACCAACAAGT
>NZ_CP169277.1:179613-182475 GCF_041920595.1 Areca yellow leaf disease phytoplasma
ACAAATGATTTTAGTTTTTGAAGATGAAGATGCCTTTGAACTTGTTTTACAAAAAACATCAAACAAAAAGCTTTAGAAATTTTTGAATAACATTTCTTTTGCAATTACGAACTACATTGCTTTTTAAAAACAAGATTGTCAAGCCTTAGAAACTTTTTACAACAAAAATCATCCTAATCCAAACCAGGCATCAATTGCAAAATTCACAGCTACTTGCAATTTTGATCTTGACTTATATCAAATCAAAGCGACCCAACCAGCCAAGCCTGCTATTATCCAACTAGCTTATGATTTTTTGGTAAAGATATAGTAGAAATAATTAACTAGGAGCAAAAAATTATGAAAACACAATCTATCATGTTTGAAAAATTAAAAAAAAATGCAAGAAGCAATTGAAAACGCCCAACAACAATTAGAATTACAAGAATTTATTGGCAAAGCAGGGGATGTAGAATGTTTTACAAGGCACCAAACAAGTCGTAGATGTTATATTATTTCTCAAATTCAGCAGCAAAGCAATTCTCCAAGAAAGCGTTTTGTTGGCTTTTAATGCTGCTTTAAAAAAGTTAGAAAGAAAATCCAAAGAACTCATGCAAAAGGCATCTGGATATTTGATAGAATTCTAAAATTTTTACCCCCATATTTTGCATTTCTTTATTTTTATTTAGCCCTTTTCCCTTTCCTTTCTTTTTATTTTATCACTTATCATTATTTTCCAAATCCCAAACATTATTACATTAAAAAGAAGGAGGTATTTTATGAAAAAAACCAAAACTCCAAAATCACTTTTGGAAACTGCTTATGACATTATGAAAAAACATCACAATCCTGTTTCAGTCTATGATTTATTAAAACAAACATTGCAAAAACACCAAATCCCAAATAACAACCCCAATGTAGCTAATCAGCTTTATTTAGACATCGCTTTGAGCGGAAAATTTGTTTTTTGTGAAGACAATCAATTAATTATTAAAGAAAATAATAAACTTTTTTGGGATAAAGATTTTTTGAAAAAACTAAAATTTCAAACGACGAACCTCTGAACGAAGATACCAATTTACAAGAATGAATTTTGAGGATTTCCTTTCCTGACAAAGGCATGATCAAACTGAACCTCTACAAGATGATTTGCTTGATTTAGAAGACGAACCTTCAGAAGAACAAAAACAAAGACGATGACAAAATTGAAGATGATATTGTTTTAGAAAGGTATAAAGATGATTATGAATCCATTAGAAGAAAGAATGCGAACATCTTTATGCAAAATAATTACTACTTTACAATTTGCATTTACAAACAACCAATCAATAATTATCAAGTTTTTTAAGTTCATTAATATCCTTTTATTCTTTGATGGATAAGGGATTTTTCCCTTTATTTCCCCAACTCTAAACAACCAAAAAATGGTTTAAGAAAAAAAACATTAGTAAAACGAGGTTAAATAATATGTTTTTAGGTTTTTACAATTATACAACTTATTTAACTTACCTAAATTTAATGAGTAGTTTTTGTGGCATTGGCTTTGGTGCTTGTGGCAAATACACTTCTGCTTTAATCTGCCTATTAATATCAGGCGTTTGTGATATGTTTGATGGTGTGGTAAGCCGAATCAAAAAAATCGCAGTCATACAGAAAAAGCTATGGCATTCAAATTGATTCTTTAGCCGATATAATAAGCTTTGGCGTCCTTCCTATTTTATTAATTATTCTTTGAGTTTCAAAGGTGAAACTTCAACCCTAAAAGAAGATTTTTGGCTATTTGCACTTGTTTGGCTAGTTTGGGGCTTTTATCTTTTGGCAGCCTTAATTAGACTTGCTTATTATAATGTTTTAGCTGAAACCCAAAAATACGAATCTCAAAGCCCTTCTTATTTTACAGGTTTGCCCGTAACTGTAACTGCTATTTTATTTCCTTTTTTATTTTTTAGCTAAGTTATTTTTGCACACGCAAAAACTTGGGATTTCAAAAGTTTAGGATTTATCGAACAAAGACCTACTTTTTTTTTGGTTTCATTTGCCTGCATGTTGCTTTTTTTTATTTCTTTTAAAAAAATCCATTTCCCCAAGCCAAAGCCAAAACTACAATAACAATTATTTTATTATTAGCACTAAATTTTATCCTATTTATGTTGCTTAAAATCTTATTAAAATATTTGTTACCAATGGCATATTTCAAAGTGAGAGCGATTTACAATATGAAAGAAAATAGTTAATTTAGAAGAAAAATTATTTGTCAAGACCCAGCAAGTCGCCTGCAAAAATTTTTATACACAAACTTAGAAAAAAACTTTTTGGAAAAGATGCCTTCTCAAAATTTCTTTGATCACTAAACCCCTATTTCTTGGTTAGTTAATCTGTATTTTATTCTCCTTGGGTCATCACCAATACGCTTTCTTTGAAAATCATCGAACAACACCAAATTGATTTAAACTTATTTTGAAAAACAAAAAATTTAGTTTCTATAATGATTTTTTTACAAGAAAATACAAAGAACTTGCTATTCCTCAAGACAACTTTTGCTTTTATCAGTCCTTGTGAATCCAAATTAAGCATTTATCCTATAACCAAAAAGACTCTATTGCATCAAAGAAACCAATTACAGTTTAGTTGATTTGTTGCAAAATCCCACATTAGCTCAAGAATACGAGGAAGCTATTTGCTTATTTTCCGCTTAGAACCTCGCGATTATCACCGTTGGTCTTCTTTAGACGAAGGTTTTTTTCAAATGATTCCTTGGCAAAATCAAAGGAAAATTACATACAGTAAATCCCATTGCCTTTTTGAGAAGTTTGATGGGTTTAAAACAAACACTCGCGAATATAGTATCTACAAACCAAAAATTTTGCAAATAGTTCAAATAGA
>NZ_CP169277.1:182575-183235 GCF_041920595.1 Areca yellow leaf disease phytoplasma
GCGTATTGCTTTCATTTGATCCTCGTATTTTAGAACACACCCAAAAAGATATGAAACCCAAATCCCTATTTTAACTGTTATTGGTAAAAAATAACTCCTACAAAGCCCCATCCAATCGCCTGCAATCCTTCTCTGAACCCATTACACCCCAACCAAAATCAAATCAAAACTCCAATTGCACCACACAAGCCAATCATAAAGAAAGCGGAAGTACAAAAAACTTGAATAATAAGATTTAAAAACCAAATTTATTTTTATTACTGGAGGAGTCGTTTCAAGCCTAGGAAAAGGCATCACTGCTGCTTCTATTGGACAAATTTTTTAAAAATAGAGGTCTTAAAGTAAGTATTCCAAAAACTGAATCATATATTAATATTGATCCTGGAACAATTAGCCCTTATCAACACGGTGAGGTCTTTGTCACTGATGATGGCGCTGAAACCGATCTTGATTTGGGTCATTATGAAAGATTTTTAGATGAAAACATGAGCAAAGTCAAAATGTCACTGCAGGCAATTATCAAAGTGTGATCAATAAAGAACGCAGAAGGCAAAATACTTAGGTAAAACCGTTCAGAGTTATTCCACACATCTGCTGAAGGAAATCAAACACAAAACCAGGTGATGCTGCTCTTTTTCTACCGTCAGATAGCAATACGTA
>NZ_CP169277.1:183335-186619 GCF_041920595.1 Areca yellow leaf disease phytoplasma
TACGGCTGTTTCCACACATCACTGAAGAAATCAAACAAAAACTAATTGATGCTGCTCTTTCTTCACAAATCAGATGTTGTTATTGTAGAAATTCGAGGCACCGTAGGGAGCATTATCGAATCATCAGCCTTTTTAGAAGCCATCAGACAAGTGCGCTTTGATTTTGGTTATCGCAATGTTTTGTATCTTCATACCACTTTAGTTCCTTATTTAAAAAAAGCCTGAAGAAATCAAAACAAACCTACCCAACACAACCAAGAAGGCCAAAAGGGCGTGCCGCCGCCGCGCTTTAGGAATACAACCTCAAATTTTGGTCTTACGTAGTGAAGTTCCTATCAACCAACCAACCAAAAATAAAATTGCTGCTTTATGTGACATCAATCCACAAGTTATTTTTTGAAGCCTTAGATGTTGATATTTTATATCAAATGATTCTTTAACTTGCATTATCAAGGAATCGATGATTTTATTTTACAACATTTAAAACTACGCACTTCTCTCTCTCTCTCTCTTCAAACGCCGATTTGCAAGCCTGGCAACAACTAATTACACGCATCCAAAATTTAGAAAAAAAAGTAGTCATTGCTCTAGTGGGTAAATACATTGTTTTACATGATGCTTATTTATCAATCATAGAAGCTCTTAAACATGCTTCTTATCAATATAATTGTAAACTGGAAATTAAATGGATAGATGCTGAAAAAAGTAACGCCAGACAATATTTCTTCTTTGCTTGAAGACTATGATGGTATTTTAGTTCCTTAGCGGTTTTGGCAATCGCGCTATTGAAGGCAAAATTTTAGCCATTAATTATGCAAGAACTAACAATATTCCTTTCTTTGGGATTTGTCTAGGTATGCAGTTAGCAGTTATTGAATATGCCCGCACAAAATTACATTTACAAGGTGAATTCTTTGGAAGTTGACGAAAGACGCCGCATCCTGTAATTACTTAAAAATAGTTGAAAGCAATTTAGGAGGAACCCTGCGATTAGGTTCTTATCCGTGCCATCTTAAAGCCAACACCAAAAGCAAAGCTATTTATAATCAAGAAATAATTTATGAAAGACATCGTCATCGTTTTGAGATGAATCATTATGTTGCTTTATTTGAAAAAAATAATGATTTTGTTGTTTCTGGAATAAATCAAGAACAAAAGCTTTGTGAAATTATTGAGTTAAAAAGCCATCCTTGGTTTATTGCAGTACAATTTCATCCTGAGTTTTTGTCAAGACCATTTAAACCACATCCTTTATTTAAAGGGTTTGTTGAAGCGTCTTTATTAAATCAAAAATGAAATAATTTATAAATGAAAAAACTACCTTAAAAGGTAGTTTTTTGTTATATCTGTAATAAAACCCTTATTAAGGGTTTTTTTATTTGGTATTTATTAACTTTTTCTTGGAGTTTTTGGCATTATCGTTTTTAAATAATTTTTTATATTTGAAAAAATTGTATCATCTGCCTTATTATCGTTTTTTTTAAATAATCATAAGCATCGTCTTTTGCTTTAACAATTTTTTTCGTATAGGTCTTTACTACTTCGTATTCATTGTTAATTGATTCTTTATAATATTCAATTACGTGTTTATTTACTGCTTCTAAATTAGTTTTAATGCTGGCAAGTTTGGAATTAACATTGCCTTTATTTTCTTCTTTTGTTAACTTTTCAACTGAATTATACAAATTTTGAGCTGCTTGTTTTGCCCAAACTTTTTTAGGAGAAAGCCAGTTAATAGGATTAAAAGAAATATAAAAACCTAAACCTACATAAAGAGTAACAGTAATAAAAATAATGCCAGTAATGATTTTTCCTCGTTTAGTTGCTAAAAATTTCATCTTTTAATTCCTTTACTAGGTTATTTTTCATAAATAAAATAATTGAAATACTAACAAAATAATTACATAAGTAATTATAAAACATAAAAAAGAGTAAGCTTTACTTTTTGTTTGCCCAAACTTTGATTGTTATTTTTATTTTTTTAAAAGTTTTGCTAAGGCTTTGTCTGCTTTTTCATCGGGTATAACTGTCAAAAATTTCTTTTTGCCAAACAGAAGTATTGATATACTTAAAAAACAGAAGGGTTTTTTTAACACAAAGAGCTTCTTCAATTGTGTTTTTAATTTCTTCATGGCTAAATTCTTGGTCTTGATACCAATTTCTAACTAAGTCTAATTCGTTAGATGTAAGAGAGTTTGTCCTTTGTTGTATTCTAAATATTCAATAGTTTGTTGGATTAAGGTAAGTTGGTTTTGGCGTTTGGATTCGCGAATTTGGTCTTGATAGATTTTTTCTAGCTTGGCAAAAGTGGGTGTAGTGAAAAAACTTCAATAATTTTATGGTTTTTAGTTTCTGGAAAGGTCAAAAAAACCTTTGACATTAATTGATACAAAATATGTTCTACTTCTTTTTTAGTGATTCTGCTTTTTGGCTAAGGCGTTGGACGAAAGACACGTTTTTTGGAAAAATCTAGTAAGAATAACAAAATAGTTGGTTCAGGGTAGGTTAATCCCTGGTGCAGGTATTCTTGAATTAACATTTTTTCTACTTGTAAAAACCATCTTCGTAAGTTTTTGAAACATAACCATATTATTATTGAAGCTCCTTTTCTTTTCCGCCTTTGTTGACGCGCGCGCGTGTTACGCGTTGTTAGGTGAACTGGTTTTGGCAACTGGATAATGCTTGTTGGGCTGCTTTTGCTCAGCGGCTTTTTAGTGCTGCCTTCACCTGTTCCTAAAAGATTTTTTTCTAAATAAACTTCTGCTACAAAATTTTTAGAATGAGCAGGCCCTTGCTCTTGGACTATTTTATATTGGATATAGTTTTTTTTCTGACTGAACTATTTCTTGTAATTGAGTTTTAAAATCAATAATATAGATAGTTTTGGCTAAGTGAGGTAAGACAATATTATGAAAAACTTTTTTGGCTGTCAAATATCCTAAATCAAGATAAATAGCACCAAATAAGGCTTCAAAAGTATCTGCCATAATACTTTTAGCATTAAAATCTTTGTTTTTTCGCCTTTGCCTAAAAGAAGATAATTTTGCAATTCAATGTTTTGAGCGTAGATGGTAAGTGACCTTTCACACCGCTTGGAAGCTCTTTTAGTCATAATGCCTTCGTCTTCTTTGGATTGGGAATAAAGATAGTCAGCCATAGTAGCTTTTACGATGGCATCTCCTAAAATTCAAGTCTTTTCGTTGTCTTCTTGGGGTGGGTTTTGTTCGTTAGAATAAGAGCTGTGGGTAAACTTGCTTTGTAAGAACGTATTTTAGCAATACATG
>NZ_CP169277.1:186719-188026 GCF_041920595.1 Areca yellow leaf disease phytoplasma
TTGTACTTCGTTCTGATTTACGTGGCTACTTCTTAAAGCCAACACCAAAAGCAAAGCTATTTATAATCAGAAATAATTTATGAAAGACATCGTCATCGTTTTGAGATAGATCCTCATTATGTTGCTTTATTTGAAAAAAATAATGATTTTATTTGTTTCTGGAATAAATCAAGAACAAAACTTTGTGAAATTATTGAGTTAAGCCATCATTGGTTTATTGCAGTACAATTTCATCCTGAGTTTTTTGTCAAGACCATTTTTATTTTTATCAACACATTTTAAGGGTTTGTTGAAGCGTCTTTATTAAATCAAAAAAATAAATAATTTATAAATGAAAAAACTACCTTAAAAGGTAGTTTTTTTATTATATCTGTAATAAAAACCCTTATTAAGGGTTTTTATTTAGTTAGGTATTAACTTTTCTTCACGAGTTTTTAATATTATGTTTTAAATAATTTTTTATATTTGAAAAAATTGTATCATCTACCTTATTATCATTTTTTTTAAATAATCATAAGCATCGTCTTTTGCTTTAACAATTTTTCGTATAGGTCTTTTTTCGCCGTATTCATTGTTAGGTGATTCTTTATAATATTCAATTGCGACATTTATTTACTGCTTCTAAATTAGTTTTAATGCTGGCAAGTTTGGAATTAACATTGCCTTTATTTTCTTCTTTTATTAACTTTTCAACTGAATTATACAAATTTTTGAGCTGCTTGTTTTGCTGAAACTTTTAGGAGAAAGCCAGTTAATAGGATTAAAGAAAATAAAGGCAATGTTAATTCAAACTTGACATTAAACTAATTTAGAAGCAGTAAATAAACACGTAATTGAATATTATAAAAATCAATTAACAATGAGCCTCTAAAAATTATTAAAGCAAAGACGATGCTTATGATTATTTAAAAAACGATAATAAACGAGATATTACAATTTTTCAAATATAAAGAGTATTTAAAACGATAATACCCGCTCAGAAAAAGGCCAATAATTTAACCGTCAAAATTTTCGTAAAGGTTTTATTACGAATATAACAAACTACGCTTTGCGTGGATTTTCATTTATAAATTATTTATTTTGATTTAACAAAGACGCTTCAACAAACCCAAATAAGTTAATGAACAATATTGACAAAACTTCGGGATGCCATAACAACAAACAAAGGATGGCACAACTCAGTAATTTCTGAAAGCACATTCTACGATTTATTCAGAGCAACAAATCATTATGGAACATAGTCGCTTGTGACGTATCTTTATAAATTATTTCTTGATTATAAAATAACTGCTGGTAATGGCTCAATA
>NZ_CP169277.1:188126-190487 GCF_041920595.1 Areca yellow leaf disease phytoplasma
CATGTATTTCTCGTTAAATTATCTTTGTTTCTATAATTATTTATCAACCAATCTTTTTGATATCATTATTTGCCTCTTTATTTTATTTATTTTTGCCAAGACTTAATATTAATTGCAACTTGAAAATTATTTTGATAATGCTTTTTCTGAAATTCTCCTCTTTTTAATTCGTAAATGCTTTGAAATTTTAACTCAAAAAGGCTAGAAGATAATTATTATCAAAGTTAATTGTTTATGATGGATTATAATTTCAACACTTCACAAAGAAACAATCAAATTATGATTTAGCCCTATTTTATTTTTTGCATCTATATTCTGATTTGGTAAAAATAAAATACTTTTTAATGAACCTCAACCTAAAAACCTAAAACGTTTTATTTTAATTAACAAAACAATTTAATCTAAAAACAAAAAACAACATCAAATTTCAAAACAATACACAAAAGAAAGGAGCTTTTTTTATGATTAAAATAGGCAATAGATGCCATGGGAGGCGATTTTGCCCCATTAGAAATTGTCAGCGAAACTTGCTTTATTTTAAATAAAAATAAAGAACTTCACGTCGTTTTATATGGCAATCAAAAATTAATAACTCCACTTATTAAAAACTCTTAACAACTAAATTATTTATCAAACAGCAATTTTATTTTTAAGAACAAGATGACTTGTTAATACCAAATTTATAGTGCCTGCCGAAACTACCTGAACCCTATGTGATCTTGAGCGATGTTTCCAAAAATAGCATGTTGGGAGGAAGCACTGAATTTATATTTTTGTCACATCTTTAAAAATATAAAAAGGTTGATATGATTTGGTTAAGCAAAAAAGCAGTTTTTTCCGGTCATAAGTGGAGTTATTAATTTTGATTACATAAAACGACGTGAAGTTCTTTTTTATTTTTATTTAAGGCAAGCAAGGTTCCTTTGACAATTTCTAATGGGGCAAAATCGCCTCCCATGGCATCTATTGCTATTTTAATCATAAAAAAGCTCCTTTCTTTTTGTGTATTGTTTTTAAATTTGATGTTGTTTTTTGTTTTTTTAGATTAAATTGTTTTGTTGGTAAATAAAACGTTTTAGGTTTTTAAGTTTGGGGTTCATTAAAAAGTATTTTATTTTTACCAAATCGAAATATAGATGCAAAAAATAAAAATAGGGCTAAATCATAATTTGATTGTTTCTTTTGTGAAGTGTTGAAAAAATTATAATCCATCATAATAAATTACTTTGATAATAATTATCTTCTAGCCTTTTTGAGTTAAAATTTCAAAGCATTTGCAATTAAAAGAAATTTCAGAAAAAGCATTATCAAAATAATTTTCAAGTTGCAATTAATAAGTCTTGGCAAAAATAAATAAAATAAAGAGGCAAATAATGATATCAAAAGATTGGTTGATAAATAATTATAGAAACAAAAAAGATAATTTAGAACAAATTAATGATAAATTTATTACAAATATTTTTTTTATCAAAATAAAATTTATAATAATTTGCTATAATAATAGTAAATGAAATGTTAAATAAAAAAACTACATTAAACAGTTCAATATTATTTTATCATATTAGGAGGAGATAATTTCATTATTTTAAGTTTTTAAGTAATGAATTAAACTTGAAAAGTAACGATTTTATAAACAAAAATTGTAAAAGGAAGTGTTAGAAAATGGAATGCATGCAACAAGCAATCGTTAAAAAAATTTTATTTAGAAGTAAAAGTTATATATTTAAAACAAAATGGTAGTTCAAAAAAGACAATGGTTTGCTACTAATGTTTGTGTAAAGAACTGATAATTGTAAACAAAAAATGATGAAGTTCTTATTAATTTTACTCTACATATTGACACGTGATAATCCTGAGTTTTTTTTGCAACCAGGACAAGTTATTAAAAGTGTTAGAAGGAAAAGTTAAGCAAAGTAAGTAGTACTGTTTCTGAAGTTTGGTTAGATGTGAATAGTTTTCGTAAACTGATGAAGAAGAAAAAGCAAAATCAACTTCGTATAAGCTGAGTTTTTTATTATAAGGGATGTTTTTGGGTGTGATTTTTTTGAATTATTCTATATTTCAAATATTTTTTTTTTGATATGCCAAAAAGATTAAAAGAATTTTTATTTAAAAATATCCTAGCTACATTTATTGCTTGTTTGAGTAGCAACACATTGCAAAGAAATATTTCTAATTGGAGCAATTTTGGGCAATTAATTTTGATATGATAAGGCTCATTGGTTTCATTTTTTGAAACGGATAAGGAGTTAAATAAGGACAATCAGTTTCTAATAAAATTTTATCAGAATAGTTTTTGCAATTTCGTAGGCAACTTTGGCATGAGGATAAGTAACAACTCCTCAATTCCAATGTAAAAGG
>NZ_CP169277.1:190587-191077 GCF_041920595.1 Areca yellow leaf disease phytoplasma
TTGTTCAGCTTTAATCAAAAAGGAATACTAAAATGTTAATAGACACTCACGCTCATCTCAATCTTAAACATATAAAAATAAATTAGATGATGTTTTTCAAAAGCTTGGATAATGACGTCAAAAAATGATTGTTATATATGGATGAAAAAACTTTGACAGCCATCTATCTTGTCTGTGATGAAGATCAAGGCCAATTTCTCCTATAGCAACTGTTTGCGGATGATTGAGGTATTTGATGATGCTTTCGGGAGTTTCTTGGGAAAAATCAGAACAAGGATGAATCCCAAAAGCTACCATTACTTCTTTATATTTATTAGCGATTTCATATGCTTTTTGGTTAGTTTTTTCATCCATGCCTATAACAATCATTTTTTTGACGTCATTATCCTGTTTTTGAAAAAACATCATCTAATTTATTTTTATATGTTTTAAGATTGAGATGAGCGTGAAAGTGTCTATTAACATTTTAATGTATTCCTTTTTTGATTTT
>NZ_CP169277.1:191177-200139 GCF_041920595.1 Areca yellow leaf disease phytoplasma
TTTTTTTTTTTTTTTTTTTTTTAACGTCCCTATCCATACCATTTAGAATAGTGAAACTTTGTCTTCTAAAATAGTCACTTCGCTACCAAAAGAATTAAAAATAGTTGCAGAATTCACTCCAACTAACACCGCCTCCTACAATAGTAACTTTGGAAGGATAGCTTTCTAGTTGTAGTAATTCTTTACTAGTTTTAAGAATGCCTTTTGATAAACTTCTTGGGCACCTGGAATAGGAGGAACAAAAGCGGTACTGCCTGTTGCAATAATTAATTTTTGGGTGTGCAATAAGTTAGTGTCTACTTGAACTTCGCAAGGAGAAAGAACACTTGCAAAACCATGGTAAAAATCAATTTTATTTTTTTTCAGGAGAAAAGATATACCTGTAGTAAGTTGGTACAACAATTTTATTTTTGCGTGATAAAATGGAGGACCAATCAAAAGAAACGCCGTTTTGTACTTTAATTCAAAATCCGCACAAAGTTTGATATCTTTATACATTTTGGCACTTTTTAAATAAGCTTTGGTAGGAATACAGCCATAATTAAGACAAATACCACCTAATTTATGTTTTTCTACTAAAGCAACTTTAGCACCATTTGAGCAGCACAATCGTTGGCCAACGTATCTACTCAGGACTTCCACCCAATCACTTCAAAACATCATAATTTTTCATAATTTGCCCTTGGTCTTTCTGTTGAGATTAAAAGCAATAAAGTAGGAGTATTTAGCAATTCTTTAACGCGTTTTAAAAAATCTACTGCCATCAGCACCATCAATAATACGAGGTCAATTGCTAAGGAAAGAGGAAGCATGAATCTGCAATTACAATTTGACTGTTTTCAACTACAGGTTTTTTGGTGATTTTTCCTACTCCTAAAATAGCTAATTCAGGGTAATTGATAACTGGAGTGCCGTAAGTAATATCGATAGAACCAAAAATTAGTGATAGTAAAAGTTCCGTTTTGAAGCTGATTTAATCTTTCTACTTTTCTTTCTCGGTAAAGTGACTTTGGCTACTTGTTGTAATTGTTGTGCCATTTTCTAAAAGAGATTAATTGTTGGATGGCGTATTTTGATGTTGGTGCAATTAGACCGTCTTTGGTATCAACTGCTACTCCTAAATTAATGAATTTTTTGTAAGTAACTTCTTCTTTAACGTCATCATAACTAGCGTTAAATACTGGGAATTCTTGTAAGGCGGCAATCGCTACTGCTTTTCATGATAAAAGCCATAAAAAGTTAATTTGATTCCTTGGGATTGTGCTTGATCTTTGGCTTGTTTGCGTAGTGTTACTAAAGCAGTAATGTTTACTTCGTCCATTAGAGTAGTTTCTGTGGGATTTTGCCTTTGGAAAGAACCATATTTTTTGGGCGATGGCTTTTCTGAAGGCGAGAAATTTTTACTACTTCTGTTTCTTGGCTAAATGTGGCAAAAGTTGTGGTGGGGGTTGGTTGTTCTTGGACAAAAGGGGTTGTTGGTTGAGCTTATAAAGGGTTAGTTGCGTTTTTATACATCTACTTTTAAGATTTTTCCATGTACACCTGTTCCTTTAATGGTTGAAAGGTCAAGTCCTAGTTCTTTGGCTAGACTTTTTACTAATGGAGTAGCAAGTACTTTTTGAGGTGGTAAAGAGGTTTTGTGCGGATGTTTGTGCTTGTTGGGTGTCGTTTTTTTCTGCAGCAGCAGTTTCATTAGGGTTTTTGAGAAGAAAACTTTTTAACATCTGCATCAGTGTCACCTGGTTCTTGGATTAAAAAGATAGTATCTCCTACGCAAATAACTTCACCTTCATTAAGGTCTCTTTTTAAGATTTTTCCTGCTACAGGAGAAGTTAGTTCGACGTCTAATTTGTCAGTTTCAACTTTAACTAAAACTTCACCTTCTTTTACTTGGTCGCCCACTTTAAAAAACCATCTTGTAATTTTACCTTCATGAATGCTCTCTCTGCCGACATCCAATGAATTTAAATTCAAACATATTTTTATCTCCTTGATTATAATGCAGTTTAGTTTGGTTGGGGTTTTGTTGTTTGGTTTTTTTAGTTTTTAATTTTTATTTTGGTATGTGTTTTGGTTGCTGGTTGCGGTTGTGATTGTGTTTTTTAGTTTTATTTAGATATTTTTAAAGTTTTTTAATTTGATTTGGAAGTAGCTTTAATGTAAGTTGTTTTTCGGGACAAAAGAAAAGGGTTGGGTTTCCTTTATATTTTTATATCCCCTTATATCTTTTTGTTATCTTATTCGCAAACCACTTTTTTAATAGCATCAGCTATTTTTTCAGGCTTAAAAAACTGATAATGTTCTGCTTTGGCTAAAGGCATTGTGATATCATTTCCAGTAAATCTCTCTTGCAGGGAGCTGCATTCAGCAGAAAGCTTTCTCTTTTTTTGTCTGTTAACTAAAGCCATTAATTCTCCTGCAGGTCCGTAAAGTTTTACATGCTTCATGAACTACTAAAAAGCGTCCAGTTTTTTAACAGATGTAATTACAGTTTCTCTGTCAATAGGATTAATAGTTCTTAAATCAATTAGCTCTAATGGAAACATTAGGATAAAGTTGTTTAAGGGCTAATAGTGTTTCTAGTACCATTGCTCCCCAAGCTACAACTGTAATGTCTGTGCCTTCTTGAACGACTTTGGCTTTACCGATTTGGACTTCGTAATCTGTTTCGGGAACTTCTGGACGGGGAACCACGATAAAATTCTTTTTAGGTTCCATGTAGACTACTGGATCAGGTCGTTAATAGCAGCCATTAATAAACCTTTAGCGTCGTAAGGATTAGATGGAATAACTACTTTAAGACCAGGAACAGAGCCTAAAATTACTTCTAATGATTCGGAGGATGTTCTAAGGATTTTTACCCCCCAACTGGAGGACTCTTACCACCATAGGTACTGTGTAATTACCGCGACTACGGTTACGCAAACGGGCTGCGTGGGCAACAGGGTCTTCTAGTCCTACAAAAATAAAAACCATCGCACCGATTTCTGCAACTGGTCTTTTCTGTGCGTTAATGGCAAGTCCGATAGCACTTCCGATAATAGAAGATTTCTCCTCCAGCAATAGGGGTATTAAAAACGCGAGTTTCTCCAGGCATTTGTCTTGTAGGCCTTTAGTTACGCGGAAAAACGCCGCCTAATTTTCTCACATCTTTGTCCAAAAGAACTACCGAGGATCTTTTGTTAACTTGCTATCTAAAGTTTGATTAATTGCATCTAGTAATGTCATTGAAGCCATTATTATTTACCTTCCTTTGTGTTGAAAAAAGCTTGCATTCTTCGTATTGTTCTTCTAATTGAGGAGTCATTTTTTCTAAGTGTATACAAAAATATCTTTAATATCAATGTTGTTATTTGTTTGTTCTACTTTTTGGTAAGCAAACAACTTCTTTGGTTTTTTCAAATTATTCTACTCTGTTTTTGAGTTAGATAACCTTATTCATCAAGTATTTTTTGAAAAACGTACAATTGGGTCTTTTTTTGCGCTAATTTAATTCTTCTTCTTGCTACGGTAAACATAAGCATTATCATTAGTGGAGGTGCTTTCGACGATAAGAAACATTTTCAATTGAAAGTAGGTCCGTTTCCTTTGCGCGCTTCGTTTAAAGGCTTGGCTGTTAGCTTACAACAGCGTAAAATAAGCTGTTGGTTGCCTACTTGCATGCCAGGAATCTACGTTATTAACATTTTTGAGCTAAAGTTTTAGCTTTGGATACTTTGTTACGAGGATTAGAAATAGAATACTGGTTATTTTGAATAAATACTACTGATGGTACTCCAAAAACAGCAGCATAGTTAAGACCTGCATTCAGCTCTTCGTGTGCAGTTCCTCACGTCTCCAATAGTTTGCAATAGTTACTTCTTTTTTATTTTGCATTTTGCTTGCTAAGGCAAGTCCTGCTCCTAAATTAACACTAGAGCCAATAATAATGTTTAGCTGGTAAAATACAACTTAGGGTCTAGTTGAGAGCCTTTTTCATTTGCCATACCAGTAAAGATAAAATTGGTACAAAGAAACTCCACGGTAAAGAAAATTCCTGCATCACGATAATAAGGTGATACCCAATCTTGGGGTTCTAAGGCAACGGCAGCGACACCTACTTTGAGATGCTTCTTGCCCTGAGTTAAGTAAATAGTTTCCCATAATCGTCCTTGGCGTTGATATTTTAAGGCTGCTAAATCAGCTTGTCTACCTAAAACCATTGTTTTATACATTTTTAATAAAACATCTTTAGATAATTTTGGTTCTAATTCGGGTTGTACAAGTTTGCCATTTTCGTCAAGTATTTGGAATTGTTTGCCTTTTGAAATTCAAAGCCCTTGCGAACAATTCCAACATTTGCTTAATATATGTTTTATTTATATTAGATTTGTTTTTGATTAAATGTATTATATCTTTATTGTGTTACTAAATATAATTAATTTATGTTATTTGATAATATACATCTACACTTAAATTGTACTTGAAATTAAGACAAATGATGAAACAAAATAATGAAAAGTGCAAAGTTTGAGATAAAAAAAAATGCCATATATTATAATATATTAGTATTTCAATTAATATTTATTTATTGTTGATGATGTCAACTGGTTTTGTTAGACCATTTTGAGAATAATGAAAGATATAAATAGTAGAGTCATGAAAAAGACTAACTAAGCCATTAATAAATTAAATAAAAGAGAATCTTACAAAATGATTGAAAGCTAAATATGGTGATGTAAACCATAATAAATGCCTTTATTTTTTTCGAATTTACTAAAGAATTAACGAAAACCATAATGTCATTTTCACTTTCAAGAATGAATAACAGTTTCATATCGAAAGATGAAAATAATATAGATGCATCTTTAAACCAAAGTAAAATACTTAATAATAATACAAAAGTTAAAACCATTTGGAATAAAGCAAAAAAGAATGCTTCAACTAAAAAGATTTTACCAACATTAACACCATTAGAACCTAAAGCTCTTAGAATACCCATTTTTTATTTTGAAGTTTGGCACTCATAGAAAAATAAAGAAAAGCATAATCATAGCACCTGGAACAGATAAAATCCAAACCCAGAACATAGGGCTACTTATAATTTTGAATAGTTTTAAAAGCTATTTGCACAACACCAACAAACAAATATAATTTACATACTTTATATCCTTCAAATAATTCATACATTTGATATATTTTATCACAGATTCTGAACCATTTATAACTCAAAAATGTAAAAGCAAAAAACATAAAAACAAAAGTTGCAATAGCAGTTACTAAAACACAATGCCAAGAAAAACTTTTTATTTCTTAAAACTATTTAAAGCAACCTTAGCAACAACAAACGAAAAAGGCAAACAACTAGGAAAAGATATAAAATCAGTGTCTTGTTGTACGACGTGTCTCATCAGTTTACCAAAGTTTTCGTTATGATTTTTAAAGTTGCTAGTTAAGTTTGCAATCATTTCCATTGCAAGAACTTGACCTCTTAAATACTTCTGTTTTTTGTCTTTGCTTTTTTTAGTAGTGTTCTTTTTCTTGTCAGTATCTGATATGACTTTACCATCTTTACATCTCTAAAATAAGATCAGCATATTTAAGTAAGCACTTTCGCTATCATGAGATACAATAACTACTAATTTTCTTTACTTAAATTTTTGAAGTAAATCAAAAATGGGTTCTGTTTCGAATCTAGATTTCCTGTAGGCTCATCAGCAAAGACCATTTTATTTTTTCACCAAAGCACGGACAATAGCAACACGTTGTTTTGTCTCCGGAAAGTTCATGCCACCTTCTATTTAGGAATGAAACATTCAATCCTACTTCTGATTCATTAAATCATTAATTAAGGAAACATCTGGTTTTTATTTTGTAATTGTAATGCTAAGACAATATTTTCAAATACATTCATATCTTCTATTGTTGAATTTTGGAAAATAAAAAACCAATCATTCGCATTACGATAATTATTCAAATATTTTTGATTAAAAGTTGTAATAGGAACTTTGCATACTCAACTACGCCGCCGTTTGCAACATCAATGCCGAGCAAAACATTTAATAAAGTGATTTACCAGAACCTGATTTACTTCGCGATAAAGATCCATACCTTATCAGGTAATTTTAAAGAAACGTCTTGTAAGGCCATCGTCATATTACCGCGTTTAGTAACGTAATTTTTGCTTAAATGGTTGACATTAAACATTTTTAAAGACTCCTTTAGTTGTTTTGTTGTTTTATTGATTAAAAAAAATTATAATTATGACAAATGTAAAAAGGCAAAAGATAAAAGGGTAAAAACTAATTTAACTACCCTATTATTTTACCACAATTATTATATTTGCATATACACTAAAAAGCAATATTTTTTTATCTAATTTCAATATGAAAGTGTTTAATCAAATTAGAAGAATTTTTTCCATATAATGTTCTACATCTTGTTTTTCTAAAGTTTTTACCCAAGTTATTGAAAAAAGTCTACAAGTAAGAGAATGTTTTTCTTTATTGTAGGTATTTGATAAACATCAAATAATTCACATTTGATTAAATCAAAAGGGGTAGTTTGTTTAATGGTTTTTTCGATTTGATAAAAGGAATATTTGGTATCTACTAAAAAGGCTAAATCACGAATAACAGTAGGAAATTTAGGAATTGGTTGGAAGTTAAACGTTTTTGTAGTGTTAAGAGAATTTCATCCGTTAAAAAGTTCACAAAGAAAACTTTCTTTAAGTGGTATTTGTGTATTAAGTTGGGGATGTGTTTTTCCGATAACTCCTATTATTTGATTGTTAAATAACAAATCGGCTTGCATTCCTGGATGAAAATTACTATGTTGTTGTGTTTTTTGATAAGTAAGGGTAATGCCTAGAAAATAGCACTTTTTTTCAAGGATGCCTTTGTAACAAAAAAGAACTTGAAACATCTTGTTTTAAAGCACAAGTAATTTCATGTATGACCACCAAAAGCAAAAGCAAGTATCTAATGTTTCTTGGTTGGGAAAATAAGTTTTTCCAATTTCAAAAAAGTAGTATCAAAAAGTTTGTCGTTTGTGCTGATAGCTTAAAAAAACTTCCATCAAACTACTTAGCAACTTTGTCTTAAAATCATTTTGTCTTGGTGGACAAAGGATTCATTATTTTTGATAAAGCGGTTTTTGAGGAGTAAAAAGCTCAAACATATTGGTTTTTCACTGAACTGTAAGTAATAGTTTCACAAAAATCCCCAAATTAAACAAGTTATTTGCGCAATTTCAATATTTTTTTGTTTTAAGGTTGATTTTCCGCGAGTAGGGATTTGAATTGTTTGGGGAGGTAATTTATGGCAACCATAAAGTCTAGTTAAATCAGAAATGACATCTTCTTTAATTTTGACATCATAACGACGTAAAGGAGCTTGGAGGTTTAATTGTTCGTTTTTGTTCTGTGGTCCTAAATGTTTGGATGTATGTATCTGATAATCTAGGTTTAATAACCAATTTTTGATTTGGGTAGGCACAAAGAAACGCCAATTTTTCTTGTAACAAAATCAAGTTTCAAAGAAATAGTAGGATTGGTACGGTTTTTTTGTTTTGTAATTACAGGTTGGTAAGTAATTTTGGCATCTGCTAAAGTGACTAAAAGTTGGCATGCTTTTTGAAAAGCTAAAGGAATAAGACTTTGGTCAATGCCTCTTTCAAAACGTAGGGAACTTTCAGTTTTGGTTTTGAGTTTTTGACAAGTTTGGGCAATAGTTTGGGGCGAAAAATAAGCAGCTTCAAGAATAATTTTAGTAGTTGTAGGTTTAATGCTACTTTCTAAAGTCCTACAATACCAGCTAGAGCAATGGCTTTTTTGCCATCTGTAATAATTAAATCATTTTCATCCAAAACAAAATCATTTTGGTTAAGAGTTGTAATATTTTCTTGTGGTAAGGCTTTTCTAAATCCTTTGATTTGTTTGATGTTTTCAGAATCAAAAGAAACAGTAGGGGAATACCGTATCTGATTAAAAATTAATTAGTGATGTCAACAACATTGTTGATTGGGTTGATGCCTGATTGTAAGAGGGAGTTTCTGCAACCATAAAGGAGAAGGTTTGATTTTGATGTTTTCCAGGATACAAGCGTTGTATTCATATAACAACTGTCGTTTTCAATTTGGACTTTTAAAGGAGATTGAGGGCAAGTTTGCAAAAATCGGGGTTTAATTGGGGAGCGTTTTTGGGGTTGTTTGGTCTTCGCTGTTTTTTGTTTTGTAGTTGGTTGCTTTTGTTTCTGATTGTTATTGGAACTTTGAGAAGACAAAACTGCTTTGAGATCTTGGCAAAACCTAGGTGAGATAAAAGGTCACCACGATTGGGTGTAAGCTCCTAATTTAAGATAAAAACAATCAAGTCCTAAAGGAATTAAAGTATTACTTCCCAAAACAATTTGTTCGTTAAATAACAAAAAGATAAATTCTTCTTGTTCTTGGGGAGTTAAAATTTGGTACTAATTCCCCAATTCTTCCAAAGCACAAAGCATTCCTTCTGAAAAACTCCATAAATTTTTTTGTTTTTATGGGTGGCGTTGATGCCTTCCAAAAGAACCTTCTGGAAGCTACAATAACTTTTTTGCCATTTTGTAAATTAGAAGCTCCACAAACAATTTTGACTACTTTTGTGCCAGTGTTAACTTCCTACTAAATTTAATTTTTGGGAACCTTTAATTTTTTGAAAGTTAAGAATTTGCCCCCACCACTAAATTAGTGTTTTTGGATAGGGGAAAAATTTTGCACTTCGGTAATATAATTTTTAGTTAAGTCAGAAATATTTTGGGAAAGGCGAAAAATGGTTTTTTAAAATATTTTCAATAATTTTCATTGTTGGCAGTGTTCCTTGTAAATTGTTTTAAAAGCGAATATCATTAGTATAAAAATGTCTAATATTGTCAATTTGATATTTAATCATAGCAGCAATACGTGTAACTGAACGAAGTACAAGTGATTTTTAAAACTGAACGAAGTA
>NZ_CP169277.1:200239-201583 GCF_041920595.1 Areca yellow leaf disease phytoplasma
CTCTTTTTTGGTAATTACTAAATCGCTTCAATGCTAGGTTCGGTAAAGGAAAAATAAGACGGTCTTAAATGGTGGTAAGTGCCAAATAATTCTTTGGTAATCAGGTAAAGAGTTTCTTTGAGATGGGGAAAAATTAATGTTTTTGTCAATGACAAGTCCTTCAGTACACAAATTGATGGCTATGGTGGCGTCATCTCGTCTTTGCAGTAAACTTTTCGGAAAATGTTCACGAGGTCACCCTTAACCGAGCTCATTCTTTTGACTTGGACGTTGGAAGTGTAGGTGCGCAAGTTTTGGGGTCAATACTTGCATTGCTCTTGCAGGGTGGCCTTTGCCTGCATGTTGGTATTCAAAATTATAAAAAATCAGTTTCAATTTCGTTGCCTTCTTTAATTTCATAACCTAGATAAAAATAAATCTTCAATTTGTTCAATAATTTGATTAAGGGGTGCGACAACTGTTAAGGAAAAATTTCAATCCTGGTAAAAGTAGGATCAATTTCTTCTTGGAGCAATTTGGCGTTTAGTTGGTTTCTTTGTCATTTCTTTCTTTTTGTAAAAGTGAAAATAATTTCTTTTAAAATGTTAATTAATTTTCTACAGCACTTTTTGAGCATGAGAGCTTTAGCTCTTGGGTAAGTTCAAACAGATGCCTTTTGCCTAAAAATTCTTTGTCTAAGGTCATTAATTGGTCTAAATCATGTTTGTTTTTTTTGTAAACTGGTGTGAAATTGTGCGGTTAGATTTTTGATTTTGGTTTGCATAAAAATGATAACACTTTTTCTTTATTTTGGAAATGAAAAATATTGGGTTGGGGTTAAAATTAAAAACTAAATTTGAATTATCAAGAATAATGTTTCCTTTAGTAAGTAACGATAGCCACATTCCTAAGGTAGCAGCTCTAATAAAACTCCTAAAGAAACGTTAAAAAGATCCTTTTTTAATCCTAAAATAAAATTACCTCCTAAAACATTCCTGCTACCATTGCTGTTAAATGTAGTTAGTGGTTTTGGTAAATATCTTTTTAGATAGGTTTACGCTTAAATAAATGGCTAATACAACAATGACAATAGAGTTAAAAAATAATGCAATTGCTTTAATAGTTTGCTAGCAAAAAAGGTTTTTAAGTAGCAAACTATTAAACAATTGCATGACAAAAACCACTCAACCTTTATGCAATATTTCTTGAAATACTATTTAGGATTAAAAAGTCTTTGGCCTTTCGGTAATTCAAATTTAGTAGTACCCAACCTATTTGTATTTTCACAAAATAAAGTGTTATCTGACAATTAGCAGCAGAATTTTAGACAAAAATATTTGAACACCCAAGAACTAAAAACCTTTA
>NZ_CP169277.1:201683-205730 GCF_041920595.1 Areca yellow leaf disease phytoplasma
TGTCATCTACATTAATACTGAGATATTTTACTTTGGAAATGTCACCTAAGGTGATATAGAGTCAACAGCGGCAAATAATTATTATGAAATTTTTTCACAAAGTTGCTGTAATTTAACTTCAGCTCACATCGAAAAATTGAATATATGATTTTTATAAGATTATAATTTATTATGAAGGTTTATCGAAGAAAAAAATAAAATGTAGTTTTCAATGCGTTTAAAAGGAGAATAAAATGTGTTCAATTTTGGAATAATAAATATTAAAACTGATCTACAAATGTTGCGAATAAGTTTTAAATCCTCTAGGTTTGATGCGTCATCGAGGATTCCACAGTCAGAGTTTTTTGCTTTCAAAGTTATTTTAGCACACGAAAGATGCCAATTGTAGATGCTTAATGCTGGAGCTCAACCACTTTATAATAAAATCCAACCCTTATTACTTGCAGTAAATGGAGAAATTTATAACCACCTAGATTTACGCTAACAATACAAAGATAAATACGAATTTCAAACAGAATCAGATTGTGAAGTTGTTCTAGCACTATATCAAGAAAGGTGTTAATTTTTTAGATGAATTAGAAGGAATGTTTGCATTTATTTTATATGATCTTACAAAAAACCTATCTTGAGTAGGACGCGATCATAGGAATAATTCCACTTTATATGGGATATGACCTTAACTAAAATTTTTATATAGCTTCTGAAATGAAAGCCTTTAATTCCCATTTGCCAAACTCCTTTCTATTTTTCCTCCAGGAAATTATTTATCTAGTGAATCTGGCAAATGGTGAAATAATATAAAACGCATTGATGGATTATCAAAATGTTTACAATAACCAAACCAACACAACCCAATTACGCAATTTTCTTGAAACATCAGTAAAAACATTTAATGTCTGATGTTCCTTATGGCGTACTTTTATCTGGTGGTCTTGACTTTCTATTATTTCTGAATCACTAGTGAAATTATTAAACACCGCATAGAAGAATCAAGTAAAAAAGGGGCTTTGTTTCCTTCACTTCATTCTTGCTGTAGTCTTAAAGGCGCTCCTGATCTTAAAGCTGCCAAAGAAGTGTGCCAATCATTTAGGAACAGTCCATCATGAAATTAATTTTACTATTCAATAAGGCATAGATGCTTTAAAAGATGTTATTTATAACATTGAAACGTATGATATTAAAATTATTCGCGCATCACCTTTATGTATTTAATGGCTCGCAAAGTAAAGCTTTTTAAGTGGTATCAAATGGTTTTTTTCTGGTGAAGGTGCTGATGAGATTTCTTTGGAGGTTATCTATATTTTCATAAAGCCCCTAATGCTCAAGAATTCAACAAAGAAAACAGTAGTCCGTAAATTAGCTTCATTACATTTATATGATTGTGCACGAGGCAACAAAGCAATGAGTGCTTGGGAGAGACGCGAGTGCCTTCTTAGACAAAACTTTTTAGATGCTGCCATGAGATTTTAATCCCAAAGATAAAATGTGTGGCACAATGGCAAAATAGAAAAACATATTCTCTACGACAAACATTTAGCCTTCTTTGTTTGTAGGAGTATTGTAAGAAACTGAACATAAGCATTTTTTAATTAGTGTATCTGTGATTTTGGTTTGGGCAAAGTTGTTTTAAACCAATCCAACTGTAACCTACTCCATCAGAAAATTGTTCTTTTTGGCGCCATACAATCTTTTTGGGTAAATAAGATTCAAATGTTTGTCGTAGAATATGTTTTTCTATTTTGCCATTTGTGCCACACATTTTATCTTTGGGATTAAGTCTCATAGCAACATCTAAAAAGTTTTTGTCTAAGAAAGGCACTCGCGTCTCTACTCCCCAAGCACTCATTGCTTTGTTGCCTCGTGCACAATCATATAAATGTAATGAAGCTAATTTACGGACTGTTTCTTTGTTGAATTCTTGAGCAATAGGGGCTTTATGAAAATATAGATAACCTCCAAAAATCTCATCAGCACCTTCACCAGAAAAAACCATTTTGATGCCATAGCTTTACTTTTGCGAGCCATTAAATACATAGGAATTGATGCGCGAATAGTTTTAATATCATACGTTTCAATGTTATAAATAACATCTTTTAAAGCATCTATGCCTTATTGAATAGTAAAATTAATTTCATGATGGACTGTTCCTAAATGATTGGCTACTTCTTTGGCAGCTTTAAGATCAGGAGCGCCTTTAAGACCTACAGCAAAAAGAATGAAGTGAAGGAAACAAAGCCCCTTTTTTACTTGATTCTTCTATGCGGTGTTTGGCAAATTTTTTAGTGATTCCAGAAATAATAGAAGAGTCAAGACCACCAGATAAAAAGTACGCCATAAGGAACATCAGACATTAAATGTTTTTTACTGATGTTTCAAAGAAAATTGCGTAATTGGGTTGTGTTGGTTTGGTTGTTGTAAACATTTTGATAATCCATCCAATTGCGTTTATAATATTTCACCATTTTGCCAGATTCACTAGATAAATAATTTCCTGGAGGAAAAATATAAGAAAGGGTTTGGCAAATGGGAATTAAGGCTTTCATTTCAGAAGCTATATAAAAATTTTGGCTAGCGTCATATCCCATATAAAGTGGAATTATTCCCATATGATCGCGTCCTATAAGATAGGTTTTTTGTAAGATCATATAAAATAAATGCAAACATTCCTTCTAATTCATCTAAAAAATTAACACCTTTTCTTGATATAGTGCTAGAATAACTTCACAATCTGATTCTGTTTGAAATTCGTATTTATCTTTGTATTGTTGGCGTAAATCTAGGTGGTTATAAATTTCTCCCATTTACTGCAAGTAATAAGGGGTTTGGTTTTATTATAAAGTGGTTGAGCTCCAGCATTAACATCTACAATTAATAGTCTTTCGTGTGCTAAAAATGGCTTTTTGAGAGGCAAAAATTCCTGACCAATCAGGTCTCCTCGATGACGCATCAAACTGGAAAGTTTAAGAGCTTTGTTCACGCAAATATTTGTAGATCGGTTTTAATATTTATTATTCCAAAAATTGAACACATTTTATTCTCCTTTTAAACGCATTGAAAACACATTTTATTTTTTCTTCTGATAAACAACTTCATAATAAATTATAATCTTTAAAAAAATCATATAAAGCGTTTTTTCGATGTGAGGAGCAGTTAAATTGGCAACTTTGTGAAGAGTTTCATAATGAGTATTTGCCATGACGATTCCTATATCTGCAAATTGAAGCATTTCAAAATCGTTGCAACCATCTCCCATGCAAATTAATTGGCAGTCTTTGTGGTCTTTCATAATTGCTTGGATACCATAAGCTTTATTAACTTGTTTGGCACTTAAACTTACAACACCATTTTTCCAATAATAAGCGTGGAGTTGTTCAAAATCTTTCAAAAAATCAACAACAAGAGTATTTGGATGAAATAAATTAATTTTGTAACAGGTTTTTCTAAATGAAGATTACTTTTGATGGGATTTTTTTGCAACATTACATTATCAAACAAACTTTAGAATAAGGATCTGTTGTTTGGGTTGTAGCATGCCTCTTCTAAACTGATACATTGAGAACTATGATTCCTTTTTTTGGGCTTGGCAATTTAGTTTAATTACAAGTTCTGGGATAAGCTGTTTTGGCGATATTTAGGCTCTGGCAATAGCTCCATTTAGAACAACAAAAGCCAAAATAAAGAAGTAAGTTCTTTTAAAACGCTTAAACCTTTGTAGCTTATTCCTGTAGCAATTCCTAAAATATTATTGGGGTTTTGCGCTAGGGTTTGTAAAAGTTTCAGGTTTGTGAAGGAATTTCTTTTGGTTTTTTGCCGTTGTATAAAGTCGTATTTTCAATATCAAAAAGAATAGTTTTTTCATATTTGTTCCTTTATTCCTTGATATATTATAATCAAAAGATAACTAATTAATGCAAAAATGATGAAAAAATAAATGACATAAAATATTATACAAATCAAATATTTTTATTTTGTCATAAATAAACTTTTAAACTTTGGTATAAATAAAAGCATTTCCAAAAATCACTTTTTTGATAATAAATTTTTTGG
>NZ_CP169277.1:205830-209054 GCF_041920595.1 Areca yellow leaf disease phytoplasma
TAGATATGGTTTATGCTGAGCTACGAATAATACTTTTTGATGCAGTTTTTGGAATTAATGTAATGCAACAATATATTAAAATATTTATAAGACACTCATCATTTGATAAATTACAATAGTCAAAAATGTTCAATATTGAATATGATGCTTTTAACATCAGTAACTTAAAAACAAAGGCTCTTATTTTATATTTTAGTTTTATATTTAACCAACTCCAAATATCAAAAAACAAGAATAATACAAGAGGATATCAATTTAAAGGCATTAATTTGGTGTATTGTATTTATTAGAACATTTTTGCATTTAAAAATTTGTGATTGTCTGAAAAACTTTTACATCCTTAATATAAAAAGGGAGAAGAAATTATTTTTCATTCGTTTAGCTGTGGACAATCCTTTGAATATCAAACATGAGATTCAAAATAGATTGTCAAAAAGATTTAGTTGGAACGATGAAAATAATTTCTTCTCCTTTTTACAACTTAATACGCGTTTCGGAATAATCACAATTTTAAACAAAAGAAAATGTCTTAATAAATACACACACCTCAAATTAATGCTCTTTGCATTCAAAAGTGTGGTGTTTGGCGTATTTGGACGCAGGATAATCCTCTGCTTGATATTCTTTTTTATGTGGTGTATTTTTAAGCTCTTCAGCTGTTTTTTTTGATATTTGGTTAGTTTTTAGTAAAACTTGCATCCATAAAATAAGAGCCACTTAATAAACCGTATTTTTGTTTTAAAAAAGTTACTGATTGATCGTATGTTAAAAGCAATCATAATTTCAATATTAGTTATTTTTTTTTGGTCTTGTTGTAATTTATCAAAAAATGGTGTGAATGTCTTATAAATGTTTTAATATATTGTTGCATTTACGATTGGAGTTCCAAAGAAATTTCATCAAAAAGAAATTATTTATTTTTTTTAATTCACAATAAATGGTACGATAAAAATAAAATGTTTGCATCCATAAACTGATTTTTCTGATAAAAAGACAATATTTTTTTACAAGTTGATCTTTTTGCTTTCTGTGTAAATGTATTTATGCAAAAAAATGATTACTAATATTGTTACAATTAATAATTTATTCATTTTTATCCTCTTTTATTTATTTTTATTGATTGTGTAATTGTTTAAAAAACAGATTTAACCAAAATTAAAAACAAAAAATGAAAAGCAAAGCAAAGCAAAAAAATATGAAAAAGGCAAAAGGAGCAAAATATATAAATATAATAATTTTAAATAATTTAATAATGTGTTTGTATTTAAAATAATTTTGAATAATAAAATAATATTTAAGATTTATTTTTGATTAATTAATAAATTATGAAGTACAAAGCCTAATGTTTTTTTTTTGTTTAATGACAAGTTCTTTTAAAGGTAATTCGGGGTGTATTTTAGGTTCGTAATCCGAATATGGATAATATTTAACTTCTTTTAAATCTTTGTTTTGTTCTAAAGTATTGCGGTTTAGCCTCATTTTATCAAGGGTGCCTGCAAAAATTAAATTAGTTAATAAAGGTTCGGTGAGGAAAGGAAACAATTGTTGTTTAAAGGTTTTAAAAGAATAATAAAGGGTATTTTGGGCAGTTTTAGTTAATTTTTGGTGTTCTTTAATTAATTTTTTTTGTTCTTTCATTGAATTTTTGGCAAAAAAGCAACATTTATTCCTTTTAATAATAGTTAGAGGCAAAAATAATTTATTGTCTTTGAAATAATATTTATCTTGGCTACTAAATATGCTAAATTTAGTTCTATAATGATACCTTTTGATAACTTTTTTTTTTTTTTTTTTTTGAGCAAAATTTCTGTCTGGGTTGCATCTCCAATAGCATCATTTAATAAAGTAATTACAAAAGTTAAATAAAATGATTAGCTTTCAAATGTAAGCCATACGATAACTAATTAAAGAATAAGCGACACTGCTGACTTTTTGTTAAAACCGTAATTGGCAAATTTTAAAAATATAATCCATAAAGTTTTGTTAGCTATTGTAAGGTCGCGTCCTTGTTCTTTACTTGGGCAATGAATTGTTTTTTTCTGCAATAATAAATCTTTTTCCTTTTACAATAGCTCTAAAAGGTCTGCTTGGGCAAGACTGTATTTGGCAAAGACAGCTACAATTTGCATAATTTGTTCTTGATAAAGAATAATGCCATAAGTGGGTTGGAGGATAAAATCAATTAAGGGGCTAAAAAAAGTGGTAGTTTTTTGATGGCGGTTTTTTAAAAAACATATTAAAAGCAATCGATGGGTCCTGGTCTATTTAAGGAAAGTAAGGCAATTAGGTTCTTCGAACTTTTGGGGCATCATATTTTTTGTAAAAAAGATTTTGGCGTTATAAGATTCTAATTGAAAAAATCCCTATTGTTTTTCCTTGTTGCAACAGCTCGAAAGTTTCTTGTGTCGTTTAAAGGGATTTCTAAAAAAGACCAAAATGGGGATTAGTTTTTTGAATGGCTAAAACCATTTTATTCATCAAAGTAAGACTTCTAATCCTTAAAAAATCTATTTTGAGAAGTCTGGATTGATTCAAGGAAAGAAGCTTCCCATTGGGTTTGTTGTAAGTTATTATGAGTGCCTTTTTGTAAGGGAATAATTTGATCAAGGGGCATTTGGCTTAAAATAATTCCTGCTGGATGGGTTCCTGTAAAACTGTGGTATTCCTTCCGATATAAGATGCCATTGTAAGTAAGTTTTTCATTTGCAAATCCAAAGTTTCTTTTTGATAAGTGCTTTTTTTATCCAAATATGACAAAACGCGTTTAGTTTGGAATTCCTTTACTAGTGGCATAAATTTAATTAATTCATTGATAATGGATTTTTGGCTTACAAATCTACCAAAAGTAATAATACTTGCTACGTGTTTGGTGCCGTACTTTTGACAAACATATTTAATAATTAAATCTCTTGTATTGTCTGGAAAATCAAGGTCAATATCTGGCATAGTTTTTTCTTTGAGGATTTAAAAAACGCTCAAAAAATAAGGTCATATTGTAAAGGGTCAATCTCTGTAATTTGTAAACAAAAACACACCAAAGAACCCGGAAGAGGAGCCTTCACCAGATCTGATTTTCAAAATACCTTTGTTTTTTGGCGTATCTTACAACATCACCTACAATTAAAAAATAATTGTCATATTCCATATCAGCTATAATTTGTAATTTTTGATCTAGCCTTTGTTGGTATTTGCATATTAGCAAGTACGTAACCGAACGAAGTACA
>NZ_CP169277.1:209154-215848 GCF_041920595.1 Areca yellow leaf disease phytoplasma
GGACACGAATCATCTATTGAAATAGAAATGACCGATGCACCCTGGGTATTACATGTAGATGGGGCATCCAACTCTTCTGGCTGCAGGAGGGGGTTAATCTTATCTACCTCATGGGGATGCCATAGAGTATGCACTACGGTTTTCTTTTAAAGCTTCTAACAATCAAGCCGAATATGAGGCTCTTTAGCAGGTTTGAAAATTGCAAAAGAGGTAAATGTCAGAAGATTGAAGGTATTGTCTGATTCACAGCTGGTTGTCAATCAGGTGAAAGGGGACTTTGAGGTTCATGACACCACTTTGAGTTTATATTTGAAGAAAGTCAAAGAACTGGGGACTTCATTCGATTCATGGGATATCAGTCACATCCCTAGAATCAAAAATTCTCGAGCCGATGCATTATCCAGATTAGCTACTTCTACACCTGAACAGATGGGTCGGATCTTTGTGGAATATTTGGAAATTCCGAGTATCTCGGCAACTGAAAAAGAAAAAGTTCTCCAAATAGAACCAGAAATGAATTGGATGGATCCGATAGTAAAGTACCTGACTGAAGGAATATTGCCTAAAAATGATATAGAAGCTAAGCAGATTAGAAAATGGGCTGCTCAATATGTCATCTTGGATGGTTTATTATATAAAAATCATTTACTCAGCCATTGTTGAAATGTCTGATTCCTTCGGATGCTGATTATGCTCTTAGAGAAGTACATGAGGGTATATGTGCTATCATTAGAGGAAGATCTTTAGCCTATAAAATCATAAGACAGGGTTATTATTGGCCGACTATGCAAAAGGATGCTGCAGATTTTGTAAGAAGATGTGATTCTTGTCAAAGATATGCAAATATCCAAAGACGTCCTGCTAGCCAGTTGGCATAATTAATAGCTCTTGGCCATTTGCTCAATGGGAAATGATAAAGAACAGGAAGCAACAAAATCATAATAATTTTCTTTGGCTTTTTGTACCAAAGTTTCTAAAGAATTAAGACTTTGTAATAAGCTATAAAAACTTTGCAAATAAAAAACGCCTCTCATAATTGCACTTCCTTGCTGGCTGAAAAATAAAAGTATTGTTTTTGGATGTTTGTTTGTTTGGATGTTTGTTTGGATTTTCTAATTTTATTTATTTTTTGTGATTTGCAAAACTTTATTCATCTTCCCAATCTGTTTGGAACTCTTTTTCCCACTTTTCTTCTAATTCGTCTTCCCAATTTTGGCTTTGCCAATTTTGCAAATTTGTCGAACCATCCCAGTTTTTCTGTCTAGTTCTTGATGACGACGAATTTATTATTGCATCTCTTTGTTTTGGTTCTGCTTGCGAACCATCTTTTTAACCCAAAAGGTATAAATTTTTAATACCTAATCGAGAATTTTTTAAATCTTCTGATGCTATGAGTGTTATTACCATAGCCGTATTTCTCTGATAAATCAATGTCTTTTTGATAGACATATATTAATTTCTTTGGAGCATTTTTGAGGCAAAAAGGTTTTTTTGAATTTTGCAAAGAACACAAATAATAACAAAAAGAATAGGTAGTTATCGCAAACAGAAAAGAATTTGGGATTTTTTTGATATAATTTCTGACTTGTCTGCATATTGAATCTAGATAAATATCGTGAACTTTGGGTTTGGGGAATGTTGCATTATGATTTGAGTTTGGTATTTTGGCAAAGTAAAGTTAGTTAAAAAATAAACTCCACAAATTAAAATTAAGGAAAAAATGTAAAAATTGCATCCTAAAATAATTATAATTGTCTTTTTTGTTTAATTTTTTGCCTTCGGTTGTTTTTGCAACAAAAAATATTTAATTATCATTAACCCATTTTATATAAAATATTTTTTACCCTTTTTTTATTTTCGGATTTTTGGGCTTTGGTGATTTGGAGATTTTTGCTTTTGGGAATAATTTATTTTTGGCTTGTTGGTTTTTGCTTGCTTTATTCGTTATCGTTATTCGTTAGGGCTTTATTTTCTGTTTTGTTTTGACTAAATTTATTTTGATTTTTACAATGTGGAAATAAAATAACATCACGAATATTTGCAGTATCGGTTAAAAGCATAACCAAACGATCAAGTCCCATTCCAAGACCACCAGTTGGAGGCATGCCATAATTAAGGGCTTTTAGGAAATCATAGTCCATGTCATTGGCTTCGTCGTTGCCTAATTGTTTTTGTTGTAATTGATTTAAAAACGTTTTTCTTTGTTCGATAGGATCGTTAAGTTCGCTAAAAGCATTAGCAAATTCCTTTACCACAATAAAAGTTCAAAACGGTCAGTAAAGCGAGGATCAGCTTCGTTTTGTTTTGCCAAAAGGACTTATTTCCAGTGGGTGTCCGTAGACAAAAAGTAGGTTGAATGAGTTTTTTCTACGTATTTTCCAAAAAAAGCCTCAATGATATGTCCGACTAAAATGGGGCATAACTAATTTGGTGTTTTTTTTTGCCAAAGAAAGGCATTGTTCCAAGGTAAAATTATCTGTAAAATCAATTCCTGTTTTTTCCTTGATTGATGCAACCAGCATACTTACACTTTTGCAAAATGGGAAAAATCAATTTCTTGGTTTGGTAAGTAAATTGCAACTTGCCAAACAATTTTAGACCATTTAATTCTTTAAGCATTGCTTTGTTAATTCCATAATATCTTGCATATCAGCATAAGCCAAGTAAGCCCTCAACTAGTGCTAAATTCGGGATTATGTGTTGCATCAATTCCTTCATTTCTGAAAAGACGTCCGATTTCATAGACTTTATTCATTCCACCAACAATTAATTTTTTAAGGGGTAATTCGGTAGCAATTCTCAAGTAAAAATCACAATTAAAACGTTGTGATGAGTGATAAAAGGTTTGGCAGAAGCGCCTCCCAAAGTTGGTTGTAAAATAGGAAGTTTCTACTTAAAAAGCCTGATTATCAAAAAAAATTTCTAATGTATTTCATAATCAAACTGCGAGTTAAAAATACTTGTCTTGTTTTTTCTGTTTACGATTAGATCAACATAGCGATTTTTCTCATCTCTTCGCGGTTTTGCAAGCCATGAAATTTGTCAGGTAAAGGTTTTAGGGATTTGGTAAGATGAATAAATTCCAAAGGCTTTAATGGTTAATTTTTGCGTTTTTGGTTTTAAATAAAAAACCTTGATGACTATGATATCTCCTAAATCACAATTTTGATAAATCTGAAAAAGATCTTTTTGCTCACTAAACGTAGCGTTTATATATGCTTGCATTCGGAAATTAAATCTTTGTAAATGCAAAAAACCTGCTTTGCCTTGTCCTCTTTTTTAAAACGATTTCTGCCAGCTACACAAACATTGATTTGTGATTTTTCGAGAGCTAGACTATCTGCTTTTTGGTATTGCAAAAGAATTTGTCTGATGGAATTTAGAAGGGACAAATTTTTTCCAAAAGGATCGATGTTTATTTTTTTTAATTCATTCATTTTTTTGGTTGTCTAATGATTTCTTGTTCGCTTAATTTTGCTGCCATTGATATGCTCCTTGCATCATTTATTTTTTTTAAACATTTATTGCTTTATTATGCAAAAAAACTTTTGGTTTTGGTGATGTTTTTGGATAGGTTAGAGGATTTTTTTGTGGGGAAATGCAATTTTTTTTATTTGGTGGTTTGAAAAAGCAAAAAAAGTTAATTAGTTTGGATAAAATAAAAAAAGACACTCATAAAGAATGCCTTTTGGGTTGGTAATGGAATTTTACAAAATTAAAATTGTTTTTTGTTTTGATTGATGAATTAAAAATTCAAATCAAAATAGTTTTAAAAGAGATTATTTGGTAAAAAGATAATTTTTAAAAAGGATGTTTTTAACAAAATAAGTAAATATTAAAATTATTTATATCAGCGGTTTTGGTATTTTTTATTGGTTCCAACCAAATAACTAATAAGAAATCAAAGAATGCCGCCTAATAAAAAAGCAACTATTAAAGGCAACACAATGTCTTTTGCTATTCATTTCGCAACTATATCCCCATTTGTAAAAAAGGACAATAAAGAAAACTGCTAAAGCTATTAAAAATACAATTAATCCTGTCATCATCCCTTAAGTGAAACATCAAACATTCCTTCGTTATACATTTTAAACCTCCATTTTGTTTTTTTAAGATAAAATATTTACTAAAAAACAACAGCAAAAAGTGCTTTTTGTGAAAAAAAATTGGATTTTTTTGAACTTTTTTATGCAAAAATGGACTTTCAAAATGAATAAATTTAAATAGTTATATGATAAATTTGTAAAGTGATATATAAGTTTATTAAGATTATGAAAATATTTATAATGGGATTCCAAATTTAGTTTATATGTTATTCCTTAATTTGGATATTTTTGTCCAAATGTGTTAAAATAGGATTAGTGCAAATTGTTGTAAATCGCATTTTAATTATTTTGCCATAAGTCACAAAAGCACCAAGTCTTTAATTTTCCTTGCGTTTTTTGCTTTATGTTTCTTTTTGTTTCTTTTGACCTTGGCATATCGTAAAAACTGTTTTATTTGTAAAAGTTTCTTAGTATAGTAAGTTTTATTATAGTAAAAAACAAAAGGAAAAGAAACAAAATATGAAAACATGAAAACTAAAAAACAATAAAAAATAATAATACCAGCATAATGGAGCACATCCAAAAGAATTACAAACAAAACATAATCAAAATATCAATATAGAAGATATTAAAAAGATGAAAATATTACCTTATTAAAATGGATAAAATCTAAAAGATGGCGTTTTTGATATTAAATATGAAATTGAATTTGCTAAAAGTGATTATGGAAAAAATTAAAATTGCAGATGAAATGAAAAATAGAAACTATATCATCTTAAAATATTAAGTTGTCTAAATAAACGAAACAGTTTAAAAAATTATGTTATAATTTACTATATAATAAATTTTTTATTATACATGTTTCGATTACTAAAATAAAAATTTTTATATAAAATCAAAAAGAGGTAGCGGTGTAAAAGAGTATATGTGTGAAGGAAGGCATTCTGTGAAGCATAAGAAAGGTAACCATCGCCGAATAATAATTATGGCAATAATTTATTATGAGATTATAGTAGAAAATATCTATAATATTCTTGCTGTTTTAACAGTAAAGGCGCTTTAATCAAGTTCTCTAAAACCTTCTTTTTAAGAAGGTTTTTTGTTTTATAGGAAGGAAAATCATTTTGCTAACGTTATCTTTTTCAAGAATTAAGAATTATTTTAAAGCTAAATATCTTTTTTAACAATTTTAACTATTATTGTATCTTTTTTATTATATGATGATTTTTATCCTCAAAATACTAAAAACAAAGATGAAAATACTTTAGTTGTAGGAAATGGAATGCAATTATAAACCTTTATAATTATCTTTCTAATAATAAAGATAAAAAGACTTGCACTCCTTTAACAAATAAATGGCAAAGAAAGTGATATTTAGTTGCTGGATATGACGTTTTAGTAGCTAAAGAATTAGTTGATTATTTAAATGCAAAGTATGATAAAAAAATTAAATTAGTAATTAAAAAAATAGATTTTGATAGTTTAATTCCTGCTTGTCAAAATGGAGATATTGATTTAATTATTGCAGGGATGAGTAAAACAAAAAGAAAGACAAGACCAATTGATTTTACTGATAATTCTTATTATGATGAAGATCAATTTTATGTTATTGTTATAAAATAAAAATATCCTAATAAGGGTGAATTTATAGTTAATGACAAAATTCAATTACCTGGAAAAATGTTATATCAACGAGGAACTTTTTACGAAAAAAAATGTGCAAAACATTAAGTTAGAAATAGTTTTAGGAAGGAATTGACAATTTTGATAATGTTCAAGCTGAAAAAGTTCAAACAGATTCCGTAACATTTATTTAGTTATACAAAATCTGTTAGTTCCAAAAAACATTTACAAACCTATAATAATTTAGATAAAGCTAGAAATGAAAAAGAAATAATTTTAGATAATAAAATAAAACAAGATGAAGAAATAAAACAAGCTCAAATCATCGAAAAAGATAAAGAAACAGTTTATATAAAGAAATAAAACAAGCCGCTGGAATACTTAAGTATTGGATTTCAAAACGTTGTTATCAACAAAGAATTTATTAACAACAAAACAAAATTACCAAAGAAGACATTGGAAGATTTTTTAACAAAAGAACTTACCTCAGATAAAAGAAAAGAATTCATGTATAAACAAACCTCAGAAAAAGATACATTAAATATATGGTCTATTTTTAAAAATAACTTTTCTCTTTATAAAAGAGGGATTTTAACAACTCTTAAATTTGGGATTTATGGCACTTTTGGAGGATTTGTCTTATCTTTATTGTTAGTTCTTTTCCAAGTGTTAAATATTACCAAAAAGAAAAGTCATTTTTTAATTTATTATTTGCATCAAATAGATGTAGAATTATTAATTTTTTATATATGGATTATTAAAAGTACTCCTATGTTGGTGCAAGCTTTTGTGAGTTATTTTTTCTTAAAGAGTTTTACGTCCCGCATTACTTGCGCTACCCAATGTTTGCCGTTTATATGTACCATTTCAGTCACTATGGGCTATATTTCAGAAATTATTACTAAAAATATTTCTTGGATAAAGGGCAAATTGAGGCTTCCTTGTCTTTGTAGAACACACATATTCAAACAATGAGCTATATTGTTTGCCCCGTTATTAAAAGATCACAAACTCCTATTTTAGTT
>NZ_CP169277.1:215948-221352 GCF_041920595.1 Areca yellow leaf disease phytoplasma
ACTTTTCGGGGTTTAAAAGCAAAACCCCCAACAAAGCGCGTTCGGCTTCAATCATCTTTTAAACTCGGCATTGTAGATGGGTATAAAAATACCCCTTCAAGGGTTTAGTTTCTATATTGATTAAAAGTTTTTCTTCTTTAATTGTTCCGTCAGAATTGTAATAGGTTTCTTTTAATGGTTCTTCTGTTGTGGAATCGTATTCAGTAATACAGTCAACTGTTCCCGTCTTTGTTATACCAAGTTGTTTTAATAAAATTCCATGTATCAGAAGTGTGTTCGTGAATACACAAATTGTTTTACCATCAACAAAATAAGTAGTTGTATTTTTGATAATTCATAATATTTATTCCTTTTTATATTTTTAATTTAGTAATTGCTTTGTTTTTGATAAATTTTATTTGTGTTGCGGATAAATTTAACATTTTACCTATATTTTTGTTGGAATACTCAATTTGAGGGGATTGGTTTTGGTTTTTTAAAGGAATCCCAAAACTTAATCTAATAATCTCGAATTCTTGGGGATTTAAAATAGATTTGATTGTTTGAATAAACAATTCGTGATTAACTTGGTTTATCCAAATTTGATGAGGGTTTAGATTATAGCGCCCGTTGATATTAATAGATTGGTGTTGTTTTTCTTCAAAAGGAATATTACTTACTTGTTTTTCTTTCCTAAACGCCTCTCTGGAAGTTGAAGTAGCTTGTAGGCCTCTAATAAGTTCTGTGATTTCACCTTTAATTTTGGGATTGCATAAAAAATGAAGTCATAACCTAAATCTTGATAATTATTTAAAGCTTTGATTAACCCTAAAATTCCTTCTTGATATAAATCTTCTCTTTGAATCGCTTTAGGGAAATATTTAAATTGTTTAACTATTTTTTTTAATAATGGTAAATGCATTTCGATTAATTGATCGCGAATTGCTAAATTCTTTTTATTTTTTAAAAAATCTTTAAATAATTTTTGTCTTAACATTTTATTCCTTTCTAAAAATATTTTTTAGAAAGATAAGAAAGTATTTTTAGTCTTGAAAAGAAAAAAGACTAACTTAATAGTTAGTCTTCAAAAATTTTAAAAAGTAAAAAGTGTCTAAAGTTTTGGAACACCTCACTATTTGCTATTTGTTTATTTACCTAATAATAAATCGTTAAAAGAAAAAATATCATTAGAAGAACAATTAGAACCAAAACAAAATATAAAAAATAATTCATTAAACGCAAAATAATAAAACATCATTTATAATTACAACCCCAAACTATTTACTTAGTTTGGGGTTTTTTATATCCAAATAACTAACTATAAATAAAAAACATCTTCCAAATTAACTAAAATTAAAGAAAATCACTAAAACACTTGACTATTTCATCTTTTTTTTTTTTTTTTTTATAAAATATTAGTGATGATGGTAAAACAGATGTAGCTAAAATAATTAAACTAATCCTTGCCTTTTAGAGAGGCTTTTTCTAAGTAATTCTTTGCTGTTTTAAAGAAAGAAAAAGCAGGCGATTATTAATTATTTGTTTACACAAACTTACCTTAAAAAAGGAGAGTTTACAAATGTCACGTTATACAGGTTCACTTTGGAAAGTTTCAAGACGCCTTAATTATTCGGTTTCAGAAACTGGAAAAGAATTACGCAAAAGAGCTTATGGTCCAGGACAACACGGTCAAAAAAAGTTAAATTAAGTGATTATGGGCTTCAATTGCAAGAAAAACAAAAATTACGTTTTACTTACGGCGTATCAGAAAAGCAATTTCGCAAAACTTTTGATAATGCAAGCAAACTAAAAGGGATTCATGGTGAAATGTTTTTAGTACTATTAGAATCTCGTCTTGATAATGTAGTTTATCGTTTAGGATTTGCCAAAACAAGAGCTCAAGCAAGACAATTAGCTAATCACGGTCATATTTTAGTAGATGGAAAAAAGTAGATATTGCTTCTTATCGTTTAAAACCAGGGCAAACAGTTACTTTAAGAGAAAAATCTAAAAATCTAAATGTTATTCAAGAAGCTGTAAATAGTAAGTTTGTTCGCGCAGATTATGTTTCTTTAGATAAAGAATTAGTGGGTAAATATGTAAGATACCCTCAAAGAAACGAATTTTTACCAGATATTAACGAACAATTAATAGTTGAATATTATAATAGATAACTTAAACGCCCTTTAATAGGGTTTTTTTTGTGTATTTGGAATATATAAAATAGTAGTTAATTAGTTGTCATTGTATAATAAAAAACAACCAAAACTAATTTATTTATTAATAATCCATAATTAAGATAACTAATTACATAAAATAATAATTATAAAACAAATATAATAGTATATATATAAACTAACACACCCCCCCACCCAAAAAACTAACCAAAAAAATTATTGTCTATAATAAACATAGCTTTTTTATATTATAATATTAACATTTTACCCTAATTATCAATTATTAAAGTTTCAGTTTTTAATTGTTTTTGATTAACTTTAACTTTTAAAAATCTCAAAAAAGGAATTGATTAATATGAAAAAAGTAAATTTAAAACGCCAAGAAACAATTGATTTTTTTAAAAAATATGAGTCAAAAATCCTTAAGAACAAACTCTACAAACCCTTAATTCTTCTTTGCAAGGATTAGATCAAAATCAAGTAATGTTGCATCAAAGTTTGTATGGTAAAAATATTTTATCCCAAGAAATCAAAACCATTTTTACTAAACAATTACTCCAAATTGCAATTACTCCTTTTAATATTGTTTTATTAATTTTAAATCTTATTTCTTTGGACAATGATGTTATTACTCCCAGTCCAGAAAATAGAAGTTATGCTACTATTATAACTACTATTTTAATGTTTTTGAGTTCTGTCATTGTCCAATTTAGTCAAGAAAGTAAACATTTAAAATTACTTCTCAATTAAAGGCACTTTGGTACAAGGCCACAACTGCGGTTAAACAGAATAATTCTAAATTGGAAATCGCTTTAGAAGAAGTAGTAAGAGGAGATATTGTTATTCTTTCGGCAGGAGATATTATTCCAGCTGATATTAAATTATTAGAAACTAAAGATTTTTTGTAAAACTACTACTTTTACTGGTGAATCAGAACCAGTAGAAAAATGGCGTGTGCTTTTTTACAAAGTGAAACTATTTTAGACGATCCTAAATTAGTTTTAGCAGGTTCAACTGTTATTTCTGGTTATGCTACAGGTATTGTTTTAGTAACCGGAAAAGATACTTATTTGGGTAATATCAGCCAGAAATTAATAAAAAAATCCCTTTCACACTTAGATCAAAGTAGCAATACCATTGCTAAATTACTTATGATATGTATTTGTTTAATGGCGCCTTTAGTATTTTATTCAACTTTAAAACCTCAAAATACTTTATACAATCATTTCTTTTGCTCTTACTATTGCCTTTTGGACACCTCCTAAAATGCTTCCACTTAATTGTTCGCTACTTCTTTTTCTAAAGGAATTGTTGCTTTATCCAACGCAAAGTAATTGTTAAAAACCTAAATGCTATTTCTAGTTTTGGAGCAATGAATATTTTATTTACTGACAAAACAGGAACCCTTACGAAGACCAAATCTTTTGGAAAATTTCTTAGACCTTAATGGCAACAGAAGATATCCGTGTTTTGCGTCATGCCTATCTGAATAGTTTTTCAAACAGGGCTTAAAGTTTAATTGATAAAGCCATTATTGCAAAACCAAATAATACTTTAAATCTACATCCTTCTTTTGCAGGGAATCACCGAACAATTTGCAAAATTGATGAAATTCCTTTTGATTTTTAAAGAAGAAAAATAGTGTATGCAAGATGTTTTCCCAAAAACAACAAATGATTACTAAAGACTTAATTGAAGAAATACTGCTATTTGCTTTGATCATCTTGAACTTGAAGGCAAGTTGTTCCTTTAAGTGACCAAAGCAAACAAATGATCTTGCAACAAACCGCAACTATAATCAAAAAGGTTATCGCGTAGTTGGAGTAGCCCAAAACTTATCTCAAAATCCCAAAACCAAAAACCCTGTTTTACTCCTGGACAAATTGAAGAAAAATCAATGGTTTCTAATCGGATTGCTACTTTGGGCCCCGGTAAAGAAAAGTTCAACCCAAACTATTATAACAGCAAAGTCATTGTTAAAATCCTTACAGGAGACAAACGATGTTCTTACCAAAGCTATCGCCCAAAAAATTAAATATTTAAAACAACTTATTGTCTTCAAGAGTATGCATCGATAATTTAAGTGATGATGCTCTTTATGAAGCTTCTCAAAACTAATCCTTTTTACTAAATTATCCCTGAACAAAAACTAAAGATTGTATCTGTTTTTTAAACAAAAAGGCAATATCGTTGCTTTTTATGGAGTGACGGAATTAACGATGCTTCTGCTATGAAACAAGCTAATTTAGGTATTTGTGTTGATAGTGGTGCTGAAATTACTAAAGAAATTGCAGATTTTTCAGTATTTTTTGTTAGAAAAACAACTTATCGTTTTAGAACAAGGAGTTGTAGAAGGAAGAAAAACTATACTAACGCCTTAAATACATTAAATTTACTCTATCTTCTAATTTTACTTGATTCCCTCAGTATTTTGCTTGCTAGTTTATGTCTTAATTTTCAACCTATGATAGTTTTACAAGTTTATTTTTTGGAGCCTTATCTATGATTTGATTTGTTTTGCTATTCCTTTTGATAATGTTGATGATATTTATTTACAAAAACCACACCAAATGGGATTTTGCAAGTATTAAAAAGTTTTATGTTATGGTTTGGTTTTTCTTTTCACCAGAACCAATTATACATATTGGAAGGCTAGGATGAAAATATACATTCAAGCCGTAGACTTTCATTTATGAAAAATTATTTTAAAAGGACCTCACACACCCACTGTTAGAATCAATGATATTGAGGTTCCCAAACTGGAAGAGGAATGGGACAAAAATGATATGAAATTAGCTGAGCTGAATGCCAAAGCTATGAATTTACTTTATTATGCTTTGGATCCAAATGAGTTTAACAGAATTTTCACTTGTAATTCAACTAAAGAAATTTGGGATAAGCTTGAGATCACACATGAAGGCACATCACAAGTTAAAACTTCAAAAATCAATCTTCTTGTGCGCAAATTATGAATTATTCAAAATGGATCCTAGTGAAACTATATCTGCTATGTATACATATTTCTGATATTATCAATGGTCTTAAAAGTCTTGGTAGGACTTATACTAATGCTGATCTAGTTCAAGTTTTGAGATCCTTGCTAGATAAATGGGAAGCTAAAGTGATAGCTATTCAAGAGGCAAAGGATTTGAACACCCTACCATTGGATGAGTTGCTTGGATCATTAATTACTACATGAAAGTTAGCCATGCAACAAAGAACTGATGAAGATTACAGAAAAGCTATAA
>NZ_CP169277.1:221452-222829 GCF_041920595.1 Areca yellow leaf disease phytoplasma
TGTGCTTCGTTCAGATTTACGTATTGCTAAAATTTATTATTTTCAAAATAAAATGGTTTGATTTGGTTTTGCTTTTAAAAATTAATTATAAATTGATTGTTTTGCTTTCTAATATCGCCCTTTTTTTTCGCCTCCCAAAATTTTCCAATTTATCAATCATAATCATTTTGAAAGAATTTCTATGTTTGGCACTTCTCCTTTTATGGACAGTTTTTGTTTTTGTGTATCTTTATTGTTTTTCATTTTTCTTACGCAAATATCAAGTTTTAAATATGGTATTTTATTTTTGCTGTTATTTTCCCTTGTTTATTGTTTGAAAAAGCTACCATGATACTTTTGTTGAACCTATTTTTAAAAAGATATCTTAGTTTAGATATTTCTGAAAACATTTATGATTGTTTATTAAATTTTATTCTAACTAGTATCATCATCATCAAAAGCTCCTTATTTAAGAGTTGCTTTTAATATTGAATTAACATTGGAACATCAAACGAAAAAACTTTTTATGGTGGAGATAATACCCAAAAAGAAATTATTAAAACTGCTAGAACTTGCTTCTCGTAAAATAGGAGCCTTAATTACGATTGAAAAAAATAATGCTTTTGGAACAATACGCTCAAAAAGCTATCTTAATTGATGGTATTGTTTCTAAAGAAATTGTTATTAAACATCTTTGCTCTCAACACACCTTTTACACGATGGAGCAGTTATTATTAGAGGAGATAAAATTTTGTGCGCTAGTGCCTATTTTACCTTGTCTTCATCAGCTGATTCCTTAGACAAAAAAAACTGGTTCGCGTCACCGTTCAGCTTTAGGGATTAGCGAAACTACAGATAGTATGACAATTGTTGTCTCTGAGGAAACAGGGAAATATTTCTATTGCTTTAGAAGGGATGATGTTTCAAACTAACAAACAAGAAAAACTTAAAGAATATTTAGCTATTTTTATGAATTAATTAAAATAAAAAATTCTTCAAAATAAAAAATAAATAAAATACAACCCTCTATATTTTATAAAATAAAACAATCCCAACTAACCTTTAACCCCCAACCAAATATACCAATCAAAGACGAAAAGGAAACAAATAAATGAATAAACGAAAAATTAGGCATGGTAGTTGATTCTACTTGCGGAATAATTATGGCAAAAACTTTTTTGAAGATATTTCAGTAGTGCCTTAACATTAATTGTTGGAGAAACTAGCTATATTGATGGTGCCATTGACAATACCACTTTACTAAATTCTTATTGAAAACAAACAAAGTAACTACCAGCCAACTCCAATCCAGAGCTTTTTATTAAAGCTTTCAAGGAACAATTTGACTTAGGATATAAACACGTTATTTGTTTAACTTTATCCAGTAAAACTAAGTGG
>NZ_CP169277.1:222929-224262 GCF_041920595.1 Areca yellow leaf disease phytoplasma
TGTACACAAGCAGTTTGTTTCAGCAGTTCTTTGATATCTGTTGGTCGTCTACATAAATAATTGAATATCTAAGTTTATCTGTAATTTAAGTAATATCAATAATCTGTGTTAATATTTTTAAGAACAGTGCATAACAAAAACCCTGATGTTTGTTCTCAAACAATCATTGATAAAATCAATGAAGAAAAACTAAAAGGCTTTTTGTTATGCACTGTTAATAATTTAAAAATATTAGCTTATAATGGACGTATCTCCAAATTTAGATTTTTAATTGGCAATCTTTTGAAAATACATCCTATTTTAAAATTTCAACAAGGAGTGTTATCAATTGAAAAAAAAGTAAGAAACTTAAAAAACTGTTTTAATTATTGTCTTGAAAAAAATATTAGAACACAAACTGCAAATAATAAACTTGATATTCAAGCATATTTATGTAGATGATGACAAAGATGCCAAAGAACTTTTAGCACAAATCACAAACTTATTGCTAACCCCCAAATTAAAGCTTGCTACTTATGGTGCTATTTCTCCTGTAGCAGCAAGCTCATATTGGCTGCAGGAAGGATCGGATTTTATCTAACGAAATGACAGAGATTAACTTATAATGGAATGCATTATTTTTTAATCCCTGATTTTGTTTAAAGTTTTAGAACAGTCAAAACTTTTATCCTAAAAAACTTTTAAAACCCACCTTTAAAAACACTTAAACAATCTTTTGATTATCTTTTGGCTATTTTAAGATACAATAAAATTGTAGCTATATTTTAGTTACATTATATTTTTATATCCTTGATGTTAGAAAGAACCAAATAAGTGTCTATATTTTACCAAAGAAAACTTTTTTAAAATACTTTTGGCTTTTAGTATTAATTTTTTTATTACAACCATCGCTTATGCTATAGAAGATTGGCATAAATTAAAAAAGGATAGTAATTTTGGATTAAAAATTGCTGCTCCCAGAATTGTCAGTTTCCAACCCCGCAGATTTTCACGACACCAATACAAATTTTTAGTTCCTACAGAACATAAGTTTTAATGACAACAGAACAAACAGAGATAGAGTTATTTGAACAAGAAGCTACTCTAAAAACTCAAAATGACAAATTAACTTTTAGTAAACGGAAAAAATACCAAACTAGATATTAATTATTTTTTTTGAAAACCTTTGATTTAAACGAACAATTAAAAAGATTTTTTGTTGTTCAGATTTTATGGAAATACAAAGCACAACCTCAACAAAGTTTTTGTTTTTGGTGACAATAAAAACAAAACCAGTTATTATTGATCAAAACGGTAATTTAAAAACAATTATTGTTCAATTTACCATTTATGC
>NZ_CP169277.1:224362-227115 GCF_041920595.1 Areca yellow leaf disease phytoplasma
CTGCTCAAATTGAACATAAATTAATTTTCCTGCCTTAGTACTTTTAGTTTCTGGAGGACACACCGATCTTTTTTATCTTACGGACCACCTCCAAATCAAACCTCTTGGCACTACTCTGGATGATGCAGTAGGAGAAGTTTATGATAAAATTGCTAAAAAAATCCTCAATCTGCCTTATCTGGAGGGCCTTTGATTGATCAATTAGCCCAACAAGGAAAAGACACTTATCATCGGTCCGCCCTTATTTAAAAAATGATAATCTGAATTTTAGTTTTTCAGGACTCAAAAGCACTTTGGTAAATTTAGTGATGAAACAAAACCTAAAAGATATCAACATTCCTGATTTGTGCGCTTCTTTTCAAGCTAGTGTTATTTGATGTTTATATGAAAAAACTAAAAAAGAGCTTTAACCAAATATCGCGCTAAACAATTAATTGTTACTGGTGGAGTTGCTTCTAATTCTGGTTTAAGACAAAATTTTATGACATCTTTTGCTAACTTGGAAGTTATTTTTCCTAGTTTGCAATATTGACTGATCCAAGCTGCTATGATAGGTATTGCAGCGTATTATCAGAACCAAATTACTAAAGCTTCTAAAAATATGATCTTACAGCAAATCCTAATTTGTTTTTTTGATTTTTTGATAATACCCCTTTTTTTATATAATATATAACAATAAAAGAGTCCCAAAGAGACTCTTTTTATTGTTTATTTGGTTGTTGTTCTTTTTGGTTTACTTTTTGCTTTGGATTTTGTTGGAGTTTGATTTTTTTTCTCCATCTAAAGCATAAACTTCTTTAATATAAAAGGTGTCTTTTTCTTAATAAAGCTTTGGTTATTTTTTCAACTAATGTTTTATTAGTTATTAAAAGTTCTTTGGATGTTTTATAACATTCATCAACTATTTTTAACTTCTTGGTCTGCTTGATAACGAGTTTGTTCTGAATAATGTTCCAAAATTAATATATCCTAAAGGACTCATTCCAGAATAAGCAACCATCCCAAAAGCAATGCGAGTAACTGATTTTAGATCTGAATAAACTCCATTTGTTCTAGATTTACAAAAAAGTTCTTCGGCTGCTGCCCCCCAGAGAGCAAACTATAGCATATTTTAATTTATCTTCGGTTTGACTAAAATATTCTTTATCAGAAGTGTGCCACACATAACCTAGAGCTCCTCCTCTTGGAGGTTTTATCCTGCCTATCGTGATCCCCAATTAACTTGTTTTGTTATCTTCGTCGCTGCCTTCTTTAAAATATCTTTGTAAAAATTTGTTTATTATTAGAATCATAAACTTTATCCCAAGTATTAGGATTTTCCTAGTCTACTTGTTTTTCTTCGCCTTCATTATGAGGTTTATATGCTCTACTGGATGAAGTGTATGTTTGTGTTTACTTATTAGTTTTTGCAAAAACATAAGTAATATTTAATATAAAAAATAATAAAGAGAAATTAATAGAAATATAATTTAGATACTTTTAAATAAAATGATTTTTTCTTTTTGCATTATTCATTTTTATAATATAGACTCCTTTTTTATTTTATGTTTTTTAAAAAAAAATAAAAATAATTGTAATCATTAAAACTAAAAAATTAAATAATAATATATATTTTTTAAAACCAAAAGTAAATATTAAAATGAAAAAATAATTAAGTTATTTTGTATGTACATTTTTAATATTTTTTAACCCCATCTTTTTTACAAATTTGGCTACAGCAGTTCAAAAACAAAAATTACTATTAATGTCATTTTATAACAAAAAATAAAAACAGTTTTTATAATATAATCTCTGTATATCACAAAATTGCTTTCCTTTCAATTTTATATATAAAAAAAGAGACTTTAAAAAGTCTCTTTAACAGGATATTTAATTTTTTAAAAATATTTTTAATTTTTTATCAATCAATTTTTTCTAAATTGATTGATAAAAAAAATAAAAATATTTTTAAAGGATTAAATAATCCCAGAGGATTTTAAGGTCTCTTTTTTGTATATAAAATTGCGAAATAAGTAATATACAGATAGTAATTATAAAATTTGTTTTTTTATTTTTTTTGTTATAAAACTGACATTAATAATTTTTATTTTAACTGTATGTAAATTTGAATGAGGACAAAACAAAAAATCTTCTATGCAAAACAACGATTATTTTTTCATTTTAATATTTACTTTTTGAATTTAAAAAATATATATTATTATTTAATTTTTAGATTTTAATGATTACAATTATTTTAACACTAAAACATAAATAAAGAGATCTATATTATAAAAAAATGAATAATGCAAAGAAAAATCATTTATTTAAAAAGTATCTAAAATTATATTTATTAATTTCTTTGTTATTTTATATTAAATATTACTTATATTTTGCAAACTAATAAAATAAACACAGAGCATACATAATCCAGTAAGAGCATATAAACTCATAACAGGCAGAAAAACAGGAAATTGAGCTAGGAAATCATGCAGGACAAAGTTTATGATTCTAATAATAAACCATTTTACGAGATATTTTAAGGCGGCGACAACAAGTATGATTGAGTAGGATCGCAGTAAACGGATAAAAAACTGAAGAGCTGTATATGTGTACCTCGATAAAGAATGACTAGTCAGGCCAGTATGCTATAGTTGCTCTCTAGAGCGCTTATTCAGAACGTCGAAAAATCGGTTATACTGGCACCTGAGATGGTTGCTTATTCTGGAATCGCTGGAATATGTGGTACGGGCAGTATTCAGAACAAACAATGCATG
>NZ_CP169277.1:227215-229592 GCF_041920595.1 Areca yellow leaf disease phytoplasma
TATTAAAGCATCTAAGTTGTTTAGACCTAAATTATTTTCTTGTAAGACACTTTCAATTAAAGGAATCATGCAAGGACATAATCGTTTTTGTCAAGGCGGGATTTGAAAGTAGTAATTTTTCCTTGGATAACTAAAATAACTATTTGGCTTTTGAGGATATCTAGAATTAAAATGTTTTGTGATTCATTTTCGTATCGCTTTCCAAAGTTTGGTTAAAGTTGCAAAAAATTTAAAGGTTGATTTTGGAATAAGTATTTTGCATATCATTTTGATCCACTTTATTTTATTATCAAGGTTTCTATTTTGATAGATAGTAATTTTCTTTGAGTTTCATTTTAAAAATGTCATTTTCTACTAAAAAAAGCAAAATCAGGAAAAAATGTAACTGCAATTTTAAAATATTCTACTATAACAAAATCTTGATAAGTAAGATCTTCTAATAGTTCTTCTAAAAATTCAGTCCTGAGCCTGTGCGATATAAATCAAGATGATAAATAGTGTGCAATTTGTTCTTGTAGGTTTTAGAAATGACAAAAAGTAGGACTACAAACATTCTTGAAGGATGCAAAACTTTTTTAATAAAACCCTTAGTAAAGATAGTTTTTTCCACAACCCAAAGAGCCTTTGTAATAAAATGATTGTTTTGTTTTGTTTTTCTTTTGGGAGTGTTTTTTTTTTGATTGATGAGTTTTTTTTCCTAAATTGTAACCTAATATTTGGGTTTCTTTTGGGGTATTAGTAATTGTTTCTAAATATATTTTGGTTTTCATATGCGTTTAGACCTTTAATTACGAGATTAAAATAATATGATAAGACCTTTTGTTCTTTTTCCTTTGGTGTTTTGTCTTTTGTTGTTGGTTTAAAATTAATTTTCTACGCCATCTACATGATACTTCTTTTTGACAACCGCTACTGAAACTGCTTTATGACCTTGTTTTTAATTTGATGATGCGCGTTCCTTGGGTAGCTTTGTTTTGGTTTTGGTAATTTGTCAATTGTTAATTTTACTACTTGTCCTTTGTCAGAAGAAACAATAAGATCATCTGTAGGGAGGACAACTTGTAGTAATAAGTCTTCCTTTTTGGTCGTTTACTTTGGGATAATTTTAGAGCTTCCTTTGCTAATTACGTGCTGACCGTATTATTGACGTTGGTTATTTTTCCAAAGCTGTTTTCAGTCATTATTATTTAAAATGTTTTGATGCTTTGGAATCAGTGTCAAATAAAGCAGCTCCTACTACAAATGAATGCTTCCAAGACGCATTCCACTACACCCATGCTGTTGCGACTAATACTTTTTAATTTTGGTTTCACAAAAACAAATAGCATTGCCATTGTTAGATGCTAGAATGATATTTTTAGTGCCTGTGGTTTTGTTTACTGTAAGGACTTCATCGTTTTCTTTTTAACCTAATTGCAATAAGACCTCTTTGGAAATGTGGCTGTATTCTTTGAGAGGTGTTTTTTTTGACTATGCCTTTTTTGGTAGCAAAGAATAAGTAATCTTGGGATTGATCAAAGTTTTTAACACTGGTGAAAGAAGTTAAAAATTCGTCTTTTTCGAATGGTAAGAAATTAACAAGATGGCTTCCTTTGGATTGTCTTTGACCTAAAGGAATTTCGTAGCCTTTGAGTTGATAGACTTTGCCTTTGTTAGTAAAAAATAAGTGATAATCGTGAGTAGAAGTAATTGCTAGATGTTCAATAAAGTCTTCTTCGTAGATTTTCATACCAGAAACGCTCTTTGCTCCAATTCTTTTTGTTGTTTGTAAGTATCAATATCCATGCTTTTTGATGTAGCCTTTGTTAGTAATTGTAATAATGATAGGTTTTTCTTCGATTAAGTCTTCGTCTTCAAAGTTTAGGGTCGCATCAAAATTGAGGGTAGTTTTTCTCTGTCATCTTGGTATTTTTTCTTCATTTCTAGAAGTTCTTGTCCTAAATGCGTTCTTTTTTCTTTTGGGAATCAATGATACTTTGGCATTCTAAAATTTCTTGAGTGAGGTTTTTTTCTTCAGTGATAAGTTTTTGAGTTTCTGGTTAGCAAGTCTTGGAGGACATTTCTAAAATCGCTTTGAGCTTTGTATTTCATCAAAAATTGTATCTTTGCATTAATTGCTTTGGGCTTCTTTGACATCTGTAGAAGTTTTGATGAGTTTAATAGCAGTTTCGATAATATTTCTAAAATAGTGATAAGAGCTATTTACTAAATGTTTTTCTTTCGCTTGCTTTTTTTGAGTTCAAAAGCTTTTTTTGGCGGTTAATAATCTCTGATGCGGAAATTGAAAAAAGCTTCTAAAGATTTGTTTAAGAAAACCAATTAGAGTTTTCAACTAAGGCAAAAGCAATGCAGCAAACATGTATTGCGCCCGTTGATT
>NZ_CP169277.1:229692-230477 GCF_041920595.1 Areca yellow leaf disease phytoplasma
CATAAAGTATTGCTACTTCCAACAGCTCTTCCCAACTTATTAATTAACGGAGCTACAGGAATTGTAGAATGGCAACCAAAATCCCTACTCAATTTAGGCGAAGTCATTGATGGTTTAATTAACTACATTAATAATAAGACATTTCATTGATAAGGAATTCTGTAACAATGATTGAAGGATTTTCCTCTTTCTTCCGAAACGTGGACTTTTAGCCTTTAAGATAACAGCTCCTTGTCCGGTGTTATAAGCGCTTTTTTAAACTTTGTAAGCCTGGAAAAGTTCGCCACCAGTAGGAAAATCAGGTCCTTTGATGTGTTGCATTAATTCTGTCAATGGAAATGTCTTTATTAGTAATGTAGTTAATTAAACCATCAATGACTTCATAAATTATGAGTAGGCGAAGTCATTGATGGTTTAATTAGCTTTCATTAATAATAAAGTTTCCGTGATGAATGTCTGTACATCAAGGATTTTGATTTTCTACTGTGTTTTTTGGAGCTTTACAAAATTTAAAAAACGCTAACTGCCAGTTGAAACTGTTATCTTAAAAAGCTAAAAGTCACGTAAAACTTCAATCGTGTTACAGAAATTCTGTCAAGTCAAAACTATCTAATTGAAAAATTAACATAGTTAAAAACAAGTAGTGAGAATCTGAACTGCCAGAGCAATCGGTCATGAAAATTGAGTAGCAATCGAAGGCAAAGGGCATGAGCAGTAAAATTGATGGCAACGAAGCACAAACATTCCCAATTAAGAGGAACAACATTGTCAATATAACGATACTT
>NZ_CP169277.1:230577-231234 GCF_041920595.1 Areca yellow leaf disease phytoplasma
TTCTTGATACAATTACACTCATTGCATAACTTAAGAAGGATTTTCCATCTCCTCGCTTAAGTTTACTTCTTGGAGAATGTTGCCATGATCGTGGTCTTTGTGATTGTTGGCTTCATTGTTTTGAGTTTTTTGGTCGCTCATTTTTAACCTCTTTTTAAATATATATTAGTTGTTAGTTAATGTTATAGTTTGTTAGTTTTAGTTGTATAAAAATAATTATTTATAATTAAACGTCTAAATCAGCTTCTAATGCTTTTTCTAAGATGAAGTTTTTTCTTAGTAAGACTTTTTCTCCCATTAACATGTTGGGTGTCAATTGCTTCCATTAAGGCTTTCCTTCCATCACTTAAAGCATTAAGGTCATCTTTGGAGGCTTTTTGAGAAGAGTAATGAGTTTAAATCTAATAGTTGTTTCCCAAAGTTATTAGGATTCATTCTCCAAGTCCTTGTATCTTAAACCATCTTTTAAGTTTTTTTAGTTGTCAAAAGTTTGTTTGGCTTTTTCATCACAAAATATTTTGGAGCGCCCTTTCCGGGGACATTGTATAAAAGGAGGACGATAAAATAGATGTAGCTTTTTTTCAATTAATTTACAGCCATTCAAAAAGAAAGTTAATAGTGAAAAGTTCTTATGGATAATACGAACTGAACGCTGCT
>NZ_CP169277.1:231334-234342 GCF_041920595.1 Areca yellow leaf disease phytoplasma
AATGATAAATTTTGTGATAACAGTTTTATCCATATTAAAGTCTTTGCCTTTACCAATGTTAATTCCTGCACCAATTGCTTGTATTAAGGATTTAATTTCTTTATTGGTAAGAATTTTTGAAAGCATCTAAGACTTTTTTCTACGATAAGGACTTTACCACGTAAATGAAGGATAGCTTGAAACGTGAGTCTTTTCCAGAGTTTAGCAGAACCGCCCGCTGAATCTCCTTCCGACAATGTAGAGTTCAGAAATATGAGGGTCTTTACTTCTACAATCAGCTAATTTGGAGGCAAAACCTAAAGAATCAAGGGGGTTGTTTCTTACTACTTCATAATGAGCACGTTTAGCAGCTAGACGGGCATTTGCAGAAAGAAGACATTTATCAATTATTTTTCTTGAATCTTGGGGATGTTCTAATAAATATTTTTTTCTTAAAAATTCGCCAAATAATTGGGATGTAATTTGTCTTACTTCAGTATTTGCTAGTTTGGTTTTAGTTTGTCCTTCAAATTGAGGGTCTTGATGTTTTAAAGAAATAATAGCAGTAATTCCTTCTAAGATGTCTTTCACTTAATAAATGTTCGTCTTTTTTTAAAAAGATTGAATCTTTAGCATATTTAGAAATAACACGGTTTAGGCTAGTTTAAAGCCTTTCTTCGTGAGTTCCTCCTTCATGAGTAGGAATATTGTTAACAAAAGAAAAGATTTTTTGGCTTTGGGTGTAGTTAGGAATAGCATCTTGCCTTCTTTTTCTTCTATTTCGTTTCCTTGTGTATCTTTTTTAGGGGGGAGACTGAATTTTGGTGGTGTATTCACAAACAATTTCAAAAGCTAGTTTTTGGGATTCTTTTTCCAGATAAAAAATTTCGTGAAAAGGAGTTTGTTTGTGACTAGTGTTAATAAAATCTAGGTAGTCTTGCAAACCTTTTTTCATGGCAAAAGTTAAAAACAGTTTCTTTTTCGTATCTTTTGTCAGCAATGTTTAATTTAAGACCTTTGTTTAAAAAAGATAATTGTTGCATTCTTTCTTTGAGAGTATCAAAGTTATAAATGGTAGTTTCTTGGAAAATTTCAGGGTCTGCTAAAAAATTGGATAGTAGTTCCTCGTTTGTTAGTTTTTCCAATTACTTCCAAAGGCGAACCTGCAATTCCTTTTTCGTATTTTTGAAAATAGATTTGCTTATTGAGATGAATTGAATTTCACAGTAAACCAAGTAGAAAGAGCATTTACCACAGAGGCTCCCACACCATGAAGTCCTCCTGAAACTTTGTAAGAAGAACTGTCAAATTTTCCTCCAGCATGAAGAGTAGTTAGAATTGTTTCTACTGCTGGTTTTCCTGTTTTTGGGGTGAATATCAACTGGGATTCTCTACCGTTGTCAGAAACACTAATAATTTCTCCAGGTAGGATTTCTAAAGTAATGTTGTTAGCGTGTCCTGCCAAAGCTTCATCAATGGAATTATCAACGATTTCAGACTAAATGATGAAGTCCTTTTGAGCAGTTGAACCAATATACATTCCTGGTCGTTTGCGAACTGCTTCCCAAAACCTTCTAAAATTTGAATACTATCGGCATTGTAATTTTTCAAAAGAATAGCTCCTTTTTTGTAAATTTATAAAATATTAAAAATAGATTAAATAATAAAGAATAAAAATAAAATTGTAAAACATGAAAAACATGTAAAAAGATAAATAAAAAAACTTTGCAAATAGCAAAATATTAATTATGAAAAACATTTACCAATTATTTTTTAATTCATTATTTTTGGTAAAATATTTATTATTGTTTTTGATAATTTGGATAAAAAGATGATATTTTATACAACTTAATCACAAAATATTATAACATAAAAACTAGTTATTTTGTGGTTTTTACAATTATTGAGTAAAAAATACTCTAATGGGCTTTTTGAGTTATAATAGAAGTAATAGCAATTTTGTGTTTGCTATATTAATATTGTAAAAAGGAAGGACAAAGCATAAATGCAAATAATGTCGTTTAGGAAAGAAAAAATCTTTATTTTTTAGTTTATTTTTATTTAGTGTACTTTTATTTCTTTATTTAATACTTATCAAAACAGTTGGAGCAGAACTAACAACTAAAACAACAACAACTCAAGTAGTAGAAACTTTGGGGGAAGATGATAAAGTTGAGGTGTTCCAAAAACTCTTAGAAAACTTTTTTACTTTTTAAAATTCTTTAAGACTAACTATTCGTTAGTCTTTTTTTTTTCTTTTCAAGACTAAAAAAATAACTTTTATCCTTTTCAAAAACATTTTAGAAAGTGAATAAAATGTCTACGACAACAATTATTCTAAAGTTTTTTAAAAAAGAAAAAGAATTTTAGCACCTCATGATCAATTAATCGAAATGCATTTACCATTAGTAAAAAATAGTTAAACAATTTAAATATTTCCCTAAAACGATTCAAAGAGAAGATTTATATCAAGAAGGAATTTTAGGGTTAATAAAAGCTTTAAATAATTATCAAGATTTAGGTTATGACTTCATTTTTTATGCAATCCCAAAAATTAAAGGTGAAATCACAGAACTTATTAGAGGCCTACAAGCTACTTCAACTTCCAGAGAGGCGTTTAGGAAAGAAAAACAAGTAAGTAATATTCCTTTTGAAGAAAAAAAACACCAATCTATTAATATCAACGGGCGCTATAATCTAAACCCTCATCAAATTTGGATAAACCAAGTTAATCACGAATTGTTTATTCAAACAATCAAATCTATTTTAAATCCCCAAGAATTCGAGATTATTAGATTAAGTTTTGGGATTCCTTTAAAAAACCAAAACCAATCCCCTCAAATTGAGTATTCCAACAAAAATATAGGTAAAATGTTAAATTTATCCAACACAAATAAAATTTATCAAAACAAAGCAATTGCTAAATTAAAAAATATAAAAGGAAATAAATAATATGAATTATCAAAAAAATACAACCACTTATTATTTTGTTGATAGTAATACGTAACTGAAACGAAGTACAAGTGATT
>NZ_CP169277.1:234442-235068 GCF_041920595.1 Areca yellow leaf disease phytoplasma
CATACATGCATTGCTGGCAATTCCTACCAAAACACTTAGAATCAATAAATCATATCCTTGATATATATATATATATATGGTAATTTAAAAGCATGGCAATTAGCTGAAAAACTCATATGGAAGATCCTTGGCGCAACTCTTACAATGAAAATAATTTTTTTCATGAAAATGAAATAAGCGATCAAGAAATTTATTATTTTTATTCTGAAAATGAAATTAGATAATAATAAAATCAATGATAATATAGATCTAAATTTAGAACAACATTTAGATAAAAATTTTAATTATATTTTTCTAAGGGTAATTTTATTAAAAAAGGTGAATTCGATTTTAATAATTTTTTCTTTAAGAAAAACTATTTCTAATATTTTTGATTCTTTAGAAAAAAACAGTAAAAAAAATACTTGGCGCCAAATTATAGAAAATTAAAACTCCAATAGTTTTCCATTTTCTATTTTAAATTCGTATAAAACATGTTTGTGACAATTTTTATCAAAAAATTATGGATGAATAACAGGTTTAACAAATGAGAATTAACAATATTGAAAGAATATTTTTTCATTGATAGAAAAAATATTTGTTGTCCTATTGGATATGATAAATTCCACGTTTAACTTATTATGTTA
>NZ_CP169277.1:235168-236246 GCF_041920595.1 Areca yellow leaf disease phytoplasma
AGCGTATTGCTTAAATAAAATAAAACATTTAACAGAGCATTAATTTAAGAATTTTAACAACTAATGAAGAACCTGAAAATATAAAAAACACATTAATTTTAAATGAATCCATTCAAGATCAAGTTAAAACGATAATGTCACAATTAAAATCCAAAATTCGTAAATGTCAAAAAATGTTTAATGAAAATTGGACAAACATCTACAAACAATTACCTCAACAAATTCAAAATATTTTAGATTGCAAAAAATAAACCTTTAATTTATTTTTCAATCATTGAATAAAAACATTAAATAATTAAATATATTTTTAAATAAAAAAACTACCTAATTTAGGTAGTTTTTTATTATATTTCAGATATTAAAACTATCTTTCAAAATTTTTGCATTTTTATTTTTCTTTTTTGTGAGGTATAATATAATTAATAGCATTTTATTAATTCTTTAAATTGTCTCCTTTAATAATATGCTATTTTTTAACATTTTGTATAAAAATAAAAAGAAAAGAAAAAAGAAAGAAAGGTGAAAAAAAAGAAAAAATGCCAACAGACGCAGTCAATAAAAAAACAAATCGTTTGGTATATGTATTATCTTTATTAAGTTTATTTTTTACTTTTAATATGATGGATAGTAATATTGTTTGAGAGGAGAAAAATACTCCAAAACAGAGGCAGTTGAAAAATCCTTTGATAGAAACAGCTCCATGATTTAGCAAAAAGAACAAGCAGCCAAAATATTTTGGCATGAACAAGACAAAATGAGGCTGTTGATAAAACTTTTACTTTAACATCGACTTCAGGACAAGGTCCTTCTGTTTCCTACTAATCACAAAGTCCAATTGGTAAATTATTTATTAAAAGATTTTTGGATTTATTTAAAACTTATGTAGACTCTCTTCGAAACAACAAACTACAGACTGAATGGACTCAGGGTCTTCATGCAAAATTTAAAGGCAAATTGAACGAATACAAATTGAGGGAAATTCAAAGCGCGACTCTTTCCACTTTTGTAACAAATAATCTTTTTTGGGGATGAAAATTTTATGAATTTTTTTCTATAAAGATAAAGCAGCTTTATATGT
>NZ_CP169277.1:236346-242318 GCF_041920595.1 Areca yellow leaf disease phytoplasma
AAGGAACGAAGCATTGATGATTGCCAATTAAATTATTGAAAACAACATTTATGGCACCCTGCAAATGCATGGTTTTATCAATTATTTCTATCAAAATAATAAAACAGCCAATTATGTAAAAACAAGATACCAAACAAATAATTTGTTATTTAATACATTAAAATTTGAATGAAGACATTTTTTCTGAAAATGTTAATAAATTAATAACTATTAAATTGGTCATTCACAAAGTGAATTTTAAAATATTCATGAAATCTCTATTATCTATTATCAAAATCTCAAAGAAATAAATAAAATTGAAGTAAAATTGCAATTATATCAAAAATACAATTAACATACAAAAAGGAAGAAACCGTGAACGATCCTATGAAAAATCGTTATAATTCCATTTTACCCAATTATATTGAATGTAATTTGCAATTACTATAAATCTTGCTTTTGTGAATTAACATTAGGCCACTGTTTTAGACATTTTTATTTAAAAATCAATTTAAGACTTGCAAGCTCAAATAGATCTTCAAATTAACAAATACTTGTGCTCCAATGCCTTTATAATTTGCTAGCTCGTACATTATATTTTAAATATTTATCCCTACACTATAGCCGAAAATGAAAAGTTGCATATAAACGACATTGATTGCTTCTTTACGAAATAGTGGAATTTATTGTTTGTAGAAAAATGCATGACAACAATCTTTTTCAAAATATGTTTATATATTCGTAATTAAATATTTATCTAAAAGTTTGAAAGTATCTTAAAGGAGATGAATTGTTTATAGTTAAAATCCATTTATTATCTCCAAAGAAGTAATTGTTTTGTTATTTTTTTGATTTTACTTGGTAAGTTTTTGAACAAAAAGGGATGTTGGTTGATAAAATTGAGGTGTTCCAAAACTTTGACAACTTCATTCTTTCTAAAAATATTTTTATAAAAGATAAGAAATTATTTTTTTAGCCTTGAAAAGAAAAAAGACTAACTTATTAGTTAGTCTTAAAGAATTTTTAAAAAGTAAAAATTTGTCCAAAGTTTTGGAACACCTCAATTTTTATCCAACCAACATCCCTTTATTCCAAAAACACTAAGTAAAATCAAAAAAATAATAAAACAATTTACTTCTTTTTGGAATAATAAATGGATTTTAACTAAATTAAACAATTCATCTCCTTTAAAATACTTTCAAACTTTTAGATAAATATTTAATTACGGATATATAAACTTATAACCTTTGAAAAAAGGTTGTTTTGTCATGCATTTTTTTCTACAAAAAACAATAAATTCCGCATTATTTCGTAAAAAAATTTAATCAATGTCGTTTTATATGCAACTTTTTCGTTTTTTCGGCCTATATATATAGTGTAGGGATAAAATATTTAAAAAAATATCTTTTGAAACTAGCAAATTATAAAAAAACATTAGACACTTTTTAAGTGTAATGAAATTATTTGTTAATTTGAAAAGATATGAAATTATCTATTTAATTTTAAGTCTTAAAGAGTGATTTTTAAATAAAAAAATGTCTAAAAAAACGGAACAGTGCAGCCCCTAATGTTCCTAAAAAAGCAAGGCTTATAGTAGTACAAATTACATTCCAATATATGAGGTAGATTATTTATAAATAAATTATAGCAGTTTTTCATAGGATCGTTCCACAGTTTCTTCCTTTTTGTATATTTAATTGTATTTTTGATATAATTTTATACAATTTTACTTCAATTTTTTGTTATTTTCTTTGGTTTTGATGTAAGATAATAAATTTCATAATATTTTTTAAAATTCACTTTGTGAATTAGTTAATTTAATAGTTATTGAATTTATTAATGTTTTTCAAAAGAAAAATATTTCATTTAAGTTTTAATGTCTTTATTATAACAAATTATTTGTTTGGTTATGTTGTTTTTTACATAATTATTGTTTTTTGATATTTTTTTTTTTTTTTTTTTTTTTGTGCAATGAAATTGATAAAATAAAAACCATTTACGGGAATGCCGTAAATGGTTGTTTTCAATAATTTAATTTATAATTTTAATATTTTTTTATTAAACTTTAGCTTGCCAGAGAGTCTTTATTGTATCTTGTATCCAACTTGCAAAAAGTTTATCAGTTAATTGTTCTACTAAAAGCAAGACAAGATTCATCTACATTGGCTAAAAGTGTTTTAGCTTCTTTAAAAATAGTTGTTAATATACTTATTAAACTTGCTTTTGCATTATCATCATCATATGCGCATATATCAAAACTGTCTACTTCTACATCTTCCCAATAATTAACTCCTAGAACGCTAGAATATAGAAACTCTACAAGTGTTCCAACTTCAGATTGAGATTTAGGATTTTTGGTTTTTAAATATAATTTCATTTTTTGTAAGCCACGCTAGAACATGATAATGATGTTTTTGTATTTAAAGAATCTTGAACGCTTGTAACTAAATCATAATTTACTACATCTAATTTTGGTCCTTGTGATTGTGGTGATTCAGATACAGGAGTTGTTTTCTTCTTTGGATCTTTTTGTCATCTGCAAAAGCACTTGGAATAAATGCTGATAAGAAACATGAAATAAACACAAATGTAATTACTATCAAGAAAATTAAATAATTGTTTTTAACTGATTTTTTAACAATTATAAAACCCCTAATTAAAATATACAAACTTAAAGTAACTATCATCCTGTAGCTTTATTATATCATACTTTAAATGTTTTGTATCTAAAAAACCGTTTTAAAATGACCTGAATTAATTATTCTTTTAATATTTAATTAATTTTTAATCGAGATTTAGTTTGTTAAAATTGAATAAAATGCAGTGATTTTATTATAATATTATATTTTTTAACTTTAATTTGTGTTATAATTAGCATGAGAATAAATACATTTTTTGATGATTCTACAAAGATGATTTTTAAAATTTATTTATTTTCTATTTTTGTATTTGTCTTTTTAATTTTTAAAATTTTATTTCAATGTTAAGTTGGAAATAAAATCATATAAAGAAAGCAGGTGATATATAAATTATGGTAAAACTCAAAAAAATAAAGCAAAACTGTTAATATTTGCTAGCTTTTTGGCTATTTTGCTATTTTTAAATCACAATTATTTAATTTTTGCTGACCAAGATGATGATATTGAAAACGTGATAACTCTAATTGAAACTAAAGAGAATCAAACAGAACAAATAAAATACAATGTCAAGATTTATTGCAAAGGGCGAGAAAGATGCCTAATTTCTTAGTAAATTAACCACTTACAACTGCAATTAGTAATGCAGTACAACATATTTTTGGTCTATTTTGTGAAAGCAAGATAGATTATAGCAGAAAATAAAAGCAAAAAAACGAGAAACTGTTTATCGTTTGGTTACCGAGTTGAAAATAGTCATGGAAAAGCTTTGCAATAAGCCTAAGAAAAAACGGGCAGTAGCTATAAGGAAAAACAGTTGATACCTTATATTTTAGGCAGTTTATATATTTTTTGCGTATATAAAATTTACTAACACTTATTGATTTAAGTGGCAAGCAAAATTGCTAAACCTAAAACCACCACAACCACATAATTTTTTATTTTGTATATTAATTGTGGTTATCTCTCCTAAAACTATTAAGGTAAGAAATTAGAGTAACTTCTATCTTCCTAAAAGTTATTTGCTAAAAGAAAGTTATTTGCTAAAAGTATAAAAGCATCTAAAATAAACTTAAGTGTTTAGGCTCAAGGAAAAAAGCAGAATCGTAGTAGTCGTAAGAAATTCAAAGCTTAGCTGGAATGCATAAGTGGACTGACTTACCAAGGAATTTGGGAAAACCAAATACAAGGCGAAAGAAGAAATATATTTTATATAAACGCTGTATGCTTGGAAACTTGCTTGTACGGTGTTGTGCGAGGCTCAAAAAAACCTAATTATTAGCTAATAATTAAGGCGTTTTGTTTCTATCGCGATAATTACTCAAATCAAAACTGAAATTAATAAATTAGCAGTTAATAATAAAACAGAAATTCAAAAATATTTAAATGATCCCATTTTTATAAATATCCTAGATTTAATTAAAAAAAAAGAAGTAGGAGCCCAACAACAAGTAATTGATTATTTGGAACAAATATATATTTGAGTACAAAAATTAAATACAGATGTTAATAGTATTTTAACATCATTTTAAATATTATTGACAGCAAAAAACATTAAAATTTAGAGAAGTTTCTGAAATTACGATAATGTTTTAGAAAAAATTATGAAATATTTTTTCATATATGAAATCAATATCCAAATTAAATGATGCAATATATGAACAAGAATTCAAAAAGCAGTGTTTCCTGATGAATCATCTAATTTAGATGCAAAAAGCATGTAAGAAGCTTTAGACCAATTGGGTGGAATTAACAAATTAAAAGATCAAAAAGTTCATGTAGATCAATTAAATGATCAATTAATATTTTTAAAAGATCAAAAATACTTTAACTCCTTCAGGTGGTTCCGGTTCTTCTGATACTTCTGGTGGTGATTCTGATACTTCTCAAAATAATAATTCTAATGTAACCAATAGTTTTTATTTTTTTTTCTTTTTGTAATATTTATTTTATTATTTGTTGTTTTGATATTGTATTTTATTTTTCAAAATTTTGCAAACACAAAATAACAATTAGTTTTTTAAAATTATAAATATTATTTTTACTAAAATAAAGACTAAATTTCCCAAATTAAATATTTATGATAATATAAAGACCAACTTCAAAGTTGGTCTTTTTTTATTTGTGGCTTTTTCAAGGAACAAAACTAGTTTAGTATTTTGTAACAATATAATGGATTGTTTCTGAAATTTCTTCTTTTTCGTTGTATTTATCTATGTAATCAATATCAATGCTGTTTTTAAGATAGTAAGTATGAGAAATCTTTTTTCCAGTTTGAAGGCTATATTTAGCTTCATTGTCTATTTTGTTATTGTCTTGGTAATAAATTATTTTTGTTATTTTTTTAGTATTTTGATCGAGATATATGACACAAAATAAAGTTCCTTGTTGTGTAAAGTGTTTTATTTGGGGGCATTTTTAGTTTGGGGGTTGTATTTTTCAATGAAATTAATAGTTTTTTGATTGGGGTAAAAAGTAGTTTTTTTGATTAAATTGTTTGTTATTGAATCGTATATATTTATCATTTGGGTATTTTCGTTTGAGTTTGTAACAATTAAATTATTTTCGTTTGAAATTAATTTATTTTGGTTAACTATTTCATTATTATTTTCTTTATTTGGTTTGTTTTCTTGGAAAATCGGATTTAGTAGTTTTGTTGATTCTCTTTTTTTTGAGTAAATATTTTATCTTTGGAATTCTTTGTTATATAAAATAAAAAATACTTAAAACATTATAATAACCATTAAAATAAGGCACAATATGTGAATTAATTGCCATTTATGCTTTTTTTTGTTTGTGTTTGTGTTTGTGTTCTTTGGGAGTTGTTGTGTCTTTTTGGTCTTTTGTTTCTTTTTTTACAAATTTCATAAATTACTTTTCTTTTTGTTATAACTTATCAAACCCCATTTATGCTACAACTTATTTATAAAATTATAAATTATAAAATTGCTAAATTGCCAAATTATCATTGCTAAATCTTTAAATCTTAAAACCAAAAGCACAAATCATAGATTACAAATAAGTAATCTTATTATACAACATATATTGTTATTTGCATCAATATTTTAAAATTACTCAATATTTTAATATTTTTAGCATTTTTTATTTGTAAATTGATGGAAAAATACAAATATTTAAAATAAATAAGCATATTTGTTGTTTTTTTTGATGTTAAAATATAGTTAATTAACAATTTGTTTTCCTTATTTGTTATTTAAAAATTAGAATTAAAGAAATATTATTTGTAATTGTATATTTATAAATTAATAGATATAAGTATATTTATAAGTAATTTTATAATTATAATTAATATTTGCAAATTGTTAAGTTATCAATGCCAATATAGCAATGCACGCT
>NZ_CP169277.1:242418-245226 GCF_041920595.1 Areca yellow leaf disease phytoplasma
CAGTAATACCGAGAAGGCTTCAATTAAAGCGTTTCCATTTTCTTTAAAGAAACAAAAATAAAAATCGGGCTCGTCAATTCTTATCATAGAACATTAGTAGAATTTCGATAACTTCCATGTTATAAATGTTCTAAATTCATCTTCTTCGGTTTTGCAGTTCCTCGTCATACCTGATAATTTTTGATAAAGACGGAAAAATTTTGATAAGTAATATAGCTCCAATGGAAGTTTCTTCTTTAATTAATACTCCTTTTCTTTGGCTTCTAATGCTTGGTGAAGACCGTCGTGCTAAATTGGCGTCCTGGCAAAGCACGTTCAGTAAATTGATCAATAATTAGAACTTGTCCATCTTTGTAATCAACTAAGTAATCTTTGTCTTTGTGCATCGTAAAAGCTGCTTTAAGGGCGTTTTTGACATGGTGGAGCAAAGAGGCGTGTTCTATGTTGTATAAATTATCATCAAAAGTTTTCAGTTTTGCAATTCCTTCTTCGGTAAGTTCAATTGTTTTAAGCTTCTAATTCATGATAATGGCTATTTTTAAGGGTGCGAACAAAACGTTGTGCTTCTTTGTATAAATTCTTAGTTTCTTTGACACTTTGGGAAATAATTAAAGGCGTTCTTGCCTCATCAATTAAAATAGAGTCTACTTCATCAACAATAGCATAACTGTAAGGGCGTTTCATTACCAAATTGGAAGCTTCAATTTCCATGTTGTCTCTTAAATAATCAAACCCTAATTCACTGTTAGTAGTGTAGAGAATATCACATAAATAGCTTGTTGTTTTTGTGCGTATTGTTCCTGGTATTAAGTCCTACTGTCATACCCAAAAAGCGAAAAACATCACCGATGCTACCTTCAAATTCCCTTTAGCTAGGTATTCATTGACTGTAACCCTGTTCACATTGTTACAGTCAATGAATACCTAGCTAAAAGAGAATTTGAAGGTAGCATCGGTGATGTTTTTTTCGCTTTTTGGGTATGACAGTAGGACTTCTAATACCAAAGACAAAGACCACGCACAAAAACAACAAGCCTATTTATGTGATATTCTCTACACTACTAATAACAGTGAATTAGGGTTTGATTATTTAAGAGACAACATGGAAATTGAAGCTTCCAATTTGGTAATGAAACGCCCTTACAGTTATGCTATTGTTGATGAAGTAGACTCTATTTTAATTGATGAGGCAAGAACGCCTTTAATTATTTCCCAAAGTGTCAAAGAAACTAAGAATTTATACAAGAAGAAGCACAACGTTTTGTTCGCACCCTTAAAAATAGAAGCCATTATCTTATTGAATTAGAAACTAAAACAATTGAACTTACCGAAGAAGGAATTACCTGCCAAAGCTGAAAACTTTTTCCAAATTGATAATTTATACAACATAAGACACGCCTCTTTGCTCCACCATGTCAAAGAAAACGCCCTTAAAGCAGCTTTTACGATGCACAAAAGACAAAGATTACTTAGTTGATTACAAAGATGGACAAGTTCTAATTATTATTGATCAATTTACTGGACGTGCTTTGCCAGGACGCCAATTTAGCGACGGTCTTCTACCAAGCATTAGAAGCCAAAGAAGGAGTATTAATTAAAGAAGAAACTTCCATTGGAGCTACTATTACTTATCAAAATTTTTTCCGTCTTTATCAAAAATTATCAGGTATGACAGGAACTGCCAAAACCGAAGAAGATGAATTTAGAGACATTTATAACATGGAAGTTATCGAAATTCCTACTAATGTTCCTATGATAAGAATTGACGAGCCCGATTTTATTTTTGTTTCTTTAAAGAGAAAAATACGACGCTTTAATTGAAGAAATAACTTCTCGCCACAAAAAAGACAACCCATTTTAATTGGGACAACTACAGTAGAAGTTTCTGAAATTATTTCTAAAAAATTAAAAAAACATTCCATTAAACACGAAATTCTAAATGCCCAAAAGCCACTCTAAAGAAGCAGACATAACAATTGCTAAGGCAGGACTTAAAAATGCAGTTACTATTGCTACTAATATGGCAGGACGTGGAACTGATATTCGTTTAGGCAGATATCGGTTCACATTTTGCCATATTATGGCAATAGTATGCATTTTAAGTCTATATAACAAATTGATTTTTATTCATTTCGTGTTAATGGAGATATTTTAATTTTTAGAAGTAATTTCGAAACTTCTGCTGTAGTTGTCTAATTAAAAATGGGTTGTCTTTTTTTGTGACGAAGATATTTCTTCAATTAAAGCGATCATTTTTCTTTTAAGAAATCTGAAATGGAAATCGAGCTCGTGATCTTATCATAGGAGACATTAGTAAATTCTAGACTCGATGCTTCCGTATTTGCAAATGTCTCTCTAGAATTCATCTTCTTTAATACAACAAAGCCTGACAATTTTTGATAAGGCTGGAAAAAATTTACGATAAGTAATAGTAACAATACAACTCTTGTGAAGACAGAGCTAGAACGTCTGGCAAAGTAAATTGATCAATAGTAGGGCCCCCTGTCCATCTTGTCAACAATGCTGAAATAACGTAAATCGTAAACACGGCAATGAAGTGAACAGAAGGCGTATTCTATGTTGTATAAATTATCAATTTGAAAGAGATTTTCAGCTTTAATGTTCCTTCTTCGGTAAGTTCAATTGTTTTAGTTCTAGTTAATAAGATAATGGCTATTACAAGTCTAGACAAAACATTGATAGCTTCTTTGTATAAATTCTTGGTTTCTTTGACACTTTTGAGAAATGACAAAGGCGTTCTCTCATCAATTAAGTAAGTCTACTTCATCGAGCAATAAGCAGTACTGT
>NZ_CP169277.1:245326-252910 GCF_041920595.1 Areca yellow leaf disease phytoplasma
AAGGTATTGCTCAAGTGATGATGAAACTTCTAAAAAAAGAAGAACTAGAAAAGTAAGAACTTCTAAAAACCTTGGAATTAATTTGTGAAAAATAAATTAATCAAATTTTACAAAACTTGCATCAAAAACCTCTTCAAGATTTAAAACAAGCCCTTGATTTAAAAAAACCAATCAAACAATTGAAAATTAAATTGCGCCATGCAAAAAAGAAGATTTTGGCAAGACCCCCAAAAAGCTGTTACAATAAGCCAACAATTCAACGACTTGCAAGACAAAAAAAAACTACTTTAGAAACTTTAGAACAAAATTATTTGGATCTAGAAACTTTATTTAATTTAAATGAAATCCCAAATGAAACTTCTGCTTTATTAGAAGAAGAATTAAAAAAACCTTACTAAAGCTGTTTTTGATTTCAAAATTAAAATTTTTTGAATCAACCTTATAGATATTAACAATGCTATTTTTATTATTCCATCCAGGAGCAGGAGGACTCGAATCGCAAGATTGGTGCGAAATGCTTTTCCGTATGTATCAAAAATATATTCAAAAAAAAGAATTTTAAAAACCGAAATTTTGATTAATAACCAGGTGAAGGAGCAGGAATCAATCAAAATACCTTATTAATTAAAGGAACTTAAGTGCTTATGGTTATCTGGGGTACAGAAAAAAGGGGTTCATCGTTTGGTAAGAACTTCCTCCTTTTGATGCTAATTCCAAAAGACATACATTTCTTTGTAGCTTGCGATGTCATGGCTGTAGAAATTAATGAAGAAATCAAAATTAATTTAAAAACAGGAAGATCTTAAAATCGATGCTTTTAGAAGCAGTGGCGCAGGCGTGGACAACACGTAAATACTACTGATTCAGAATAACTCATTTGCCAACAGGATTAGTAGTGGGTTGTCAAAATGAACGTAGTTCAGATCAAAACAAAGAAAAGCTTTGCAAATGCTAAAACCAAGTTATTTCAATTAGCATCAAAACAACAAAAAGAAGAAAAATGCTAAAAAAATTTCAAAGCGACCAAAAGAAAAATGGTTGGGGTTCTCAAATTAGAAGGCTATGTTTTTCATCCTTACAAAATGGTTAAAGATCACCGCATTAATCAAGAAATTTTTCAATTAGAACAAGTAATGGATGGAAACATCGACGAATTTATCAATGGATATTTAACCAAAATACCTATTAGTTCTCCTCATGAAATAAAAATACAAAGTTAATTATTTTTAACTAGTACAACCACATAAAAATTATGTACAAAAGACCAGATAAAAAGGCATTTCCAAAGAATAAATAATTTCCAAAGTATTTGTTTTGGGGTTTTCTTTTGTCTTGTCTTAGAACAATTTTAATATTTTATTTTTTGAAACAACAAAGCACACTATTTTTTCATTAAAATCAATCCCTTATTATTTATTGTTGTTGATTTTTAAACATTTTTTAATGTAATACTGAAATGTCTTTCACCTTAATTAAAATCTTTTAAAAGATTTTTTTTAAGAATTCATCAAAAAACATTTTTCTCATCTTTTTTATCAAAAACACTTGACAATTCAGTTATTTTATGTGATAATATTTAGGATGAACTTTTTAATTTACGATTAAACGATTAATAAAAAATAGAAAGTGGGTTTTTATTATGGCAATAAAATGCGTTTACAACGTTTCTGGAGTGCATAAAAGACCTTTTTTACAGAGTAGTTGCTGGAAAGCGAATCTAAAAATGCTAGAGATGGTAGTAAATTTTTAGAAATTTTAGGAACTTATGACACTATTTTAGATATTGTTGAATTAGACCACAATAAAGTACAAAAATGGTTATCCAATGGCGCTCAACCAACTAAGACAGTCAAAAAGTATTTAAAAAAAGTAAATTTGTTGCAAAAACTAACACTAAAGTTGAAAAATAATTTTTTCTCAATTTCAAAAATAAATGAAAGCGCCTTTAACGGTTAAAAACTAAATTTTATGATTATTGAAATTATCACTATTTTTTCCGCTTTTTTTAAAAGTTTTTGAGAAACTTCCATTATTAAAAGAGCTTTAGAACAAAAAAAGTTCAAATAAAACTTCATGATTTAAGAACTTATAGCAAAAATAAACATAATCAAGTAGATGATATCGTTTATGGAGGAGGAGTTGGAATGTTGCTTTTCTTTCCCTCCTTTTTTTGATTGTCTACAAAAAATAAAAACTCCCAAAACAAAGTTATTTTATTATCTCCTCAAGGACAAATTTTTAATCAAACACATGCCACTAATTTTGCTCAAGAAACTCATTTAATTATTTTATGCGGTAATTATGAAGAGTTTGATGCAAGAATATTGCAATATATTGATGCAGAAATTTCCATAGGTGATTATGTTTTGACAGGAGGAGAAATGTTATTACTAAGTTTTGGTTGATCACAATTACAAGACTGCTTCCAGAAGTTATCAAAGAACAATCTTATCTTGAAGATTCACATCAACAAGGTTTGCTTAAATATCCTCAATACACCCGCCCGCAAAAGTTATTTCTGAATCAATACGAAGTGCCTGCTGTTTTGTTATCTGGAAACCTTCTGCAAAATAAAGATGTTGGCGCCAAAAAGAAATCTTGAAGGCAACTTTACAAAAAGACCTGATCTTTTTGGAAAATAAAAAATTAACTTTAGAACAAACCAAACTTTTAACAGAAATTAAAAAGAATTACAAAATAATTCAAGAATTATTTATTTGAATTCAACAAAGGAGCAAAAATTATGTCTCAATTAAAAGGACAAAATTTAATAGAATCAGTTAACCAGCACCAACTTAAAGATGTCCCTTTTTCAAACCTGGTGATACAGTTAAAGTATTTATCAAAATTGATGAAGGAAACCGCAAAAGGGTTCAAATTTTTGAAGGTTTAGTTATTAAACGCCAAGGAAGATTAGTTACAGAAACTTTTACTGTAAGAAAAATATTTGCTGGTGTAGGAATTGAATTAACTTTTCCTCTCAGTACATTCCCTACTAACGAGAAAAAATAGGAAGTAGTTCGTCGTCGGTGTTGTTCGTCGCGCAAATTATTATGTTCGCAACCTTTCTAAAGCTTCTCGTATTAAAGAACAAAGATAAATTGTTTTTGTTTAAAGAAATACATTTTTTATAATAAAAACTTTAATAACATTTTTAAATATATCCCCCCTTTTTTAATAAACAAATTTAGAAAATTATTAAAACAACCCTATTTTAATGATTTTTCCAAAACCAAGAAAATTATTTCTAAAAATAAAATAGGAGCCCAAAATGTCTTTTTATGAAGAATTAAAATGGCGCAATTTAATTAAAGATTGTAGTAACGAAACACAAGTTAAAGAATTATTAGACAACAACCAAGTTAAGTTTTACTGTGGGTTTGATCCTACTTCTCATTCTTTAACAGTGGGTCATTTAGTTCAAATAAATAACAGATTTTATTAATGCAAAGACAAGGACATCTACCTGTTATTTTAGTAGGTGGGGCTACAGGTTTAATAGGAGATCCCAAAAGAAACTGGGGAAGAAAGAAAATTATTATCTTTAGAAAATTCATTGCAAAATGCTAAAAGTATTGAATGTCAACTTAAAAACATGTTGTTAAAACAAACAAGTAGAATTTGTTGTCAATTAATAATTATTTTCTCAAATAGATATCATTTCTTTCTCAGAAACTACGGAAACTTTTTTAACATTAACTATATGCTTTCCAAAATACAGTAGCTAAAAGACTTGCTCTGGCATCTTCTTTGTACTGAATTTTCTTATATGATTTTACAATCTTAGATTTCTATCATTTATAAAAATCATAAAGTTAGATTACAATTAGGCGGTTCTGATCAGTGGGGAAATATCACAAGGGACTAGAACTCATCAGAAAATTGAAAAAAAATCCATGCCCTAGAATTAGCACTCCTCTTGTTAAATTCAGATGGAACGAAATTTGCAAAAGTTTAAAAGTTTTATGGGTAAATCCTTTCCAATGACTTCCCTTATGAAATTTATCAATATTTTTAAATAAAGTTTCTGATAAAGAAGTAATCAATTATCTAAAAAATGCTTACTTTAACTCTCCCAAGCAAATTTTGAATTAGAAAAAAACACCTTGGAAAAACCACAACAAAGATTAGCTCAAAAAGCTCTTACCCAGAAACAATTTATTACTTTAATTCATTCCTCAGATATTTTGCAAGAATGTATAAAAACTAACCAAATTTTTATTTTCTAATGCTAAAAAGAATCTTTCCAAGAAAAAGATTTTATTTTATTGCAAAAAACTTTGTTTTGTAATTCCACAAAGAGAAGATATTTTATTAGTTGATGCTTTAGTTCAAACAAAACTGGCAACTTCTAAAAGTGAAGCTCGTGAATTTATCAAAGACAACACTATTAAATTATTTAATCAAAAATCAAATCCTTGATTTTGTAATAACCAAAAAACACTTTATTTGATAAATATGTCCTTTTGAAAAAAGGCAAAAAAAACAACGCTTTAATAGTCTTTTTAATTATTAATAACTTTTTATTTATTTTTATTAATTCATTTATGAAAAATATATTCTAACAAATTAAGAGGTTTCCAAAATGCAAAATAATCCTTTCGCTTTTCTTTTCCCAATTTTCAAAACCAACCCCAAGATTGTTTATTCTTTGATAATGCTGCTACTTCTTTAAAACCTCAAAAAAGTAATAGATGAATTGACTAGATTTTATAACACAAATGGACTCAATACCAAATCTTTTGGCGTTTTGTCTCATCAAAACACTTTACTAATGAACGAAACAAGAATTAAAACAGCTAATTTTATTAATTCCAAACCAGAAGAAATTATTTTTACTAAAGGAACTACTGATTCTTTAAATATATTAGCTCAAAGCTTAGGAGAAACCCTTCAAGAAGGTGACGAAATTATTACATCAGAATTAGAACATAATTCTTCCGTGCTTCCTTGGTTTAAACAAGCCAAACTAAAAAAAGCAAAATTAATTTTTGTTCCCCTAAACGAACAGAATCAAATAACTGTAGAAAATTTTGCTAGGTTTTAACAAACAAAACTAAAATAGTTGTTTTAACTCATGTTTCTAATTTACTAGGGTACGAAACTCCCATTAAAGAAATAACAACTTTAGCTCACAAAAAAAACGCTTTAGTTATTTTAGATTCTGTCTAATCATCAAAGTCACCTACCCATAGATGTTAAATTTTTAGATGTAGATTTTTAGCATTTTTCATCCCACAAATTATACGGCCCTTTTGGAATAGGGATTTTGTTTGGCAAAAATCATTTATTAGAACAATTACAACCTCCTTCATTTGGAGAAACTTCCATTAAAGAATTTTCTTTAAAACACGTCCAACGAAGGCCCTTTTTTTTTTTTTTTTTTTAATAAATTTTGAATCAGGGACTCCTAATATTTCAGGAATTCTTGCTTTTAAAAAGCTTTGAATTTGTGGAAGAAATTGGTTTTGAAAACATCCAAAAACATGAAAAAAAGATTTATCAAAATATAATGAAAGAATTAAAACAAATTCCTAAAATCACAATTTATAATCCTCAAGCTTTTTCTAATATCATTACTTTTAACTTAATCAAATTCATGCTCCACTGAGTCGCAGAAGCTTTTTTAGCTCAGAAAATATTTATGTAAGAACTGCAGATGTTGTGCTTTTTTAGCTACTTCAAAAACTAAAACAAACAAGTATAATTAGAGTTTCTATAGGCATTCACAACAATCAAGAAGACGTTATATTTTTAATTAAAAATCCTTAAAAAACAAACTTTTTCTCCAAATTTAATAAATAACTCAAGGCATTAAAATGTTAGAAATAAATAAATTATATCGCGATTTAATCATTAAAACATTATCAAGAACCCAAAATTGGGGACTTTCCCAAGACCCTGATTTTATAAACATAACTAATAAAAATGTTTCTTGTGGTGATTCTATTTCATTACAAATCAAAATCTCAAATCAAAAATTAATAGATATTAAATACGAAACCCAAGCTTGTGCTATTTGTCGCGCTTCAGCAAGTTTGATGTCTATACATCTTTAAGAATCTAGAAATTCCATAAACATTAGAAAAAAATAAATCATTTTTTAGCTATGATTAATAATCAAATATATGATGAAACTCAACTTGACAAAGAATTATTATTATTTTAAATATTTTATTAATTTTCCTGGAAGAGTCGCTTGTATAAGTTTTCCTTGGAAAGCTTTACAACAAGTAATTAAAGCACACAATAAAAAGTTATTAAATAAAAAAGACAACCCTAAAAAAGGTTGTCTTTTGTTATAAATATTATACATCAAAATCTTGAAATACCTAATTTTTTCGTACCTGTTGGATTTTTCTCTGCAATCAAGGCTTTTGAGCTCCTTTATTTAAATATCATCCAATTTTTGCACTATTAATTAATTGATAAAAATTTTGTTGCAAAAGGTACAACAAAATTGGTATTTCTTCACCGACTTTATTTTTAACTCTTTATAATTACTTTTTTGAAAAAGAGTTTTCTTTCAAAAATACTAATTTGTTTTAAAAAAGCATAAATGGTTAAAAGATTAGAAATTGCAGGTTTATTTTCTGGATCATATTTAATTATTTTTTGGGAATCTGCTATAACCAGTTTGAGCAATTTTACTTTTAATTGTTTGAGGATCATCCAAAAATGAAGAAATATAGCTTTTAGGATTTTCCGTATCACTTTTACTCATTTTTTTCAAAGGGCTTTTGCAAAGATTTTATTTTCGAACCCAAAGGATTAAAAGGTTCCGGAACAACCAAATGTACCATATAGAATTTATTGAAATCTTGTAGCCAAGTTTTTTGCCAATTTCTAATGTTGTTTTTGATCTTTGCCAATAGGCACTAGATTTTGCATCATGCATCAAAATATCAGCTGCCATCAATGTGGGTAAGTAAATAAAGAAGTCACTTTATTCCTTCTGCATTAATTTTGCTTTTTTCCTTATATTGAAATCATTCTTTGTAGTTCAGAAAAAAATAAAATTGCATTCAAGAGATAACCCAAATAAGTATGTTGTGTTACTTCAGATTGAACAAACAGTCTGGTTTTTTCAGGATCAAGCCCTGATGCCAAATAAAGAGCTGCTATTTTTTTGATTTGTTGTTTTAAGTGTTTGGGGTTCTTGATAAAAGTAAGCGGCGTGCAAGTCGGCTATAAAAAAGATAAAAATCGTAAATTTTTTAAGTTTTGTTGCAAATATAGCAAAGGTTTTAAAACCCCAATATAATTTCCTAAAGTAAGATCGCCCGTTGGTTTTGATCCCTGACACTTAATCTTTATTTGTTAGTCAATTTTATCACCCTCCCTTTTTTTATTTTTGCAAAATGATTTATTATAGCAAAAATCATCTTTAATATTTTTGTGGAGTTAACCAAACTTATTTATTATTTGTTTTTTAATTTCATTCATCTTCTAAAAAAAGAATCTAAAAAGGTTTTCTTGTTTTGCTTTGGCTAAAATGGTTTTATTAATTTTAGAACGAGTGGCAAAATCAGCTTTAGTAAATGGTTTTTCTTGGCGTTTCTACAATTTTATTAGCAGCAATCA
>NZ_CP169277.1:253010-257363 GCF_041920595.1 Areca yellow leaf disease phytoplasma
ATAGCTAAAATAAATCCTCAAAGCCATAATAACATAAGCAGTGGCGTGCGCTTTAGGAATAAATATTTAATTTTAGCAGCAGAATCAATATCTGCTTCTACTTTGTCTTTAATTTCTTGTTTGTTGTTCCATGTTTGAAAAATCATCTTTGGGGTTTGCCTTTACGGATAAATTCCATAATATCCAAAAAGCTTTTTTAAAGGATCAAGCCCTTTTTCTTGTAATTGTAACATAATATCATCACGACAACCAATTTATATCATCAAAAAGAAATTGTTTTATTTTTTGTATTTTTCAAATTCGCCTGTTTTGTTGATAGCATCTCTGGCGTTTTAGGTTCTAAACCATCAGTTCCATGTGAAAGTCACAGAGATTTTTACTAAAGCAGCAAAATTAATTTTAATTGCTTGTTTTTTGTGAATTTTAATTTAGCGGTTATTAAATCTTTTAACATTTGTTTGACAAAAATAGTTTTCCAAATTTGGGAATACCCAAAGAATCAATAGTGATTTTATTTCCTGGATTTACAGAAGAATCAATTTTGAATTCGTTGGAAAAACAATTATAAACTGCGGGGATCATCTACAGGGAATATCTTGGGCTCTTGTGAAAGGAAAAATTCTTCGATTTTCTTTAACATAATCCATCAAAAATTTAATCATCATAGGATCATCATGTCCTAAAATGTCTAATTTAAAAGATTTTTGCTCAAGGAATGATAATCAAAATGAGTTGTTTTCAATTGGTGTCGTTAGCTGGATATTGGACAAGGTTACTTCCTCATCTACTTCGATCGGGCAGCACAACAACAATTCCTCCTGGATGCTGGCCATTGTGAACGTTTAACTCCTCTGATTTTGTTGGCAATTTGGGCTACTTTTTGTTTGCGCCATTGTTTTTGTTTTTCTTCTACAAAACCCATCGTATAGCCATAAGCGTTTCTTTGAGCAACAAGTCTGGATGGTTCCTCGCTCTAAAGCGTGTTTTTCTCCTAACAATTCTTTAATGTAATTGTGGGCTTGGCTTCGGTAATCACCTGCAAAAAAATTTAGATCAATATCAGGAGTTTTGTTGCCTTCAAAGCCTAGAAAAGTTTCAAAAGGAATGTCATGACCGTCTTTTTTGAACTGAGTGTCGCACTTGGGACAAGGCATGTTTGGCAATCGTATCCCGAAAAAACCTTATCGTCTTGTTGTGGTATTTTTTCTTCTTCTGAGTTGTAATATTGTTCTTTTTCTTGTGGTTTTAATTGGACAATAGTGTAGTTGCATTGTGACAATAATAATGTGGTTTTAACGGATTTACTCGGTAATTTCTAACATAGTTGCTACTAAAGAAGAACCAATCGAACTATCGTGAGCCTACTAAATAACCTTTTTCCAAAGAATTTTTAACTAATAAATGTGATCAAATAATAAACAGGAGAAATATTTTGAGTTAGATTTTTCGTTTTTTGTCTCTCCTATACTTTTTAACTCTTAGATCCGTCTTTCTTTAATTAAAGGGTGGGGAGTTGCGTGCCGTACATTTGTTTAACTTTTTGTATCAACCAAACGCTTAATTTCTTCTTTGATGCTTGGTATTTTGTAAGTTGGCTTTGAAAGCGTCGTCTTTGAAAAGAAAATAGTTCCGAAGAAAAGCTTTGATTTTTTTCAATTTTGGAATTAAGCAAATGAGTATTTTCAATTATAATTTCATAAATTAATTTTTCATCTTGTAAAAAGGCAAATGCATCTATCATTTCTTGTGGTGGTCAAAAGGTGATTTTCTGGCAAGATTTTTATTTTCGTATCTAGATAATTTGTGTAAGCCGCCTCCTACCATTTTTGGCACTAATATAAATTTCGCGATAATCTTTTTCCTGCTGATGAATATAATGAACGTCCCCAGTGGCAATTACTATTTTTGCTTGTTTTTGGGATTCTTTTATGATGGTTTTGAGTAGTTCTTAAATGGATTTGAAGCCCGTTTTTGCCTAACCAAGTAGTTTATGTTTCTGGGAGGTTGAACTTTGGATGTAATCGTAAAAGAAATAGCTTTTTCAATTTGGAAATGTTTTGATTGAGAGCTATTTCAAAAATATTATTCATAAACTACTACCCACTAAAAAAAGACCTTGTCTTAAATTAGCTAAATTAGATTTTAAAACACGAGGGTTTTTGTTAAAATCCTTAGTTAAAGCGTTGCTTAAAAGTTCAAAAAAGATTGCGATAACCGGTTTGATTAGCCACCAAAAATATTGATGGGATAAGGTCTTTCGCATTTGGGATCGATTTTTTCTGTAAGTCAAAAAAGTAATTACTTGTTCGTCTTTGGGATCTTTGGTTGATCCGCCAATTGATCAATCATTTTGATAAAAACTTCTGCTGTGCAGTGGCATCCGCAAGTCACGGTGATGGTCTTCTAATTTGACTTTGAAAAAGTTGCCAATCTTTTTAAAGAAAAAATATTTTAAAAGATTACTGAAATGTTGAGACAATGCCGCGGTATCAATAATGGGTTGTGGTTCCAAAGATATTTTGAGTTCTTTTTGCTTTTTCTTTAAAAATTAATATCAAAAGAAGTGTTGTGAGCCACTAAAACACAAAGTCTTGGCAAAGCTAAAAATTGTGGTAAAAACTTTGTCAATTGTTTGTTGTCCTTTGAAGCATTCTATCCGTATTATTGGTAATATTCGGTGATAGTTTTGGTTAATTTTTGCTGCGGTCGATAAATTTTTGAAACTCGCCTATTTTGTTTGCTTTTAATTTTACTCCAGCGATTTAATAATTTTGTCACGAACATTAGATAATCCAGTAGTTTCAAGTCAAAACCACATAAGTAGCTTCTTTTAAAACAAAATCTTTTTCTAAAATCATCTTCTTTTGATTGGTGATATAAATAGTTTTTTCTTCAATAAAATCAACTTCACTCCATAAATAGGTTTGATTTTTTTATTTTTTAAAAGATGTTCGCGACTTCAGGGTAAGCAAATGCCGTCATGATCCAAAAGCAATCGCTTCGTGTCCCCATGATTCTGCTATTTGTAAATATCTGCACTATTAATAGCGTCTAAATTAGACATTTTAGTGTGAGTGTGAAATTCAATTCTTTTTTTGCCTTGAAAACCCAAGTCTTGACGGATTAATGAAGGCGAAATTGAATCTGATTCTAGGGTTTCGTATTGTGTCATCATTAAATTAACATCGTCCCAAGCACTATAATTAATCCGAGCTGTGGATTCTAAATAATTGTCCAGTTTGGTAATTGGCTTTTAAAATTGTTCTTTTTCATCTTTGGACACTTTTTTTTGAATTAAAAATAGCATCTTTATTTTCGATAGAAAAATCATTGTCGTTTTCTTTCTATAACAAATTTTAAATAAGAATACTTGGAGGTTGATTGAAGCTTCAAAAAGGAAAGTGGGTGGCGCCTCCTTGTCTTGACCTCCAAGAAAATATTTTTTTCCTTCTATGCTTGGCCTTATCTGGAAGTGTTTGGACGCCTCTTAACCTTGCCCTCCAAGAGAAAATTTGTTGCCTTTTATATCTGGCTTTAGTTGGAATGATTAGGGCGCCTCCTAACCTTGCTTTTCAAGAGAAATCTCCTTCCTTCCATGGCTCAACCCTTTTTGGATACCTCCTTTTCTTTCTCCCCATGTTATGGCTCCTTCTAACTTTGTTCTGAGTATTTCTGGCAGGTAATGGGCGCCTCCTTGAATTTCTCTCCAAGAGAATTTCTTCCCTTTATAGTTTGGTTCTTTTGCGAAGTCTTGGGCCGCCCCCTTGATTTGTGGACCCCTGGTGGATTTCTCCTCAATTGGCGCATGAAAGAGGGGAGCTGCTATCTGTGGTGTGGGGACCAAAGCCTGCTGGATGGAGATGTGGCGCCCCCTGGACTCAGGCGTATGGCTGGGAGTGTGGCTGGGAGTGTGGCGCCCACTTGCTTGGCCTTGGGAGAAAATGTAACACCCCAGGTTGAAGCCCTAGTCCACTACTGAGTCAACATGACTCAACAAAATAAAAATGCAGGTAATACAGACTCAAACTAAAATTGAGTTGATCAAGTCAACCCTTATTACAAGCCAGCAAAAACTCTAATTTCGTGCAAGGTTAATCAGAGATCCAGATGAGCTCTGAAGTCTTCTTCTGAGTCTGGTGCCCGCACCAATTCTCCCAGGGTGGGAGGAACTCGACCCTGTCGAGTATGGATCAAGTTGGCTCTGGTATCTCTCCAAGAGGTCTGGGTCCAATTCTTGTAATTCTTCTCGGGAGATCCAAGAGTCATCAGAATCTGGCCTTCCTTGCCAGCGGACCATGTATCTTTGGTATCCTCGATCATGAGTAGAGAGCACAAAAATCTGAACGAAGCACA
>NZ_CP169277.1:257463-260930 GCF_041920595.1 Areca yellow leaf disease phytoplasma
CATGTATTGCTCTGCTATTTTGTAAATATTCTTTGGCACTATTAATAGCGTCTAAATTAGACATTTTAGTGTGAGTGTGAAATTCAATTCTTTTTTTGCCTTGAAACCCAAGTTCATGGATTAATGAAGGCGAAAATTGAATCTGATTCTAGGTTTCGTATTGTGTCATCATTAAATTAACATCGTCCCAAGCAATTATAATTAATTCGAGCTGTATCTAAATAATTATTGTCCAGTTTGGTAATTGGCTTTTTAAAAATTACAGTTTCCTTTTTCATCTTTGGACACTTTTTTTTGAATTAAAATAGCATCTTTATTTTCGATAGGAAAATCATTGTCGTTTTCTTTTCTATAACAAATTTTAAATAAGAATACTGAAAATTAGCTTCTTTGATAGGATGAGTCAAAACCTTCAACAATTACATAAGTATTGGGATTTTGACGGTTGAATTCTTCCAGCTCTTTTTTTTTATTTTTAGGAAGATCTTTATTTTTGTATCTTTAGTTGTCATTTTAGAATTGCTATTATAAACTCCTTTATTATGATTATATGCTTTTGCTTGGGGTGTTGTTTTTGCTTGTTTTTTTGATCGGTTTGAGAAGTTGGATTTGATTTGTTATTTGGATTTTTTCTTGATTTTGTTGGTTGGAGTTGGTTTGATGATTCGGATTTTGTTGCAATTCTTCGATTTCAATATTTGTGGATTTTTTTCTCTATTGATATAAATTTTTCTATCTGTTGATAAGATAAATTCATTTTTAAAACCATAAAATTTAGAAAAATAATCTTGAAGAAGTCCCATTTTTTTATTTAAACATTTAAATGCATTAGGATTTACAAAAAATGATAAATTTGCCGTTTTGAAAAATTATTGGTGATTTTGAATGCAAAATAATCTAAATCATGATATTTTTTTATTAAACTGGCTTGGTTATAATATAATTAAAAATAACTTTTCTGCCAAAGATTTCTAGATAATCCCAATTTTCAAAATCGATGTGGTATTCAATTTGGGGAAATTAGGCTTGGTTTGCGCTTGTTTTTTCAATAAAATAGTTAATTCTGGAGTAATTGTTCTAAAAAAATGCTAAATCACAAACTAAAGGTAAATGTTTAAATGTGATTTGTAAAACCCATTTTGGGCTTTTTTTGGCAAACTGATATTTTTTTTTACTTAGAGGATTTTGAAAATATTTTTTGCAAAAACCTTTTTGTTTGATAAATTGTTTAAAATGAATGAGTAGACATAATAAATACCAACCTAATAGTTGATTGGGAAAAGAGGCAAGAAAGAGGCAAGAAATCAAAATTAAGTGTTTCAAATCGTTTTTTAAATGTCCATCAAAACAATAATAATAATAATAACAAAATATGCAATTTTTTATTTGTTATTTCTTTTCATAGATGCAATTATAAATAAAAATAAATTGAATATACTGATGGTCGGACTCGAACCGACATGAGTATTACTCGCTTGATTTTGAGTCAAGTGCGTCTACCATTCCGCCACATCAGCTTTTTTGTTTTAAATGATAAAAATATCATACTTATATATTATAATTGCCTTTATTTTGGGTTTTTGTTTTTTTCTCAAAATCATAAACCAAAAATAATATTTACATGCTCAAGCACCCAAAAAAGACCGCCACATTAGCTATTTATCTTTATCAGGTTTCGTGTTAAAAACTTAAGAAAAATTATTTATTTATGAAGGATATTTAGGTAAATATTTTGTTTAATAAATTAGTAATAACAATGATACTTAAGTAAAACCAGTTATCATAGCAAAAGGCAAGATCGGATTAAAAGTCACTCCAGTATTATTTTTAGCTACTAAAGTTAACTCAGAGAAGCCTTATCATAGCAAAAAAAGAACTATCTTTAATGTTTTTGATGAATTGTTGGATAATAAAAGGCACTGATCTTTTTCAAAGTTTGGGGAAAACAATAGAGAAAAACTTGTCTTTGGCTCATTCCCAAACTCAATGCCGCTTCAATTTGTCCTTTATCTAAAAATTTGATATTCTGCATTAAAATCACATTAATGTTTTACAAAGAATTAGAGTACTAAAACAAAAAGACCTGCATACAAACGTTTAATTTCAAAAGATCTTTGCAAAGATAACCAATACCATAAAAAACAAGCATTGCTTGAACAGGAATTCCTTATTAAAATAAAAAAACAAAGTATCTAAAAAATAAGTTGTTCCTTTGTTAATATTTAATATTATTTTTATTATGGGATTGAAGTTTTTAATTAAAGTATATGAAATTGCAAATAAAAAATACTTTAATAAGACTATCCAATAGCTAAAATTAAAGTGGTTTTTTAAAAGCCCTTCTAGATAAGATGGAAAAGTTTCTTTTATTTGATGCCAAGTAGTGCTTTTAGAAAGCATTTCTTTAATGATTTGTCAAAAAATGTTTTTAATCTTGTTTCTGATTCACTTTCTATTTTTTTTATTTGATTGTCTATTTGGTTGTATTTATCGTTGTCTTTTGTTAAATTTTTACGTTTTTCCTTTAAATCTATAATGTCTTGTAAACTTTGGTTTTCCTCTTTTGTAACTAATTTTTAAATCGCACTTAAAATTATTTAAATGTTTTTCTTGTTCTAGGCTTCGGATTTCTTTTTTCTCCTTTAAGAGGCAAAAATATCCCTAAACCTTGAGGAAAAACAGAATATTTTGAATCATCTGAGGTCATATCAAAATATACTAAGTCATCTTCTTTTTGACAAGCACATCTAGCCAAATAACTATCTATTACAAAAATATCTGATTTTCCTTGTAAAAACATCTTGAAAACATGCAGGAGGACTAGTTAATTCGTTGTTTTTTTAACATGTGATTTGATATCATCTTTATTTTGTTATTTCATCTTCAATCATTTGATTGAAGATGAAATAACAAATAAAGGCGATATCAAATCACATGTTAAAAACAACCTTGATCACCCTCCAGGCTGTTAGGAGAAAATCAGATGGCCTAGCCAATAGATATGTAGTTGACTGTAGATGTATAAGAAGATGACTTAGTATATTTTGATGATTCAAAATATTCTATTTTTCCTCAGGTTTAAGGGATATTTTAAGGAAATAAGAATCAAAGAAAATGGACAAATTCTATGCGATTTAAATTAATTACAAATGAAGCAAAATTTGGAGCCCCCAGAAAAAACCGCAAAACAACAAAAATAAATACCTTGAAATAGACAATCAAATAAAAAAAATAAATCGAAAGGCTCGTTAAAAACGACGCGACGCCGAAATAACTTTCCTAAAGCAACGGCGTCAAATAAAGAACTTTTCATCTTAAACTCTACCAGAGCTAGGAAACCACTTTTAGCTGATGATGTATTGTTTATTTGCCTGGTACTTTTTGGTCTCCGGTATCCCATGTATAAATAATATTAGAAGTAACAAGAAAGTTTTGGCTTTTACATTTTTTATTTCACCGAAACTGTG
>NZ_CP169277.1:261030-263286 GCF_041920595.1 Areca yellow leaf disease phytoplasma
TTGTTGTTCAGTTCCCGAAGAAAAGATGAATGGAAGGTTGAGAAATACCTAGTTTAAAAGATGAAAGGTGAATTTGAAGACATCATAGACTAAAGAAAAAAAATCATGAATTAAAAGAAACCAGTGTTGAAGAAGCAGTTCAGAAGACAAAAATAGTACAGAAGAAATAGAAAAAAAGTAAAAATGCCTTAATGAAAACAAAGAAACAATTGAATCTACCAATAAAAGATTATCCAAGTCAAAATATCTATCTGTGCGATAACTACTTTAATTTTAAAGGAGCTGACAGTCTTATTGCTGGCTTTATTAGCTATATATGCACTTTACACAGGTACTAGGATTATCACAGCAATTTTGATAGCTGCTATACAAATATTGTCATTTCCATAAATACTTGTTTCCCTTGCTCCAGCGCTATCTTTACGTTACAAATGTTTATTTATTACAGTATACTTTCTTTTAAAGGAAATTATTCCAGCTATAGGAATTTTGTTTTAATACTAATTTGTTAGTAGGTTACACACACTATTAGGATAAATATTGAAGCTGCTCATTTTTAGGGGATGAAATGAGCAAGTTTTCTCTTCATTGGTTTTCTTCAAATTTTAAATGTCAGTCCTTTTATTTTGTACATTAATCATACATTACATATTTTTTTTGGCATTATAGTGATACCATTTCTGAGTACGCAATATGGGGAGCTACTAAATCTGTCTTGCTCTTTGTAATGATATCTGTTTTTATTTGTCACTAGTACAGACTGGTTTTTTGCTAAATGTTAGAAAAAATATTAAATTGAAAAATAAAGAAAAGAACAGCAGTGCCGAATTTCATTAATTTTAATTAATAAACTATTTTAAAAGGATTTTCCAAAAGAAAATAATATAAAAATATTCAAAATTATTACATTATCAATAGCTCTATTATTGTTGTTGCATTTTTTCAGTATTTGAGTATATTTTCAATCAAAACAAAAAACAAAATCTTCAAAAATATTCCAAAACTTTAAAAAGTATTGGGAATATAACTATTAGTCATTGCTACTTTTAAAGTTTTGGAATATTTTTGAAGATTTTGTTTTTTTTTGTTTTGGTTGAAAAATGCCATCCAAATACTGAAAAATGCAACCATACCAACAATATAGAGCTAATTGATAATGTAATAATTTTGAATATTTTTATATTATTTTTCTTTTGGAAAATATTTTCTTAAAAATGAGTTTTCATTAATTAAATTAATGAAATTGTTCCACTTCCTCTTTTCTATTCTTTTTCTTTATATTTTTTCAATTTAATATTTTTTTCTAACATTTTGCTTAAAAACCAGTCATACTAATAATTATTAAATAAAAACAAGATATCATTACAAAAGGCAAGATTGGATTTAAGGTAGCTCCCATATTGCTTTGTGCTTTCCAAGAAAGTTCGGCAACTCCTATAATGGCAAAAAAAGAACTATCCTTAATGTTTGTGATTAATTGTTGCAAAATAAAAGGAACTGACCTTTTTAAAGTTTGAGGAAATACAATAGAGAGAAAACTTGCTTTTGTTTCATCCCCAAAGAATGAGCAGCTCAATTTGTCCTTTATCTAATAATTTAATATTTTGCATTAAAATCATTGTAATACTTGCTAAAGAATTAAGTATTAAAACAAAAATTCCTGCGTGTAAAGGATTAAGATTTTTTAAAAGAAAAGTAATACTGTAATAAATAAGCATTGCTTGAGCGGCTAAAGGAATGCCCTTTTAAGACAAAAAACAAAGCATTTATGGAAGTATTTAATATTTTTATTATAGCAACTATCAAGAAATTATTTTTGTGATAATCTAATTTTATATTTTTAATTAAAGTGCATATAATAGCTAATAAAAAAGCCAACAATAAGACTGTCAATAGCTAAAATTAAAGTAGTTTTGAGTCCAGATAAGATGGAATGGTTTTTTGGGCTTGGATGAAAATTTTTTGTTGGTGGTAGTTCAATTGTTTCTTTGTTTTCATTAAAGACTCATCTAGTCGTTTTTTACTTTTTTTCTATTTCTTCTATTTTATTTTATCTTCTGAACTAACTCTTCTTACTAGTTTCTTTTAATTCATGATTTTTTTTTTTTCTTTAAGTCTATGATGTCTTGAATTCGTTTTTTCATCTTTTTTTTAACTAGTCAATTTTACCAACGCTGCATTTATCTTTTTCTTAACAAATTTATTATTCTCCTGTCTTCATCATTTTTAGGAAAAATATTCACAGAACTGAGATAT
>NZ_CP169277.1:263386-266690 GCF_041920595.1 Areca yellow leaf disease phytoplasma
TTGTACTTCAGTTCAGTTACGTATTACTACTACAAACCTTTGGGACCGGTAAAATGTTCTAAGTTATCAGAATGCACATCAAAATATGTCAAATCTTGATTTATTTCACAAGCCCATCTAGCTAAACAATTATCTAGTTATAACATATCTGATTTTCTGTAAAAATGTGTTAAAACATGCAGATGAACTTGTTAATTCGTTATTTTTGATGACATATTCTTTCTTTATTAGTATCTGATTTGATTTTTCAATTACAGGATTGCAACAGTATTTGAGAAATCATTTATAAATTTAATGGGTTTTTCTTTTTCCTAAATCTTTTTTTTTGGCAAAATTCATTATAATTTATTTTTATTTCTTTGTTATTGTTTGGATCTTTTTTCTTAAATTATCAATAAATCATCAAATCTTTTGTTTTCTTACTACTATGCTGGTTCCAGTTTGCATATAGCTTTAGAAACATCGTATTTTCTTTTCTCATTACTATGTACTAGACGCAACTGCGATGGTCAATTGTTTCTTGTTTACAAGGCATTAAGTGCAAAAAATCAAAGACGCAAATTCTAATTCTAAATCTAGTTTATCAGCTATATTATTGATTAAATCCAATATCAAAACCCACTATATATTCACCGTTTATAGCTTTTTTGAGGCCTTCTTTCCCTCATTTTGTTCTAAAACTTTAAAAACATTAGGAGCAGAATTGTTGTTAACTCCTACTTTTAAAACGGTTTTCTTTTTGGAATTATTTTTTATATGGAAATATCCAAATATGGATAAATTCAGCCATATTAAAAATAAAAACTAATTAATAATGCAGTAATTTTTAACATTTGGTTTTATTGGTATTTTGGAAAATGTTTTTAAAAAAATGTTTTTATCAATAAATAATCACTTCCTTCTTTTTAATTATTGGGTTGTTGTTTGGTTTTCCTTTTAGTTTTTTAGTTTTTTAGTTTTGGATTTGTGATTTGATCTTCCTAAGCCAAAATAAAAATATTTAATTTTAACAAAAAAAAAAAAGTCTTTGCAGACTTTTTTTGGGATTTAATTGTTTATGAAAAAATAGAGGTATTTTTTAAAAGTACTACATGTTTTCTAAAAAAGGAACCCTAAGAAGTACTTAAACTTTCTTTAAGAGTTATAAAAAACTGCTGGATTAACAAAGATTAGTGTTTGTAGTGGTTTCATCTGTTAAAATCTTTTCTTGTGAATATAAAAAGTTAACATTTTGAGTTATTTTTAACATATATCTTGCCAAAATACTTGCAGCATATTGTCTTTTTGGGCTTTTTGCAAAATTAAAGGAAAACTGATCTTAATAATTCTTACTAAAATAAAATAATGGTCTTTTTGATAAATGGTTTTGTCAATTAAGTTTGTGTCTAGTTTTTCTTGTTTAAAAGGGAATTTAGACGTGCTGCTGTGTATTGAAGATAAGGTCCTGTTTGTCCTTTAAATTGTAAAATAGTTTCTAAATTAAAATCAATATCTAGATGTCTATCGTTTTTAAGGTCGTTAAAAATGATGGCTCCTACAGCGATTTTGCGTGCAGTTTGGTTAAGATTTGATAAATGAGGATTTTTTTCTTCAATGATTTTTTGGGCTAAAATAGTAGCTTGATTAATTACTTCAATTAAGGTAGTAAATTTGTGATTTCTAGTAGAAATTTTTTTGCCATCCATCAAAACTAAACCAAAATTAATGTGTTTTATTTTAGTGTCACAGGATATCCCATTTTTTCAATTGGTTTGGGATAATTGTTTATAAAGTAAAGTTTTTGTTCAAGCTGCCTACAACATATAAAACATTTTGACAATTAAAAGTGTTAAAACGATATTTAAAAGTAGTTAGATCTCTTGTTAAATACAAGTGCTGCCATTAGTTTTTCACTAAACCAGAGTAAATTATCAAGTTCTATAAAGCAAAACAGATCTTCTTTTATTTATTTATCTTCAAGAGGAGTGATTTGTCGAAAATTATAAAATTCTCCCAAGAAAAATCAAAATGAAATCCTCTAAAATATCATAAATTTTGCAAAATTCTTGTAAAGACACTTTCGCGGAACCATTTCCACAAATCGAGATATTTTTGGTTTTGTTGTTCTAATTATTAAAAAACAAAAATTTGGCTTGTTCATTTAATTCAAGTTGTTTTTTGGCTTGTTGATGAAAAAAAAAACATATAATTTATGGTTCAATTGGGTCTTTTAGGATTTTTTCTTTGTTACCCCATTTTTTGATAAGCTACAATCATTTTTACCAAATTGGGTTCCCCAGTCTCTAAGTGATTGATTCCTACTACCTCAAAAACCTAATTTTTGATAAATATTTTTTGAGAGCGTTTCCAATAACAGTAGAACGCAGATGACCAACAGAAAAGTTTTTAGCAATATTAGGAGAAGAATAATCAATAACTTTGTGATTTGATTTGATTGGGGAAATTGCCATAATTAGCTTGTAATTCGTTGATTTTTGGAAGTAATATTTCGCAAGATAATGAAGCTCTTTTAAGTTTGATATTTAAAAAACCGTTTAAAAACATTAATTCTTGGATTTCGTTTATTGTGACAAAGGTTTTTGATATTTTCTAAAAATAATATGAGGTTAGTTTTGGTTTTTTTGGCATAAGCAAACAAAGGTAAAAAGAAAATCAAATTTGTCATTTTCCAGTCGTTCTTGTAAAATTAATTCTTCTAATAAAACTTTTTGGATTGCATTTTGGATTTTCTTTTTTGTTTATTTAATATGAGATATGATATCAAAAAAACCTTGTCACAATAAACGAAATCAGAATTAATGTTTTTAAACGGTTTTTTAAATATCAAACTTAAAAGAACTTCATTATCTGCAGAAATATTACTCAAAATCAACAGATTACAAACTAATTATGGCAATTTCCCCAATCAAAATCAAATCACAGTTATTGATTATTCTTCTCCTAATATTGCTAAAACTTTTCTGAAATACTATCTTATATGTTCTCACTGTTATTGGAAACGCTCAAAAATATTTATCAAAAATTAGGTTTTGAGGTAGTAGGAATAACGATTTAGAGACTGGGGAACCTAATTTGCAAATGATTGTAGCTTATCAAAAATGGGGTAAATAAAGAAAAAATCCTAAAAGACCCAATTAACGAACTACAAAATTATATGTTTTTTTTCATCAACAAGCCAAAAACAATCCTGAATTAAACGAAAGCTTCAATTTTGTTTTTTACAATTAGAACAACAAAACCAAAAATATCCCGATTTGTGGGAAATGGTCCTACAAGTGTAGTAATACGTAACTGAAACGAAGCA
>NZ_CP169277.1:266790-274813 GCF_041920595.1 Areca yellow leaf disease phytoplasma
TTGTAGCGTTCCAGTTACGTATTGCTTTAGATAGAAAAATATTAAGAATTGCAAAAAAATTTTTGTTGTTGGGTTTGTTTGGATTAATTTTAGTAATAAAATGTTTTTAAATGCATTATTCATTTTTTTATTCATAAATTTTATTAAACAATATTAAAAAATAGCCTAAATGATAAAAGTACTCTTTTTTATATTTTGGTATTCTAATTAAAATTAAAAAACAACCTTTAATTTGCAAAGGGTTGTTAAATAATAAATTATTTTTTAATTAGAAAGTAAATATTTTATCTAGTTTGGTAAGGTTAGTTAATATTTCTTAAAAAATCAACTTTTAAACCAAATTTTAATATTAAAATTAATAAAATAATACCAATAATTATTTTGATGATACTATGTAAAAAGAAAAAAAATAATCCGATGATAAAAGCAATAATTATCATTTGATAATTGGGATTTAATCGTGTTCCAAAGAAAATATATTGCTTATAATTTTGTTTTTATCGATAATTTTAAAACCTTACTAATAATTGTATTTTTTCGATGTTCTTTCATTATTAAAATGCTATATTAAAAGTCAAAATAGTTTTAGAAAATATTTTGTAAACCGTAACTTTCAATATTAATTATAAGTGATTTTGGTTTTTCAAACTTGTTTGTAACTGATTGGTTGTTTTTAAATAATTTTTTTTAATTCGAGGTTAAAAATTTTGGCTTTAATCATTTCAATTTCTCGTTTATAGATTGCTTTGTCATTGATATAGGGAGTTCTAAAATTTTAGGGATACAACAAAAGCACGATGATAGATAATTTTGAGTAAAGTTTCAAAACCGATTTGCCGAAACCGATGTTTTCATAGCGGTCTTTGTGGCCTATTACATTCGTTTTAGAGTCGTTAATATGAATTACAGAGATATTTTGAAATCCTAAAATGGAATCTATCTTTGGATATTCTTCTAAGTTTTCTTTTAAATCATAGCCAGCATCAAAAAGATGACAAGTATCAAGACAAAAGAAACTCTTGTGTTTTTTAACTTAGGTTCTTATTTTACCAGATATTAGGTTTTCCCAATTTCGGTTCACTTATATATACATAGTTTCTAAGGCAACTTGGGTTTAAATGTTTAGTTTTCAAAAATTAAATCAAGGCTTTAAAAGAGCAAATTAGACGAATTCCTTCTTGAGGTTGTTTTGAGATAGTTTTCCTGGATGTAAAACCATTTTATTAATTTTCGTGCTGCAAAACGTTCTAATTCTTGGGATAAAAAATCAATTTGCAAAAGCCCTTTAGTCGTCAGGATTAGCAAGTTGATAATATAAGGAGCCTTGACCTACCAAAATTATTTAAAGATAAATTGTTGTTTTGGACAATTTCTAAGGCTTCTTTAATTTTTTTAATTCTTCGGTTTGGTTCTTATCGTATTTTGTGGAGCACCGCTATAAACCATCAAAGCATTAGCACTGCCATAAATGGCAGTTTGGATGGCTCCTTGAAAATTATGTGGTTTTCATGTACTTAACATGGCTTTAAAAATAACATGATAAAAACTCCTTTATTGTTTTGTTTTTGATTTATTGGTTATAAATTAGTTTAGTTTTTTGATAATTAGTTTTGTAATTCGTTAATTTTATTTTTTGTTGATGGTTTTGTGATTTGTTTTGGCTTTTAGTTTGAATTTTGTTGTAAAGAAATTACTTTTGTTTTTGGGGTATTGGTTTTCTTTTTGTTCTTTTCTTATAATTGGGTTTCTTATTTGCTTTTAGTTGCGCTGTTCCCGTTTTTTAAGACATTTTTTGATTTAAAAATTACTCTTTTAAGACTAAAATTAAATTGATAATTTCTATCTTTTCAAATTAACAAATAATTTCATTACACTTAAAAAGTGTCTAATGTTTTTTTATAATTTGCTAGTTTCAAAAGATATTTTTTTAAATATTTTATCCCTACACTATATATATAGGCCGAAAAAATGAAAAAGTTGCTATAAAAACGAAATGGGTTAAATTTTTTTACACAATAATGCGGAGTTTTTGATTTTTGTAGAAAAAAATGTATGACAAAACAACCTTTTTTCAAAGGTTATAAGTTTATATATCCGTAATTAAATATTTATCTAAAAGTTTGAAAGTATTTTAAAGGAGATGAATTGTTTAATTTAGTTAAAATCCATTTATTATTCCAAAAAGAAGTAAATTGTTTTATTATTTTTTTGATTTTACTTGGTGTTTTTTGGAATAAAAAGGGATGTTGGTTGGATAAAATACTTTTCATCTGGCCAAAAAGATTTTCAATGACAGCATTATCACGTGGGGTTGCTTTACGAGACATGCTAATTAAAAACCCTTTTTTAGTTAAAACTTTTTGTACTTTTAGAGATTGATAAACTTTACCTTGGTCAGATGAATAATACAGAGATTTTTAAAAATTTTTTTTAATAGGTATTTAAATTAATTCTTTATTTTGTCGGTTTGAAGTGTAGAGGCAATAATTTGATTATTAAAAGCATCAATAATACACGAAAAATAGATAAATCCTTGAGGTTTTAAAATAAAGTAATGTCAGTAAATAGTTTTCATAGGTTGCAGGAGGTAGTAAGTCTTGATTAATCAAATTTGGGACTACTTTGAGGTTGGATTCTAAATTACGCGGTAATAATATTTATTTTCTTAAGCCTTAACACAACAATGTTATTTTCTTTCATGATAAGATAAACTTTCTTAGTAATAAATTCGTTAAAAAATTTCTTGGTATAAATCAGTAATTTGATGACCGTAAAAATATGAATGTTGTAAGCTTATAAAGTTTAGATACGTTGTTGTTGTAAAAATATTTTGTTTTCTTTTAATTTTATTTTTTTTTTTCAATTTTTAGCCAATAATAATAAGTACTTCGATTAATACGAATTGTTTTTAAAATGGTAGTTAAATTTAGGTCTTTGACAAATTTTTTAACCAATTGAAAAACTATTTTTTTATTAATGGTTTGAATGTGGAAAATCATATTTTGTAATAATTTTATTTTTTTCTTTAATTTTTGCATTATTAACACCAATTATCTTAATATTTTTTTATTTATTCCAAAAATATAACTAAAAAATATACAAAGTTAATTTTAAAATATTTTTAATATATTACCTATGCTGTAACAATATTGAAAACCTTACGAAGGCAGTGTAAACAACCGAAGTATAAATTAACGCTATTACACCTGCATCGGTCCTTTTGAACTGAGGGCCTAAATTAACGTATACAATATATAATTTTAAAATTTAAACATTACTAAACTGTCTCTAATACTATAATAAATTTATGTATGCTAATTAAATATAAAAAATCCTTGATAGGTTTTATATTTTAGTGTATCATTAATATTATTTATTTAATGTTAAATAAAATAATATTAATGATGTATTTCTAATAAGGTTAAACCCGAATTAAGTATTATTTACTCGCTTAAAATCAAAGTAGCCTTGAAGGCTTTTTGATTTTTGGTTTTATTTACCCACGGGGTTTAACCTTAACAAAACACTTCATTATATATGAATATGAAAAAAATATGAAAAAGTTGCGCATATAAAACGACATGGGTTAAATTTTTTACACAATAATGCGGAATTTGTTGTTTTGGTAGAAAAAATGTATGACAAAACAACCTTTTTTTCAAAGGTTATAAGTTTATATATCCGTATTAAATATTTATCTAAAGTTTGAGAAGTATTTTAAAGGAGATGAATTGTTTAATTTAGTTAAAATCCATTTATTATTCCAAAAAGAAGTAAATTGTTTTATTATTTTTTTGATTTTACTTGGTGTTTTTTGGAATAAAAAGGGATGTTGGTTGGATAAAATACTTTTCATCTGGCCAAAAAGATTTTCAATGACAGCATTATCACGTGGGGTTGCTTTACGAGACATGCTAATTAAAAACCCTTTTTTAGTTAAAACTTTTTGTACTTTTAGAGATTGATAAACTTTACCTTGGTCAGAATGTATAATGCAAGGATTTTTCAAAGGAGGATTTTTTTTAATGGTATTTAAAATTAATTCTTTATTTGGCGGTTAGAGATGTGAAAAGAGACAATTTGATTGTTGAAAGAATCAATAACTTACATGAAAAATAGATAAAACCTTGGGGAGTTTTAAAATAAGTAATGTCGGTAAATATGGATTTTTTCATGGGTTGGGAATAGTAAAGTCTTGATTAATCAAATTTGGGACTACTTTGAGGTTGGATTCTAAATTTTTATGATAATAATATTTATTTTTCTTAAGTCTTAACTTACAACAAATATTATTTTCTTTCATGATAAGATAAACTTTTTTCTTAGTAATAAATTCGTTAAAAATTTCTTGGTATAAATCAGTAATTTTACGATGACCGTAAAAATATGAATGTTGTAAACATAAAGTTTGAATGCGTTGTTGTTGTAAAAAATATTTTGTTTGTTTTAATTTTATTTTTTTTTCAATTTTTAGCCAATAATAATAAGTACTTCGATTAATACGAATTGTTTTTAAAATGGTAGTTAAATTTAGGTCTTTGACAAATTGTTTAACCAATTGAAAAACTATTTTTTTATTAATAATTTGAATGTGAGAAATCATATTTTGTAATAATTTTATTTTTTTCTTTAATTTTTGCATTATTAACACCAATTATCTTAATATTTTTTTATTTATTCCAAAAATAATTATAACTAAAAAATGTATTAAAAGTTAATTTTAAAATATTTTTATTAAATTACTATATAATAATATTAGTATTCAATGACGAGCAGAGCGAACTAGGCGGCCAGCCGATGCATATTAAAATTAACTCTTACCTTCCTCCTAAAGTCCCCTTTGGGGTTGTTTTTTAATTGACCGTTAATTTAACAATTTAACGGTCACATGTTTAGATAATATATTTCATTTAAACATTATAAATTATGATATATTATAATAAATTTATATATACTAATTAAATATAAAAACCCTTAATAGGTTTTTATATTTAATTAGTATCATTAATATTATTTTATTTAATATTAAATAAAATAATATTAATGATGTATGTTTCTAATAAGGTTAAACCCGAATTAAGTATTATTTATCATAACCAAAATCAAAACAGCCTTGGAGGGCTTTTTGATTTTTGGTTTTATTTTACCACGGGGTTTAACCTTATTAGAAACATACTTACTATATATAGGCCGAAAAAATGAAAAAGTTGCTATAAAAACGACATGGGTTAAATTTTTTTACGCAATAATGCGGAGTTTTTGATTTTGGGTTAGTTATGCTATATAATAACAGGGATAAATGGCAAAATGCTCATAAACACTAGCGAAAATGATGACAGAAGAGATAAAAAATGAAAAGGCAAGTGAAAAAAATAAAAAAAAAAATAACCCCTCAAATGAGGGAGTCTGATGGTACAAAAAATGATTCGTTTTAATTTATGCCAAAATTGTGAAAATTAAAAGTATGATATTTACAGGTTTTTTAAGGTCATTTATAGGCTAAATTGAATATAAAGGGGGTCTAAATCAATCATAGGGTAATTACTCTAATTGAATTTAAATCAAAGCGAGAGGGGCAAAATAATGCGTTTAAGAGGCATTTTGGGATTTAGAAGTTTATTTTTTATTCTAAAATTAGTTTTGTTTTATGGTTTTTAAAAATTCTTGGAACCGATGGATATTGAATAAAATATTGGTTTCGGTTAAGATTTTATCCACCAAATGGTGTTCTTTTTTTAACCCTGGACCTTCATATCACATAAATAAATTGAATATTTTTGAATTTATTGATAGTTTTACTATATTCTACCAAACGTTTTGATTCGCTATTAATTTTGGAGCCTGAAGTGTTAAAAAAACTAAATTCTAAAAGATAATTTATATTATTATGTTTAAAAAAACAAAATCCACTCTTTTGTTTCTTTCAATTCAACACCTTTTAAAATATCTGTTAAAAGAATTTCTTCTTGAAAATTGAAATTATTTGTTTTTAAAAGAGTTTTGATTAAATTAGGCAACAAAACTCCTGATTTATTTTTTCTTGAGTTATAATCCAACCCCACCAAAACCCCAAAATATAATCTTTAATATTTTGATTATTAATTTACAAAAACATTAGTTAGAAGTTTTGATTCTTTAATAAAATTAATGACAACTTTTATCTTTGGTGGTCAAAAGTAATTTCTTGGTTTTGGTTGTTAAAATAAATAAATTTTTCTTTTCGGTTTCACCAAAAATATTTTGAAGTTGAGTTAATTCACACGATAAATTGATTCGTAATGTGAACAAATCCCGAATTTCTGTTCTACACCAGTTTACTGTCTAAATTCACCTTCATAATCAAATAAATTATTATCTCTTTTCCATGTTCGAATGGCTTGGTAAGGATCAATAGCATCAGGTAATTCGATACTTTTAATTTTTTTGAGTATTAAAATTAAAAAAAACAGATGTTTTTGGCGCCATTGAAGTTTAAATAAATGCACTGTTCCGTTTTTTTAGACATTTTTTTATTTCAAATCACTCTTTAAGACTTAAAATTAAATAGATAATTTCATATCTTTTCAAATTAACAAATAATTTCATTACACTTAAAAAGTGTCTAATGTTTTTGCATAATTTGCTAGTTTCAAAAGATATTTTTTTAAATATTTTATCCCTACATTATATATATAGGCCGAAAAAATGAAAAAAGTTGCTATAAAAGAAATGCGATTTAAATTTTTTTTACACAATAATGCGGGTTTTGATTTTGTAGAAAAAATAATATGACAAAACAACCTTTTTTCAAAGGTTATAAGTTTATATATCCGTAATTAAATATTTATCTAAAAGTTTGAAAGTATTTTAAAGGAGATGAATTGTTTAATTTAGTTAAAATCCATTTATTATTCCAAAAAGAAGTAAATTGTTTTATTATTTTTTTGATTTTACTTGGTGTTTTTTGGAATAAAAAGGGATGTTGGTTGGATAAAATACTTTTCATCTGGCCAAAAAGATTTTCAATGACAGCATTATCACGTGGGGTTGCTTTACGAGACATGCTAATTAAAAACCCTTTTTTAGTTAAAACTTTTTGTACTTTTAGAGATTGATAAACTTTACCTTGGTCAGAATGAATAATACAAGGATTTTTTAAAGGAGGAATTTTTTTAATGGTATTTAAAATTAATTCTTTATTTTGTCGGTTTGAAGTGTGGAGGCAATAATTTGATTATTAAAAGCATCAATAATACACAGAAAAATAGATAACCTCTGGGGAGTTTTAAAATAGTAATGTCAGTAAATAGTTTTTCATGGGTTGGGAGGTAGTAAAGTCTTGATTAATTAAATTTGGGACTACTTTGAGGTTAGATTCTAAATTTTTATGATAATATTTATTTTTTTTTTAGGCCTTAACTTACAACAAATATTATTTTCTTTCATGATAAGATAAACTTTTTTCTTAGTAATAAATTCATTAAAAATTTCTTGGTATAAATTAGTAATTTTACGATGACCGTAAAAATATTCATGTTGTAAACATAAAGTTTGAATACGTTGTTGTTGTAAAAAATATTTTGTTTCTTTTAATTTTATTTTTTTTTCAATTTTTAGCCAATAATAATAAGTACTTCGATTAATACGAATTGTTTTTAAAATGGTAGTTAAATTTAGGTCTTTGACAAAATGTTTAACCAATTGAAAAACTATTTTTTTATTAATAGTTTGTGAGAAATCATATTTTGTAATAATTTTATTTTTTCTTTAATTTTTGCATTATTAACACCAATTATCTTAATATTTTTTTATTTATTCCAAAAATAATTATAACTAAAAATGTATTAAGAGTTAATTTATAAATATTTTTATTAAATTATTATATAATAATATTAATATTTAAAGACGAGCATAGCGAATTAGGCGTAAGCCGATGCATATTAAGAATTAACTATTACCTTCCTCCTATAAAGTCCCTTTGGGGATTTAGGGGGGGTCATTAACGTATATATTAATATATAATTTTAAATTTAAAAGCAATACG
>NZ_CP169277.1:274913-280560 GCF_041920595.1 Areca yellow leaf disease phytoplasma
AAGGCATTACAAGATTAGGGATTTGGATTCTCTCATTAAAGTTAAAAGGTTCATTTGGCTTAAAGCAATAATAGGAATTTGTAATTCCATCGCTAATTTTTTCAATTCACGAGTAATAATACCAATTGCTTGATTTAAATTAAGAAATTGGTCATCTCTTAAAAGGTGTAGATAATCAATGCAAACTATATCAAGTCCTTGGTGAAATTTTAATTGACGGCATTTTCTTTTAACTTCTTCTGATTTTATTATTTCTGTCATCATCAATTAAAATATTCAATTCAGTTAATTTTTCTTCTGTTTGCAATAATTGTAACTTTTCTTCACGAGTTAATTGTTGTTGTTCCATTTTTTTGATACTAATCTGAGATTCACAACTAATTAAACGTTTAATCAATTCTTCAGATGTCATTTCTAAACTAAAAATCAAAATATTATGTTTTTTAGGAATATTTTGAAAAACTTTAGTAATATTGACAGCCAAATTTAACATAAAAGCAGTTTTTCCCATTCCCGTTCTTGCGGCTAAAATATTTAATTGTCCTGGTTTAAAGCCTCCAATTAAATCATCTATATTATTAAATCCTGTTTTAACTCCAACTAAATTATTTTTATTGTGGTTTTCCAAAATGTCTTTGATTACTTTAGAAACACAACTTTTTAAATCTTTAAACTTGGGAGTGAGTTTTTTTCTTAATTTTTCAGTATTTGTTTCTATTACTTCTAAAATTTCTTGTGGAGATATTTTGCTTTTTGCAATTTGAGATAATTTAGCAACAATACCGCCAATTTCTCTTTTTAAAGATGTTTCCTTAATTAAATCAATGTATGTTTCTAAGTGTCGAGGAGAAGGCATCGAATCAGATAATTCATTTAAATAATCAATTCCTCCTATTTGTTTTAATAATTTTTCATTTTCTAAAATAGCACTTATAGAAACATAATCAATTTCTTTATTATTTTGATGTAAGGTTTTCATGGCTTTAAATATATATTTATGATGAGGACTGTAAAAGTCAGTTTCTGTAATTTCATTAAAAACTGAAGAAATTATCGGGGTTTAAAAGCAAAACCCTCCAACAAAGCGCGTTCGGCTTCAATCATCTTTTAAACTCCTTTTTGTGCTTAATTTGGGTATAAAAAATACCCCTTCAAAAAGGGGTTTAGTTTCTATATTGATTAAAAAGTTTTTTCTTCTTTAATTGTTCCGTCAGAATTGTAATAGGTTTCTTTTAATGGTTCTTCTGTTGTATCGTATTCAGATAATACAGTCAATTGTTCCGTCTTTGTTATACCAAGTTGTTTTAATAAAATTCCATGTATCAGGGGTGTGTTCGTGAATACCACAAATTGTTTTACCATCAACAAAATAATAAGTAGTTGTATTTTTTTGATAATTCATATTATTTATTCCTTTTTATATTTTTTTTTAATTTAGTAATTGCTTTGTTTTTGATAAATTTTATTTGTGTTGCGGATAAATTTAACATTTTACCTATATTTTTGTTGGAATACTCAATTTGAGGGGATTGGTTTTGGTTTTTTAAAGGAATCCCAAAACTTAATCTAATAATCTCGAATTCTTGGGGATTTAAAATAGATTTGATTGTTTGAATAAACAATTCGTGATTAACTTGGTTTATCCAAATTTGATGAGGGTTTAGATTATAGCGCCCGTTGATATTAATAGATTGGTGTTTTTTTTCTTCAAAAGGAATATTACTTACTTGTTTTTCTTTCCTAAACGCCTCTCTGGAAGTTGAAGTAGCTTGTATGGGGCTCCCTTAATAAGTTCTGGTGATTTCCTCTACCTTTAATTTTGGGATTGGGTATAAAAAATGAAGTCATAACCTAAATCTTTGATAATTATTTAAAGCTTTGATTAACCCTAAAATTCCTTCTTGATATAAATCTTCTCTTTGAATCGCTTTAGGGAAATATTTAAATTGTTTAACTATTTTTTTTAATAATGGTAAATGCATTTCGATTAATTGATCGCGAATTGCTAAATTCTTTTTATTTTTTAAAAAATCTTTAAATAATTTTTGTCTTAACATTTTATTCCTTTCTAAAAATATTTTTAGAAAAGATAAGAAATTATTTTTTTAGTCTTGAAAAGAAAAAAGACTAACTTAATAGTTAGTCTTAAAGAATTTTTAAAAAGTAAAAAGTGTCTAAAGTTTTGGAACACCTCAAGTTTTTTTGTTGTTGTTTGTTTCTTGACTGTGTTTTGAGTTTTATTTGGTGTTTCCAAAGTAAAATCTTTTTTATTATTGTCTTTTTTAGAAAGTTTGGATTCTTTGGTAAATTTGTTTTGTTTGAAAAATTGTTTTTGGCTAGATTGGCTAGATTGGTTGTAATTGTTTTTTTGGTTAGTTTGAATGTTTTGATTTTTTTTGAATGTTTTTGTTATTTTTATTGTTTTTATTTGGCTTATCAGTTTTGGTAGTTGTAATAGTTTTGTAATTTTGAGTTCTTATAAAACCATCTTTATTTAAAGAGGCTTGATGAAAAGTAATTCCTAATTGAATTAATTTATTAATTTGGTCTTTTTGTTTAATGTCTTGGGGGTCGTACAAAACAATGATTTTACCTTTGCCCATTCTTGATGTTCTACCACTTCTGTGGGAAAAAAATTCAAGGTGTGAAGGTAAGTTGTAGTGAATAACACAAGAAGCATCAAAATCAATTCCTCTAGCTGCAAAGATCTGATGCAATTACGTACTGATATTTTAATTTATGGATAGCTTTAAGGCTTTGTTTTCTTTGTTTAACTGATAAAGCAGAGTTGTAATTAAGCAATTTGAGACTGTCATTTTGTAAAGTTTGAAATACTAATTTTTGTTCTTTTTTTTTCATTGACAAATACGAGTGCTAAATAAGGATTAAGGACTTTGGTAAGATGAATTAAGGTCTGCATTCTGCTTGTAGTTGTTTCTAATAAATAAAAAAGTACGATTAAGATTACTTTGTTTATAAACATCAATAAAAGTAGATTTAATGCTAAAATAACGATTAATAAAAGGTTTTAATTGTTCGGTAATGGTAGCTGAAAATAATAAAATTTTTGCTTTAAGATGATTAATTAAAGGGTCTAGGGAAGTTAAAAATACCTCATCAAACACTGGTATCAGCTTCATCAAGTACTAAATAATAAGATACATATTTTAAGTTAATTTTGAGTTTAAACGCGTATTCTAATAACTTATCGGGAGTTGCAATAATTAATGGAGGTTGTTTTTTTCAAAAGTAGCAATTGTTTTTTGTTTATCCATTCTCCATAAAGAATTTTGGTAAAATTAGTTTTTTCAATTTGTTGGAAACATTTCCCATACTTGAAATACTAAATCATTGGTAGGGACTAAAATAATTGCTTGAGTAATGGTTTTTGAAATCAATTTTACTTAATATCGGTAAAAGATAAGCATGGGTTTTGCCTGTTCCTGTAGGAGCAATTCCTACTAGATTACCTGGTTTTTCAAATTGTGAAAAGACTTCTTGATGGGAGTTAAAGTTTGGAATTGAAGTTGTAATATTTTTTTTGAATATAGTTTTGCAAGTTTAAAACCTCCTTAAATCATATATATTATAACAGTATTTTGGTAATTTGAAGTATTTTAGTAATAAATTAATTTTGTTGCAAATAAATTGTTGAAAAAAACTTATTTCAGTTAAAATATAAGTAAGTCTTTGACTTGATTATAAATTATAATGACATATATTAAGGAAAGAAAATAGGGTAATGAAAACAAATAAAAATAATAAGAATAATAATAAGAAAAGAAAAAACAAAACAATAATGATTTAAAACAAAGTAGAAATATAATAATAAAACTAAATTAACCAAAGATAATAAAAATGTTAAATCAAATAAAAAAAGGTTTTAACTTTAGTTTTTCTAATTTATTAGCTTGGGGTGTTGTTGTTTGTTTGTGTTCAATTCTTTATATTATATATCTGCTACTGTTTGGGAACAAATAAAGAAATAATTAAAATTTAATCTAAGATATAAAAAACTATTTTCTTAATGAAAATAGTTTTTTTATTTTTATATATGGATTGTTTAGTTAATCAATTGTTATTTAGTATTTTTGTCTAATTCTTTTTTTTTCCTTTGGAGATAATTCTTTGTATATTACATTATAAAGATTTTGTTGTTCTTTAAGGCATAATCTAATTTTATCTTGTCTCTTTTAATTTCAGTTTCTAGATTATTTTTTGCCTTAATTGCTTTTTGTTTTGCAGCTAACTCGGCTTCGATTTTAGTTTGTAATTCCTTTTCTGGTGTTATTCCCCTCATTTGTTGATGATATAAATTAAAATTTTTAATATGTTCATCATATTCCTTTTGATATTGTTCTATTTTGGGGTCTTTTTCTTTAGTAGCAATTTTTCTTTGTAATTCTTCAATTTTTCTTTGATAATCTTCAATCTCTTTTTTTATTTCTTTAATTCATTAATTTTGTTGCGGTCCAAGCTTGTTTAGATTTTAAACCCAACAAATACCTAACATTAATCCTAACATTAATCCTAACATTAATACTGTAAATTCTACTGTTAATATTATAAAATTTTTATTATTTTTTTGTTGTAAATGAATTTTCAATCCCTTTTATTTAATTTATTAGTTATATTGAATTAAGTAATTGCTCTTTTCTCTAAGTTTTTCCGATTCTTCTAAAATATAATTAACTTCTTTATTAATCTTTCTTGAAGTTCTTTTATTTCTTTTGCTTTTTTACCGTCTGAATTTGATATTGCAGTTTCGAAATCATTTTCAGAATCTTTTAATGGTTTTTTAATTTGTGATAATCTTAGTTTTAATGATATTTGTTGGGAATTAATTTGTTCTAGCATAAGTTGTTTTTTTTTTTGTCATTTTCGGTCTGCTCTGATATTATTATTTCATTATTAGTGTTCAATTTCATCATCTATTTTACCTATTATTTTTTGCGTATTCATTTGACTCCTCTACTTTTTACTTTGTGTTTTGTTTTTTTTGAAACTATTCGTTTGATGTGAATATAAAACAAATAACAAAAAAAATACAATTGCAATTACAACTACAGGTTTATTTAGTTTTTTTATCTTTAATAAATGTATTCCAAAAAAACATCTCCTTTACTCTCCTTTTAGTTTTCAGGGAATAAAAACTCCCTTACCTTTATTTTACTCTTTTTTTGCAAGTTTTTTTGCTCATTTTCCATTACTTTTCTCATCTTTTATATCATTTTTCTTATCTTTTCTTACTTTTTGCTAATCTTTTTGTTATAATTAAAAAAAGAAATTATTATTTATAAATAATATATATAAGCCGATATAAATATAAAGGAATATATTAAAGGAATTAAAATGAAAACCAATAAACATCAATTTATTAAAGTTCATGAGCTTTCGTCAAAATAATTTAAAAAATATTAATATTGATATTCCCAAAAATAAATTAGTTATTATAACAGGATTATCAGGTTCTGGCAAATCTTCTTTAGCTTTTGATACTTTATATCAAAGAAGGAAAAAGAAGGTATGTAGAATCATTAGAGTATGCTGAACAATTTTTGGTAGTTTTGAAAAACCTGATGTGAATAGTATTGAAGGTTTGAGTCCTTCTAATAGTATTGACAAAAAACAACTTCTTGTGCATGTA
>NZ_CP169277.1:280660-281839 GCF_041920595.1 Areca yellow leaf disease phytoplasma
CTAATCCTCGTTCTACTGTAGGAACTAACCACAGAAATATATGATTATTTAAGATTAATTTATGCCAATATTGCAGTTCCTTTTCATCCTGAAAAAAATATTGTCTTAGAAAAACAAACCAAAGAACAAATGATTACTAAAACTAATCAAATATTTTCCAAGCAACTAATATTAATTCTTGCTCCTATAATTGGGAAAGAAAAAAAGATTTTATCAAAACATAGAAGCTACTGCAAAGATGGTTTAATAAGTAATGATTATTAAAATTACCTTTATTTAATGGATATTCCTTCTTTATCAAATCAATATCATAATATTTATGTAGTAATTGACCGTTTTGAAGTTAATTCAGATAATCAAACTCGTCTTTTTGAAGCCTTAGAACAAGCTCTAAATTTAGCTCAAGGAAAAGTTTTTATTATGAATTATCAAAGTAAAAATAGTAAAAATAGTAATAAGAATGAAAACAACAATAAAAACCATCAAATATTAAAACTAAATTGCAATTATCATTTAGAAGGCATTAATTTTTGATATTCCCTGCGCGAATCAAGACTTTTTTTCATTTAATACTCCTTTAGGAGCTTGCCAAATTTGTAAAGGATTGGAAAAACAGCAGAAATTGATTGCGATATGATTCTAGATTATGAAAAACCATTAAATAAAGGTGCAATTTTAATTTTTAAAAGTAATAATGAATATAATAATTTTGCTAGCTAAAGAACAAATTAAAGCTGTAGCCAATCATTATCAAATTGATATGACTGTTCCTTTAAAAAATAGATCTAAAAAACTAAATATTATTCTTTATGGTTCACCTGACCCAAATTCCTTTAACGCCTCCTTTGCGTTTTCTCGTTTTTACAAAAATACCACCACCAAAACTCCTAAATATGATTTTTTGAAGGTATAGCTTCTATGTTAAAAGAAGTTTTGAAGAAACAACCAGCGAATGGCTCAAAAAAAAAAAGAAAAAAAAAAAAAAAAAATTATATGATTTAAAAAAAATGCAAAAACATATAAGAGACAGGCAATCAAGGGGGCTTCTTTTTTAAAATTAATAATAAAAATATTTCTGAAACAACTGATTTATCAATTGAACAAACCCTTTCTTTTTTCCAAAATTTAGAATTGTCCAACGAAGAGACAAAAATTATTAATTTAGCTCTCAAAGAAGTT
>NZ_CP169277.1:281938-289418 GCF_041920595.1 Areca yellow leaf disease phytoplasma
ACTTTTACTTTTTAAAATTAATAATAAAAATATTTCTGAAACAACTGATTTATCAATTGAACAAACCCTTTCTTTTTTCCAAAATTTAGAATTGTCCAACGAAGAGACAAAAATTATTAATTTAGCTCTCAAAAGAAGTTATTAATCGTCTTACTTTTACAAGGAAATTGGGTTAGGATATCTTTCTTTTTATCGCGCAGTGGAGCAACTCTTTCGGGAGGAGAAGCACAAAGAATTAGACTTGCTACTCAAATTGGCTCCCAACTTTCAGGAGTAATTTATGTCCTTGATGAACCTTCCATTGGATTGCACCAAAAAAGGAACAACGATCTTTTAATTAAATCACTTCCAAAAAATGCGAGATTTAGGCAATTCTTTAATTGTAGTAGGAACACGATCATGATACAATGCTTGCCTCTGATTATTTAATTAGATATTGGTCCTCAAGCAGGCATTTTGGGAGGAAAAGTACAAGCAGCACACCCCAAGTAATGCAAAAACAAAAACAGCCTTACAGGAAAAATACTTATCTAAACAAATCCAGAATTACAGTTTCCCAAAACTAGAAGAAAAGGCAATAAAGATCATATTTTAGTTACCAAAGCTTCTAAAAATAATCTTAAATCAATTGATGTTTGCTTTCCTATGGAACAATTAATTGTAGTTACAGGCGTTTCTGGTGCGGAAAAATCTACTTTAGTAAATGATATTTTACTTGATTTTTTAAAACAAAAATACAGCAAAAAAAACAAAACTCAACAAAAGATTTTAGTTATTTAGTAAACGATTTTAACAAAGTCAAAAAAATAGTTGAAATTTCACAAGACCCAATTGGTAAAACTCCTCGCAGTAATCCCTTACTTATACTGGTGTTTTTGATGAAATTAGAGAACTTTACTCCCAAAACTAAAGAAGCCCAAATGAAAGGTTATCCAAAAGGCGTTTTTCTTTTAATGTTAAAGGCGGTAGATGTGAGGCTTGTAGTGGCGATGGGTTAAAAAAATATCTATGCATTTTTTACCAGATGTCTATGTTATGTGCGAAGCTTGTAAAGGAACTCGTTATCAAAAAGAAACTTTAAGCATCAAATACAAAGATAAAACTATTGCAGATATTCTTGCTATGAGTGTTGAAGAAGGGGTTTTATTTTTCCAAAATCATCCCAAAATTAAACATCAATTAGAAATTTTACAAAATGTAGGGCTTGGATACATTAAATTAGGACAGTCCTCGCCAACTTTATCCGGAGGAGAAGCCCAACGAGTGAAATTAGCAAGCGAACTACAAAAAAAAGTTATTCCAGGTGCTTTGTATATTTTAGATGAAACCTACCACAGGACTTCATTCAGAAGATGTTGAGCAATTACTTAAAGTTCTTCATCAAATGACAGATCAAAAAAGCTACTATTGTTGTAATTGAATATAATTTAGATGTAATTAAAAATGCTGATTATATCATTGATTTAGGTCCTGAAGGAGGAGCTTGCGGCGGATATGTAGTTGCAACAGGAACCCCAAGAACAAGTAAGCCAAAATGAAAAAGTTATACTGGTAAATATTTAAAAAGATTCTTAACGAAAAATAAATCCAAAATTTAAAGATGTAATCAAACTTTTAATTTAGATAAATCACAACTAACTACACCCTAAACATTGGACTAATTAAAATCAATTTAACAATTTAAAAAACTAATATTTAAAAAATTGCAAAATGGGCAAAAACAAAAACCACTTTTAAACTCACACCAACCAAACAATTTTAGGAAATATTTTATCCTTCTACAAAAAATATTTTAATTGCAACCTCACCAAAAAACCATTTAATCAGAAATCAAAAATTACTAATAATTTCAAGAAATATTTAGTTATTATGGTATAATAAATAGTAGGGAAAGAAAAGTAATTTACACAATTACAAAATTTATAAATGACAATTATTTTTCTACCACAAAATATTTATAAAAAAGATTAAATGAATGATTTTTCCTTTATTCATCCAAAAAACTTTACATATAATACCTGAAAAAGCCAAAATACATTGGCAAACAAAAAAGCTAAAAATTAAACTAAATAAACCCGCGAACCCCAAAAAACAACTTTTAATTTATTTAAAAAACTTAATGATAAATTAGTTGCCAAATTGTAAAACAAAAATGCAAAAACCCAACTTGTTTCCACAAAAAAACAATTAACACTAATTTAATTGGAATTTGCTTATATAATCAATATATAAATGAAAAAACTTATAATTATTTGCAACTATTTGCAACAATCAAACCAAATAACCTCTCTAACAACAATATTTTTTTAGTTTTTATTGATGCTTCATAATCAAACCAAATAACACCCCAAAACATAAAACAAACCCCAACAAACCAAAAAGGAAAAGGTATTAAAAATGGAAATTAAAAAACAACGATCAAAAAGTACAATATTTTTTTGAAGTTTCTTCAAAGGAATTAGAAACCCAACTGGCTAGTGCTTATGAAAAAATTAAACCAAAAGTAGAAATTAAAGGTTTTAGAAAAGGGCACGTTCCAAGAAAAATTTTTGAAAATCGTTTCGGTAAAGACAATTTATACTCCGATGCATTAGAAAATATCGTGCAAACCAAATATCAAGAAGTCCTACAAAAAAAGATTTCGAAAGTATGGGAATGCCTCAAGTAATTGATTTAGACGAAAAAAAACTTAAAGATAATCAAAATTTTACTTTCGGACTGGAATTTATCGTTAAACCTAAAGTTACTTTAAAAAAATATTTAGGTTTAGAAATTACAAAAGACGATCTTGAAGTAACAGATTGCGAAGTGGGAAGAAAAAAAAAAAATAAATTTCCTTATTAGAAAAACAAACAACTTTGGAACTCCAAAACCCAAAACGACTTTTTGGAATTAACAGACACTGCTATTTTTGATTTTGAAGGCTTTGTTGATGACAAACCTTTTGAAGTGGCGCTGCCAAAGATTTTAGTTTAGAAATTGGCTCTTGGTCAATTTGTACCTGGTTTTAAAGACCAAATGTTAGGGATGAAAACAAGGACAAAACAAAGAACATTATAATATCACTTTCCCAAGCGCATTACCACCAAAAAAAAGTTTAGCTAATCAAAAGCTGTTTTTAAAGTAACTCTACACCAAATCAAAACTAAAAAAATACTCAACTAACAGATAATTTGGTAAAAATCACTTTAAACTTGCCAATTCTTCAACCGTAGAAGAATTAAAAAACAACACTAAACAAACTCTTTTAGCTCAAAAAAAACACAAAGACAAAGAAAACGTTGAAAAACAAGTAATAGAACAATTAGTTAAAAATTCCGAATTAGAAATTCCTCAAGAAATTGTTTCCCAAGAACAAATCCGCCTCCAAAAAAGAATTTTAAAGCACAATTAAAACAACAAAATTTAACTTCTTTTGGAACAATACAAACAATATTTAGGTATTGATGATGAAAAAATGGGAAAAGAATTCAGCCAACAAGGCACAAACCTCCAATATCAACTTATTATGAACAAGTTGCAGCCCAAGAAAAATAACTATTTCCCAAGAAAAATCGAACAACAATACTCAAAAATTAAGTAACCATTACAAAGTTCCAGTTAATCAAATCAAACAAAACCTTCCTGAAAAAACCTAAAACATTCTCTTTTGATGGATGAAGCCTAGAACTTGTTATTAATAAAGCTGTTGTTGCTAAACAAAATTTATCACCCCACCAAAAATCACTCCACAACTTAAAAATGAAAAAGTTTAAAAGTTAAAAAAATATCGAAAGGGATGAAAATATATGAAAACCAAAAGCAAAAATTAAAATCCGATCTTTCTATGGATGCATTTGAAGATATTTTTTTCAAGAAATTCCTGAAACTTCCAGTTGTAGTTATCAGCGAAGTAATGCCTATTCCAAATGTTGATTTTCGTATTGGAAAAGTATCAGACCATTTCTTATTTAAAAGCTTTTAAAAGAGTCAGAAACTAACGCAAATTCTTTTGTTATTCTTTTCACTCTAAAGATTTATCACCCAACAAACCCAACTAACTAACCTTCAACGTTACGGTGTATTGGCACAAATAATTACTGTGTGCAAAAATCCCTCACGGCGATTTTAAAGTGAGATTTCGCATTTTACAAAGAGTAAAAATTGATAAATTTTGCAAAGTGAACCTTTTTAAAAGCCTCATATGAAAAGTCAACACCATTTATGGAAACGTTGAAGAAAAAGCCTTAATCAAGCTAGTTATAAAAAAAATTATGGACAAACCTTTTCAACTGCTTGTTCAAAACACCAATAATTTTTTAGATATCATCAAAACAGAACCAGAAACAGAAAATATCACTGATATCATTGATTTTTAATTTAAAAAATGATGATTTAGATAAATATAAATACCTTAAAGAAGCTCACCTAATAAAGAATTTTTTATATTCTTCAAGACATCCAAAGTTTACTTATAGACTTGATTTAGAACAAAAAAATCAATGAAAAAGTAAAACAAAGCATTGATGAAAACCAAAGAATTTATTTAAGAGAAAAAATGAAAGGATTCAATCCGAAATTAGGGACAAAGCCAAAAAGGAAGAAGAAATTGCAGAATTTGTAACAAAATCAAAAACTCCTTTTTACCTCCTGAAATCAAAAAGCTTTACAAGAATTCATCACGTTATCAATCATCACTGATTCTTTAATGGCAGAATCTTTAAATTAAAATTATTCGATTTTTACTGGAATTACTCTTGGGGCAAACCAGCCAAGATGGAAAACGATTTAGTTGCCATTGAAAAATCCTTAAATAACCAACATTACGTAATTTGGAAAAAGTCAAAGAACGTATTTTAGAATATGAAGAAGTCGTACAATGACTAAGAAAACCCTCAAAATATTTTAGCGTCTTGTAGGTCCTCCAGGAGTGGGGAAAACCTCACTTGCTTCTTCTATTGCCAAAACTTTAGGACGCCAATTTGTCAGTAGACAATCCTTAGGCGGTTGCCAGTTAATCAGAAATTAGAGGCCACAGAAGAACTTATATTGGAGCTATGCCTGGACGCATTCTTGCAGCAGTATTAGAGACGCCAAAACAGTTAATCCTGTCTTTTTATTAGACGAAATTGACAAACTAGTAGCCAATTATAACTTTGATCCTGCATCAGCTTTATTAGAAGTCCTTGACCCACAACAAAATATTAATTTTATGGATCATTTTATCGAACCATTTGATTTTATCCCAAGTATTATTTATCACCACTGCCAATTACATTGACAATGTTCCCGAAGCTTTAAAGACTGTATGGAAATTATTTTCCATGCAAGTTCTACAACTGAAAAAAGATAAAATTCAAATCGCTTCTAAATTTCTTTTAAAAAACAACTCAAAAAATCACGGAATCACTGACACAAATCTAGTTATTGACAACGATACTATCCTTTATTTAATTAGACATTACACCAAAGAAGCAGGAGAAGAGAGTTAGATAGAACTTTGCAGAACTAGCTTAGAAAACAGTTAAGAAGAATGTTTAATTACCAAAAAAGAACAAGTAATTATTATATATAAACGTTATTAAATACTTAGGTAAAGAAAAGTACCTACATCTTTTAGATGAACAAAAAGAAAAAAATAGGCTCCACTAACGGACTTGCCTATACTTATTTTGGAGGCGATTTGCTTCCAGTAGAAGTTACTTATTACAAAGGTAAAGGACAATTAGTCCTTACAGGTAAATTAGGGAGAAGTCCTTAAAGAAAGTGCTTATACTTCTGCTTTAAGTTTCATCAAAGCTAACTGTCAAAATTTAGGAATTGATGCCAATATTTTTGCAGAAAACGATTTTCACATTCATCTTCCAGAAACAGCCATTCCTAAAGATGGTCCTTCAGCTGGAATTACTATTGCTACTTCCTTGTCTCTGCAATTACCCAAAAATATGTTAAAAAGGTTTGGGGGAATGACAGGAGAAATTACTTTACGAGGCAATATTTTAGCTATCGGAGGCTTAAAAGAAAAAGCTATTGCTGCTAATCGTAGCGGTCTTGACACTATTTTTATTCTCAAGAAAATATCAAAGATATTGAAGATATTCCTGAAGAAGTAAGAACTAAATTAAATATTATTCCTGTATCAAACTGTTTCTGATGTATGTTTTTCGCAAGTATTTGTTTGATTAAGATATAAAAAACACCATCTTAAAGATGGTGTTTTTTGTTTTTATACATAATTAAAAAGTTTTCAAAACTTCAATTATTATTTTAATATTTATTTTTTTCGATAAAAATTACAAAAGAATAAAGGGAGCAAAAAAATCATTTACAAAGAAAAATTTACTTTCCTCCAATATTTAAATCCCCTACAAACGCTACAGAACTACCAACCTGAAGTTTGAAATTCAAAATCATTAGCAATGGTGTCTACTTTTAAGAATATCAAAAAAAAGTTCTCTCACTAGAAACAACAATCATTTTAACAGGAGTTGTAACTTTTACTCCTCTTTTTCACCCCAAAACCACTAATATTGTAGGCTAAAATCTCCACTAACAGTTTTAATTCCTGCATGCATCCCTACTAAATCAGTAATATAAATATCATTTTGAATAGATTCAATCATTTGAAAACTTTTTTTGCCAGGCACCAAATAACAATTAATCATAGAAGTACTGCCATCAAAACCGTTTCCAGTTGAGCTTGTTTAAAAATGCGAGCAGTTTTTAAGTTGTGGATAAACCTTGAAAACTCCTTTAGTAATAATGGGTTTGAATGGCAAGCTACTCCCTTCATCATCAAATTTTTCTTTAAAATAAGCCCCATCGTTTAAAGGATCATCAATAATACTAACTTTTTCAGAAGCAATTAAACAATTAACTTTATCTTTTAATTTAGTTATTGCGATGCTACTAAAATAGTAAAAATATCGTGCTGAAACTTTCCAAAAGGTCTGCAAACATTTCATTAGAAAAACAACTTATATTTTTAGATACCAAAGATTAGTCTTTCTAATTTTTTTCGCCCATCTCAACAATTTCATTACCAATTTAACAGGATTAAAGGTTACAAAAATCCTTAGCTAAAATTATTTTGCCATAACTTTCAATTCTCGCCTTCTTTTTGAAAAACCGCAGAAGCTATTGCCAAATAAGCAAAGTTGTTTTGTGCGATAAATTGAGCCCTTTTGGAATTTAATAATGTTTTTTTATGACAAACTTCTTGGTAAATAATGCCATTAGTAGCTCGCAAATGGGAATCCTTGCAACATTGTTTTTTCTTAACTGCAACAACAAATTTTGTTGTTGTTCTAATGGAATCCTTGTCCAAAATCAAAGTTATTTTCCAATACTTCATGATAACTGGAAGATCCTTCCGCAAATAAGAGCAGGTCTTTAGAAGTAATTGTCGGGCAATTTTCTTGAGGGTTTCCAAAAGCATTATCAAAAGCGTTGTCAGTTAATTGTTCTAAAACAATAGAAGTTTTTTTATTGGCAAAAATAC
>NZ_CP169277.1:289518-293474 GCF_041920595.1 Areca yellow leaf disease phytoplasma
TACTTTAGATTTCAGTTACGTATTGCTATAATTTTGAATAATAGCCGATAATTTAAGTAATTTTTGGGCTTTTGTTCTTGAGTCATGCTGTTATAAGGTTTTTGGATAGTATTTTTTAAGGGGTTTTTTTCGGTTTGCAAGACAATAACTTTATTTGCTTTTCCTTGAAAAATTTTTAATTTAAAATCAAGGATAAAACATTTTGATAGATCAGTTTTATTGGTATAGCCATAAACTTCATCAAAGCCTTTTAATAAACTTAATTCCTACTCCAAAAGTATTAGAAGTATCAGCAGAAACTACATCTTTGCCAATTACTTTAAGGGTATGAGAATAAGCATTTTCAAAAAAATAATTCTGCAAAATCAGCTCCCTTATCTAAAGATAAATTTAGAATTTTTTGAATATCTTCTTTATTTAACATCAAATAATATTCTCCTTTATGTTGTTTTTAAATCTTCTTTTATTTTATCATTTTTTTAAGCTTTTTAAGCATATTATATAAAAGTTTTCCAAATGAATTTATTATTGTTTTGTTAATTTCTTTGTTTTTATCAAAAATATGTTATAATAAAATACACAATTAAAGAGACATATAAAAGCATAAAAAATGTTGAAATAAGTATTTTTAATTCGTTTATTGCATTTCATCATCAAAATATTAACTTAAAAAACTTGATATAATATAAATATTTATTTTTAAAATCATTATAATATTATAAAAAGAAAAGAGCAAGTAAATGTTTAGAATCAAATTTATTATTTTTTAAACCAAAAATTAGATAAACAATGAAGAAAAGCAAATAGGTTTTTTGGAAAACTCAAATTTAGAAATATTTTTAATTTCCTTTTCTTTTTGGTAATTTTGTTATCTTCTGAGGTTTATTTCATTTCATATAGATAGTATTTTAAAACAAAATACCAAATTAGCCCTTAATCAAAAAAAAAATTTTCTTATTATGGTGAAATTATTTTTTGGATATGACACTTTTATCCCTTACATTTGTTTTTTGCTCGTTTTTTGATGGGTGTAGATAGTATGAAAGGAAGAACATTTAGCCAATTCATTTTAAGTAAAATATATTCAAAACCACAAATTGCTCCTAATGGTAAAAATAATCAATCCAAAAATAATACAAATGCCCCCAAAAATAACAAAAATAAATATAAATGTCAACAATAAATAAAACAAAAAACTCATATATATTATAAGGAGTTTTCAATATTCTTTTATATCTTTGAAACAAATAATTATTTAGTAGCAAGAATAGCAAAAGGCTTTTTGAGGTAATTGTACTTTTCCTAATGTTTTCATTTTCTTTTTACCTTTTTTTTTGTTTCTCCTAATAATTTCTTTTTTACGAGTAACATCGCCTCCATAAAGTTTAGCTGTTACATCTTTACGCATAGCTTTGATAGTTTGTCTGGCAATAATTTTTTACCCAAAGCTGCTTGAATAGGAATTTCAAACATTTGTTTAGGAATAAACTCTTTTAAAGCCTCACAAATAGCCTTTCCTCTTTCATAGGCAAAATCATGATGAACAATTAAAGATAGAGCATCAACAATTTCTCCATTTAATAAAATATCCATTTTTTGTAATTTAGAAACACGATATTTATCTATTTCATAATCAAAAGAAGCATAGCCTTTGGTTAATGATTTTAACTATCAAAAATAACTATAAGTAATTTCTGAAAAGGCAGCAAATAATTAATCGTACTCTCTTTGACTATCAATATATTCAATATTTTGAAGGGCTCCTCTTTGTTTTGGGAAATTTCCATTACTTTTTACCAATATAGATTTCAGGACACATAATAGTAGCTTTAATGAAGGGTTTCTTCAATGCGTTCAATCATTTTGAGTGGATGGAAGTTTGGAAGGATTATCAACTAAAAGTTTTTCTTCTCCTTTTATAGAATAAACATGATAATAACAGAAGGAGCAGTAGTAATTACTTTACTCCAACCAAGTGACTAATTTCTTTCTGAATAATTCCATATGCAAAAGTCCCAAAACCCAGTTCTAAAACCAAGTCCCAAAGCATTAGAACTTTCAGGTTCAAAAATTAAGGAAGAATCGTTGAGTTTTAGTTTTTTCCAAAGCTTCTTTAAGGATATCATATTTATTGTTCTGGATAGTGATAAAGTCCACAAAAAACTACTGAATTCATTTGTTTGTATCCCGGTAAAGGTAGCAAAGCTTGATTGGTTTGCGAAGTAATGGTGTCTCCAACTCTTACATGATTAATACTTTTAATAGCAGCAGTAAGATAACCTACATCAATTCGGTGCCAAAAATCTTTTACAATTTGTTTGGGATTATAAACTCCTACTTCAACTACTTCATAAACACTATTACTTGCCATAAAAACGAATTTGATCGCCTTTTTTAACTGTGCCATTGACGATTCTAAATGGAAGGCACAACTCCTTTTATAAGAATCAAAATAAGAATCAAAAAATTAAGGCTTGCAAGGGCTTTTGAATTTCTCCTTGAGGAGGTGATATTCTAGTTACTATTTGTTCCAAAATATCAATGACTCCAAGCCCTGTTTTTCCACTTGCAATTAAGGCTTGTTCAGGGTCAAGTCCCAAAGTTTCTTTAATTTCTTCTTTAACTTTAGAACATCTGCGCTTTAAATCCACTTTATTCAAAACAGGGAATATACAATTGTTATCAACAGCTAAAATAAACGTTGGCAAGAGTTTGGGCTGAAATGCCTTGGGCAGCATCAATAATTAAAAGAGCACCTTCGCAAGCTGCCAAAGAACGCGATACTTCATAACTAAAATCAACGTGTCCCGGTGTGTCAATCAAATGCATAATATAATTTTTGCCATCTTGACTTGTAGTTAATTTCTACAGCATTTAATTTAATAGTAATTCCGCGCTCGCGTTCTAAGTCCATGGAATCCAAAAATTTGCTCCTTCATTATCTTTTTGTCAATTGTGCTCTGTAAATTCTAAAAATACGGTCGGCCAAAGTTGATTTAACAGTGGTCAATGTGGGCGATAATGGAAAAATTACGGATGCGTTTCTTTGCCTTTCTTTTTAATTGTTCTATGTTCATTTTTTGTTTATTTCTTTATATTTTAGGTTGGTTGGTTTTAGTTTGTTTTTGTGGGTTTTAATGTGGTTTGTGCTTGGTAGAATTAATTTTTTATGATTTTTATTGGTTTTTAATTGTGAAATGATATTTTATAGTTATTATTTTTTGGTTATTGGGTTTGATAGTTTGTTAAGGTTGTTTTATTCTTTTTTAAGTTTTTTAAAATAACTATTATAAATCATTGTAAAATTAAATTATTTAATATCTAATTCAAAAGTTATTAAAGTTATAAATTATGTTAAAATCCAATTAAATCACATTTTTATTTTGACAAAAAAAAATTATAAAATAAGAATAAATAAGTAGTATAGCAAGCAAAATTATAATAAATAATTAGCAAAAAAGACCAACTTAAAGTCGATCTTAATTTGTTTTTAATTTGAAAATATGGCAAGTTTTAAATATTTTGAAAAGTATTTGAACTAACTAAATAATTTATTGTTCAGTTTCTTTGGAATTTTTTGAAGGTGAATTGGGGATGAATTTATCTATAAATTCTTCGGTAAGCATTAAGGCATTTTGAGGACTTATAGGTTTGTGCTAAGTGTAGGATGGTATTTTTTATTACCTGGTTTAAACAATGATATTTTTGTAAATGTTAGTCATTCAGGCTTCTCCAAAAAAAAATAACATTTTGGCTTTCATTTTTCATTTGTAAACATCATCTAAAGTGTATTTGTTCCAATCACTAATATCAAACTTATCAAAAGGAGATTCAAAATAAATCCCTACTAAATCTAAAGGAGGAGTTTGATTTCGTCATAATACTATATAAAGCGTCAAAGATTTTGTCCATTAAATGAAGGAAAGTAATACGTAACTGAAATCTGGCTATTATAT
>NZ_CP169277.1:293574-294267 GCF_041920595.1 Areca yellow leaf disease phytoplasma
ATAAAAGTTTTCCAAATAGATTTATTATTTGTTTTGTTAATTTCTTTGTTTTTATCAAAAATATGTTATAATAAAATACTACACAATTAAGAACATATAAAAGCATAAAAATGTTGAAATAAGTATTTTTAATTCGTTTATTGCATTTCATCATCAAAATATTAACTTAAAAAACTTGATATAATATAAATATTTATTTTAAAATCATTATAATATTATAAAGAAAAGAGCAAGTAAATGTTTAGAATCAAATTTATTATTTTTAAACCGAAATTAGATAAACAATGAAGAAAGCAAATAGGTTTTGAAAACTCAAATTAGAAATATTTTTAATTTCCTTTTCTTTTTGGTAATTTTTGTTATCTTCGAAAGGTTTATTTCGACATATAGATGTATTTTAAAACAAAATACCGATGCATACGCTTTAGTAAAATTTTTTCTTATTATGGTGAAATTCGTTTTTTTGGTCTTTTTTATCCCTTACATTTTGTTTTTTGCTCGTTTTGATAGGTAGATAGTATGAAAGGAAGAACATTTATTAATTCATTTTTAAGTAAATATATTCAAAACCGTCAATCCAAAATAATACAAATGCCCCAAAAATAACAAAAATAAATATAAATGTCAACAATAAATAAAAACAAACTCCTTATATATTATAAGGGTTTTTCAATATTCTTTATAAACAATACG
>NZ_CP169277.1:294367-301504 GCF_041920595.1 Areca yellow leaf disease phytoplasma
TACGTATTGCTATATAAAAAAGCGCTTGCAAGATCTATTCATTAAATGAAGGAAAATGAAGCTACCCAACCATCATATTGAGGTTGTATTTTGTAGATAATTTTATGCATTAAAGTAGGTTTTAGATTTCCATATAAATACGTGGGTTTCAGAATCTTTTATGTGCTATCTTGAATAAATTCACTATCAGGCACTATAAAATGATAATGTTTTTTGTCATTTACTGTTTGAATATAAAGAGGTAGTGCTTCTTTTTCTTGGTGTAATTTCTTGTGTTTTTGGTTTTGTCAAATTGGGAGTTTTGACGAAATTTTGTTGATTGGGTTTTTGGGTTTGGTTATTAGTTAATTGTATTTTTTCTGATGATCTAAAGGTTGAATATCTTTTTGTAAACTTAATATTAATAACAATAATACTAATATTATTGATGAAATAACACATAAAAAAGACACTAATTTATATTTTTGATTAAATAATTTAATATTCAAAATATTTGTTTCCTTAATAAAAAATAAAATAATAGGGTTAAATGAATATTAAATAATTATTTTATTGTAGTTTTTTAACTATCTAGCTAAAGTTTTTTGAATGTTTCTGTAATTAAAAAGATTTAAGGAGGATATCTATATATTTTTTTAATTTGGCAAGTTTGTTTTTTGTTACTGTTATCAAATCAAAAAATTATTATAAAAATGAGCCATTCATTATGCTTTCTAAAGAAAAAGAATTTTTACTAAACTTGTTATTTTAAAAGATTTTTTAAAACAATCTAAAATTGGTGTTTTGTTTTTGCTGAGATGTTAATTATTTTATTGTTGTTGTTTTTATTTTTTTGGTATAGAATTATTAAAATTTTTCATAATTATTTAAGGTATTATATCAAATAAAATAAAAAAAGACCTTTCAATTAGAAAATTCTTTAAAAAAATTATTTATTATTTGGGTAGTTTTTCAATTCAATTAGGTACGAAGTTTTTTTATACATTTGTAATTGTTGATATATATTTGATCTAATAATTTATTATTGAATTTATGTTGTTTTTCATCGTTTAAATTGCAGAATTGTTTGGTAATTTCTCTTTATTGCCTCCTGTCGATTATAATGGCATGAGAAATGTTTGTTTTTATCAATTCATAAGTAGCCAAACGAATAATTGCTCTGTCTACTTTGTTACAGGGATTTATTTTATAATCATATAAACTTTTTGTGATGATTTCATCAATAAATTTAAGCTTGGTGATGATTTTTTGAAAAAAAGTAAAAATGGGATTGGGATTTGTTTGTGACAAAGTCAAATTATTTTTGGTAAAAATCATATTGATATAATAATTTCATCACTAATTCGTAATAACCGTGATTCTTTTTTATTTTGAGGATGTTTCATGGTAAATTATTTAATGTTTGAGTAAGGTTATTTTACTTTTTCCCAGTCTAAGACACTAAAAAAGCTTCAATATAATCAACTCTACGATTTTGATAACTTAAATAATAAGCATGTTCCCAAACATCTAGACCCAAAAGAGGGAGTTCCTTGGTTTAGAACTAACATCTTGGATTAGGAGTAAAGTAATTGCAAAGTTTCTTGTTGTGAGTTAATACAAGCCAAGCCCAACCGCTTCCAAAAATGGTTTTAGCAGCATTAGCAACTTGTCTTTGAAAGAATCTATAGAACCAAATTCGCAGTCAATCATTTCTTTTAATAATCCTTGAGGAGTATTGCCATTATTTACTTTTAGAATGTTCCAAAAAAAAGAATGATTAAAATGTCCGCCACCATTATTTCTTAACTGTTTGTCTAATATCTTGTGGTACTAACGATAAATCAGTTAGCATTTGTTCCAAAGATAAATTTAGTTGAGGTGTTTTTTGAGAGCATCATTAAGGTTATTAATGTATGTTTGATGGTGTTTTGAGATGATGTAATTGCATAGTTTGAGTATCAAAAAAAAAGGTTCTAAAGCATCATATTGATAAGGAAGAGAAAGTAGAATAAAGTTCATTTGTTTGCTCCTTTAATGGTTAATGAAAAAGATTTTTTGGGGGGTAGTGTTGGAATGAGGGGTTAATTGTGATAAAATGGAATAAAAAAAGCTTACTGTTTGTAATTATAACAAACAATGTTTTGTGTGTTTTGTCTTTTGTGTTTTTTATCTAATTTATTTTGTCGCGCATTTGGTAGTTTGCAAATAGTTATTCAGATTTAACTTCTAAAGCTTTAAGTCCTGCTAAATTGAAACAATCCCCAAGGTTTGTTGAAATGGGGTTGGAAGAAAAAGTCAACAAAAGCAAGTTGTTCTACTGTCATTTGGTTTTGCCGCAAACACTTAAAGTATTCACCAGTTAAATCAACGCGAGAAACAACTCCCAAAATTTTACGAGTTTCTTTGTCAAAAACAAGCTTTAACATTACAGCATCATAATCAGGCATAAATTCAGGTCTATTAGCATCTTTGATTGTAACAGTACCATGGTTTTACCTAAAGCTTTGGCTACATTTTCAGTAAGTCCTGTTGAAGAAATACTCAAATCAATAATTTTAATGCCACTTGTTGTTCCTTGAGTTCCTAAATATTTTAAGCAAGGTTTTCAATGTTAAGTCCTACCGTGTTCCCATTCATGCAGCAGCATTAGTTGCTAAAGGCATGTATTTTACTTCTTGGGTAGAGGTTGTAATAAACGTTAACACAATCGCCACAAGCATAAACATCAGGGTCTGAAGTTTGCATATATTCGTTAACAACTAAAGCACCATTAAAGGATGTTTCGGATGATGAACAAATAATTGAGTGTTGGGTTTAAAGCTGATACACATAATTACCATTTCGGTCTCAAAAGGTGTTTTTATCAGTTTTACATGAGTCACTAAGCATCACTTGAGTTTCAGATCCTGCTATTTTTGTCCTAATGCTAGTGTAACTCTGTAGTAGTTAAAGGTTTTGAGCTACGCAATGTAAATTCTTTGTCTAAATATTTAGACATAATTCTATCTTCTGCGTCTACTAAAACTACTTCTTTTTTTGTACCGCAAATGTCTTCAGCTAACTCAATTCGATATAGCCAGCGCCTACTACTGTGATTTTATTAACGTTTTTGCTGTAATTAATAATATCTTTGGCATGATCAAGTTTTAGACATTAAAACATTCCTTTAATAGGAGGAATAACAGGCCAAGAACCAGTTGCAATTACTAATTTATCATGTGGATTTTCTTTAAACTGTTTGCCAGTTTCTAAACTTTGAACTAAAACTTCTTTTTTGTCAAATCTAGTTTTAATACTTCATGTTTAAGTTTGGTACAAACATCCATACTTACCAGTTCATCAGGATTTATGAATAAAAAAGTCCTAGACTGTCTTTGATAACTCCTCCAGCATACCGACAATTCCACAAAGAAAGAAAGAATCGTTTCTTTCATATACAACATAACATCAGCTTGGGGATTGTTTTTTTAATTGTTTTTACTGCAGCAGTTCCTGCATGAGTACAACCAACAACGATAACTTTCATATTTTTGTTGTGCTCCTTTGTATTTTTTTCTTTAATTTTTATTTTTTGCTTTGCATACACTTTTAATTATACCTAAAAAACACTTGACAAAATAAATAAAATTGTAGAATAATAAAAAAAATAAACGAATTTCATTATGATGTGCTTTTGTGGCAACTTTTAAAATAACAAGGGCTAAGGCGTAATTATCGGTGTGAGTGATGAAATTAAAATGGGGTTGAAAAAAGTGGTGCATGTGTTGTTTTCACATAAGGAGCGCCGTTTTTGTCGTTAAGAATAGACCAGTTGCAATAGTTTTGGCAAGTAGGGTCGATTTTTTGGGGGGTTTGAAAAACCTTTAAAAAAAGCTTCTTTGACCACCTTCCTACCTGCTAAGGTAAAGTTGGCTTTGGGGATTTTGAGGAATGATTTGATAAATTTGGTGTTCTTCTGAGGATAAAATCCTTGCTGCTAAAATGTCCTTGCCTATTTTTTTAATTTTTTTAATTTCAACTAAATCTATGCCGATATTTTCCATATTTATTTTTTCCTTAGATGGTGCCAAAATTTAGGAGTTTCAATTTCACAAGCTAGTTTTGATTTTTGAAAATAATAATTTGATCGATTTGACGTTATTGCTTGTGTTTGTAGTATATTTTTGAGTTAATTCTTGTAAACTTGCATCAGGGTTTTCTTTCTTAATAACATAATTTGCAATAATTTAGGTTCAAAGGTTGGGAAGTTGTTTTTGGATTTTACATTTTAGGATTTTTCATTTTTAAGTTCGTATTTTTGGGTTTGAGATTTGGGGTTTGAAAGCGTTTTTCCAATCAAATTAAATTTGTTGTAATTGTAAATTGGCAGAAGTAAGAATTTTTTTTTCATTTGAAATTTCAAAATTAATAGAGGATTTAATAATGTGGTTTAAGTCTTTTTGAATTATTGTTTTTTCGTATTGAAAAACTATTTCCAAAGCGCCGATTAACCTTAAAAAATCAATAATCATTTACGAGATTCTTTCGAAATAAACTAAAAAACCTTTTTGATTAATTTTTTTGGCGTTAAAGGCTGAAATGAAGCACATCAAAGTTTTTAATTAATTTAATTTTGTGGCAGTCTTTGTGAAAAAATTCTAGATGATAATTAGTTTTTTTGGGGTCGTTTACAAAACCTATGCATAAAAAATACCTCTTAAAAATGCTTTTTGGCTTTTTTGGCTTTTGAGCAAAGGTAAAAAATCGCTTGGAGTTTGAGTAAAAAAAATGATGTTTTTTCTAAAATAAAGGGAATGTCTTTTTTCAATTCCTACATGAATGCTTTTAAATGTGGTAAATTATATTCTTTGCTAGTCATCAAAAAAGTTGGTATTAGGATAAAAAGTTTTGATTAAAATAAGGAAACGCCTAGCAATTTTGGATACTTTTGGTTTGGAACCACAATAAAGTTTTTTGGTGGTTTTTTTTTCTAATTCACAGCCAAAATGTAATAAAGCTGTCAATTCAAAAAAATTTTCTATGGGTAAGAATTTTTGACAAGCAATTTCTTCTTTAATTTTCATGTTAAAGATATTGGCACCTTTATTCTTGGATTTTTTATTTAGTGTTTTAGAGGTTTGGGGTTCAGTGAGGAGTTTTTAGGCAAAAAAACGGTGATTTTTTATAATTTAATTTGGCTATTTTCTATAATTTGTTGTAATTCTTTTCTTCGATAATAGGAATTTGGGTTTTTGGGCTTTGGTTAGTTTAGAACCAGCATTGATGCCAACTATTAAAATAATTGGTTTGTAAAGATAAACTGTTAGTTATAATTGCTCCCATTTGTTCTAAGATTTGTTGGATTTGAAGACGGGAATATTTTTGGAGAGTTCCTGTTAAAATGACATTTTTGTTAGTAAAAAAATAGTTTAGGTGTAGTTGGATTTTAGGGGTTAGTGCTTTTGAAAAGAAACTCCTAGTGTTTTGAGCTTGGAAACCTCTTCTAAATTACAAGAATTGGAAAAGTATTGTTGGATGCTTTAGACAATTTTTATTCCTATATTTCTCTTATTTGAGTAATTAATTCTGGTGTGGCTTGTTGGAGGTTTTCTGACTCGTTTGAAAATGTTTGCCAAAACTTGAGATACTTTTTTGCCAATATGTTTTATCCCCAAAGCAAATAAAACATCTTCAAATCCTTTGCTTGCTTGCTTGCTTCGATAGCATCCAAAATGTTAGTAATTTTTTAGCGCCAAAGCCTGGCATTTCTTGCAAAATATGCTTGTGTTTTTTTTAATAAATAAAGGTCAGAAGGTTTGGCAATTAGGTTTTATCAAAAAAAGCAATGATGGTCTGTTCTCCTAAAACGTTGATATCCATAGCATTTTTGGATACAAAATGAATGAGTTTTTGGATTTTTTGCTCGCGACAATTTGGGTTGAGGCAAAAATAATCAACTTCACCTGGTTGTTTTTCTAAAATTGTTTGACAAGCAGGACATTTTTCAATCATTAAAGTGGGTTTTTGCAAATCAGTTCTTTTACTTTTGATAACTTCTAAAATTTCAGGAATAACCGAGCCTTAGCTTATGAACTATGACATGGTCTTTTTATTCTGATATCTTTTTGCAAATGTAGTCATAATTATGTAAAACCACTTTTGAGACCAAACTTCCATCTACCATAACAGGCATAATTTTGCAAACTGGAGTTATAACACCAGTGCGTCCCACTTGAAAAATGATGTTTTGAACTATGCTTTGGCTTTTAATAGTTGCAAATTTGTAAGCAGTTGCCCATCTGGGAGCTTTTGGCAGTGGCACCAATTAAAGAATGAAAGGCAAGCTCGTTAATTTTAATGACAATTCCATCAGTATCGTAGGTAAGTTGTTCCTTAATGGTTTTGTATTTTTCAATTACACTAAGCAAATTTTCAAAATTAGAGACGCAACTATAAGTAATAGAGGGATTTTTTTGTGGTAAATCTAAAACGGATTAAAAAATCCAAAGTCTCTTTTTGGGTAGGTTTAGTCAACAAGGATCTGAAATGCCATAGACAAAAATAGACAAATTTCTGAGCCACAATTGATGAATTAAGTTGTCTTAAAGTTCCTGAAGCAGTATTTCTGGGATTGAAAAAAAGGGTTTGTTTTCTTGTTTTCTTTGAGCGTTGAGTTTTTTCAAAGCGGGATGGGATAAATAAATTTCTCCCTAACTTCTAACGAGATCTTTAATCTTAGTATGAATGGTTTTAATGGTCTGGGCATTTTTGTAATGTCTTCCCCAAATGCCGTTTCCTCTTGTTAAAGCTTGCACTAAAATGCCTTTTTTGATATTTTAAACTTATCGCTACGCCGTCAATTTTTTAATTCAGTTAACAAAGAAAAGTAGGAATTTTTTTGGACAATACGGTCATAAGCTTTTGAGTTCTTCAAGATTAAAAACATTTCCCAAAGACATCATTGGAGTTTTGTGTTTAATGGTGCTAAATTTTTTTCTACAAAACCACCAATTTTTAAAGTGGGCTGTAAGGAAGTTTGAACTGGGGATATGGGTTTCTAAATTGATTAGTTCTTGAGTAAAGCATCGTATTGTTGGCTTAGATCGGGATTGCTTATATTATAGTATTGGTAATTGGCTTTGGTGAGTTGTTTTACCAAGGATTTAATTTTTTGGT
>NZ_CP169277.1:301604-302572 GCF_041920595.1 Areca yellow leaf disease phytoplasma
TGTGCTTCGTTCCAGTTACGTATTATAAGCTAAAGTTTTTTGAATGTTTCTGTAATTAAAAAAGATTTAAGGAGGATATCTATATTTTTTAATTTGGCAAGTTTGTTTTTGTTACATTATCAAATCAAAAAATTATTTATAAAAAATGAGCCATTCATTATGCTTTTCTAAAGAAAAAGAATTTTACTAAACTTGTTATTTTAAAAGTTTTTTAAAACAATCTAAAATTGGTGTTTTTGTTTTTGCTGAGATGTTAATTATTTTATTGTTGTTGTTTTATTTTTTGGTATAGAATTATTGTAAATTTTTCATAATTATTTAAGGTATTATCAAATAAAATAAAAAAAAGACCTTTCAGATAGAAAATTCTTTAAAAAATTATTTATTATTTGGGTAGTTTTTCAATTCAATTAGGTAATAAGTTTTTATACATTTGTAATTGTTGATATATTTGATCTAATAATTTATTATTGAATTTATGTTGTTTTTCATCGTTTAAATTGCAGAATTGTTTGGTAATTTCTATTGCCTCGTCGATTATAATGGCACGAAATGTTTGTTTCTAACAATTCTGCAATTTAACGATGAAAAAACAACATAAATTCAATAATAAATTATTAGATCAAATATATCAACAATTACAAATAATAAAAAAACTTATTTGTGGTGAAAAAAAATTTTCTAATTGGGTCTTTTTATTTTATTTGTTATAATACCTTAAATAATTATGAAAATTTAATTCTATACCAAAAATAAAACAACAACAATAAAGCAATTAACATCTCATGCAAAATAAACTAGGTATTTTAAAACTTAAAACAACAAGTTTGAAATAAAAATTCTTTTTTCTTTAGAAATGATAATGGCTCATTTATAATATTTTGATTACTGACAACAACAAACTACTGAACAAAAATATGATCTCTCAGCAAATAGATACGAAACATTCAAAACAGCTGTAATGCATT
>NZ_CP169277.1:302672-305316 GCF_041920595.1 Areca yellow leaf disease phytoplasma
TACTTAAACAGCAAAAATTATTTTCAAGTTTGCATTTGTTTCTTTCTATTTGTTTTTGTTTTCAAAACTCTTTCAATTCATTTATTCAAATTAATGTGATATAACATTTTATTATTAAAATACTAATTCGTTTCATTTATTTAGACAATTTAATATTTTGGTCAATATTATACCAAACGGCCTGTCATATCTGTGGAAGACGAATGGTTTGAGTTCCAAATTGCTTATGCAGTTTGGGGGCTATTCGATATCAAAATTGATTATATTGCAGAAAAGGTCATATGGCATTGATAGTAAATATTTCGGTTTTGATAAAACGCATACTGGCTGTATTTTGCACCAATTGAACACAATCTGATAATATAATAACACACTAATATCATTGAACAAATGACAGCTGAAATAATAATGAACAGCAGCAAATAAAATTGTCGTTTTACTATTCTGTTTTCATATTAACACGCTGCACCAAATATTGAGAATTAGGCAACAGGTGTGATGAAACACAAGCCCTGAAATACAACTACGTTTCGAGAGTCTTGGGAAAATGGGAATACAGCATTTTCATTTTGCAAAGGATTTGTAGTTACTGTTGCCTCTGTTTGCATTAGTTTTACACAGAATTATCCACAAAAATTTTTTTGTTAAATCAGTCTCTTTGGCAATATTCCTATTTTAGACACATGTTTTCTTTATTCAATACCAGCAAAAATAGTAGCATAACTAAATATCACTGCTTTTTAACTTTGATTGATACCAGAAATACCAATCAAAGTTCAAAGCGGTGATAATACCTTACCGGAAGGTAAATTGCCTTACCACCTTTGAATTTATTGAATAAAGAAAACATGTGTCTAAAATAGGAGATATTGCCAAAAGGAGATTTTATTGTGAGGTTTGGTTGTAAAAAGTTTTGTGGATGGTTCTGTTAGCCAAAATTTTTGAGAAATGCAAACAAATTGTAAGTAGCACAAATCCTTTGCAAAAATCTAACAAAATACTAATATTCCCCATTTTTTCCCCAAAACTCTCAAAGCATTAGTTGCTCCAATATTTCCAGAACCTGTGTTGCGTAAATCTTTTGTTGCACCAATTTGCCAATAACTAAGCCTGTAGGAATTGACCCCAAAATATAAAAAAACAAGAATAAGAATAAAAACGATAAGTTTTCCATTTTGCACCTTCATTTCATTTATTGTTTCAAAACTTTATCATTTATTTAATGAATTGTTAAGTTGTGATTATTGTTGTAATTATTAGTTGTGTTTGTTGTTAATTTAGTTTTTTTGTTTCATAAAAATTTAATAATTATGCGTTTATAAAATAAATAATTTACTATATAATTTTACCATAAACCTTGCTTTTCTTTTAATATAATGAGGTTTTTGATTGTCAAAATTAAATAAAATTGTCAGATAAACAAACCCCCAAACTGCATAAACAGTTTGAGACTCAAATTATTCATTCTTTACTGGGAGCAAATTATTGGAGCGTTTCAGTTAAGTTGGTCTTTATATTATTAAAAAATATTAAGTTGTCTAAATAAATGAAACAGTTAGTATTTTAATAATAAAAAATGTTATAATATATTTGATAATTTGGATAAATTGGATTAGAGAGTTTTTTGAAAACAAAAACAAAAATAAGAAAAACAAATGCAAACTTTGAAAAAATAATTTTTTGCTGTTTAAATTGTTGTCTTTCCAAAATTAAAAATACTAACTTAAAAAATTTTAAAACGATGCAATATTAAAATTATTTTAACTAAATATAATAATCAAATTGAAATTAACAAAATCTTAGGAGTTTTTATGGATTTTTAAAAATTAAAAGTGTGCGCAATTTTGCGCCAATCATGAAAATACCAAATGATATTTTAAAACAATTTTGGCTACAGTTTTCCCATGCGTGTTGCAGCCATAAGCGTTTTTTGTTTTTAAAGGCGAAAAGGCAAACAAAAAATAGCTCCTTTTTATATATGGCATACAAAACTCAATTGAAACTTGTTCTCTATGATTTTGTTGTGTTGCGATCTCAAAAAAGTGCCTTACTGAAAAAATTTATCAACAAGGTTTTAAAACAAATATCTGATGCAACCATTACAAGTAATTACAAAAATTGATGATTATTACAAACAAATTTCCCAAGTAAAACTGCAAAATGAGTTATTTTTTAGAAGGTATCAGACGTTGTAATTGATGTTGGCTGCTTCAAAAATATGATTATGATGTTTGCCCTATAGGAGGATTTAACAGAAAAAAAATCAATGAAGGATTAAATGTTGATGTTCAAATGTTTGCCTGTATTATTAATTTATATTGGGAAATCGAAAAACCCAATGCAAGCTTTTCAGATGATTATAAGGTACACTTTTTGGATGTAGTTAAAGTTGTAAAAACGCTGCGTTCAAATACTAAAAAATAAAATATTTCAAAAAATAACATTATAACTGACTTAAAAAGTTGGTCACTTTTTTAGTAAAAGGCATTTTTTAATCCATAATTTAATCGTTAATTTCATGACGAGGCAATTTTGCTAAATTAACTTGTTTATATAAAAACAGATAAACATTGCAATTCTTTTTTGCTGTGATAACAAAGTATTTTGAACAACTTTGTCAAGATAAAAAACAGCAATACGTATC
>NZ_CP169277.1:305416-306559 GCF_041920595.1 Areca yellow leaf disease phytoplasma
TGCATTACTTTTACAATTTGATTATTACAGTTTAGTTAAAATAATTTCCATTGGCACGTCTTAAAATTTGCTAGTATTTTAATTTTGGAAAGACAACAATTTAAACAGCAAAAATATCTTCAGTTTGCATCTGTTTTCTTATTTGTTTTGCTGTACCAATTTAACGAAATTATCAAATATATTATAACATTTTTTATTATTAAAATAATAACTGCTCTTCATTTAGATTACCCTAATATCTTTAATAATATAAAGACCAACTTAACTGAAACGCTCCACAATTTGTCTGTGCAAGAATGAATATTTGAGTCTTCAAACTGTCTATAATGGGAGCCTGGGAAGAAAAGATAAGGGATGTGAGGTCACAGGTGTTGCTCCGCTAGAAAACACAGAAGTTAAGGCCAGTGTTTGCTGTCAGAGGATTTCAGGAGATGATGAGGCATTGTGTGGTCTTTTTGCTTCAAGTTGAATTTATTCAGTTTAACAGGTTACTACTTTTTCTACCTCTAACTACAAAGATTGACCCAATGATAGAAACAACTAAAAAGACAGAAAAAGTAGTAACCTATTAGAAGGCTGGATAGAATTCAACTTGAAACAAAGACCACTTTCCACAATATGCCACCATTCCCATCATCATCTCCTGAAATCCTTCCTGACCAATAACGTGAAACACTGGCCTTAACTTCTGTGTTTTCTAGCGAACCCGACGCACCCAACATCCGCGACCTCACATCCACTGCTCCCTTTAGCATCTTTCTTTCCCAAAGAACCCCCAAACTGCATAAACAGTTTGAGACTCAAATTATTCATTCTTTACTGGGGAGCAAATTATTGGAGCGTTTCAGTTAAGTTGGTCTTTATATTATTAAAAAATATTAAGTTGTCTAAATAAATGAAACAGTTAGTATTTTAATAATAAAAATGTTATAATATATTTGATAATTTGGATAAATTGATTAGAGTGAGTTTTTGAAAACAAAAAACAAAATAAGAAAACAAAGTAAACTTTGAAAAAATAATTTTTTGTTGTTTAAATTGTTGTCTTTCCAAAATTAAAATACTAACTTAAAAAATTTTAAACGATGCAATATTAAAATTATTTTAACTAAATATAATAATCAAATTGAAATTAACAAAAAG
>NZ_CP169277.1:306659-310192 GCF_041920595.1 Areca yellow leaf disease phytoplasma
TACGTATTGCTTTGTTAGAGCCTGCACCAAATATTTTTTTGTAGCATTTGGTGCAAACACTTGAAAATATTTTTTCATCTTGAAAATTAATACCTGTAATAATTACAATTTTAACTCCTAAATTATGGAAATGCTTTGCTACTTTAATAGCATCCGAGACATTATTTATTTTAATACCAGACAAAAAATCTAGTCAAATTGATTAGGAGTAATAATATCTGCTTGCGAATTATTTTTAAAAAAAGAAGTTATTTCAGGCTTAACAAACATCTGTTATTGTCTATTACAGGTCACATAAATATAAAATATCAGGGTTCTTTCGTTTAAATCTTGCAACAATTTTCAAAACAGCTTCGCAAATATCTAAAAGATCCCATATATCCTGTTAAAATAGCTTGACACTGTTTTTCTACTCCAAGAGCAAAAGACCTTCTACCAAATCAACTATATTTTGTTTGTTAAAAATTTGTCCTTGCCACTTTTGATAACCTGTATGATTGGAAAAATTGAACTGTATTGATAGGCCAAACATCAAAATTCATATTTTGCAAAGGATAAACTTTACTGCTTTATTTCCAACAGCCATATACTACATGAGATTGGATAGAAAGGTACTTTTGGGTTTGAGTAGGTATATTCATTTTGGAACTCTCCTTTATTTGGTTGGTATTTGGTTGTTTTTCAAATCTTTTTAGTTTTGATTTTTCATTTTACTATTTTATAATCTAAAACTATACTTCTATTCTAAATCAAAAATAAACTTATTTTGCAATTTATTTATGAATTATTATTTTAGTTTGGAAAAAATCAGTTTATTATCAAAATACTTCAATTTTTTTTTTAATCATTTAAAAAAAAGAATAGGTAATTTTTGATATAATAAAGTTAATGAAAACAAACGAAAAATAAATAAAAAAGAAGTAAAATAAAAATAAGTAAAATAAAAAAACGCCAAAACCAAACCAGAAAATAAAACCACCCTTAAATTGGGTAAAAAATCCAAAAAACAATTCAATAAACGGAAGTAATTTAAAATGTCAATTCTTTTAGAAAAAATAAAAACTTTACCGCCTAATCCTGGTTGTTATCTTTTCCAAAACAAAAATGATACCATCATTTATGTTGGCAAAGCCAAAAATTTAAAAAAACGCGTCCAAAGTTATTTTACCAAAAGCAATAACTTAAAAACAACGATGCTAATTGAAGAAACCCAAGATTTTTTCTACATTATTACTAACAACGAACAAGAAGCCTTAATTTTGGAAGCTAACTTAATCAAAAAACACACTCCTAAATATAATTTCAAACTTTTTTGGATGACAAAAACTTACCCTTATATTGAAATTACTAAAGAAAAAGCACCCACAATTAAAAATTTCGCGATTCAAACAAATTCCTCCAGGAAAATACTAATTTTTGGTCCTTATCCCAATCTTAAAAACACCAAAGAAACATTAAAATTCGTTGCATCTTTTATATCCTTTAAGAAGATGTCCGTTAGCATCAAAAAAACCGTGTCTTCATTTTCACATAAATCATCGCCTCGGTGCTTATAGCAGGAAAACAATTAATTATAAATCCAACATTGAGGCAATTACAACTTTAAAAGGAAATATCAAAGATACTTTAAAAAAATTACACCATTTAATGCAAACAGCTAGCGAAAAAATGTTTCGCGAAAAAGCCCAAGAATGCTTCGAGATATGTCTATTCAATCAAACAGACTACCAAAAAACAAATTATCAGCAATCAAAAACTCAAAAATTGCGATATTTTTTGCCTATGCATTTAATCAAGACCAAATATCAATTCAAATTTCTAAAAATGCGCCAAGTGAAATATCGTTGATTCTTATTCATAGCGTTTTTTCATATGTGGGCTTTGTGTGGGAAAACATTTTAACTTATCTTAATTGTTATTATCAAAAAAACCTTAAACCAGACATAATTATTACAGGCAAAAGCCAAGATGAAATTATTTTGCAACAAACGATAACGAATTCAAACTTTATTGGAACAAATCTTGCAACCAAAGTAAATATTGTCTATAGCGAGACAAAAAGAAACTTTATTTGCTAGCCTTAAAAAACGCTAAAATGATTTGCTTTAACAATAATTTAATCTATCAATCCAAAGACCAAAAATCCAAGAATCCTTAGATGTCTGGCAATTATTTTTAATAATAAAGATATTAAAAGAATTGATGTTTTTGAATTAATTCTCAACTATTTGGACAAGCCTTTGTGGCAGCAAGAATTGTATTTAATCATTTTGAATTTGACAAAAAACTTTATCGAACTTTTCACATTAAAGGCAAATTTCCTAACGAATATCAAGCTTTTGAAGAAACACTTACACGTTGTTATAACAAAGACAAGGAAGTTAAAAAGTGATTCACCAGATTTAATTTTGGTTGATGGCAGTTTAGGACAGTTAAGACAAAGCCAAAAAACTTTTAAAGAAACTAGGCTATGAAATTCCTTTTAGAGCATTGCAAAAAAATAACAAACATCAATTAACTCATCTTGTAACTTTGCAAGAAAAATTAATGTTGGAACAAAACCCTAATTTATTTTATTTTTTAAAAAGTTTAAGCGAAGAAGTCCATCGTTTCACTGTTGCTTTTCACCGCAAACCAAAAAAACAAACTAGATTATAAAACTACTTTATCAAATATAAAAGGAGTTGGCGCTGTTAGAAAAAGCCATCTTAAATCATTTTGAAAGTTTTAGAAGCCATCAAAAAAGCCACTTTTGCAAGATTTTTTCAAAAATAGGAATTAATCAAAAGTTGTTTTTGTTAATTAAAAAAGAGTTTATAAAAGTGGGCAAATAGACATTTATTAAAAATATTGATAAAAACATGGACAAAATTTTTGGAACACAGTGAAAAACAACCATCTAAATATTTTGAAATTAAAAACCAAAAAATCACCAAAATAAAAAAACAAACGCGAGGAGCAACAAATGGGTTTAACAAATTTATTTGAAATTGCAAAGTTCTTTAAAACCAAGTGGCGACCAACCCCAAGCAATTCAAAAAATTGGTTAATAATTTTAAACAAGGTTTACAAGAACAAATTCTTTTGGGAGCTACTGGCACTGGAAAAACTTTTACCATTGCAAATATTATTCAACATTTACAACAAAAACAAAATCAACTTGGTTATTGCTCACAACAAAACATTAGCAGGACAACTCTACAACGAATTAAAAGCCATGTTTCCAAATAATCGCGTAGAATATTTTTATTTCTTAATAATATGATTACTACCAACCAGAAGCATATGTAGCATCAAGCGACACTTACATTGAAAAAGACTCCAAAATCAACGATGAAATTGATCAGTTGCGTCATAGTGCCGCAGGTTCATTACTTAACCGCGATGACGTAATTGTAGTTGCTTCCGGTTTCGTGCATTTATGGGTAAGGCGACCTTAAAGATTATCAAAAATCAACACTACATTTACAAATTGGAGATAAGTACGAAGAAGGCAAAGCATTAATTAACAAGTTAATGAATTAAAATATCAA
>NZ_CP169277.1:310292-313271 GCF_041920595.1 Areca yellow leaf disease phytoplasma
TAATTAACAAAGTTAGAATAGAATTAAAATATCAAAAAAGAAATGAAATACCAAAGAGGAACTTTTTCGATATAAGAGGATATTATAGAAAATTATTGCCTATCTAGTAAAGAAATTATAAATCCGCATTATTTTTTTTTTGGCAATGAAATTGAAAAATATCTGCAAAATTTTGATGTTTTTAAATGGCAAACAATTACGAATCTTAAATTAATTACTCTTTTTCCTGCTAGTCTATATGCTTACAAATATCCAAAAATTACAAGAAAGTATCAAAAGAATTCGCCAAGAAGAGAATTAAAAGGAACAAATTAATCATTTTGAAAAAACTAACCAACTTGTAGCCAAAAAATTAAAATTCACCCTTTACATGATTTAGAAATGTTAGAACAAATAGGCAATTGCAATGGTGTTGAAAAATTATTCAAGACATTTAGCACTCAAAAGAAAAAGGCGAGGCACCATCAACTTTAATTGATTTTTTTGGAAATGAATTTTTAACCATTATTGACGAATCTCATGTAACTATTCCCAAATTAAAGGAATGTATTTTGGTGATTTTTCTCGTAAAACCAACTTAGTAAATTTCGGTTTAGACTACCAAGTGCCCTTCTTGATAACAGACCTTTAAAATTCCATGAATTCCAAGCCAAAATGAATAAAGTTATCTATCTTTCAGCTACTCTGGCAATTATGAATTAACTAAAAAAAATCCCCATTGTAGAATAAATTATAAGACCTACTTTTGTCCTTGATCCAGAAATTGAAATAAGACCAACCTACAACCAAATGGATGACACTTTACTTTGGAAATTAAACACCAAAACTAAAGTGTCAATCAAAGAATTTTTGATAACTACTTTAACTATTAATATGAGCGAGGACCTAACTGCTTATTTAAAAAAATTATGCATCAAAGTAGCTTATTTACACAGTGAAATTAAATCTTACAAAGACTTGAAATTTTAAAAGACCTAAGGTTGGGAAAATACGATTGTTTGGTGGAGTTAATCTTTTGAGGAAAGGACTTGACTTACCTGAAGTAGCTTTAGTAGCTATTTTGGATGCTGACAAACAAGGTTTTTTAAGAAACGAAAGAAGCCTTATCCAAACTATTGGAAGAGCAGCTAGAAACATTACAGGCAAAGCTATTATGTATGCTGGGATTGTATTTCTCCTGCTATGCAAATTGCTATTGAAGAAACTTATCGTAGAAGAAAAATCCAACAAAAAAATACACCAAATAATGAAAGAATACACCAACTGTTTTAACAAAACTATTTTAGAAACAATTTCAATCAAACAAAAAGAAAGTGCCCAAAATGAAAATAAAAATGGTAAAGTTAAGGGACAAAAAAAGTTGCAAACACATACAAATATTACAGCTAAAAATAAAGAAATTAAAAGTTTACAAAAAATGATGAAAGAAGCTGCCAAAAACCTTGATTTTGAAAAAAAAAAGCAGCTACATTAAGAGATTTGATTTTGGAGTTAGAGAAAAAAGGCAAAAAAGATTAATATGAGTCTACATAACTGATAAATGATATAATATTAATGGAAAAAACATTTATAATACTTTAATAATATACTTTAAAAGGGGATTTTATTATGATTTTGATTCAAATTAATCGCATCTGCGACCTTAAACCTTATTTTTATTACGCCCTAGAACAATACGCCCTTAATCATTTATTAAAGCAAAACCCTGAAAAAGCTTCTTTTTTATTTGGAAAATCAAAGGAGTTGTAGAAATGGGGAAAAATCAAATAATTGAAAACGAAGTTAATTTCTAGATTACCTCAAAGAACATAAAATTCCTTTACCTTTAGAAACCAGGTACTGGTGGAGGATGTGTTTATAATGATCCTCAAACTCCTTCTTTTTAGCATTATTGCCAAAAAAGAAAAAAATTTCAGTTTTAAACCTTTTTTTAGCTAAAATTGTCGTTGCATTACAAAAAATTAGACTTAATGTTGAATTTAGTGGCAGAAACGACATTTTACTAGAAGGCAAAAAAATTTCTGGAAATGCCTTTATGCAAAACCAAAATGGCATGGTAACTCATGAACACTTTTATAATTGCGATTTTCAAACTATGATAAACACAATTACTCCAAACGACCAAAAATTAATTTCTAAGGGAATTGCAAGTGTACGTTCCCGAGTAACTAACCTCAAAGGCTATCTTCCAGATATGTCACAAGAAAAGTTAATGCAGTATTTAACTGAGGCTTTAACTGGACTCAAACTTATGTACTTAAGTGACCAAGAAATAAAATCAATAGAAAAAGATTCTCTCTCAATTTACTTCCAATGAATTTTTATTATTAACCCAACCCCATCACACCAAAATACTTAAAAAACGTTTTTCTTGGGGAGGATTAGAAATTTTTTTAGATATTAGATTTGGTTTAATTGAAAAAATGACTTTGATTGGAGATTTTTTCTACAAAGAAGATAATTTAGAACAATTTAGCAAACTTTTTGAAGGAATAACTTATCAAACTGAAAAATACAAGAAGTTTTGGAAAACAAACAAACATCGGTTTTTATATTTTGATGCTACTAATGATGATTTTTTAAGCTTACTTAAAGAAGGTATTTTAGAAGAAAAAATTAAAAATTTAAATTATTAGCAATTACTAAAATAGTTCTAAATTGAAAATTTTTATATAGACTATCAAAAAAAGATAAACAACGAAAAAACTAGCAAAATAAAAATTGAAGGTGTATTTATAAAGTAAATAATCAAAAAATGTTTGAAGAAAAAAATCATTGCCATTTCTTTCTTATTATTTTTGGCTTTTGGTTTGGAACTTCTTTTCTCGTTATACTATTAATGCAACAATCCCTGTAATTATGCTTTTTTTTCGCATTGAATTAATTTTTATCATTTTAATAGGTTATCTTTTTGGACCTAAATACGGATTTGGGCTAGTTTATTTTATCTTTTAATTCATTATGTTTCAAATTTCTAGT
>NZ_CP169277.1:313371-322019 GCF_041920595.1 Areca yellow leaf disease phytoplasma
ATCCTTGTACTTCGTTTCAGTTACGTATTACTTGGAAAATCTTTTTCAAATACAAACAACATAAAAATTTTGTGCGCTAATAGCTTTATTAATTTATTACACACAAATTTAATTAAAATAATTTTTTATAACCTTTTCTTTTATAAATTTCATCATGGAGACTTACTTAGTGTTTTTCAAACTTTTTAACAAAAACAAAATTATTATCTGCTTTATTTTGCCATTATCTTTAATTTTATTATTTTTTAATTAGTCTAGAATTATCATATTTTTTTTTTGGATAGAAAAAAATCAATTAAAAAACGCTTCTTTAATAAATATATACGAACTATTTGCAAAATTAAAGCCAACGAAATTAAAAAATTCATTATACTTATAAAAGCCAATACAGCATTTGGAACAAGAACATTATTTAATCCAAGCAGAGAAAGTTTTGATAATCAAAAATATTATTGTAAAATGGCAGCCTCCAATTATGATTATTTAGTATATGCTTTTTATTCATATAAAAAATGTTTTAGTAGAAGTCAAAGAAAATATCCAATTTAATTTTTTAGAATTATATTTCAAATTTATAAGTTGATCTTGTTTCTTTTTATTTTTGGATTTTATATTTTAATTCACCTTAAACAAATGTTATCAAACAAAATAAATAAATTTAATACAAACATTGATTCTTCAAAGACAAAATAACTTTTGCAGATGTAGCAGGTCTTGAAGAAAAAAAAAGAAATCCAAGAATTAATAGATTTCTTAAAACATCCTCAAAAATATCATAAAATTGGCTTTGCAATTCTAAAAAAAAAAAGGAGTATTATTAGAAGGACCTCCAGGAACAGGAAAAACGTTACTTGCAAAAGCATTAGCCTAATGAGGTCAAAATTCCTTTTTATGCTGTTTCTGGTTCTGAATTTGTCAGAGTTTATGTAGGCGTTGGAGCTTCTAGAATAAGAGATGATTTATTTCAAAAGCCAAAAGAACTACTCCTTGCATTATTTTTATTGATGAAATAGATGCTTTTTTGAGGTAAAAGAAAAACAACTCCATCATAGAATCACGAGAACACGACCAATCCCACCTAAACCAACTTTTATTAGAAATGGATGGTTTTTTAAACTTTCACAAATCATCATTATTGCTGCTACTAATAGAATAGATATGCTAGATCCTGCTTTGATTCGTCAGGTAGATTTGACCGTAAAAAATCAAAATTAATTTACCTAATCTAAAAGCTAGAGAAGCTATTCTATTTTTTTAAAATTCATGCTAAAAATAAAAATATTTCTTTTTTGGATGTTGATTTTTACAAATTAGCTTTAATTACTGAAGGTTCATCAGGTGCCCAACTTGCAGCCATTCTCAATGAGGCTTTAATTTTGGCTATCCAGAAATAACAAAGACCAAATCGATAAACATTTTTTAGAACAAGCAATTAAACGCATATTAAATTAATATTGCCAAATCCCTAAAATATAAAAAAGTTAACTTAAAATAAGTTAACTTTTTTATTTTATAAAATGATATTATTTTGTAACATCATTAGCAGCAAAAGAAGAAAAACTTTGGTTGGTAAAATTGCACTAGAAGCAAAAATTTGATTTTTAGTATCTTGAATTTCTTCTACACCATCTCCAATAATGTGTTTTTTCACTTAAAAATAGCAAAAAGCGATATTCAACAAAACCTAATATTATTTTTGTTTAATTACTGTGGCAGGTTTTTATTGATAGTTCTTGCAATTGTTCTTGAGAAAAAAAAAAAATACTCCAAGGCAAAGTAGATACTTATCCTTTTATTTGTTTTATTTGAGCTTCATCAATTTGATTCTTTAACAATTCAATAAAATTACAAGCATCTCCTTCGATAACTGTTAAACCTGGAAATTTATTTCTCAAAACATTACATAATTCTTTATCATATTCCAAAGCAATAACATTTTGGGCTCCAAACTTTTGTACTAAATATTTAGTAACATTACCACTGCCTGCTCCTAGTTCCAAAATTTTTTCACCTGTTTTTAAACCTGTGTCTTGTTTTCCTTCAAATTCAAGCACTAAATTGCTTAATTGTTTAGCAATATCTTGTGATTCAGGAAAAAGAGAAGAACCCATTTGTTGAGGGTAAAACACCAATTCTTTGGCATGATTCCAATCACTTGTTTCCCTAGGAATAACACAAATCAAAATGCTCTAGCACTAAAAGTGCACCTTTATAAAAAAGGATGAATTTTTTATTTTTGCACTCCGATTAAACCCATTGCCAAAAGCAAAAAAGAGACAAAAAGTTTAAAACCAGCTACTGTTAAATTGTTTTTGGTAATAAGGATTAATAAAATGCGATTTCAAATCCACTTTAAAACCAAAAATAATAGCAGATAACAAAAAATAGCAAAAAGGATGAACAAAAAACTATCCATACTTTTTTTCCAACCCAAAAAGTAGTGGTCGTTTCCACACATAAACAATAAATCAAGGGGCAAAAACATATTGCAAATAACAAGGAATTAGCTGCATTTGCCAATTTTCAGAAATAAATGCTGTTTGTGGTCTTCAATAAAATCACAAAAACCAAACTTATAATTAAAATATTTACCAAAGCAACAAAACTTAATATTTGATAAAATTTAGTAGTTCTATATTTAGTTAAAGCAATTATTGCAACTACCAAAATTAAAAAAAATACTTTGTCTTGTATAATGAAAAATATTTTTAAAATAAGCAAATGAGTCTAGATGCGTTTGCAAACAACTATCAAAAGCCCCCAAATTAAAAATTATTGAAGAAAAATCACTAACAATAACGAGCTTAAATTTTTTTTTTAATTTTAATAAAATAAGTGAAAAAAATGAAGAATTAAAAAATTTGTAAAAAGATTTTCACTTTTGATACCTTCACTTTTGTTTTTTGTATGATTATAATTATTTGTTTTTGACTCAAAAAAGAAAAAATTAAATTAATAAAAAATCGAGAATAAATTAATAAAAATGTTAAATTAAAATTATTTTGTTATTTTAAAACAACAATTAAATTATATCATTTTTTAAAACAATCCTTTTTATAATTATCAACAATTAAAAAATAATATTTTTAGCTTTTGCAAAACAAAAATAAGTCAAAAAAATAACAAAAAAATGCAAAAAAATAATGAAAAGCCATAAAAAAATGTTAAAATTAAGTTTGATCGGTTTTTTAATTTTATACACATGTTAGATATCAATTATATATCACAAATCAAAATTAATTCAAAACGCATTTTAATAAAATAATTATTATTTGTATCACAAAAGACAAATCAAAGCCAAATTAATATAAAAAATATCACCCCAAATTTTAATTAAAGGAGTTTTTATAATGACATCTTTTAAATTAGACAAATGTGGCTCAAATTTTTTGCAAGCAAAAACCATCACATCGCAAAATCATCTTCTTTGATACCACGAAACAAGCTAACTTATTATGGTTAATGCAGGCATTACCTTTAAAATATTTGATGGCACACAAACACCTCCTTTTAGACGCATTACTAACGTGCAAAAATGATCTGTGGACCAATGACATCAAAAACGTAGGAAAACCTCGCGCCATCATATACTTTTTTGAAATGTTAGGCAATTTTTCTATCGGAAATTATTTTAAAAGGAAATATCACTGTTTTTTTGGAGTTATAGTAACTTTAAACCTAAATGGTTTGCTTTTCCCTTAGAAAAACTCTACATTACTTATTTTTTCAAGACCGAAGATAATTATCAATATTGGCTTGACTTAGGAGTGAAAAAAACCACCTTATTCCTTTAAAGAGCAATTTTTGGCAAATAGGTCCTGGTCCTTCTGGTCCTTGCACCGAGATTTTTTTGACAGAGGAAAACTTTTGACCCTCGCAACAAAGAACTAATTATCCAAGACTTAGAAACCGACCGCTTTATTTGAAATTTGGAATATTGTTTTTTTCTCAGTATAATTACAGTGACCCTAAATTACCTATCGAAAAATATCAAGAACTACCAAGCAAAAACATTGATACTGGGGCTGGTTTAGAACGTTTAGCCTGTATTTTGCAAAATACCAAAACTAATTTTGGAAACAGACCTTTTCTTTCCTTTAATAAAAGCTTTTGGAAAAAAATGACACAAAATAAAATACACAGGACAAGAAAGTTTTAAAATTATTGCAGATCACTTAAAAACTTTTGGTTTTTGCAATCAATGACGGAGCAGTCCTCACTAACGAAAAAAGGGGCTATGTCTTAAAAAATTATTACGAAGAGCTGCTAACGAAGGCAAAAACTAGGTTTAGACAAACCTTTTTTACATCAATTAGTGCCTCCAACAGTTGCAATGATGAAAGATTTTTACAAAGAACTATGCACCAACCAAGAAATGATTAAGCAAAGTGCTATTTCAACAAGAAAATATTTTTGAACAAAATCTCAAAACTGCCGAAAAAACTTTTTTACAACATCTCACCCAAAACACTTTATCAGGACAAAACTTTTTCAAATTATACGACACTTACGGCATTCCTGAAGATTTAATTTTGATTATGCTAAAAAAGAAAACATTACAACAGACTACCAAAATTCCAAGAATTACCTCCACGAACACCAAAATTTAAAAGTAAACAAAATCAAACATCGCAAACACACATGAATAAACAAGAAGAAGCATTTCTTCCAATTCTTAACTCCCAGCGAATTTTATAGGTTATCTAAAATTTACTTGCAAAACCAAAGTAATCAAAGTTTTTGACAAAGGAATAGTGCTTGAAAAAACACCTTTTTATGTATAACTAATATCGGGAGGACAAATAGAAGATGAAGGTTGGATTGACAACACCAAAGTTACCAAAATAACTAAACTACCAAACGGACAAATTTTGCACGAAATTAAAGGCAACTTTTGCGAAGGTCAAGAAGATTTATGCTGCATTAGAAAAGACTAAACGCAATCAAATTTCTTATCATCACAGCAACACATCTTTAGAAGCAGTTTTGCAAAACATTAGCAGCCACCTCAAAAAACAAGGTTCATCAGTGGGATTTAGTCTTACGTTATGATTTTAATCATTTTGAAAAATTACTCCCCAAACAATATTACAAATAGAAAAAGAAGTAACCAACTAATTCAAAAAGTGTTCCAGTCAAAATTGAACAACTTTCAATCCCAGACGCCCAAAAAATACGCCACTCTTCTAGAACAAAATCAAAAAGCCAAATACAAAAGACAAAGTAAGAATCGTAAGTATTGATACTTTTTCAGTGGATTTATGCGGAGGAACACATGCCACAAATACTAAAGATTTAGAACATTTGATTATTTTGTCATGCGAAAGCATTAGTTTGGTACTACCGCCGTATTGGAGGCAGTTTGTAATAACAATTGGCCAAGAAAGTCTCAACGCCGAGACTAGTTCCTTACCAAAACGACTTGCACCAACTAACCCAAAAAGCAAAATCCTTACAAACGCAAAACCTTAATTTTGATGTTAAAAATTTTCCTCCAATAACCCAAAGTTATGAAGATATTCTCAATTATCAAAAACATATCAAAGCACAACAACAAGACTCTAGTCTCTTTTGAAAAAAAGTTTTGAGAATATCATCAAAAAATATGGTACAAGCAGAATCTAATTTTTTACCACCACAAATTACCAAAAAAAAATGATGTTAACTATTGAAGAAGCAAAAACTCTTGTGAAGTTCTAAAATTTTTTATGAATCATATTTTTGATAAATACCATTTAGAAGTTTTATTTTTATCTTATGTGCAACCTGAAAAAATTGCTTTTTATGCAAAAAGCAAAACTTCTACATGCAGGTAATTTGATTAAAGAAGCTGTATCCTCTTGGTTTGTGGTTCTGGGTGGTGGCAAATGCTAGTTTAGCTCAAGGGGGCACCAAAAAAACTAAAAATTTAGAACAAGTGCTTAATTTTGTAAAAACCAAATTAGAAATAAATTAAACTGTTTAAAAAAATTATAATAAAAAACCTCAAGGAAAAAAATCCTAAAATTATTAAAAATAATCAAAATTCCTAAAAAATTCCTAAAAATTGTTAAAAGGTGTTCGAAATGACAAAAAACAACAAAATAAAAAAGAAAAAATAATCAAAGCGGAAGAAAAAATTAAAATTAAACCCTTTTAAAACCCCAACCCACTATTTTTCTAAATTTTTTAAACAATTATTAATAAAAATACTTGTCTAAAAACACAAAAAAATTGATAAAATGAAGTTTAACAAAACCAAGAAAAAAGGAATAATTTTTTATCATTCAAACCATTTTTTGACAAATGAGAATGTTTTATTATGTTAAACTGCCAAAATAATGCATCTTTGGGGTTGGATTTGAGATTGAAAAACTTGGAATCGCTTTATCACAAACAGGAATTATTGCTCCAAAACCTCAAAACTATTTTTTTGCCACCCACAAATACGATCGATTTTGGTTTGCACCTTTACAAGAAATCATTTCTCAATATCAAATTAAAACAATTGTTTTGGGATACCCCAAACACATGAACAATACGACATAGGAATTAAAGCTAAAAATAAGTAGTGATTTTAAAAAACGCTAGAAAAACAAGTTTGAGAACAAAATAAAAAGTAATTTTATGCGGGATGAACGTTTATCTACCGTATGCCGTAATCCACAATAAAAGCAAAAACCAATAACAAAAAAGAAGCAAAATTTACAAATGAAAGACGAAATTGCAGCAACCATCATTTTACAAAAAATTATCTCGATTATATCAAATTACACCCAAACAAAGAGCATTGAAATGTTTGGATTTTTAACAAAGAAAAAAACTTACAAAAATTAAAAAAATACGCCCAAGAAAACAAAATCCCCATTATCCAAGACCAAGGATTAGCTTTGTTACTTGGATATAATTTCACAAAACAAATCACAAATATTTTAGAAATCGGAACTGCCATTGGATATAGCGCTTTGGCCTATGAGCTCTCTTTAGCACTAAAATTGATACTTTAGAAAGAGATTTTATAAATTATAATTTAGCTAAAAAACTTTTTAAAAGAAACTTCCTATCCACATAAATGTCAGTTTGGGCAGAGGCGTTAATTTATCCTACTTGCAATTTAAAAAAATATGATTTAATTTTAGTTGATGCTGCCAAAGCCCAATATCAAAGTTATTTTGCAAAATATGCTCCCTTTACTCAAAACAAGGCATTATCGTTTTTGATAACCTTAATTTAAGTTGTTTTTAAAAAGCCAAAACGACTAAAAATAATCAAGGAATTTTCAAAAAAATGCATAATTTTCATAAACTTTTTTAACAAATCACCCAGATTTTTGCACCACTTTTCAAGATGTAGGTGATGGGTTGATTATTAAAAAAATAATTTAGTGAATTTTGAAAACCATCAAAAAATGGTAAAAAAGAAGGTCTTTTATTTATGAATAATAAATCTATGAACTTACCCAATCAGAATAGAAAAATTAAAAGAATTAACTTTTTAAAAGAAGTTAAAAGAAAAGAAAATTTAGAAGCCTTAAAAAGAAGCGCGCGAACAAGGAGATTTATCCGAAAACGCTGATTATGATGCTGCTAGAAACGAACAAGCTTTAATAGAATATCGCATCTCAGAAATCAAAAAATATTTTTAAAAATGTCCGCGTAGTTAAAGTTTCCAAAGAAAGACAGAAGTAAGTATTGGCAAAAGACTTCGGAGCTTTTACACACCAAAAACAACAACAAGAAATTGAATTAGTGTTAACACCTTGGAAGCAAGATCCTTTTATCAACAAAATTCTGATTGAATCTCCTTTTTGTGACAAAATATCAAAGGGCACCAAATAGAGATGTTGTTTTTTGTTACCGGCGAAACCGGGAAACACTTTTAGAGTCAAAATTAAAGATGTCCAATAAAAATGACTTGCCCACAACAAACTATTTTCATCCCTCAACACTATTTTTCCTTGTGTCTTGCAAATTCCTTTGAGTTGTTCTCCCAAAAACAAGGCATTAAAGCGTTAATTTTTGATCTAGACAATACTTTAATTAGATACAGCTAAAGATATTTTAGATGAACAAATTAAAAACCTTTTTTAACTAAATTATCTCTTGTTTTCAAAGTCGTTATTCTTTCTAATGCCTCTAAAAAAGCACCTCCACAAAGTTTTAAAAATGATTTTACTTTTATATATTTAAATTTATTAAACAAAAAACCATCCCTACAGCTTTTCAAAAAACATTTTCAACTGTAAATTGGAACCCACACAAATGTTGATGATAGGAGACCAACTTCAAACAGATATCGAAAGGAGCTAATCAAGCAGGTTTTTGTTCTTTATTGGTAAAACCCCTAAATCGCTTTCAAGAAAGCGCGTTTACAAATTCAATCGTTTTTATCGTGAAAAAAAGTTTTTAACCAATCTCAAAAAACAAGATTATCACCTTTGGAAAGAAAGAAATTTCCAAGACTTTGAAGAAAAATGAAAATAATATGTTTTTTACACAAAATTCGTCAAGCTGTCGAAACTAAATTAAAAAACCTCCTTTGCGGTTGAACACACTATAAGAGTTTATCGCACTGCTACCAAAATGGCAAAGACATTTCAACAACCTTTGTTGCCTATTCAAATTGCAGCTTTATTTCATGATTACACCAAAAACGACACCAGCAATGCA
>NZ_CP169277.1:322119-326319 GCF_041920595.1 Areca yellow leaf disease phytoplasma
AATTTGTTTTACAAAAAGAAAAACAATACGGTAATAAAAAAATTCAATTTTATCAATTTGAGCTACCGCAAGGAAGAAAACAAAAAAAAGAAAAAGAAAAAAAGAGTTCAAAATGAACAATATTTGGTTATATTTAAATCCAATTATAGGATTTTTATTAGGCGGGGTTTTAGGAGCTTTTAATGTTTCATTGGTTTAAAAACATTTACAACAAAAATCCTCCCATCAGTGAAAAACAAATCAAAGAAATGTTTCGCCAAATGGAAGTACGTACCCCTTCTGAAAAACAAATTCGTCAAATTATGAAAAGCATGAAACAAGGCAAATAAAATAATGTTTGAAAGTATCTTTTTTAAATTTATTTTTATTGTTTTTATTTGTCTTTTAGTTATTTTTATAATGAATTACTTTTATCGCAAAAATGTTAAAAACAAAATTATAAATTATTTATTGTCTTGTAGCAATTTAGAACAAGAAATATTAAAAAGTTTTTTGCAAAATCCTCACAAAACTTTTCCCTTGACAAAAGATGCCAACATTACCAAAAATTTATTACAATTGAATATCATTTTTTTTAAAAGAAATAGTTTCGGATGCTAAATATAATAATTATGTTTTTAACCCTTTAATAAAAAAAATTATTCACAAAAATAAAGATTTAAAAAAATTTACCGCGAATAATTTTGATCATTAAACATTTATAATTTCAAAGTTATATAATAAAAAAAACACCTTTTAAAGGTGTTTTTTTATTATATCATGAAAAAATTTTATTCTGTAATCAATTCATTTGTAATTTTGCAACTTTAACAGAAACATTTTCATCAGCACTAATTAAACAGAGAAATAGGGCATCTTTTTTTATGAGTTGCATCTGCGATTATTTCAGTTTGTTCCAGCGTCATATCTTGAATTCCTAAAATAGCAGTAGGTTTAAAATAAAAACCTTTATCATCTTTTTGCATTTCTAAAGTTACTTTTACTTTTAAATCTTTATTTTTATAGTCTTGTTCTGCTAAAATCTTTTTAGAAGCTTTATAAAACAAATTGCCCAAGCAAAGACAAAATAAATCAACAGGTCCTGATTGTTTGTTGTGAGACATAAAACTGAAAACTAATTTTTTGTAGTGATTCCTTCTTTTCTTCAAAAAAAACATAAAATAATGGCTGAGATTAAAATAAGCAGTTGTTTTAAAAATAATCATGTAGGCCGCTGCATAAAAAAATATTTCTTTTTTGTATAAAATTTCTTTAGCATCTATTTTATTATAACATCGAAATAAGTTAAAATATAATTATTTTAATTAAAACTAGAGTTGATAATATTTTTTTATCAATGGCCTACTTGATGCATATTTGCTTATTACAATAATGATCGTATTTTAAAAAGGAGGATGAATAATTATTTCTACTACTTTTTTTGCCAAAGAAAACGCTTATTTTTTGATTTGACTTCAGCTCCTTTGATAGTTAAAGGCAAAATAGAATTTACTTTTGCAAGCAATTTCCAGCCCTCCTAAAAGTGGCATTTGCTTGTTTCGTTATTTCTATCTTTAATGCCTCCACCTCAGGAAAAACTACCATTGCCATGCCATTTTAACTTTAGTGACGCTGCCTTTGTGTATTAATTTGGGCAGTTTTCTGATATCATCCTTGAGATTACCATACAATCCAAAGATAAAAAAGCTAATTTTTAAAAACCATGCAGTTCCAAAAAAACAATTAAAATTTTTGTTTGGGAGCAAATGATAAAGTTCTTGGAATAACGCTTGTAATAACAAAAGGATCGAAGTGTATGACTTGTGATTGACATAAATAACAACGTTTTCTTTTGAAGGGATTAAATGAGGATTTTTTGAACTACTACTTTAATTCTTAAAAAAACGGTTGACAAAACGCGACAAACTACGCGAGAACAAATCCTTTAAAATAATGATTGAGAACAAAAAAGGTATCATTAAAAACGAAGACAAAAACCAAAATTATAAAAACGATGTATTAAAAAATAAGCAAGCCAAAATTAAATTATGTAGCGTTTTTGTAGCAAAAAAATCAACGCTAACATAATTTGATTTTTCAACAGAAATGTTAGCCAAACGACAACAAAAATAAAAGTTAACATTTGGGCGTATCTAATTTCTTTTTGATAAATGGCAAAAAATTAATTGTGTGGGTGAATTTCTTTGGATTAATTGGTATTGTGATAAGTCAATTTTGGGAAAAAAACATTTCCTTGATGTTTGTAAAATGTGGGTGATGTATAAAGTTGTTACCCAAAGGTAGGGTTTGTTGATAGATTTTTTCCTCACCAATAATAAAAATATCTTGGGCAGCATCACTGCGCACTTGCCATGAAGGGATTGCAAATCCAGAAACAACATTACAATTAGAGCAATTCCAAATATGTTTTAAAGATGCACATAAGTTTTTTTAAAAATTAAAGGGCTTATTTTTGAAATAATTTTTTAAGGATTTATAAGTTTCATACCCCATTAAAACATTTTGATTAAGAATGAAATTTTTTAAAAATGTGACATAAATCTGTAAAAGTCTATAAGAACCGTTGTTGTCTTTGCCAATCAAAATAATTGTCGAAAGGCAGTAATTAAATTATTAATCATACAGCAATATCGCCTTTCAAAATGCCATCACATTGATAATTTTGCAAAATGTAAAATCACTAAATTTAAAATCATCAATATTTTTTGATGTCGCGATTTAAAATCATTTTGAGAATAATTTTTGGAGTTCTTTGAAATTTGGGTCTGAACTTAGCCTATGAGTGATTCTGCGAACAAGTAACGAAATATATAGCTCTTGAACAAAATTGTGGTTGTAAAGTTAGTTACTTGTGCGACCATCATAAGTAATAAAGAATAAAGCGATATTGAAAAGAGTATTTAGTATCTACTACGTTGATATTGCAAGGAGATTTGCGCCAATGAACATGAAAATTGAATTAAGACGCTGATAAATTAGCAATGCCGTTTGGTTTAATAAGGGCGGATTCAATTGAAATCAAACGCGTCTGGAATTACGGATTGGTTTGATTTGAAATTAAAGAATTTGGTTGATCAACATACATTAAAAATCACGCCATTATTTACACAAAACAGATTTATTACCGTAACATGGCAAAAAAGAGGATCATTTTGATTTTTTACAAATTCTTTCAATGTTTCATTTTTGAAAAAAAGCTGATTGTTGATATTTTGATGAGCCAATCATTCAAATATTCTTTGTTGTTTTTGTACCAAATAACAATAATACGTGTCCCTTTTTGAAAACCATAAAAGTTATTGGATAATTGATCTAAATTCAACATTTTTATTGAACAAAAACTTATTATTTAAGTTAAAGCGCATTGGTAATAAAATACTTTTGACACACCTGTATTAGTACGGTCGTTTTACCAAAACATACTTGCTTTTACAAAATAAAACGACATAAATCTAAATAAGTATTCATAATTGTATAACTCATGTTTTTTAATTGAATAAATATTTGATGTTTACTGTCGGGACAAAACATATAAAAAACTTCTGTGTAAATGGCAGTTAAGTGTTAATTAATTGGTCAGTGAAATAGATTCTGTCCGCATGATGAGATGAGAACTTTTGTTGGTGAAAACTAAATTACAAAAGGTGTTGTAAATTAGAACACATTGCTTGTAAGTTCTACTTACCTGCAAAGGCGCAGTTAAAAAAAAAGCATATAGATATTTTTTGATAATGTTATGGAGTTATTGTGTTCGCTATTTGGATTGATATACATAATAGGATAATGAAAATCAGTTTTTAAAAGAAATTGATTCTTTTTTGTGGCTGCTTTTTAATTGAAAAAGGATTTTTAAATGTAATTCTTTAGGATATCTTAAATTAAAGTAAAAAAAGCTTGTTTTCAATATCAAACTGATTGACGAGTTAAATTTGTGGTTTCATCATTGAAAAATTCTACTGTTACCATCTAAAGCTATACCACCAATGATAATTATTTTGGAAGTGTGTGTGCTAACGCTTTGAACTTTCATCAAATCATAAAAGGGCGTGTTTGCCTCTTTCGAATTGAACCGTGTACTGATTTTCGCAAAACGATTATTTTTTAACAATCTCCTTGCAGTTCTAAGTGGCAGTATCGTTTTAGGCAAATGATTATTAAATAAAGTTTTATAAGGGGATCAAATTTTAGAACTGTAATACG
>NZ_CP169277.1:326419-327088 GCF_041920595.1 Areca yellow leaf disease phytoplasma
ATGGTTTAAAATGAACAATATTTGGTTATATTTAAATCCAATTATAGGATTTTTATTAGGCGGGGTTTTAGGAGCTTTTTTAATGTTTCATTGGTTTAAAAAAACATTTACAACAAAAATCCTCCCATCAGTAGAAAAACAAATCAAAAAATGTTTCGCCAAATGGGTCGTACCCCTTCTGAAAAACAAATTCGTCAAATTGAAAAGCATGAAACAAGGCAAATAAAATAATGTTTGAAAGTATCTTTTTAAGTTATTTTTTATTGTTTTTATTTGTCTTTTAGTTATTTTTATAATGAATTATTTTTTATCGCAAAAAATGTTAAAAACAAAATTATAAATTATTTATTGTCTTGTAGCAATTTAGAACAAAAATAATTTATAATTTTTGTTTTTTAGCTGACTGCGATAAAAAATAATTCATTATAAAATAACTAAAAAGACAAATAAAAACAATAAAAATAAATTTAAAAGATACTTTGTTGCCTTGTTTCATGCTTTTCATAATTTGACGAATTTGTTTTCAGAAAATTTATTACTGGCGAAAACATTGATTTCACTGATGGGAAGATTTTTGTTGTAAATATTTTATAATATTTTGTCTCCTAAAGCCGCCTAATAAAAAAATCTATAATTAGTTTAAATTTCATTTTCAACTAACTGTACGCG
>NZ_CP169277.1:327188-342391 GCF_041920595.1 Areca yellow leaf disease phytoplasma
TCAAGAAGCTTTAACAAATCGCCTTATTAGTACTAAAGTGGCTTTGATGCTGTTGGTTTTAACAAAATTATGGAATAAATCTGAGTAGTGAGGATCAAATTTAGAACTGCTTGTGCCAAATCAGGAACAACATTAGAGGCTTGCCCGCTTTGAATATTTACAATTCTATTTTCTAAAACTGTGCCTTCAAAAGTAAAATCCCCAATTCCTTTTTCGCAATAAATAGCAGGAAATGAAAAGCGTCAGGAACAAAACCAGATACAGGTAATTCAGGGACTTGTTTAAAAATAGTGTTTCATACAGCAGAATCCGGTTTCAATTTAAATATTTTAAAAATTAATTTAATTCTTTTGGAAAGTGGCAAATTTAGTTCGTGCAATATTTTCAAAGCCCGGCTGCCATTGTAGGACCTTTATCGTCTTGGGTTCCTCTGCCATAAAGCGCGCCATCAACAATTAAAGCCGCATAAAGGTGGATAGTCCCAACCAGTTCCTGCTGGCACTACATCCAAATGACCAATCATACCAACCCATTCTTTTTGGTTGCCGTATTCAATATGACCAGCGTATCCTTCTAAATTCAGGGTTTTAAGAAAGCCGCTTTGGGAGCCTAAATCAAGCATAAAATCAAAAGGGCTTGTTGATTTCCCTTCATGAAATAACCTGTTCATATTAGGATCAAAGGTGGTAAGTTCAGTGTTAATTTTTAATAATGTTTGCAAAGCCTCAATTAAGGCGTCTTTTCTTTTTAAAACCTCTTTTTTAAAATCAATCATTTCTAACCTCTTTTTATTATTTTTATTTTTTGTTAATTTTGTTAATTTTAATTTTTTTTGTTTGTTGTATGTTGTTTTTTTTTTTGTTTGTATATTTTGTTGGAAACACTTGCAAAATCAAAAACACAAACACAAAATAAAATGTAAGCGTAGATAAGGTATTTTTTTAATTTCGGTCATAATAATCAATATTAATCCATATAATAAGCAGATATTTGAGCAAAAAATAAGAGGAAAGGTGGAAAACAAAATATTAATTCTACATTTATTTTTATACTTTATCTACATCTTAATACTTAAATTTTAACATTATTTTAGCATTTTAAAAGGAGAAAAATATTTTTTATAAAAAATAAAAAGTGTTTCTTTTTCGTTTTGATTCAGTTATAATATTAGTGGATTTTAAAGGAATTCGAGAAATTTTTCAAAAACTGCTAGTAATAAATTCGTTTAAAATTCTTTAATTCATCTTAAACTTTTTGCATTTTATAAATTTTTTACATTTGGATTTTGCAAAGATTAAGATATTAGAAAGAAAAATAAAATCATTGAAAAATATTTACCAAAAACAACCTTGTTTAAAACAAAGGTTTATTTATTGTTTAAGTGCATTATTAATTTTGATCTTATTTGTAATAAGTTTTCATTACAACACTTTAAAAGCTGCTCAAAGACCCAATAGATATCAGCACTATTGAAAAAAATATAGGATCTTTTGAAAGTGCACCAAATGACAAAAAATCATTGAAAAAAAATTGGAAAAAATTACAAAAATATAGGTGGTATTGCTATTGGAGACGATTTAGAAGTTGTTTCGATAAGCAATAACAAAGCAACTGTCAAAGCAAAAGACAATTCTAAAAAATTCAAAGGTCAAGTAGAAGTTATTTTTTAATGTCAAAGAAGACCTAAGTACATTCTGGCGGCCTTCTTATACTGGTGGAAAATAAAGCTTTAGAGACTAAATTAAATAAAATTCACAGTGAATCATTGATTTCTGATGAGGATTTTTAAATGCCATTAAAAATAAAAATAATGGTTTAGTAATTACAAAGAAGATGTTTATTTTCCTAAAAGATCGCTCAAAGGTTATATAACCATTGAGCATTGGATAAATCTCCTAAATATAAAGGAAAAGCTAAATTAACTTATCAAATTAAAAAAAATAAATAAAAGAAAAGTTTATTGCGGAAGTTAAAAAAAAATATAATATTCCACATTTTATTTTTCACCCATAAAACAAAATCAATTAGATGAAACAATTGAAAATTTAATTGCAGAAGAAGCAGGAAACCCAGATTCAACTAAAGACTTAGTTATGCAAAAAGTTCAAGAAGCAGTCGCACTTTTATTTAATGATGACAATACTTTATCTGAAACATTAACAACTTCTATGCCCAATAAAGAAGAGTTGCAAAACAGCTCACAAACAATATTATCTCCTAAAATAACAAGCGAAAAAAACAGATAATAACGAAAATACAAATTATGGATTTTATATTGTTATTGCTTGCATTATATTAATTTCCATCACTTTTTTAAGTTTGCTTTTTTGTTATTTTTAAAAAGAAATACTCAATCATAATTAAAAAATATCAAAGAGGTTTATAGCCTCTTTTTTATTTTATATTTATAAATTTATAAAAAATAAAATAGAAATGTTGGAAAAAAAAGATAAGTGAAAATGCCATCTTTTAAAAAAAACATAATTATTGTAATAATAATCTTTTCTATACTTTTAATAATATTTGGTTGGTTAGGATGGCAAAATAACTTTTTTTGCTTTAGAAGCTTCACAAAATTCTACTAAAAATACTTCTTTATCCTCTAAAAATTTTAATTATAATGATTTACAAGATTTACCAAAAACCAAAATGAAAAAATCATTTCAAGCTCCAGAAACCACATAAAAAGAAAACAATTTAGATAATCCCAATCAAAAAGGAAAAAAAAACATTGTATCCACAAATAACAGAAATTAGAAAAATGAAGAAAATAAAAGTGATGCAAAAAAAAAACTAGTTTACCAAAACCAAAAAATTATTGATTTAAAAGAACAAATCTTACTTTTGGAAAATGAAAAAAAAACCAAAGAACTAGATAATCAATTTATTGATCGAAATTAAACATACAAATTTTAGGAATCTCAAATCAGGAATGAATATTATAATGTATATTTAGGGAAAAAAGCGATAAAAGATATGGCGTTAAGAATGGTTACGAAAAACTTTCTAATGTATTATCTAATTAACTTTTCTTATGGTTTGTGTAATTCTCAAATTATCCAATCTGGTTTTTTTGATTCACCGCATCAAAAAGAACCAACACCCAAAACCTTTTATTAGTTTAGTATTTTGATGGAATTTTGAGATAAACTAATAATTGTTATTCTTTGGAGGCATTAAAAACTTTGTTAATGGTGCTCAAAAATATGTATATTCTTTGTGAATAGAAAGTCCTTTTAATGACAAAAACTTTATTTAAAACAACTTTGCACTGACCTTATTTGAAAAAGGATCTTTTTTAGGTGGACCTTCTTATTTGATGTCAAACATTGCTTTTAAAAATATTAACACCAATGAAATTATTGCCACTTTTCATTAAATGTAAAATTGAAGTGCCTTGTTCACATGATGGACTAAATTTGGAGTTAAAATTTCCTTTTTTTATAACTACAAAATAGAAGGTTTATTATCAAATACTCATATCAAAAGTCACTTGAAAAAAATTGATGTATATTCATTAAACACACAGGACAATCAAAAACACTTTATTACAAAATTTAAAAAAATAAACAGTAGATTAAGTTTTATAATCTATAACATTTAATATAAAATATGATCTTAATAACTACCTAAGTATATTTGAATGTTTTTGATGTATGTTTGGTTCGTTGTTATTTAATGTTATTATTTAAAATAAAGCATCCATCTTTAACAACAAGACAATTACTACTTTTGATTTTAGGTAAGTTCTTCCATTTAGTTTGTAATTTGGTTTCCAGAAACAAAAGGACAAACCCCAAAATTTAGTACTAAACGATGAGCTTCTTGTTCAGTTTTAACTAAAGCCAAAACGAGAACGGATGGATGAAATTTCGACATTATAAGCATCTTTTAGTCGCGGGCAGCAATTGCTTTAAATATCGCTGCGTAAAGCCAATTCCACAGCACCGAACAAAAGGTTTTGGAGTTTTAGGCCTGGTATACTTTGATAAAGCTTGATAATTAACTACTTTTTCAGCTTGATAATTAATTTTTTTCATATAAGTTACAGCTCTCTACAGGATATTCACCAGCTGACTTTCGCCTCGATAGCATAGTAAAGGTGGTGCCTTCTCTAACTGCATTAAAGACATCAGAAGTTTTCAGCTTTTGTGGGACGTGGATTTCGCAAGCTAGATTCTAACATTTGAGTAGCTACTACAACTGGTTTGGAATGTATTCTAAAACATTTAGTAATCATACGTGTTTTGGTAAAAAGTGGTACTAATTCACCATCAACTTCCCTATTCCTAAATCACCTCTTGCAACCATAATACCGTCTGATTCTTGAATGATTTTTTCTAAATTATCAACACCTTCTTGATTTTCTATTTTAGAAATAATTTGGATGTTGAAATTCCTTGTTCTGTAAAATTTTTCTAATATCTTTGACATCTTGAGCTCTTCTAACAAATGAAGCAGCAATATAATCAAAATCTTGTTGGGCAGCAAAAACAATATCTTGATAATCTTTAGGAGAAATAAAATCCATTTTCTAAATTAACTTTTTAGGAACATTTACACCTCTACGAGATTTGATGGAGTGAGTATTTTTGGTTTTTTTAGTAAACTAATTGTTGTTTGGCTTCGTCTTTGTCTACAACTTCCAAAGATAAGTATCCATCATCAATATTATTAACCACAATGCCAACTTTTAATCATTAAGTAAATTAGAATAACTAACTGAAAAAAGTTTAGCATTACCTAAAACTTCTGTCATAGATATTTTTACTTCAGAATCTTTTTGAATTGGTACTACACCATCAAATTCGTGAGTTCTAATTTCAGGTCCTTTAGTATCTAACATAAGTCCTGTGTGTTTGTCTAATTTATCGCTAATAATTTTAATGGTTTTCATTAAAAGTTTAGTTTGTTCGTATTGAGCGTGAGAAAAAATTAAATCTTGCTACATTCAAACCTGTTTGAATTAAGGCTTGTAAAATGTTTTTATCATAAGAAGCAGGTCCTAAGGTACAAATTATTTTAGTTTTGTTCATGAATAACTACATCCTTTTTTGTTTTTAAAATATAAAAATGATTGTCAAAATTAGTTAAATTATGAAATTATGACATATAAAAAAATTTAAATAAGAAATAAGCCAAAGTATAGATAATAGGTCCAATAATTCTAGTAGCAATCATAATAAAAGGTAATAAATTGTCTCTTTACTTATTGACATTGTCCCTAAATGTCCAGTTCCTCCTGCTAATTTAAAGCACCCAAACCAGCTGTAAGAGATGTTCTTAAAAGGATAAAAACCAAAAGTTTTAGCAAGAATAAAGGATACCAAAATAACTACCAATAAAGCAGTTAAAACCATAGTTAAAACAGGTATTTGTTTTATTCTCCCATTAATTGTTGCCATTTAACTGTCATTCTGTAAACCTACAAAATAGGAGTAGTGAAATTTTTAGATATTACTTGTCCTAAGCTTGGAGAAATATGACTTTGATTTTTCTTTGTAGATAATAAATTAAAAACTCTAATCAAAATTAAGAAAAGAATAAAAATAAACTAACGATTCTTAAATAACCCCATAATAATTTATTTAAAAGACCACTTAAAACTAAATAATACAAAAATCATCGTTAAACCCATACCAATATTTTTTGTTATTCTCAGCGAGTTTTTTTTCTCTGCTGGTTTGGGTGTAAGTTTATTGTTTTAGTATTCTAACTTTCCTTTACCACTAAATTTAGTTTTATCAAAAATAACATACATTAAGCCAGCAAATAAAAATAAGATTTTAAACATCTAGCCATAATCAAAGGCACTATAATTGCTGTTCTAATAGTTTTTTGATTCAATTGAGGGAAAGTATCTTTATAAATACCATTTGCAAAACCATTAATACCTAAACAGTTCCTCCATTTGTTAATGGAACAGCTTACATAAAAAATAGAGTCTAAAAAGGAACCTTAGTGGCTAAAACCCTTCTGGTTTTTGATAATTAAATAAGAATCCTACAAAAACCAACACTTAAAATAGCTACTAAACAAACAATTAATGTTAAAGGAAGAAACTTAGAAAGCGATCTTTTTAATAAATTTCATCAACACTTAAAATACTTCAGCAAATAACACAAGTTATAAAAAAGTTAGCAAAATCAGATCTTAAATGATTATTTGGTGTTTTGGTACTGAAAATTTTCATTACATTTTGTCTGCTAAATCTTGTGGTATCCATCCTTTATAAACCAACAAGAAGTGAACAAAAAATAAAGTAAAATCCTCATAACCCTATTTTTATTTAAATAAGGGACACTATCACCAATAAAATTAAGATCTATATCCGTAAAGACAAAAATAATAAATAAAGGGGTTAAAGAGGGTGATATAATTTTTTTTATTCCCATTTTCTTTAACTGCACAAAAGATGTAAAGCACAAACCACTACAAAAAAAGAAACATTAAAGGGTGAAACCCAAAAATCTTTATTTTTGTTTGTCTTTTTTCATTACAATTTACTCCGATTCTACACAAAAAAATAAAATAACTAATAAATTCACTAAATATGATGTAATATAAATAACAAAGTTATAAATAAATGGTTAATAAATTGTTTTTTGTGATTTTTTATTTTCAAAATTATTAGCTAAATAAGTAATCAAAATCAACCAAATATTTAATTATGGTATTGTAAATAATAAAGTTAATGATTTATTTAGTTTTTAATTAAACTATTTCCTGTCATTTCTTGAGGTTTTTTTAATTTCTAATAAATCTAGCATTGTGGGTGCAACATCACATAAAGACCCCGGTTTTAAGACAACATTTTTATCTGTAACGATGAAAGCGAACTAAATTAGTGGTATGAGCTGTGTGTGGATTTCCTTGAGTTATCTGTCATTTGTTCGGCATTTCCATGATCTGCTACAATACAGGCTTTGCCTTTAACTGAAAAAATGGCATTTAAAACTTCTTTAAGACAGCTGTCTACTGTTTGAATCGCTTTAATGGTAGCATCTAAAAACCAGTATGTCCTACCATATCAGGATTTGCAAAATTAAGAATTAAAGTATCGTATTTACCAGATAAAATAGCAGTTTTAGTATGGGTGGTAATTTCTAAAGCACTCATTTCGGGTTTAAGATCGTAAGTTTTTACTTTGGGAGAAGGAATTAAGATTCTATCTGCATTTTTAATTGCAGTTCCTTGCCACCATCAAAGAAAAAAGTTACATGAGGATATTTTTTCAGTTTCTGCAATTCTTAGTTGGTGCATTCCTAAATTGGCAATTACTTCACCATAAATATTTTTTAGAGTTATTTTTTCAAAAGCAACTACACTTTTAACTTGAGCGCTGTATTTAGTCATTGTTACTAAAAAAAGATTATTTAATAATTTAGTGCCGCAAAAATTGGTTTTACCCTCAGAACAAAAAGCATTAGTAGCACAAGGATTAGATAGAGCAGTTGCAAGACGCATGGCACGGTCAGGACGAAAATTAACAAAAATAACTGCATCATTATCATTAATTAAACCATTTGGATTGGTAATAAAAGGAGTGATAAATTCATCTGTAATGCCTTGATTATAAAAATTTTGTATAGTGTTTTCTAATGGCCAGTCAATAACAGGAGCTTGTTTGGATGTAAGCATATTATAGACTAAATTAATGCGGTTCCAATTGTTATCACGGTCAAGAGCATAATATCTACCAACAACAGAAGCAATATTAAAGCCATAATCAAGAAGGTCTTTAATATGAATTTAATACCTGAATGAGGACTTCAGAAACTTTCCATCAGTAAAAGCGTGTAAAAAAGATGTTGTTTGCTAAATTGTTTTCTTTTTAATAAATCAAATAAAGACTTTAAAATGTTCTAAAATGAGAATGAATTCCGCCCATCAGGAGATAAGTCCTAAAGATGCATTTCTGCACAAGTGTTTTTTTTAACATGTCTGATGGCTTGGAGAAAATTATTTTGTTGGTGAAAAAGATTTATCACGAATAGTTTTATTAATTTGAGTAAGCGATTGATAAACAACTCTTCCTGCTCCTGATCTGCTAGTGTCCTACTTCACCATTTCCCATTTGACCTTGGGGAAGACCCACCTACTTCTTCACCTGAGGCTTAAGAGTGGTATTGGGAAAGTTTTTTTTTAAAAGATAATCTAGATAGGGAGTCTTTTTGCCAAAATGAAAAGCGTTATTTTCTTTTGGTCGGTTAAGCCTAAGCCATCTAAAATAATTAATCCTACAAATTTTTTTAGTCATATTCCCAAACTCCTTACCTCAAAAAGAACATCTTGAAAACGATGGTCTTGTCAATAATAATGTTATTTTGTTTTTGTATTGTTTGTATTATTAAATCACTTTTGTTTTGTGTTTAATTGGGATTTATTTTTTTTCAAATTATAAAAAGTTTTCAATCCTAAAAAGGAGCTTCTACTAATTGGTATTCAATTCTTAATAATTGATTGTATTTTTGCTATGCGATCAGTACGGGTGAACAAGAACCAGTTTTAATTTGACCCGCATTAGTAGCAACAGCTAAATCAGCAATAGTTGTGTCTTCGGTTTCGCCACTACGGTGAGAAATAACAGCGGTGTAAGAAGCTTTTTTATATTTCAATTGTTTTCTAAGGGTTTCTGTTAGAGTTCTATTTGATTTAATTTAATTAAAATAGAGTTTCCTATTTTGTTTTCAATTCCTTGAGCTAATTTTTTGGGTGTTAGTAACAAATAGGTCGTCCCCTACTAATTGGATTTGGTTACCTAATTTTGGGTTAAGTGCTTCCATCCATCCCAATCATTTTCATCAAGTCCGTCTTCGATTGAAATAATTGGATATTTAGCAACTAAAGTTTCGTAATAATGAACTAATTCTTGGCTACTAAAAGCTCTGTTATTTTCAGATGCAAGAACGTATTTTTTGAAGTTTTTTGTCATAAAACTCGGAAGCTGCAACGTCCATTCCTAAAAAATGTCTTTTCCTGCGCTCGTATCCTGCACTTTTGATAGCTTCCAAAATGATTTGTAAGGCTTCTTCGTTAGAATTAAGGTCAGGTGCATATCCGCATAACTTCGTCTCCTACTGTAGTTGAAGTCCTTTTTGTTTAAGATTTTTCCTAAATGGTAGAAAAACTTCAGCCCCAAAGCATGTTCTTTAAAGGAATGTTGCTCGGTTAGTGAAATCATAAACTCTTGAAAATCAACACTGTTAGAAGCACATGAGCTCCAATTTCGTTGATAACATTCATCATAGGAACTGGCATTTGTTTAGTAAAACACCTTACATATTGATAAAACTTTAAGATTTAAGTAGTTAGCTGTAGCCTTTGCTAAACCGAAGAGCACCTAAAGTAGCGTTAGCTCCTAAATTAGATTTGTTAGGAGTTCTGTCAAGTTTAATTAATGATTTATCAATTAAAGTTTGTTCTAAGACAGAATAACTCCTTCTAATTCTGGTTGAATAACTTCAGTAACATTTTTAACAGCTTGCAAAACGCCTTTACCTAAAAATCTTTTGGCATCCCCATCCCTTAATTCAACTGCTTCGTGTTGTCCGGTAGAAGCTCCTGAAGGAACAATAGCTCTTCCAAACGCTCCTGATTCTGTATAAACTTCTACTTCTACTGTAGGATTTCCTCTGGAATCTAGCACTTCGCGCGCTAAAATACTTTCAATATATGGCATAATTAATACTCCTTTTTAAATTGGTTTTTAATTATAAAATGAAAAATAAAATAACTTTTGTTTATGGGACAAATAGTTAAATTTACTAACCATAAATATTATAATGCTTTTTGCTAAAAAATGTATTTTAATGTGTAATAAATAGATATTTTTGTAATAATTGCAATTATGACTTTAATAAAGCAAACATTTTTTTGTTTGTATATTTCTACTCGGGTTGATTAAAAGGGTTAATTCCTAACAACAAACCTGACATTGCACAAGCTTTTTGGAAAAAATACGATAAATGTCAAAAATGATATGCATCCAAAGTAGGAATGACAATTTCTAAATTAGGAACTTTGCCTTCAATGTGGGCTTGTTTAGTGGCTTGAAGAATTTTGATTAATTTGTGATAAGTTTTTCCAGCTACACTAATTAAGATTATCAAGTTCGTTTGGAGATGTGAGGAAAGACACCAATCATCTTTTATTGATGTAACGACAAAACTGTTTCAAAAACATTTTGGTGCCTTCTTGGATAAATTGCCTAAGGAATGTAGATCAGTAAGTGTTGGTGGCTCTACAAAGCCCTTTTTCTTCTTTTCCCTCAGATTCAGCAAATAATTGTTTCCACCATTCCGAAAAAGAAAGGAAGATGCGGTTCGTAACTTACCAATAGTTCCATTTTTTTGTTTGTTGGGTGTGAAGCAAATACCTTGCTAAAGCGTACTGATAGGCTTGATTTTGGAAAAGGTCTTCTTGAAAGAAAGTGTCGTGATAAACACCAAAGCGCCTTTCATCGTGAGACAACATCTAAATTAGCAAAAACAAAAGGAAGGATTCCTACGCTTGTAAAAAACACTAAATCTTCCACCCACAGAATCCAGGAATAACAAATGTTTGATAACCTTCTTTAAGGGCTAAATTTAACAAAACGCCTTTTTGGCTGTCAGTGGTCTAAAATACGATTTTGGCAAAGAGTTGTTTGCCATTTTTCTTCTATTTCTTTTTAAACCTTCTATAAATTGATCAATAATTTATGAGTCCATCTGTAATAAGGGCTTAGCTCATCTGAGTCTATTTTAGTTGTTATTTGAGTATTTTAGTTGTTATTTCAGTTCTGTACTAGTCAGCTCATGTTGAGCTAGTTCAGTCCAATGCTAGTCAGCTCATGTTGAGCTAATTTTATTTTTTTGAGTCCTGTCCAAGCATACTGAAGACTCAAGACTATATCATACAAGTGAAGACCAAGTCCAACTAGATTGAAGACATGGAAGTATAGCCCAAGTCCAGCCCAGCTTGAAGATTTGAAGACCCCAGGAGGAAAATTCAGAAAACCCTGATTCCTTGCAGATGCCCTCCAGATGCCCAGATTCCCTTCCAGATGCCAAAATATATTCATATACCAAGGCATCCATGATTTTAGAGGTCCATCTGCATCCTAGCCCAAAGAAATCAAGCCCAGGTGCCAAGCCCAAGCCCCTAAGAAGCAAGATACCAGGGAATATTCCTGCTACCTGGCTACCAGGCCACCCCAGCTTCCAGAGGCCCAAACCCATGCACCCGAGCCCCTTTGGGCCGGCCTTTGCTGCTCCTAGAAGCCCAACACGCCCCTAGGCATCCTTGGAGTCTTGGCCAAGTCAAGAAAATTTTTAGGGATTTTTCTACCTAATATTTCCTTATTTTCTAGCTAGGGTTTGAGAGGGAAAAGGATTCTTATGTAAAGACTTATGTACCCTTACTTGGAGCCCAAGGTTAAGGGTCTATTTAAGGGACCCTAGCCTCTTGTATGAGGAGGAATTTTTGATGAATGAAAACCTTGAGTTCTTCTATTGAGTGGTGTGATACCCTGCTGTGTGCATAAAGGGGTTTGTGAGAGTTCTTCTTCCCGGTGTTTGCAATCATCTTCCTGCTGCCAACAAACCCTCCAGATCCCTGGATGCCCACTCCAAAAGAAGCCTTCCCTTGCTGTTTTTACTTTGTTTTCTTGTTCCTTTGTGAGCTTTCTAACCCCTGACAGGTCGTTTGCAGGTCCCCGAGTTCCTACGAATCCAACGACTCCAGCCAAGCCTCAATCGGATCACCGAGCAGAAAGCCGGGTATCCGCGGGTCTTTGGCTCGGTTTTCCAGGCCGCATCCGTCGAGGAACGAGAGACCCCTTCGCTGCGATCTTCACAGACGTTGTCAGGTACACCCCTCTACCTCCAGTAGTTTTATTGTAGGAGAACTTGCCCTAACCGAGGCTTCTCAGCCCCGGCGGTCCTTCTTTGCTACTTTTCTAGGTCCTAATCTGCATGCTGATCTTCAAAAATTCCTACAAATAATTTTGATCTGAAATTTGGGAATTAATCACCTAACTCAACATGTAAAACATACTAAAAAAAAATTGCATGCATATTAGTCCCCCATCAACCTACTGGGTGTCCACATAAAGGACCAGTGAAGAGAGAAGATCGAGCAAATCCTGGATGATCAAGCTATCAGTACCGATGAATGGCTATCAGCGCTACTTGGTAAGATGGCAAGGTCGTCCTGAATCAAAGGACTCGTGGATTACCAGAGAGGACCTACAATGCATTGATCCGGATCTCTTGGAAGAGTATCAAAGCCAAACAAACCCTTACTCAATGGGGTTGAGTTCTTCCCACCCCAGGAGAAATGGTGGGGACACCAAGACCAAGACCAAGCCTCAAGAACCCATCTAGATCATAGAACAAGAAGAATAGGACACCATCAAGCCGACCCAAGACCAGAGCTGACTCACGTCATGTCCAAACCAAATCCCAAGTGTCAGGAAAATTCCAAAATTTTGCTTCAATTTTTGTAATTAAAAAATAAAGGAAAATCCCTCGAAATCCCGTGGCTATAACAAACTCTAACAGCCATGTTCTCTAATTAGTATATCTTATAACTAATCCTCGGATTAGTTAGCCTTAAACCCGTCAATTAGAGCCTTCTGGAACCCAGTTGTAAGCCTATATTAAGGCTCATTTTGTGTGAAGAAAGGCAATGGATGAAATGTAATGAAAACCACCCAGTTTTTTCTTCTCCGATTGCTTCTTCTTGCCTTCATTGCCATGGTGATGTCGAGGGGTGCAAGGCCCTGATCCTATCTTTGTTGCAACCGCAATGTCGAGGAGCGCGAGGCTCCACCGCTGCCTTCCTTTCCCATAATTGATCTCCATCGTCCCACTGCACCATCCCTTCCATGCCATCTCCAACCACTACACCTCCCTCCCATGACTATCTCCATCATCCCACCGTTCCTTCGTTCCAGCCATCTCCATCTACTTCCCTAAAAAAACTCCTCCGTCTGCTCTAAGGCATCCCCATCTTTCCCATACTCCTTTCCCACCTACTGCTCGGTCCTTAAAGAAGATAGCCCCAGGTTTCTCCATTGCCAAACCTTCTTCCTCCAGTCCAGACCCCCCCTCACTGTCTTCCTCGAAGCTCAAATCCAAGCCCAGTGCCAGACCTCCCTCCTTCATCTCCCCGCCACTTCCCAGTCTCCCCCCTTTGACATGTCTGACCCCCACCCATACCACCCTATTCAGGCCTTCTCGATGCCGGCCCGCCCTCCTCTGGTCCTCCCATCACCGGACTTCCCTCCTTCGGCCTCCCATCGCGGGCTTCCTCGGTTGATGTAGGAGTGAAAGCTTTGGCGACCTGCGCTGTGGGAAACCTTGACTAATGTCCAAAATTCTGATAGGAAGTGTCATGTGTCAGCAAAGAAGAATGTGTAATATGAAAGAAGTATGCCTTCGTTAACTAGGAAAATGAAAAACCAAGCTGAAGAAGAAGGTATTTGTATCTCTTATGAATAACTGGGGCAAATATGGGAAAGATGCTACTAAATGGAAGATGAAACGTTGATGGGGGCATGGCGTAAGGAAGTGTAGTGGTGGGAATGAAGTGTGCAGTGGACGTAATCAATTATGGAGAGAAGGCAGCGTGGAAAACGTGTAAGATAGGATCAATTTGCATCATCATGGCAATGAGCAGAAGAGCAATCGAAGAAAAAACTGAGTATTTCAACCGTGCCTTTCTTCACGCAAAACTTAATACTGGAAACGCTTGGAGTTCTACGAAGGCTTTATGTGGCGGGTTTAAGGCAACTGAAATCGAGTTAGTTATAAGATATGCAAATTAGAGAACATGGCTGATAGAGTTTGTTATAATACTTGGATTTCGGGAATTTTCCTTGTGTGCAAGTATTGAGCAAAATTTGGAACCTACAACGCAGATGAGATACGTACCGATGATGCTGGAGCCGACTGATGTCGTGATCCTTTTAATGAGACGTTACATGATCTAGATGATTCTTGGGCAGTCCCCCAGTCTTGGTGTCTGCATACCTATGCGAGTGTGACTTGACACAGGGAAGTGGGGCTGTTTGGCTTTGACCTCTTCCAGATCGGATCAGTAAGTATAAGGTCTGCGGCAATCACGTCCTTTAGTGGGCGCACTATATGCCGTGAGATACCATTCGTCCTGCAGTTTAATGTTCCTCAGTGGACCTCGGGTAGATGAAGTTAATATGCATGCAGATTTTGTATGTTTGATTAATTCCCAGATTCGGATCAAATGAGAATTTTGGTATCAGCTGGACACAAGTAATGAAAGACATGGAAGAACTGAAAACACCGAATTAGGCTGAGATATCACAATAAGACTCTTGGATATGAAATTACTGGCGTTTGTGAAGATGCCTTGAAAGTCGTTCCTCGTGATCTGCTCAGCAGGCCAAGTTACATGAATCTGACAGGCTGGAAATGGGTCGTTTTAACAGTATCGAAGGTAGAAAACTCACAAAACAAAAACAAATTAAAGCGACAGAAGATTTCTTTTGGAGTGGTATCAAGTCTGGAGGAACTGATGGCGTGAAGATGATTGCAAGCAACGTGAAGAAGAATCACCAATTACTTGCAGAGCGATCACACCGCTGTGAAGGGCTCAGGGATTTTCATTCATCCAAGTCTCTCTGAGAATGGATCACCAAATGGGCCATGTGTCTCCCACTCCTCTCAGGCCTAGTAAGTATTAGACAGAAAATCACAGAAACTGATCGTCTCCAGATGCCTGAAATCTAGGAGCAACCGTGGCCCAGAGATGTATTTTGTGTAAATATTCAGTATCTTGACCCAGGCAGACAGATGGACCTCCTAAAATCATGGAGTGCTGGTATAGTATATTTTGAAGAAGGAATGCAGGCATCTGGAGGGCAATACACTGAAATCAGTTTCCCAATTTTCCTCAGTCTTCAAATCTTCAGGCAGTTGAATACTCCATGTCTTCAATCTGGTGGACTGGTCTTCACACAGCATGATATAGTCTTGAGTCTTGACCAGCTCTTGAATGGACAAAAAATAATTAGCTGACATGGTAGCTGCTGACAGGCTGAACTAACCGACATGGCTGACTATGCGAGACTAGTAACAACTAGAAATACTCAAATAACAACTAAAATAGACTCAGATGAGCTAAGCCCTTATTACAGATGGACTCATAAATTATTGATCAATTTATAGAGGAGTTGGCAT
>NZ_CP169277.1:342491-348669 GCF_041920595.1 Areca yellow leaf disease phytoplasma
TTATGATGCTTGATGACACTGCAAAAAGAATTTCTGTGATTTTTTAAAGGGCGTTTTGCAAAAATTCAATTCCTGCTTTGGCATGAAATAAGAGCCTCCAATGCCAATTACTACTAAAAACATCTAAATTGGGGTGAATTTTTAGTTGTTTCATTTTTCCAGTTCTTGGAAATCAAAATGTAAGGGTAGTTCTAACCAACCCAAATAATTTCTTTTAGTTGTTGGTCTTGATGTAATTTACGGTGTATGACTTTGATTTGAGGGGCAAAAGTTTGGGCATAATTGTACCAATCTAAAATTATAAATCCCTTCAAGGTTTAATTTCAACATTGTGTAATTTTACTCCTTTTATTATTTATTATTTGGTGCTTTTTAGTTATAATTTATTAAATATTTTATTCTCATTATTAAATGTTTAAATATTTTTAAATGTTTTTCAGTATTGTATTAATTTTTATTTAATAATTTTGGTTTGCCAAAAGCATTATTTTTATTTTTCTTAAAACGCGGGGTTTGGTTGGCAGGTTTGGAAGGGCGTGGCAAATGATTTTTTTCAGTAGACATAAATATACTCCGTTTTTTTAGTATTTATATCAAAATCAATTTTAATTTATTTGGGGTTTGGGATTTGGAAGTACAAAAATTAATTTTGATAAATACAATATTTTGTTACCTACAATCATTTACAGCAATTTAGCTACTACATTAAATAATTCATTTTTTCATAAGTTTTTCAAAAAAGATCACCAAAAGTAATTAATAATGCAAATTAAGTCCGCAAGTGCCAACAGCACAATTAAAAATGTTTTGTTGCAATAAAAACGGCATAACTTCCCATTCTAAAAGCAAGGACTAGATCTTCTGCAGTTGGTTTACCACCTCTTTGAATGTGTCCCCGGCTTGGGCTCAGTTTCAGAACCACTGTAATTTTCTACCTCTTTGGCTAAGCTTGCAACATCAATGTGTTCAGCGACAACTACAATAGCATGTCTTTGGTTTGCTTGGCGCAAAGATTTAATTTTTTGGCAAATAGTTTTTGGGATAAAAGATTTTCGCGAGTAACAATAACGTCTGCTCCTGCCTTTCAAATCCACCAAATAAAGCCAAATCCCCTTTGTGGCGTCCCATCACTTCAATAATACTGCATCGGTTGTGAGAAACAGAAGTATCGCGCAATTTTCGATAGCATCTACAATATTATTGAGAGCAGTACTTGCTAAATCCAATAGTAAAATCAGTGGCACAAATATCATTGTCAATGGTGGCTGGCAGTCCTACGCATTTGATGCCAAGTTCGTGCAATTTGGATGCTCCTTTATAAGAACCATCACCACCAATTGCAACTAATTTATCAATTCCTAAAATTTTTTAAATTTATGCACAATGTTTATGAACATCTAAATTATTTTGAAAATCTAAAAAACGAGCAGTTCCCAAAAAAGTACCAGACAAATTAAGCAACACAGGAAATGTTTGAGGATTTAAGATTCTGATTTTTGTTATTAAAAAAGTCCTAAAATAACTATCTTTACGCCGAAAACTTCAAATCCTTGTTTAGCGCTTTTAAAAACTACAGCACGAATAGCTGCATTCATTCCAGGAGCGTCGCCGCCTGAAGTTAACACAGCAATTTTTTTGTTTTCTTTTGTTGTTGTTTTTGCTTTTTGGTTTTCATTTTTCATTTTAAAATTAAGTCTCCTTTATATTTTTGAAATATTGTAAATATTGTTAAATGATTAGTTTGATGAATGTTTTTTAATAAATCCGCGTGCGCGAGTCAAAATTAAAATAAATGAAATAAATAGTTGTTAAATGTTAATAAGTAAAAAATAGTGTACTTGAAAGTTCCAAAGCGTTTAAAAAATAATAAAATATAATATGATTAGTTTGGTTTTTGTTTTAACTGTCTTTTTTGTGTCTTTATCCAAATTATAAATTATTATTTTAAGTAAATTTTTAGGTATTTCCAAAAAACTAACTAATCTTTTTTATGAAAATTTTTATGAAAAAACTTTTTATGCTAGTCTTAGAATTTTTTTGATTTATTAACAGCTACATTTAAATTGTATACGATTTAATCAAATATTGCAATTAAAACGCATTATTTTTTTTCTCTTTTGTAAAAATTTTTGTGATATTGGGGGCTTTTTCGCAAAATAAAACAAAATATTGCAACAAATATTTATTGGCTAAAATAAATAAAACAATTGAAAAATAAGTTTGCAAAAAAATAATGAAGTTGTTTTTTGGAATAATTTATTAACTTTTTGGTTGGGTTTCCTTTTAGTTGTTTTTATCTTTGGGAGTAGCAAAAATATTAACACTTATTTTTTATATGTTATACTTAAAGAGTAGTTAAGAAAACAATTTGAAGTTATTTTAGATTTAATAAGCATTTTTTTGTTATGTTTTTTCATCAAATGCTTGCTAAAAGAAAACAAAAACTTTAACCAATTAAACCTAAAATCTTTTTTAAAAACCTTTAAAAATCCTTAATTAAAAATCCTTAAAATAAAGGCAAAAATATTTGTTTGAAAAATAATTAATTTTTACCTTGACAAAAAGATACAAACAAACACTTTTAAAACTGCAAAAAATAAATGCCATTTGTTTTTTAATTTATACTTTTTTTGCAAAACAAATGCAATAAAAATAAATATAATAATTTATCAATTAACTTCAAATCAAAAGGAAGGGTTTTTTAAATAAATGAAGAGCGAAAAACAAAGTAATTAATAAAAAAAGATAAAATAAGTAGGCTTGTTTTGGAGGAAACTTATTAAAAGCTTTATGGATTATTTCTTTGCCTATTATTGTTTTTAATGTTTTTAAAGCTTGTTCGGTAGTGTTGATACTTTTTTTGGAGTTGGTCTGTACGGAGCAACCTTAAAGCTACATTCAATTTTCCAAATCCGCTCAAAGCATTGTAGAAGCAGTAGGAGTTTGTTTAGGAATTACAGGAGTTTCATTAATTTCTATACGAAGTGGGTAAAAATAAAAATGTCAAATCTTAAAAGCTCGTAAAATATATCTAAAGTTTTTGTTTTTGTTGGCTCATAGTAAGTTTGGTTGTAGCTTGTGTTATGATTGGTTTTTCCAGTCTCTATTTGTAGTCTTTTTAAAGGAAAAGTAATTAACGGAGTACCAAAGGCGATAACAACTGAGGAAAAAAATCTTGCATTAACGCTTTTAGATTACAACAAAGGTACTACCATTGTTAATGTTTTTCTTTAGGAATTGAAAGAATTTTGGGAAAACTTAAAAAATTTTGGTTCTAAACTGTATTATGATGGGTTTAAAAATTGGATTAAGTACTTTATGTTTTGGCATCAAAGTCATTGGTTTAGAAGCGTTGAGTCCCAATGTTTTAGGTTTGCAAACAGCTTCATGTATTGCTTATTTATTTATTACAATAGTTGCTTTTTTTCACTCTTTTTAACAAAAAAAAAATCCTTTATTTTTAAGTTTAGGCGATTTTTCTTTAAAACTTTTTTTTCAAGACAAAAATTACTTAAAACTATTTTGAAATTAAGTATTACTTTAACAATAGGCAAATTTATTTATGAAGGCGGAAGAATGTTTACCTTATTTATGGTAGATAGCACATTTGATAAACCATTTTTAGCTGGAACTCCTTTCGAATTTAAAGGTTTGGGCGGCTTAGGTGCAATTGGAGTTGCTGATAGCATTATTACTTTATTAGCTCAAATATCAAGCTTTCGTTAAAAGAAGGACAATTTCAATGATTGTTTCTGGAAAAACTTAGGGAACAAAAATAACAAAAGAGCAATTAAAACTTTAATGCTTGGTTCTATTTGTTGTTTTTTAGTATTTGCAGTTACTTATTTAATTTGTGCTCCTAAAGAATATTGTGGGCTTGGTTTTGGTGATGATTTATGCTTATTTTTTAAAAAATTTAGGCAAAAAGAAAAAAAAGACCAAATGACATTAGATATGTTCTTATGCAAAAACCCAGAATTTAAGTCCTTTTTGTTGGGTGCTCTTTTAACAACTGGTCTATTAACTACTTCCACTAGAAGTTTTTCTACTTTCTTAATTGCAGCTAAAACCTAAATACATTTTGTTGTTAAGTTTTGGTCGTGTTTTTTCTTTTCAGAATACCTGCCCTTTATTTCTTTAGAAATGTTTGGTTTGGAATGAAAAAAAACAAGCATTAAAATAAATAATGTATATGGATTTGCCAATTTCAGTGCTAATTTCATTATGTTAATGTTTATGGTTTTTGTATGTGTTCGTTTTGTATATAAATTAAAAAAGAAAAGCAACCAAAAAGTTTTAAATAAATTCATAAATTAAAAAAGACTATCAATCGATAGTTTTTTTGTTATATAAATAACTTGAAAATATTGTAAATATGAAATAAATTTTTTATGTTTTTCATCAGAAAAAAACTTAAGTTTTTTAATTTTAACAATATTTTTACATTTAGGAAAGCGACTGCAACCTAAAAAATTACCATAGCGTCCTTTTTGATGAGCAAAAGGAGCGTTGCATAAATTACATTTTTGATCGGTTTTCATAGAAGGATTTGTTTCTACAGAACTTGATTTTTCTTTTAAAGAAACAATATTTTTACATTCAGGAAAGCGACTGCAACCTAAAAAATTACCATAGCGTCCCTTTTTGATGAGTAAAGGAGCGTTGCATAAATTACATTTTGATCGGTTTCGATATCTTTTGGTTTTTCTAATTTTTGATCAGCTATTTGATAAAGTTGTTTGAAAGCATCATAAAATTCTTGCAATAATTCTTTATTATTAACTAATCCTGAAGATATTTTATCTAAATTTTCTTCCATTTTAGCAGTATATTTAACATCAATAATTTGTTTGAAAAACAATTCTAAGTTTTTAGCAGTCAAAATTCCTTGTTCGGTAGGAACAAAACGTTTTTCTACTAAATCAACATAAATTCTTTTTTTGAGGGTAAAAATGATTTGAGAGTAAGTAGAAGGCCTTCCAATATTTAGTTTTTCTAAAGTTTTAATCAAAGTGGATTCAGAAAAGCGCGCTGGAGGATTAGTAAATTTTTGTAAATTTTGGATTTCTTGAGGCAAATAAGTTTCATTTAATTTAAAGGAAGGAATAATTTTGTCTTTGGTGCCATCTTGCAAAATTTTTTGATAGCCATCAGAAGTTTTTATCAAACCTTCAGTTAAAAAAGATGGTTTTTCAACTTCAAAAAAAACTTGGTTTTTTTTGAAATATGGCAGAGTGTCATTAAAGAAGCCAAAGTTCTTTGATAAATAAGTTTATAGAGTTTATTTTCGTATTTATCAAAAGACTTTCGAGCTTCTTTTAATGACACCTGCCATATTTCCAGGCCAGGATTTTTGAGTTGAAAACCATCTTTTTTAACTGAAGGTTGATGCTTTCGATAATATCAAAATTTTGCGGAGCATAGACAAATTATTCCTTCTTCAATCAAATGGCTTTCATGCAAAAATCCAGAATTGCAAAAATTACTAATCTTTTTGTTAAAACTTGGGAAAACTAAATGGAAGATATACACTCTCAAATCGACCCCCATCTCAAAAGAATTTATGTTGATTTAATAGAGAAAACGTTTTATTCCACCGAACAGGAGATTTTGACTGTAAAAGCACCCAAATTATTTTTCAAACAAATTATTGATATTAAACAAAGGATAGTTAATGAAATAAAATTATTATGACAACTCAAACATCAAATAATGATCAAATTAGAAGGCGAATATCGAAACCGACATGTAATTTATACAGCAGCTCACTTGCTCATCAAGGATATGTAATTTTTAGGTTACGTCCTTTCTAGATGTAAATGTGAACAACAGAAAATCAAGTTCTGAAACAAATCATAATTGATCAAATGTGGTTATATTTGGCGCTCCTTTTAGCTCATCAAAAAAAAGTTGAGAGATGTAATTTTTAGGTTGCAGTCACTTCTAAATGTAAAGTATTGTTAAGGTAAAAACTAGTTTCGATGAAACATGAAATTTATTTCATATTTGCAATATTTTCAAGTTATTTATATAACCAAAACTATCGATTGATAGTCTTTTAATTTATGAATTTATTTAAAACTTTTTGGTTAACTCTTTTAATTTATATATACAAAATAAAACATGTATATTAATTAATAATTGGCAAATCCATATACATTATTGTACAAGCAATGCA
>NZ_CP169277.1:348769-351482 GCF_041920595.1 Areca yellow leaf disease phytoplasma
TTCTTTATAACACCCGCAGTAATCTGAGAACGCAGAGCTTCACGTGATATCATACTAGTTTTCCGCCTAGCAGATGACATCGGTACACGGCACGGACGATGTACAGCATCTGCCGATAGCTTCACGACGACATGGTCATGACAAATCCAGAGAATAAAGTAGAATGGCACATCCATACAGATATTTGTGCAATCAATATGCATATTAGTTTATTATGGAAATGCCATTTTGTCATGGTGCCTTCTGTTTTACATGTGTCGTTTATACTAAGCATGCATAATTTATTTATGTGCTCATAATTCGTCATTAATATTATTTATTCATATATTGGGCGAAGATAATTACTGGTCCTGTAAAGCCTACTCGATTCAATATTTCTTTTATTACAAACCAAAAGTCATTCGGGCATTGTAACCAATCAACAAGAGTCAGATTTAGGTATTAATCCCTTTAGTTTTATCTTAAATTTTAGTTAAACTTTGCTTACACTGTATCCTGGATTTTTAGTTGAATTTTATCTACTTGTTAGTTTTGATGAAAAAACTCTAGAAATAAATAAATAATTAATGAATTTATTTTCTACCACTCGACAAGGATTAGTAAGATAGCCTTGCATTTCCATTGGATTGAAGCCTGAGGAGATGCAACTTTTATTATATCCCAATTGATCATAACACTAAGTTCAAATACCTTTAAGTCATAGTCCGTATGATCACAATCAAAATTGATATCACTCAAATTATATCCTAATCACTTATATCACTCTCAAGTAATCATAACCTAAATTGATATCATTCTGTCATATCCTAAAAACCATCATGTTAATTTCTAATTACTTATATTACAGTTCCAAGTGATCATTATCTAAGCTTTGATATCATTAAATCTATCACATCTTGGCCCGATGCCCGAGCCAGGCGTATGATAGATGGCTGCATCTTCTCAGGCTTCAATTCCAATGGACATGCAAGGCCTATCTTACTAATCAACAATCAGGCAGTGGTAGAAAACAAATTCACTAATTATTTATTTATTTCTAGAGTTTTTCATCAAAACTAATAAGTAGATAAAATTCAACTAAAAATTCAGGATACAGTGTAAGCAAAGTTTAACTAAAATTTAAGATAAAATATAAACTAAGGGATTAATACTTAAATCCTAGCTCTTCATTGATTGGTTCTAATGCCCAAATGACCTTTTGGATTTGTAATAAAAAATACAAGATCAGGGAGTGAACTTTACAAGTTCAGTAATTTATCATCACCTCTAATATATGAATAAATATGTCAACAACAATTCGCAAACATAAATAAATTATACATAACAGAATAAACAGTACCATAATAAAATAAACAGCACCATGACAAAATAAACAGCACCATAATAAACTAATATGCATATTCAATTACTAAATAATACAACTATGGATGGCCAACCATTTCTACTTTACTCTCCTAGTTTTTTTGATCATGACCATAATCGATCCGTGGCTAATCCCGAAAGAGACTGTGATTCCTGATCTTCATAAAGATCATCCAATCGGCCATGCATCAAAGAATCGTCCCACGGAGGCCCTAATAAACTAGCTATGATATCACGAGAAATCCGTGATTCTCAGATTTTGCGAGTATTGTTGCAAAGCTTTTAAGACTGATTCTTTGGTAATTTCTCCGAAAAACAATTTATTAGTTTTTTGGGGTCTAAATTAAGAATTCTAGATAAATGCCAAGCAATTGTTTTCTCCTTCGCGATCAGGATTTGGTTGCTAATAGCACTTCTTTGCCTTTAGTTTTTTGTATAAGAGTTTCTACGATATTGTCTTTTTCTTTGATAATGCTGTATTTAGAATAAACTTTTTCTGATGTCAATTCCCATTCTGTCTTTGTCTTTAGCGACAAATCTCTAATATGACCTTTGGAAGATAAAATTAAAAAATTGTCATTTAAAAAAACGGTTTAAAGTTTTGGTTTTAGCAGGAGATCTACTATAATAACTTTTGATTTCATTTTTTTGCCTCAATTAAAAGATATGGTTAGTTTGGGTAATTAATTGTTTGCGTTTCTATTTTTTGGTTTGGTGGTTGGTTGGGTTTAGAAAAGTTTTTCAAAGAGAGATAAAACATCTAAGTCAAAATTTAATTTCCTAAGTTACCTTTAAGGCCTTATTTCTTGCAATAACATTTGATAAACTCTAGATTGATCAACTTTTTGATTTTTAGTATAAATATTTCTTTTTTGTCCGATAATATCAACTAAATTAAGTTAGATAAATCATTTTGGTCTAAATTGGAAAGCGTTTTTGCAAATTGGTACCATAATGTTTTATAAGATAGCAAAAGTGCGTGAATGCCTAATTTTTCTAAAATTAAAATGGAATCTTTAAAGCATCCTGCAAGTGCTAATGCCAAACTTATGCGAGGATCAGAAAAATTGTGCCACAAAATTCTGAGTATCTAAAAAATTGATATTGGGTTTAGCAATGTCAATCCATTGAATGCGTTTGGTAGTGCCTGCTAAATTAGCTGTTTTTGAAAACTTTTTTTGGGCAAAACTGTTAATTAAAGTTGATTTGCCAACATTGGGGAGTTCCTAAAATCATAGCTTTAATGTTGGGAGTTTGGGTTGATATTCTTCTAGATTTAAAAGGGGATTTTTGGCTTTGATTGCCAGCAGTTTTTTGATATATTTCCTCTTGAAGTTTAGGGGATTTGAGT
>NZ_CP169277.1:351582-352613 GCF_041920595.1 Areca yellow leaf disease phytoplasma
CGTACTTCGTTCAGTTACGGCTTGTTACTCTTTGGTTATTTGTTAAGCTTTTTGATATATTTCTTGGTTAGGGGATTTGATAGCATCAATTATTTAAAACGGGAATTTGTTTTTGTGATAGTGCTTGGAAAATAAAATTATTGATTTTACAAGGATCAGTTAAAGAAAATTTATTTAGCAAAATAAGGAGGGTTTTGGCGTTTGGTTAATTAAATAAAAAATTTGTAATTGAGGCTTGAAAGAGGAATTCTTGCATCCAAAATTACTAAAACAATATCAACAAAGATAAATTATTTTTAATTTGGTCAAGTTTTTCATATGACCGGAAACCAATTAAATGTTTTCATTGTTAAACCTATTTCTTTGTTAAGTAAATTACTCTTTTTCGCTTTGATCTGCACTTACTTTGCAGAAGATAGTATCTAAAACTTTTTTGTAGGAATCTTTTTTCGAGGTCTTATACCAGTTTCAAAAATCTTTTCACTATAAATTTTATAAACTTCTTCTCTGTAATTTTGCAATCAAAAAAGAAACTCTATTTGATGATAAATAAGTTCTAGAGGGTTTAGTTAAAAATTATTTTTTAAACCAATAAGAAAAGGATTGAAAATCTGATATTATTAAAAGTATTAGTTACTTTGGCAACTTTAGCGATACTTTTGAATGTATTTTTTTAACAACCATTTCTCTAATTCTACAAAGATTCTTTTTAAAGTCATTTTACGAAACATTCTCAAAATTTTGTTTTGAAATACTTTGTCAACTCTTTGATTTATGTAAAACATCAAAATAGCTTTCATCAATGGTAAGTTCCAGATAGGGATATTTGGAGCTAGGGATAAAATTGGCTTGAGATTTCTAAAATTAATTCTTGGATAGAAGTTATCAAGAAGAAAATATTATCCAGTGTCTTTATCTTTTTTCATTTTCTTTGAAATCTTTTCTTAGCTTCAATTAATTTAATTATTTCTTGTTGACTAACATCTGTTTTAGTCTATGACTGCATAAAGTTTTCACACAGCAATGCAATG
>NZ_CP169277.1:352713-358621 GCF_041920595.1 Areca yellow leaf disease phytoplasma
TAAAAACCGATTGTTTTGTTATCTTGAAAAATTTTCCCAAAAGACACAATATATTAATACTTTTTATTTTTATATGTTTATAAACGGATTCAAATCGCAAAACACTATATAAAGGCAAAATGCCAGATGGCATGAATACCTATAATTATATAACAAACAAAAAGAAATTAACAAACACAATTTATAAACGTATATAAGAAAAAGGGCTTGAATGTAGTGGATAAAACAAAAAAGCAGTTTAAAACTGCAAAAATAAGGTGTTTTATTTATTGTTGTCTCTTTGATAAATAAAGCCCTGTTTCAGTATTGATAACCATTTTTTCTCCAATATTGATAAAAAGAGGAACTTTAATTACTAAAGCCTGTTTCTAAAGTGGCATCTTTTAAAAATTAGTTTATCCTTTGGCTCAGGTTCGGTGTAGCTACTTTAATAGAGATTTTGTCAGGTAAACTGATACCTACAATTTCATAATTTTCATAAAAAATAATATCTACTAAAAGCCCTTCATAAAGATATTTAAGAAAATCTTTTAATTGATGTTTGTTAATTTCTAATTGTTCGTAATTTTGAGTATTCATAAAAATATAATTATCTTCCAAAGCATAAAGAAATTGCATCTTAATTTTAGTAATTAAGGCAGGCTGCACTTTGATACCAGCGTTAAAAGTGTAGTCAATGACACTACCTGTTCTTAGGTTTCTTAATTTGGTTCTTACAAATGCAGCACCTTTACCAGGTTTGACATGTAAAAAATCTAGAATTTGATAAATTTGGTTGTTGAATTTAATGGTTTGTCCAGTTTTAAAAATCGTTTGTATTAATCATATTTCTAATTACTTTCTTATTTTTTGGAATTGTTTTCGTTGGTTTAATTGTTTAATGTTTAATCAGTTTTTAAAAATAGTTAATAAGGTAAATAGTGGTTTTTTCTAAATCAGGGGGATAAGGCATCTAGAATGATGGGCTTAATTTGATTTTTAAACCAAGTTTTTTGGCGTTTGGCATATTGCATAGTTTTTTGAATAATTAAGGTTTTGGCTTGGTCTAAAGTTATTTTTCCTTCTAACAAAGCTTTAATTTCGCGATAACCAATAATATTAAAATTGGCGTTTGGAAAATGAGTTTGAATTTGGTTAACTTCTTCTATAAAACCTTGTTTTAACATTTGTTCCAATCTTAAAATAACTCTTTTTTTCAAAATTTGTCTATCAATATCGAGATAAAAAATTAGCGAAGAATATAGAGGATTGTGTTTTTATTTTTTTGTGACCTTAAAGCGCCTGCAAGTAAATCTTGATAAGCGCTTAGGATGCGACGAGGATTTTTTAAATCTAGGTTCGCAATTAATTGGAGGATCTTTTTGTTTAATAAAATCAATCATATTTTCTATTGCAGGTAAAGAAGTAGGTGGCAAAAAACAAAGATTTAGAGTTAATTCATAATCAAAAAGAGCTGATTTAAGATAAACCCGCTACCACCCACAAATAAAGGAAGGGGCGTTTCTTCGATTTTTTTTGCGGGCATCTTTTTGAAAATGATAAATACTGTAATTTGTTCCAGGAGCAAGAAAATCTAAAAGATGATGTTTAATTCCTTGCGATTCTTCGAGAGTTATTTTAGCAGTTCCAATATCGTATTTTTTGATACATTTGAAGAGAATTCGCAATTAATTATTTCTAAATTAAATTTTTTAGCTATTTTAATGGAAAGGCTAGTTTTTCCTGAAGCGGTAGGACCTGTAATAGCGATTACTTTTTTTCATAATTTTCCTTTATGAGGGTAGAAGTGTTTTGGGGTTATTAAATATTTTCCAAAAATATAAAATCATTATAAATTTATATTGAAAGTTATGTTTGGTATAATAATTTAATAATTTAAATAATTAAAAAACCAGAATAAAATAAAAAAATGCAAAGCATTAAAAAACAAAAAAAATTAAAGTGATACAGAAGATAATTTTGATTCTTTTTCGCTTAGTTTTCATAAAACAAATTTTATTTCATTCTGATAAATTAATCTTTTCAATAGTTTTGTGAGGTTTAAGAGTGACCAGTAAACCGTTTAATTGTCTTTTTCCTTCGGCATTAGGTCTTGAAACAAAACGATTTCCTAAAAAAGATTGAATTATAGGTTCTTTTCTTTACCAATGACGCCGTCCTTGGCTCCTGCTCATTCCTGCATCAGAAATATAAAGAGTATTGTGGGAAAAAGGCGTTCGTCGTTGGTTCTGGACATGAGTGTGAGTGCCTACAATAGCATCAATTCTACCATCAAAAATAATGAGTTAAAGCAATTTTTTCACTAGTGGCTTCGGCATGAAAATCCAAAAAGAAAAATCATATTTAGCTTTATTTTGTTCCAAAACATTATCAATAGTTTTGAAAGGGCAATGCAATTTGGAGTTAATAAAAACACGTCCTAAAGCATTCATAACTAAAATTTTTTTATCTTCGCAATCAATAATTTTATAACCTTGCCCTAATTGTTGGAATTAATGTCATTGATGGGACGAATTACATTTGATTTGTCAATAAAATTTTTAATTCTGTATTGTTTATTTTTCCAAACATGGTTTCCATAGTCATCAAATCAACACCTAATTTTTGTAATTTTTTATAAATTTGAAAACTTAAACCTTGCCATTATCAGCGCTTTTCAGCATTGGCAATAATGAGGTTAGGTTTGTAAGTTTCTTTTTAAAAACCCACTTTTTTCGGAAAAATAACTAATTCCTGGGTTTCCGTAAATATCTCCGATAAACATTATTTTCATGAATTAATTATTCCTTTGGTGGATTATAATTTAGCCATTTCCACAGCTCTGGTTTCTCTTGCAGTAACAGTAACTTTGATAACACCATTGTAACTAATGTCTTTTTCAATTTGTTCTTTTAATGGTGCGGGCAGTTTGGAAAATAAAATTATCTGCGATTTTGTCTGGTTCAACGATAACACGAATTTCGCGCCCAGCTTGAATAGCATAAGATTTGGCAACTCCTTCTTGTTGCATTAGCAATAGTTTCTAATTTGGTTAGTCTTTGGATGTAGTTTTTCACTTGATTCTTCTTTGGCTCCTGGTCTAGCGAAAGACAAAATCATATTGCAACTAAAACAGCGATAATTGATTGGGGTTCTTGGTCTTCATGATGAGAGGCAATAGCGTCGATAACTTCTTTTTTTTGTATTGGAAGCAATAGAAAACGCCAATTTCTACGTGGCTTCTTCCATTTCTGTGGTCTAGGAGCTTTAATTGATGTCATGAAAGTCCTGCTCTTCTTGCAAGAATTTCGTTTTCTCCAATTTCAGAAAGTTTTATCAGCTAAAAGTTACTTCCAAAGAATGTTTCAAAACAGTACGATAATAACTAATGCGGAAGTGCAGTTTTTCCCAAAATTTTAATTAAGTCCGGGGTTACGCCCCTTGATTTTAGTAATAAAAGCAGCTTCTTCTGCCCATTTCTTTAATAAAATTGTCTACTTATGGTTGAAGTTTCTAAGGCTTTTTCTGATGCGAGAAGGATGAATTCGCCCATCAGAGACCAAAAATTCTAAAGTTTTTGGCAATTTCTCTTCTAATCGGGTCAAAACTACTTAAATAATGGTGCAGCATCAATTAAGTCTACCCGGTTAAAAACTTCCAAAGACTTAATATTTCGCCTTGGCGCCCAATAATCCGCCCTTCATATCTTCGTTAGGAATGTTAACAACGCTAATATTTTTTCTCCTGTAATATCGCCAGCACATTTTTGCATGGCTGTCCTAAAAGAGTTTGGCTTTTTAGATGTCCTGCCTTTGGGCTTTTTCTTCTTCTTGCTTAATATATAAATCATTTCATAAGTGGTTTTGTCTCTTGTTTCTTTCTTATTATGATTTCATCTTGGCTTGATCTTGCGTTAAGGTGCTATTTTTCTAATTCTGTTGTTTTTGGGTGTTTAAAATTGTTTTTGTCTTTGATTTGTTGTTCTAGTTTTTTTTTTTAGTATGGCTAATTATTTGTTGTTCAGAATCTAAATGCTCTTTCTCTTTATTGAGGTTTCAGTTCTGTTGTTAAGCAATTCTTCACGACGATTATTTTGATTCTAAATCAACAATTGTGTTGGTTCTTTGTTCTTAAATCCAGTTCTAATTTTTGTCTTAAAGAAGTTATTTCTATTTTGGCATTACGCATCATTTTCTTTGTTCGCGTTGTTATAAAATCTTTTTCTTTTCTTTTGATTTGTTGTCAAAGTTTGTTTTTTTTCTTTCTACTCTTTTTGATTAAAAAAGAATACAAAAATAGCCGATAATTGATCCACAAATTTAAAACAAAGACAAGAAGGGAACAACACATTATACAAATGAGTTCGCCAACAATCACCTCTGCATATCCTTTTGATACCTTCTTTTGGGGGGTTAACAAATGTAAAATCATTGTTTTACCTCTTTTTCTTTTTTTGAATTTAGTTTAATGATTTGTAATGCAAAACAAAAAATAAAAAAATAGGGGGAATTAAATTTTTGATCTGCAATTTTGTCATTAAAACGATAAATAAGTTTGTTTTTTAAATATTGATAATTAATTTAGAATTAATTTTGAATGGGGCGGGTTGGAAGTTTTATTATTTTTTTAATTTGTTCAGTACAAAATTTCATCGTTAAATGAAAAAAATAAAAATGTATACATAAATTGGGGTTAAAAAAAATAATAAAGTTTGGTTTGCGAAAAAATTCAGCAAAAAATATACAAAAAACAATGGTTCTGTGATGAATAGTGGCAAAAAATAAAAAAACTGAAAAGCTAACCTTAAAAAGATTAGCTTTTGTAATGAAAAATATTTAATTATTATATATTATTATGTAAGCTAGAAAATATTTGAATTTATTAATATAATTAATAATCAAGCTTTTCTTGGTGATTTGTTTTTATTTTGCGAAAGGCTTTTGGCTAACGGCGTTGATAATTTATTAGAAAAGTTTTTAGTGATTGAGATACTTGCGGGAGATTGTATAACTTTTTCAACAAATTCTCCATTTATTTTTTCACTAAATACATCTTTCCAAGAATTTTTTTCTAAAATTGAAGGGTTTGGGCTTTGTGTTTCATCAGAAAATTGCATTTGTTCAATAACTTCATCAGGAAGATTTGACTTTTTTCATTGAGGAGTTTTCTTCTAAAGAAAAAAATATAATAATAGAAATGGCAAGCAATATCACAATAAAAACGCTAGTAATAATGATTTGCTTGGAAGTAAATCTTTAAAAATAAAATGATATCCTTTTGGTTGTTGGAATAAAAATCATGCCAAAACTCCAATATCAAAATAAAGAATAATAAATAATATAATTGGATTGAATGCATAATTTTTTAATTTTAATTTGGATTTTAAAAATATAGATAATTTTAATAATTTAATTAATGAGAAATATATAAGATACTAAATAAAAAAAATATATCTCGTAAATATTATATAATAACTCAAAAGTATTTGCAAAATAATGTTAAAATAATGTCAAAAAGGAGTTAAAATAATGATTTAAAAATCTATCTTTTCATTTTTTGATGTTGTTTTGGAATTGTTATTTTCTTTTTTGCGAACTTCTAACAATTTTGATAACGTTGCTCTAAGGTTTTCTTTTTTAGATATCTTATATATTTCATTAATTAAATTATTAAAGTATATCTATATTTTTAAATCCAAATTAAATTAAAATTAGCATTCGTATCTTTCAATATGATATTTGGAGACGCAACATGTTCTATTCAACAACAAAATATCATTTTTACAGAACACTTCAAACAAATCATATTACCAACGTTTTTAATATGATATTGCTGCCGACTATTATTATATTTTTCTTTAGAAGAAACTCCTCAATGTTAAATGTGATGAGTTATTGAACCGTCATTTTCCTGATGGCTCTAAGCAATG
>NZ_CP169277.1:358721-359973 GCF_041920595.1 Areca yellow leaf disease phytoplasma
GTGGTTCAGTTATGACATTAACCTAGCTGCTGACGTAATTTTTGAACTTCTTCAATTCTTTTCTTTAACATTGAAATAAAAAAGCGACTCTTTAAATTCTGTTGGTTGGAAGTATGGCGTTAATATAGGCTAGAAAATCTGTGTTGCAGGCTTTCGATCAATGCGAATTCCAGACAAATTATATAACGCTTTACATCACATCAACTTTAGACGATTGCCGTTGTGTTTGTTTTCATTAAATATTGTTTCAAAAACTAATTTATCTTTAAAATAAAAACATTTCCAAAACCTTTGACAACAAAATTCTCAGCTTGTCCTGTTTTATCGTTTTGGCACAATAATTTATGAATGTTTTTGAACTTCTTGAAAACCACTTGCATTTGTTTATATTAAAACTTTTAAATTTTCCAGATTAATTGTTAAATGTTGGCGAGTATCTTTAATTTCTTTAGTTAAACTATCTTGACTTTGATGAGTTAAATTGTTAATTTCTCATCCAAACGACAAATAACCTAGATTCTGACTCTAAAAGCTTATTTCACAAAATCTTGGATATTGACTTTGCGTTTTCGGTTTGGCAACAAAAAAATAAATAATGAAAGTTACACCACCCAAAATAAGAATCAAAATAACGGATAAAGTTAAGATTAATAAAAAAACAATTTGATCTTGAGAGCATTTATTTTGATTCTCTTATTTTTGGGTACTTTCATTATTTATTTTTTGTTTATGCTCAGAAACATTTTCCTAAGTAATATCGTTTGACAGCAAGCTTGATTGAGTCTAGGTTGTTTATGGTTTGGATGAAGTAACATAACAATTTAACTGTCTTGCGTCGATCAATTTAACTAAAGAAATTAAAGATACTCGCCAACTTATTTAACAATTAATCTGGAAAAATTCTAAAATTTTGAAGAGATAATGCAAGTGGTTTTCAAGTTCAACATTCATAAATTATTGTGCCAAAACGATAAAACAGGACAAGCTGGAAATTTTTGTTGTCGCGTTTTGAGAAAATGTTTCTCTTTTAAAATAAATTAGTTTTTGAAAAACAATATTTAATGAAAAAAACAAACAACTAACGGCAATCGTCTTAAAGTTGATGTGATGTGTAAGGTTATGTCAATTGTTCAGAATTCTATTGATTAAGTTTCCTACAGATTTTCGCTATATTAACGCCACTTCAGCAAGCAAATTAAAAGTCGCTTTTATTACGTTAAAAAGAATCAGTTCATGCATTAAGCAATACATG
>NZ_CP169277.1:360073-362395 GCF_041920595.1 Areca yellow leaf disease phytoplasma
TGCAGACAGCTTGCAATTTTATCCTTAAATACAGGCATTTTTTGTTGGTTTTCATCCGTCAATTCATAGAAAAACAAGAAGATATCAACAGCAGTGAAATTTTTTGCCCTCAAACAGAAATTCCAGTTCACTAAAAGCAAAAAGTTACTCTTACGTGTCAGGATACTGTTGTAATCGAGCCTTTGATTGGGCAGTTTCTTTGAAAATTGCCATATAAAATCTAGTTATATCGTTTGTCTTGATAAATATTCCAAATTTTTCGTAATATTTTTTCACCAAAGGTACACAATTTTGCGTCAGCAAAGCCCAAATATAATTGAAAGACAGTGATTGGAAGAGTACTGAGACATTTGCTTTGATTCAGTCAATAAAATTTACTTTGTTTCTTCTCTCCTAAAATTCGTTAAAAATGGTTTGTAAAGAGCCAAAAATATTAGTTATCAATTTAAATTCTTTTCTTTTGAAAATGAAAAATTCATATGATTGCTCCTTTTCCTTTATTTTTAGTTGTGAAATTGTTATTTTTAATATAAAGACCCAAAAAAACAATTTTTTTAAAGCAATATCCATCTCACTTAAATTAAAAAAACAAAATAATTTTTATTGTGATTTTTGGCAAAAACTTCTGAAAAATAACAACACAACTAAAAAATAAAGGAAAAGGAGCAGTCATATGAATTTTCATTTTTTTCAAAAAGAAAAAAGAATTTAAATTATTAACTAATATTTACAACTCTTACAAGGAGAACCATTTTTAACCCAAGGAAACAACATTAAAAGGAAAAGAAACTAAAAAGTAGAATTTTATTATTTGGATCAAAGCAAATATTATAGTACTCTTTTTTCAATCACGCCAATTTGCTGTTTGGACTGCTGATAAAGGAGTGTGCCGCCTTTTTGGTTGAAAAAAAATATTACGAAGAATTTGGAGCTTTTTATCAAAAAGATATATAAACGATATGTGGCTAGATTTTATATGGCAGATTTTCCAAAAAGAAGCTACTTTAATCAAAAAAAAATAAAATTGTTATTTGTGGCAGTTTTAGTGCCTATTTTATTAAATGCTTTTTTTGCTTAGTGGACAAATTTCTGTTTGGTTAGAGAATTCCTGCTTTTTGTTGTAATGATATCTTCTTGTTTTTCTATGAATTATTGGATGAAAAACCAACAAAAAAAATACACATATTTAGAGATAAAAAATTACAAGAAACATTGGAAAAAATCCAAGAAACATTAGGAATAGAACTTTTACGAATCATTAAAGAAAAACAAAAACAATTCAATCCAACTTTTGTTGAACCCAAATCAAACAAAATCCCAATGAAGACAACCCCAAAAACAAAGACAACACAATAGACGAAATAAACGAATTAAATTAAAGCAAATGATAAATAAATGATTATAAAACCCCAAAAACAATCGAAAAGGCGCTCCAAATGATCTACGATAGCATTATTTATTGCGACAGGACATGCAGAAGTGTTGAAGCTGCTTTAATATTAACTTTAAAACATAATACTTTACTCATTACAGGCTCCTTAAAACCGTGATTGCTTCATACCTTGCAATCCCTCTGTCGGAAGTCCTGCCAAAATTATTGCTTTTATTTTTATTAAATGATGCTAGGTGAGGTATTTATGGCAAAAGCTGCAGATCTTGCACAAATTCAGATCAAAATGTAACTCTTCCAAAAGGTCCTGCAGTAAGAGCTTTAAGAGCTCAAATTGATAAATTAAGATGTCCTCCAAATTATTTTTAGAAATAATGCAAAAAAAAACCTCAATTTAACTCTCTATTGGAAGGGCTCGTAAACACCCAATATCCAAAACAATCCAAGTTCAAGGAGTCTGTCTTGAAGATGGAACAAAAATTAATGCCAAAAACTGTCATTATCACTACAGGAACTTATTTAGCAAGCCAAATTTTAATTGGAGATACCAAAAATCCTCGGGACCTAATGGCGTTCCTACAACTTTACGGTATCAGTGTTAATCAATTAAAATTGAAGTTTTGAAGTTATTCGATTTTAAAAACAGGCAAGTACACCACCAAGAGTTAAAAAACAGCATTGATTATAGCTAAACCAAAATACAAATGGGGAGATAATTTCTAGAACAAATATTTAGTTTTGTTCTCAAACAAACCAAAGACCCTTAAGAACCATGTTTTAACTCACACTCAACCAAACCACCCACCAAGTTATCCAAAGATAGGCTTTCTGGTTCAATAAAAATTTGATGACTGTTTTTATCACAAAATCTTACTACTTTATCTTCTGATAGAAGGGGCAATAACGAGGGCCTCAGTTTCCTTCAACATAGT
>NZ_CP169277.1:362495-370118 GCF_041920595.1 Areca yellow leaf disease phytoplasma
TGCCATTACACTTCGTTTATTATTGAGACACGATGTCGCTGGATTTGCGCCCTCAAAGATTGAAGTGCAGATATCAACTAGAGTTTGATTGATGAAAAAAGATTATAACAATTTTCAAAACAAAAAAGCTGAAATCAACCTTTTATTAGAAAAAAAGCAAAATTATGAGAATTTTAGTTAATTCAGAATAATCTATCTTATTTAAAACAACAAAACTCAGCTAGTTCCTGGGAGAAAAACCACAATAACGCTAACTACTAAAAAGACCAGAATTAAATTTTTGCACTTTACAACATTTTTTACAGGAAAAAGCAGATAAAACCACGAGGAACAAGCAGAAATACAATCAAATACGAAGGTTATATTGCTAAAGCCCAAAAAGAAGCTCAAAAATTAGCAAGGTTAGAACAAAAAAAAAAAATTCCTAGCAAAATCAATTACGCAGATATTAAAAATTGTCAAAAAAGAAGCTCAAGAAAAACTTGATTTAATCAAACCCCAAAATTTAGGACAAGCAACAAGAATATTAGGAGTCAATCAAGTTGATATTTCGATTTTATTAGTTTATTTGGAAAAACATCATGCTTTACTTTGAATCATTAAAGACAAATTTGCACTCAACGAAAAGCAATTAAACAATTTTGTTTTTTACTATGAATTTTTAAAACAAGAAAACAAAAAAATGAACCTTACTTTCTAATATCTTTATCTGATGTTTGCTATAAACATTTTTATGATTCTTTAATTTTAAAAGAAATATTTAACTTTAATACTGTAACTAATCTTTGTGATGTTGGCTCGGGTGCTGGCTTTCCTAGCTTTCCTTTAAAAATTCTTTTTCTCATTTAAAAATTGTAATCATTGAATCATCTTTAAAAAAAAATCAATTTCTTAAAACAATTAGCAAGCCATTTGGAATTAGATAATATATGTTTTTTTCACCAAAGAGTAGGAACAATATACATAGCCAAAATGGCAGTTATGATTGTGTTGTTGCTCGCGCTTTGGCTAGATTGGAACTTATCTTAAAATGGTGTGTTCCTTTAGTGAAAAAAAAGGGTTATTTTATTGCTATGAAAGGTAAAAACTTTCAACAAGAATTAGAAGCTAGCAAAAAGATAATTAAGCAAATAAGAGCAAATTAGTTAGTGCAAAAACATTGGAATTACCAAATGCAATTAGGAACAAGAACTAATTTATTATTCCAAACCGAATAAAAAAAGGTAATATAATAAAAAAAGATCACGAATATCTGGTGATCTTTTTATTTTCTTTCTTGACCAAATAACCTTAGCAAAATTAAAATTATTCTTAAAAAAATTTCAATTAAAGTTGTTGCAAAAGCCAAAGAAACTTGCCATTCATATTTTTTAGGGAATTCCTTGTTTAATCATTTGTCTGGTGTAATCAAAATGAAGTGCTGCTAAAAACATAGATACAAAATCCTAACATAATTAAACTAATAGGAAGAGTTAAAAAGCTAGTTGTAAATAATATTTTCAATTGTCCAAATGCCGCATAAAGACAACACTAAACGAACTATATAAGAAAACCACCAAAGCAAAAGAACAATATAGCATAATTTGTCTAAATTCATTTGTTACTTTTATAAAAACCCTTTATAATAAGCATGGGACATTGCAACAAAGACGATAAAGGTTGCAAAAATAGCCATAATGGCAATTTCCAACTAAATTGGCATAAACTAAATTTAGAACAACAAAAATAATTGATAAAATTATTCCTTCTATAAAAGAATAAATTAATCCACAAGCTTTAGAAATTTCAACTTGTTTTAATCCTGCAGAATAAATGCCATAATTTAAAAACCTAACGCAATCATGGAAAATAAATTGCATGAATATTTAGATTTTTTAATATCGCGGGTTTTAGAATTGGGTAAAAAACATTGAAGTGATTGCTGTAACACATAAAAGCAAAATTGTTTTTAAAGCAATTCCTTTACGAGTAGCAATATTATTATAAGTAGTTGTTTCAAATAAAGCCATTGTGTGTGTGTGTGTGTGTATTTTTTAATTTGGGTAAACGAATTATTTACTTTTATTGATTCCATTTAAACCACCTTTTAAATTTTATTTATTATTAAAATTAAATTTATTTTATTATTCTTATTATTTAAAAAAATATTTACATCTTTTTTAACTTGCTTAATAAACAAGCACATATATATTTTACCTTTTTTTTAAAGTTAATTGGAAGATATTTTGCTTTTTTATTGCAAAAAATGACAAAAAGTGGCGTTTTTGGTTAGTGTTGTGAAATTTGATAATAAATAGCGTTTTTTTGGCACACAACTAATTTTTTTATAAGTGTTTAAAATATATTGCCAAATTTGCATCTTTTAGTTGAGTTGGGTTAGATTTGTGGAGTTTTAAAAAGCGATAAAAAGGCAAAAGGGCAAAAAAAGGGGCAAAATACAAAAATAAAAAATAGTTAAAAAGATAAAAACCCACATTATGTGGGTTTTATTTATTAATAAGGTTGGGTATAATGAATTTTTAGTTAAGAAGTTTGGAAACTGATCCTGCAATCTTTCAACTGTTTTTCCACCTTCACGAATAGAAAATTTAGTTCCTTCTTCTGATAGCAATTGGGTTGTTAAGGGTAACTACTAATTCAGCGTTGTCACCTGGCATTACCATTTTAACATCACCTTTTAATTCAACTACTCCTGTAATATCTGTAGTACGGAAATAGAATTGAGGACGGTATTGAGAGAAAAGGCAGTGTGACGTCCTCCTTCTTCTTTAGTTAAAACATAAACTTGAGCAACAAATTTAGTACTTTGATGTGTGCACTCTTTTGGAGGTTCAATGGTAGGAGCACCGTCAATTTTGATAATGCATCAGCCTTGGCATTTTCAGCTTTGGGGACTTGCTAGATATCAAAGTCCTAGAATCATTTAGTTAACTCCTTTGTCTTGGCTAGGTATTTCTTCATGTTCTCCTCATGGACCTCATATTCATCCTTCACTTGTCCCACCATCAGTTGAGAGTTACTACAAATAGTAAGGTGTCCAACTCTTAATTCCTTTGTAATTTTGAGTCTGACATGGAGTGCCTCATACTCCACTTTATTATTGGTAGTGGGAAAGCTCAATCTCAGGGCATACTCTACTACTTCTCTTTCAAGGTGAGCTAATATCAATCCAACTTCGAACCTGGATGAGCTTGACGAGCCATCCACATGTAGAGTCCACCGTTCTTTCATGTCTACTGGAGAACTTGACCCTTCCTCTCATACTCATTGCTCAGGGATGGTATACTCCAAAATAAAGGTTGCTAGTACCTAATCTTTGATCGAGGGCCTTAGCTGGAAACTCACATCAAATTCAAAGAGTTCGAGTGCCCACTTAGATATCCTCTCTGAGGTATCGGGATGGTGAAGAACTACCCCGATCAGTTGATCGATAAGGAGGATAATGCTATGAGCTTGAATGTATAGCCAGATTGGGCAGAGATGATAAGAGCAAAGATAAACTTCTTCGACCTCATATATCTAATTTTAGCATCATGGAGGACTTTGTTAATATAATAAACTAGCCTCTGGCTCCTTCTCTCCTTTTGAACAAGTACAAAGCTAATCACAACCAGGGACACGACAAGATATAGGAAAAGTTCCTCGCTAAGGACAGGTTTGCTTAGCAAGGGTGTGGAACCGAGGTATCTCTTTAGTTCTTCAAAGATTCGCTGGGCTTCCATTGTTCATTGAAAGTCTTTCAGCTGCTTGAGTATTTTAAAGAAGGGGAGGCATTTCTTAACAATCTAGAGATGAAGAGATTAAGGGCTACCATTTTTCCAGTGTGGCAATGTACCTTTTTGATAGAGTTCGGTGGGGTCATCTCTTGGATCACCTGAATCTTCTCTAGATTTATCTTAATCCCTCGGCTTGATACCATGAAGCATAGAAACTTGCCAGATATGACCCCAAAGGTGCACTTTGCCAGGTTTAACTTCATTTTGTATCGGTGCAATGTGTTAAAAGTCTCCTAAAGGTCTACAATGTGACCCCGAGTATATTAGCTTTTGATTAGCATATCATCTACATATACTTCCATATTTCAACCAATTTGGTCCTTGAAGATTTTATTCATGAAATGTTGGTAGTTCATTCCTGCATTCTTAAACCCAAAGGATATAACTCTATAATAGTAGAGCCTACGATGAGTAATAAAGGTAGTCTTTTCTTCTTCTTCTGGAGCCATTCAGATCTGATTGTAGCAGAGAAGGCATCCATGAAGGTAAGGAGCCCATGATCGGAGTGGTGTTGACTAGCTGGTCAATCCGAGATTAGGGATAGCTATCTTTTGGACAAGCTTTATTTAGATCAGTGAAATCTATGTACATCACCACTTCCTATTTGCTTTTTCTTATAAGTACCATGTTTGTCAGTCAGTCTAGGTACATCATCTCTCTGATGAACCCAGTCTTGATCAACTTGTTAGCCTCTTTGATGATGGTCTTTTATTGCTTTGGGGCAAAGCTTTGCTTCTTCTATTTCATCAAACGATAGGTCGGGTCGATGTTTAGTTGATGCACCATTATCTAGGGTTCTATCCTAGGCATGTCAATGATAGTTTAGGCGAATACATCAATGTTTTCCTATAAAAATGTGGTTAGTTTTTTCTTTATTACCTCATTCAGGTTTGAACTGATCTGAGTCATTCGAGTAGAGTCCCCTTTCGATATGGAAATCGCTAGTAGTTCACCTGATAGTTCACTGTTCCCCTTAGACACCTCATCCTTGGTGTCTAGCTTAGCGAATTAAGGCTCATATTGGTCTTTAGCTTGGAGCCTTATGCTGTAGCATTGCCATGCTACTGTTTGGTTTCCTTTTAATTGTCTGACTCCATGGTCAGTTAGGAACTACATCATTAAATAGTTGGGGGAGAGCACATAGCCCCAAGCATCAAGAATTGCATTATAAAGAGATGGGAGTTTAACCACTAAGAAGCTCATTTCAATGACAATGCATTAGGGGTGAGTGCTGGCTTTAATGAGAAGCACTAGCTCGCCATTAAAATCTTGAATGATCGACATGTACCCTTCTAGATGTTCCATAGAAAGATTCATATGAGAAAAGGTAAAGAAATATAAAAGATTAATTACACTTTCACTATCAACTAATATACGGTCTACGTTGTGGTTATTAACACTTAATGATATGACAATCTCATTCATGTGTAGGAATTGGATGCTAGCCACATCCTCCTTGATAAAGTTGATAGATTCATTGATCTTCCACCTTTTTGTTGTCCTAGACTGCTCGGATGACCCCTGGCTGATCTCTTTGAGTGTGAACACATGGATCATGTTCACATTTGGTTCAAGTGGGCTAGCTTCTATATTCTCCCACTAGGGAGGCTATTCAGGAGCCTAACATAGTGGTGGTAGAGGTCACGGTAGTTGCTATTGAGGCCTCGATGGTGGGCATCATGGTGGAGCCCTCCCGTGGATGAACTGGGCAAGCCTTCCCTTATAGATGAAGTGCTTGATCTCGTCCTACAATTGAATGCACTCCTCTGTGTCGTGTCCTTTGTTGTGATGGTAATGGAAATACTTCTACATGTTGTGACACTTCGGTTGAGCTTGAATCATTTTGGCTAGTGGTAGCTAGTCTCGAACCACCATTAGTATGTGTCCCTGAGGTGCATTTAGGGGCATGTAATTGGTATAATGACTTTAAAGGGAAGTTCACGTCTCTCAGGCGGGGATTGGGTCTATCGATTCATTTATGAAGACTTGGATCGTTGGCAAGGTGAAGGGTTGCGGGACCTCAACCGGTTCCTTCGGTTACCTTGAATAGGAAGGGCTTGTCCAGAGCTCCCCAACTTCTACTTAGCTCACGCCTTAGTGGGGGTTAGATGTGTGTCATAGCCCTCCTCTGCATTGACATACTTCTCCACTCGAGTTAGCACCTCGACGAAGTTCTTTGAACTCTTTTTCTTTAGGAAGAAGAGGAATGCATTCTTCTATAGTCTATTTTTCAAGGCTGTCATGGCTACAGACTGATCCAGGTCTCGTACCTCCAGGGTAGTTGTGTTGAAGTGGCTGAGATATGAATGGAGGGATTTTCCTTTCCTCTTTCAAATGGTCATTGTTGCTAACCTTACCGTCATGGCCTGCAGCTGTGAAGTGGTGCTGGACATCTGTCCCTTTACTCCAGAATCCAGGATTCTCGGACCTACAAAATAGTGTTAGAGACCCGGGCCGGGGATCCCGGCGAGGGCACTCCGACGATCAAGTCAGCAGACGGCAAAGCGGAATAGATCCCCTAAGGTGGATCCCACTTCGGTCACCATGCTTAGAGGAGTTTTGAATAAAGGATTGAGTAGGAGAAAATGAGAGAGGGATGGTGCTTGAGTTGTGGTGACTGTGCTCGCGGGACTCGCTCCGGAAGTCCTTTGGGAGCCTCCTGCCTTCAAGTCACTTATCTCATTACTTCGTGTGTTTGCCCTCTTTTGGTTGCTTACCTTCTTTCTCACCCGTTGGTACCTTTTAAGATTGTTGATTGCTCTAGTGCCTCGATTTTCCCCCTTGGGGGGGGGCTTAGGGGTCAACGGTGTCTGTTGGCCACTCTTCCAAGATCATTTCCTCTTGTAGTTGGGAGTTAAGTTGTGAATATGTCTTGCCCGACATGTTGTCACGAAGGAAAAAAAAAAATTAGGCGGAACCTCGATCTGCGCATAGCCGCCCACGGGTCTGAGACCCTGAATGCAGCATTCTCCTTCGGGGGATTTCAGGTGGTCAGCCGCAAGATCTGATATCCCGATCGGGGTTTCCTTCCTCAACTGGTGCAAACGAGGTAACGTGCACCGCTATAGATTTGGGGTGCCGTACTAGGTGCACCGCACTGCACGTGCTTGCTTCGACGACGATCTTGGGGCTAGTGAAAGAAAACAGGTGCTAGTGGTTTGACATGTTCCTACACTAGGCATGCAAACAACAGCGGGAGCAGAATGGATTTTAAAAATAATTTTAAAACTGCAGCGGAAATCTGCTCCGTCCCAGAAACTAATCTAATTCTAGTTGCAATTAGGCATGTAGGATAATATAAAATATTTGTAAAATATTTGAATTAAAAATTCAAATCATGCATGATTAAAAAATAATTTTTTCATACCTTATTCCGACTGGAATAACTCTGGGATAAACCTGGAATAGGCTGGAATAGTGGAATAAATCTATTCCAGCCTTCTTCCTCCGTTGGGCTGAAAGAAGCTCTATTTTTGGCTTGAAAAACGTCGCCGGAACGATGACTTCCGGACCTCCGTTTGCTCCCAAAATTCAGCAGCAGCAACTTGGACAAGTGCTCTTCAATCTCCAATTGAAAACTGCAAGAAAAAGTCAGCCAAAAATTTATAAAAATCACCAAAGTCTGCTGCCAGAATTTCTGCAGCAGAACTGGGCAGCAGACTTTGGCCTTCGATTTGGAGCAGCTGGAGCGATCCCGGCCAGCGTGGCTTGCTCCTAGGAGTAGAAGGATACTCCCTCTAGAGGGGAGACACGCCCGGCTCTCGGATCCTTACTCCACACGCGGTGAGTTAAATACGTAACTGAACGAAGTGGGCTGCTGATTTTAAAAAAACCGGGAACGAAGCAC
>NZ_CP169277.1:370218-371573 GCF_041920595.1 Areca yellow leaf disease phytoplasma
CGTATTGCTAGTTTGAGGCATAACACTATCTGCACCAGAAACAACTAAAATAGCAGCATCCATCTGAGCAGCACCAGTAATCATGTTTTTAACATAATTTATGTGTCCAGGACAGTCAACGGTGAGCATAGTGATTTTTTTTTCTGTTTCATATTCTACGTGTGAAGTATTAATTGTAATACCACGTGCTTTTTCTTCTGGTGCATTATCAATTTGATCATAAGCTTCTACTTTAGCCAAGCCACGATAGACAAAACTTGGGTAATAGCTACAAAGATAGTTTTTACCGTGGTCTATTGTGTCCAATAGCCTACATTTAAATGCGGTTTATTTCGTATATAAATTTTTTCATTAGCCATTTCAAAGGCCTCCTTTATTATGTTTTAAGGTTTGTTTAATAAATATATTTACCATTTAAATTTTAACTTATTTTTGGCTTTTCACAACTATTTTGTTAATAAAAATGTTTTTGGGTGTAAGGTTGTCTAAGCCTGTTTTTTAATAATTCTTCAGATGCTTTAGGAGCTTTTTCATATTTAGCAAATTGCATAATAAAAGTAGCTCTTCCTTGAGTATTGGAACGCAAAACAGTAGCATATCCAAACATTTCAGAAAGGGGAACAAACGCTCTAATAGCAACAGCGTTGGGCGCGTGATTCTTGGTTTTCTAATCTACCTCTTCTAGAAGTTAGATCACCAATAACATTTCCTACATAATCGTTGGGAGTAACTACTCAACGTCCATAATAGGTTCTAAAATGACTGGTTCCCTTTGGTTTTGGTTTCTTTTAATGCCATGGAAGCAGCAATTTTAAAAGCCATTTCGGAAGAATCGACATCATGGTAAGAGCCATCAAATAAAGTTGCTTTTAACATCAATAATTTGATATCCAGCTAAAATGCCAACAGCAAGAGCTTTGAATTCTTTTGAACTGCAAATGATTACGTAACCGGAACGAAGTACAAGATCAGATGTATTGCTCACTAAGAACGACAACACACCACACTGACTCTTTCACTAACCCATAAACTAATGTCAGCCTCTATCCTTGACATCCCCACGATCCTCTAACCTTCTAAACTGCATGGCACTCCTCGGACTCCTCCAAGGCTTGACTCCGATTGCCCCAATCTGAGAGCAGCCACTGCATCTTCTAAGCTCTTCGTGATCCTTTGACCATCCATTGCTTTTGGCACTCCTTGGACCTTCCAAGGCTTAACTCTCAATTGCCCCAATCTGGGAGCGGCCACTGCATCCATTATGCTCCTTTAATGGTCTTCTCACCATCAACTTTGACTGAAAATCCTTGCAGCACCTCGTACTCCTCCAAGACAATACAACTGAACGAAGTAAT
>NZ_CP169277.1:371673-372149 GCF_041920595.1 Areca yellow leaf disease phytoplasma
CAATTCCCTTTAAGACGTTCAATAATGATAATATCTAAATGAAGTTCACCCATTCCAGCAATAATAGTTTGCCCGGTTTCATGATTGGAAAAACCTTAAATGTAGGATCTTCTTCAGCTAATTTTGCATAAGTAATCCCCATTTTTTCTTGGTCAGCTTTAGTTTTTGGTTCAACAGCCAATGCAATTACTGGCTCTGGGAAATTCATTGATTCTAAGACGATGGTTTGTCCTTCTGATGCTAAAGTGTCTCCTGTAGTAGTTGCTTTTAATCCCACAACCGCTAAAATATCGTCTGTGTAGTTTTTTACTTCTTCACGAGAATTAGCATGCATTTGTAATAAGCGTCCAAAACGTTCTTGGTTCCTTTTTAGTAGTGTTAGCCACAAGAACCAGCTTTAACTGAACCTGAATAGATACGGAAAAAGGTTAATTTTCCTACATAAGGAAGTAACACGTAACCGGAACGAAGTGAAG
>NZ_CP169277.1:372249-372582 GCF_041920595.1 Areca yellow leaf disease phytoplasma
CACATGTATTGCTCAACAATAGCGTCTAACATTTTAACAACACCTTTATTTTTGAAAGAAGAACCGCAAAGAACTGGGAAAAAGGAAGCTTGTAAGGTTGCTTTTCTAATGGAATTTTTCAACATTTCTAGAAGAGATTGGTTTTTTCTTTCTAAATAATACATCAATAATTCTTCGTCTAGGTTAGATAAAGTTTCTATTAATCTGTTTCTTTTAGTTTGGGTAATTGATTCTAAATTCTAGGAATAGGAACTACTTTCCTTGGGAAGTGTTATCATATTCAAAAGTATCTATTTCTAATAAATCAATGATGCCATTAAAGTCATTTTCAGT
>NZ_CP169277.1:372682-373594 GCF_041920595.1 Areca yellow leaf disease phytoplasma
TAGAATATGAAATCGTTTTTCTGTTTTTAAAGTGAAAGATTATTCAAAAAAGCATTCATTTCTAATAAATCAATGATGCTATTAAAGTCATTTTTCACACTACTATTGAAGGGCATCAAAAAGGACCTGTTGTTTATGAAGTTGCACTGTATGCTAAAATCAGCGCCTACTTTATCCATTTTTGTTAACAAAAATAACTCTTGGGACTTTATATTCACTGAAGCTTGGCGCCAAACAGTTTCAGTTTGTGGTTCTACTCCTGCCTGAACATCAATAACTGTGCTGCTCCATCAAAACTCTAAGAGAGCAGAGAAACTTCCACCGTAAAATCAACGTGTCAGGAGTGTCAATAATATTGATACAGTGGTTTTTCCAAAAAGCAGTAGTAGCAGCAGAGGTAATAGTGATTCCTCTTTCTTGTTCTTGTTCCATCCAATCCATCTGAGAAGCGCCATCATAGGTTTCTCCGATTTTATGAATTTTTCCGGTGTGGAACAAAATTCTTTACAAATAATAGTGGTGCTTTCCTGCATCAATATGATAATAATGCCAATATTACAGTTTTTCTAATGAAAAACTCGTAATATTAACTTATTATACATATTAATGCAGGAAGCCCTCCTTCTGAAAAATTTTGTTCCACATAAATTATCGGAGAATTACATGATGGCGCCTACTTCAACAGATAAATTTAAGTGAAGAGGAATCGCATCTGTAGCTACTGCTTTTTGAAGGCCACCGTATTGTGTTTCCACATGTTACGTTGATGCCTGTAGGATTTTGGATGGAGCAACCTTTATTATTGATAACCGGGCAAGATGAACAAACTGAAACTGTTTGGCATATGTAGTGAATATAAAGTCCCAAATTCTTTTGTTAACAAAATGAATAAGTAGGCGCTGTTTTACTTAA
>NZ_CP169277.1:373694-385290 GCF_041920595.1 Areca yellow leaf disease phytoplasma
GGAAAGTTCTCATAGTTAATTTGAGTTCCTGGTTCCCCAATGGATTGAGGCAATAACACCAACAGCTTCGCCAATTTCTACTAATTTATTTGTAGCTAGATTGACGCCGTAGTCTTTGGCGCAAATACCATATTCACAATTACAAGTTAAAATGCTTCTAATAGGAACTTTTTTAATTTTGGCAGTAATAATTTCTTGGGCTTTGGACTCAGTAATTAATTCATTGCGCGCTATAATAAGGGCGTTGGTTTTTGGGATGAACAAATGTCGCAACTAGCAAGCGTCCCATAATGCGTTGTTTGAGGGAAACAATTTCTTTGCCGTCACTCATCATAGCTTCTACAACAAAACCGCGGTCACTATTACGGTCTTCTTTGATAACAACAATATCTTGAAAGTTACGTCAACGCTAAACGACGCGTTAGATAAGCCTGACTCGGCTGTTTTGAGGGCAGTGTCAGTTGTGAACCTTTACGGGCTCCGTGAGTAGAGATGAAAAACTCAGAAACTTTCAGACCTTCTCGGAAAGAAGCTTTAACAGGGACTTCAATAATTTCACCTTTAGGGTTATTCATTAACCCTCTCATCCCTGCTAATTGAGTAAAGTTAGAAACACTACCACGTGCGCCACTTTCGCTCATCATAAAAATGTGGTTGTCTTGTTGAAATTCTTTCATCAAGCCTTCTTGAATTTATCACGAGATAGATTTTCCATTCGTTAATTACTAAACGACGACGTTCGGCATCTGTTAAAAAACCATCGTTGTACCAAGTCTCAATTTGAATATTGCAGGCTTCTACTTCTTGTAACAATTCTTGTTTATTGGAGTAAGTATTGATGTCTGCAAATGAAACTATAATTCCTGCGATAGTAGAATACTTGAAACCTAAGTTTTGATGTGATCTAGCATTTTGGAAGTTTCTGTAATTTTTCATTTTGTTTGAAAAAACATGCAATAATCATAGATAGAATTTTTGTTAAAAGGTTTAGGGGTGGGAAGTTTTTAGGAATTGTTGGGGTTGGTTCCTGGAGCTAAAAAATAAGCATCAGGGGGTTTTGACATCCAAATTAAACTGAGTTGGTTCGTTAATGTAGGGGGGAAACTTGGAGGCAAAATGTCATTAAAAATTAATTTTCCTAAAGTAGTCATTAAATATTTTTGACGTTGTTCTTCGGTAAATGATAAATTAATTGCTTGTGGTTTGATAAAAATTCTTGTGTGAAGGTGGATTTCTTTATTTTGATAAGCGGTTTTGGCTTCGTTGATGTCAGCAAAAAAAGCTCCTTCATTGCGATGTTTGTATTGGTGTTCTGCAGTTCTTTTGGGCAGCATCATGAAGCTGTTTATGGGTACGATCTTTTTTTTCTTAATGGTTAAATAGTAGTTTCCTAAAACCATATCTTGGGAAAGGTGTTACTACTGGATTGCCATTTTAGGGTCTAAAATGTTGTCTGAAACAAGCATCAATAAGCGCGCTTCGGCTTGGGCTTCTAAAGAAAGAGGGACATAAATTGCCATCTGGTCGCCATCAAAATCGGCATTAAAGGCAGGCGTAACTAAAGGGTGGAGGCGAATGGCTTTACCGTCAATTAATTTAGGATCAAAAGCTTGAATTCCTAAACGGTGTAGTGTTGGAGCGCGGTTTAAAAGGACCGGGTGTTCTTTGACTACTTCTTCTAAGGCGTTCCAAACTTCTTCATTCATTTTTTCATAAATGGTGTTGGCGTTTTTTTTGTCAATTCCTTTGGTTTCTTGTAGTTTTTTCAAAATGAAAGGTTTGAACAAAATAATTGCCATTTCACGAGGCACACCGCATTGGTGCATTTCTAAATCAGGACCTACAATAATTACGGATCGTCCCGAATAATCCACTCTTTTACCTAAAAGATTTTGACGGAAACGCCGCCCCATTTACCGCGTAGCATTTCGGATAAAGATTTAAGAGTGGGGCGATTTTTTTCGACGTTTGTTAACGTTTTTTTGCTAGTTTTGGCATTATCAAATAAAGCATCAACTGCTTCTTGTAGCATTCTTTTTTCATTTTTAATGATTAAACGAGGAGCTTTTGGAGCATTTGTTTTTTAAACGATTGTTGCGATTAAGGATGCGGCGGTAAAGATCGTTGACTTCAGTAGTGGCAAAACGACCACCATCTAAAGGAACCATCGGTCTTAATCCCCGGAGGCAATACAGGAATAACATCCATTACCATCCATTCAGGTTTGTTGTCTGATTGATGAAAAAGATTCGATGATTTCTAGTCTTTTAATAATGCTTTCTCTTTTTTGTTTTGGAATTTTCCGATAAAGATTTGCGAAGGACTTTGATAGTTTTTTTCTAAATTTAGATTTTCTAGTAATTTTTTAACTGCTTCGGCACCTGTTAAAGCTTACAAAAGCGTTTCCAAATTCATAAAGAGCTTCACTGTATTGGTTTTCTGTAATAATTTCTTTAGGTTTGAATTCGGTTTTTCCAGGATCAATTACAACGTAAGAAACATAATAAACTATTTCTTCTAATTGTTTAGTTTTGATGTTTAAAAGAATAGCTAAACGGCTGGGAGAAGAGTTAAGGTACCAAGTGTGGACGATGGGGGTTTGTAATTCAATGCGTCCCATTCTTTTTCACGACGCACTTTGGTTTTCGGTAAATTCAACTCCACATTTGTTACAAAATTGACTTTTGATGCTTACTTGTTTTTAGAACAAGCACATTGGAAATCAACTACTGGACCAAAAATCTTTTTGACAAAATAATCCTGATATCTCTGGTTTATAGGTGCGATGGATTAATTGTTTCGTAGCTAGTAACCTCACCATAAGGTACCACTGTCTGATTTCTTCAGGAGAAGCTAGACGGATTTTAAAAATAATCATAATCTCTACTACCGTATTCTTTGTCAGATGAAATAGAAGGGAAGTGGTTGTATAACTTAAATAGGTCGTTTAATTTTTGAAAAGCAAGGGGATTGGTTTCAAATGCTTTTGTAAGGACAGCCATTTTAGTTTGTAAAAGATCTTGAAAATCTTCCATTCCTAGTTCAGTAAGAATGTTAATAACGGCTTCACTCAAATCTAGATTTTGTAAATTGCGAGGTAGGGCGAATTTTTTTGAGGATAGGTAAAACTTCTAAAAAAGCTTCTTGCAGTAAAAGCCTTAACTCTTCTAAAGTAAAAGGTGTTAAAATCTTCCAAAGTATTGATTCCAGAAAGTTTTAATTTTTCTAAAACTGGAGATGAAAGATTTAAAGTTTCTACTGAAAGTAAATAATCTGTTATCACTCATCTTTAATTATAACCTTCCTTTTGTAATCAATTGTTATTTCCATTAACTTCATTTTCTTTAGTATCGGTTTTGATTGTTCTACATACAATCCTAAAGATTGCAATTCTTTAATATGAAAACTCGGAAACTTTCAGGAATGCTTGGTTTAGGAAGTGGAGTTCCTTGCACGATGGCACTGTAAGTTTTGTTTTCTACCTACAATATCACTTTTAACTGTTAAAATTTCTTGTAAGGTATGAAACAGCTCCATAAGCATAAAGCGCCCATACTTCCATTTCACCGAAGCGTTGTCCTACCGTTTTGGACTTTTCCTCCATAGGTTGTTGGGTCACTAAAGTGTATGGTCCTACGTTTCTGGCATGGAGTTTGTCATCTACCATGTGAGATAATTTAACCATATACATAACTCCTACAGAAATACGACTGTCATAGGGTTCGCCGGTGCGTCCGTCATATAAAACCATTTTGCCATCAGGATCTAAATTGGCTTCTTTCATGATTTCTTTAAGGTCGTAGTCATACTGCCGTCAAAAACAGGAGTTGCGACTTTGATGCCTAATTTTTGGCAGCCATTCCTAAATGGATTTCTAAGAATTTGTCCAATAGTTCATCTACTAAGGAACTCCTAAAGGATTTAACATGATATCAATTGAAATTGCCATCACCATAACCGTATAAGAGGTCTTCTTTAGGTAAGATGCGAGAAATTACACCTTTGTTTCCGTGTCGTCCTGCCATTTTGTCGCCTTCGTTGATTTTACGTTTTTAGCGATGAAAACACGGATGTTTTCGTTGACACCAGCAGGAAGAACATCACCGTTTTTTCTGGAGAAATAATGAACACTTTGAACGATCCCCCTTCACCAAAAAGGAACCCTTAAAGAAGAGTCTTTGTATTCGCGGGCTTTTTCACCAATTACAATTTGAATTAATTTTTCAGAAGGAGAAGGTTCAATGTTTCCTTGAGGAGATATTTTACCTACTAAAATATCTCCTTCTTTAACTTCGGAACCAGGAATAATTATTCCTCTTGCGTCAAGGTTTTTAATAGCATCAGCGCCCACGTTGGGAACTTCTCTAGTGATTTCTTCTTGACCGCTACCTTTTTTAATTCTCTAGTTTGAACTTCGTATTTATCAATGTGGATGGAAGTGTAGACATCGTGTTTGACTAATTCTTCTGACATAATGATGGCATCTTCATAGTTATAACTTCTTCCCAAGTCATAAAAGCCACTGTAACATTCCTGCCAAGTGCTAATTCGCCTTGAGATGTAGAGTCCACTTACTAAAATATCGCCTTCATTGATTTGTTCTCCCAAAACTACAATCCGGTTTTTGCAATACTAAAGTGTCTTGGTTGGATTTGGCAAAATTGATGAGGGTGTATTCGGCTTGGTGTTCTTTGTAGTTGTTCTCGTATAAAGCCTTGGCGGGCGTAGGTAAATTTTTTGGGTAGTATCGTAAAGGGTTTTGCCATTTAATAAGAGAACATTTTGGTTGGGTTTTTTAGTGATAATTATTTTTGAGCATCAACATAAGTAACAAATCCTGATTCGCGGGCAATAATTAAGCAACCTGAGTCTTTTGGCAGCGCGATATTCAACACCTGTTCCCAACAATAGGAGATTCAGGGATTAATAAAGGGACTGCTTGACGTTGCATGTTGGCTCCCATTAAAGCTCTGGAAGCGTCGTTGTGTTCTAAAAAAGGGGATCGAAGAAGTTGCAACAGAGACAATTTGTTTAGGAGAAAACGTCAGCATATGTTATTTGGCTTCTTTCAAAAATGCCTGTTTCACCGTTGCTACGAGCAATTATTTTTGTCTTGAAAATCATTATTGGCATCCAAAACAAACCCAGCTGAAATTAATAATTTACCTTCTTTTTTCTTGGTCAACTGTTAAATAATCTATGTGGAGCGAAAGGGTAGTTTTCCGTCTTGGTGCAAAACCTTAAAGAAAGGAGTTTGGATAAAACCGTACTTATTGACTTTGGCATAAGTAGAAAGGGATGTGATAAGTCCGATGGAAGGTCCTTCAGGAGTTTCAATGGGACATAATCTGCCGTAGTGGGAATTGTGCACGTCGCGCACTGTCAATGCCTGCGCGATCACGATTAATTCCTCCGATACCTAAAGCTGATACCCTTCTTTTTTGGGTTAATTCTGCTAAAGGATTGATTTGATCCATGAATTGCGATAAGCGTGAACTTGTGAAAAAAGTTTTGATTACACTCATTAAAAAGTAAAATTAACTAGGTCGCCTGGACCGTTAACTTCAGCTGAATTTGCTAGTGGAAATCATATCTTTGATATTTTTTTCAGCTCTGGTAAGACCAATTCGGAATTGGTTTTTTAACAATTCTCCAATTAATCTTAAACGACGATTTCCTAAATGATCAATATCATCAACAGTGCCTACGTTTTCATAAAGATTCAAATAATAATTAATACTTGCAATAACATCTGATAAAGTGATGTGTTTTTGGTTTCTCTTTGGTCGTTTCAATAAGCTTGACTTTGTGATATAGCTTACCTGATTCGTCTTTTTTGAAGTATAGACTTCTAAAATTTCGTTAAAAACTCCTTGACGGTCTGCTTCTTTTGATAAATATCTTTAGTTCTAAGAAAAATTCAGATACTTTTTCATCAAGATTGTGAATATTGTGTCTTAAATGATTGATAATATCGTCGTTAACTAAATTGTCTTTAGCTACTAAAACTTCACCAGTGCGAGAGTTGATGATGTTAGTTTTTGGTTAATAATTCGTTTTTTGGGGTCTTTTTTATATGCTAAAATCTCTTCATCAGTTTCTCTGTTTTCTAAATTATGTTTAGCGTCGAAGATTTCTTGAGCAAAAAATGACGATTTTGTTTCAGGATTGCAATTTTTTCTTTGGTTAAAAGTTCGTCTTTGTGCAATTATTATTTCTTGAGTTTTGGGATTGACAAATCGGCTGCCAAATAAGTGTTTTCAGCTCGGGTAAGAACGTCTAGTTTTTTGTTAAATTTGTATCTTTCCCACTTTAGGCCAGGTCGTATTTTTTTTGATCAAAAGTCTTGTTCTTGATAAAATCTCTAGCAGTGAAATGACAGGAACTTTTTCTGCCTTGACGGATTTTAGAATACAGTTCTACCAAAGCATTGTTGTTCGAGTCCATATCAGTTTCTTTATCAAAACAGAATCAAGGATAGCGCTTTTGCCAAAGACATTTCTGATTGCTTCTTTGCTGTCAAAACCTAGAGCATAAATAAAATTAGACAAGGGGATTTTTTTGGAACGATCTAGTTTGGCATACAAAATTTCTTTAGAGCCTTCTTCGTATTCAATCCAAGCACCACGAAGGAATTACTTATCCAGAATAAGTGGTTCTGCTTGAGTTTGCTGTCAAAATTACCTGCAAAATACACGCTAGCGGAACGTACAATTTGAGAAACTACTACTCTTCAGTTCCGTTGATAACAAAAGTCCCAGTGGGAGTCATTAGAGGCAATTCAGTAAGTAAAATATTGCTTTTGTTTAGTTTCGCCAGTTAAAACATTTTCTAAAGTAGTTTTGACAAATAATTGGGCAACATAACTTATATCTTTAATTTTAGTTTCTTCAATGCTATATTTTGGGGTGCTAAAAAATAATCATCAAAGTGAATTTTTAAATCCCCATTATAACTTTCAATAGGACAAAAAATCCTGCAACAATTCTTTAATACCGTGTTTTAAAACCAATCAAAAGATTGGTTTTGAATTTCAATTAAATTGGGCAAATCAACATCATAAATTGTTTTAGAATAATTACGACGTTGTGCTTTTTGCCATATTTGACATTATGATAACCCATCTTATGCTCCTATAAATTATTAATTGGTAGTTTGTTTTGCCAAAATCTTTATTTTTAATTGTGTCTTTGCGATTTTTGGGTTTTGGGGTTGGGGTATAAAAATAAAACAATGTAGAACTAAAAAACCTGAGAAAACTCAGGTTTTATATTACTTACAAGATAATAATTTATTGAAGTTCAACAACAGCTCCAGCTTGTTCTAACTTGTTTTTGATATCTTCTGCTAAAGCTTTGGAAACATTTTCTTTTGCCTTTAAAGAGTCAGGAACTTTAACAAAATTAGCAGCATCTAGCAAGCAAGCCTAATCCTGTTACTTCGCGCACTGTTTTGATAACAGCAAGTTTCTTTTTTCATCAAAACTTTTCATAACTACTGTGAATTCGGTTTTTTCTTCTACTTCAGCTGCATTATTTGCTCCAGGAGCTGCAACTGCTAAAGCAGTTGGGTCAATTCCAAACTCTTCTTTCAAACCATCTAATAATTCTTTAATCTCTAATAAAGACATTTCTTTTAAAGCCGATACAAAAGCTTTTCGTTAACTTAGCCATGTAAATTTCCTTTGTTATAATCTTTTCATTCATAAATTAATTGTTTATTGTTGGGGGTTTTATTGTTCTTTGGTTTTGTACTAGCATATTTGAATAGAAATTGCTTTAAAAATGTTGCAAAAAAGTTACAGCAACATTAGACAGCTACTTCTTCATTTGTTCTTTTTGAAGGCAAAGTAGCTAAGGTGTTTATTTCTTGCAAGGAGACAATTTTTTGTTCCACGATTCCAGAAACTATTTTAACTGCTTTATTTTTTTAGCAAAATTATAAATCTGGTTTTGATTGGTTCTGTAATATTCATGGAATAATAATTAAAAGCTTTTGCTCCTTTTAAAAAGGTAACTAAATCAGCTTGTTTGGCGTTGGTAACAGCTCTTTGCATGATGTTTTTGGGATATACTTTTACTTCACAACTAGTTTTTTTTAACTCACGACGCAGTTGCATAAAAGAGCTTACCGGTAAGCTTGCATATTCAAAAACAATAACTGTTTTGGCATTGCTAATTTTTTCTTGCAAAACAACAACTGAATCTATTTTTTGGCTAACTGAGTTTTATCATGTTTATGCCCTTTTCCTTCCTTCAAAATTTTGATCTTGATTATTGTGAAATTGTAACAGGGTCAATTTTAATACCTGGTGCCATCGTAGTTGAAATAGTAACACTTTTAATGTAAGTGCCTTTCACTGTACGAGGTTTAACAGCCATTAATTGAAGATATAAAGTTTTTTAAGTTTTCTAGTAATTTTGTCTCATCAAAAGAAACCTTACCTAATATGGCGTGAATATTCCCGCTTTTGTCTAGGCAGTATTCAATTTTACCATTTTTAATTTTCTTTGACTGCTTGTAAAACATCATTTATTTACAGTACCTGTTTTAGGGTTAGGCATTAGTCCTTTGGGTCCTAAAAGGCGCCCTAATTCTACTTAATTGCGGCATCATTTTGGGAGTAGCAACTAAGACATCAAAATCCAACCAGTTTTTGGCAATTTTATCAATTAAATCTTGGTCGCCTACGTAGTAGACCCGTTTGGGCTTCTTGTGCTTGTTTAGCTTGTTCTCCTTTAGCAAGAACTGCTACTTTTAAGACTTTACCAGTGCCATGTGGTAAAACTAAAACTCCTCTTAAATTTTGATCAACTTTTTTTAGGATCTAAATTTAGATGAAAAGCACATTCTACCGCAGCATCAAATTTAGCAACTTGAGTTTGTTTAGCTAAGCTAATAGCTTCTTGAAGCGGATATGTTTTTGCACAACATCAAACATTTGTAATGATGCTAAATATTTTTTGCCTCGTTTCATCGCAGTAATTCCTTTCTCAAAACAACTTGACATTTTTTTAGAAATTTTTTAATTTGAAATTTGAATAATTGGGGTAAAACTATTTTAATATTTTAACCTTTTACTAAAATTCCCATATTACGAGCTGTGCCTTCAATGATTTTGCAAGCTTTTTCAACGCAATAAGCATTTAGGTCTGAAGCTTTAAATTGGCGATTTCTTCTACTTGTTTGTGGGTGATAGTAGCTACTTTGGTTTGGCTTGCATTAGCAGAACCAGATTCAATTTTAGCAGCTTTTTTTTTTTTTTAAAAGATCACTTGCTGGAGGAGTTTTAGTTACAAAGTAAATGTTCTGTCCTCATAAACAGAAACGATAACAGGGATAACGAAAACCCATTTGATCTTTAGTTGTTCTTGTTAAATTGGGAATTAAAAAGCAGGAATATTAACTTGGGCTTGGTTCTAAAGCAGGTCCTACTGAGGAGCTGGATTACTTTTCCTGCAGGAATTTGTAATTTTACCGTTTTAACAACTTTTTTATGCATAAAAAACCTTTCTTTCGGAACAGGGACTTGAAATAAAAAACTTGATAATTTGAGTTGTTTTTATTCTTTGTTTGCGTTTCATTAAATTTCCAAATATTGTTTATATTGTAAATACAAAAAATATGATAAAATTTTTTAGACAACTTATTTTAACATAAATTTTAAATATTTGATAAAAATGTTAGAAATTATGCAAAAATTAAGATATTTCTTTTAAAGTCGTTGAAAGAAATTTCTACTGGAGTTGCTCTACCAAAACAAATCTACTTCCACTGTCATTTTTTCACGTCGTCATCAATACTTGATACTTCATTTATTTGACCCGAAAAACCAGAAATAATTTCTACTTTTTTGCCGATAAAATTTTTATAATCGGGTTTATTGATGATGCCCATTTTTAATAAAACAGGATTGATTCTGTTTTCAGATAAAGGAACTGGTTTTTCCAGGAACCCATCCTGCTGGAACCTAAAAACCAGTACCGTGAGTGTTTCTGACAACAAACCAAGATCGGTCAGTAATCATCATTTGAATAAAAACCAAAACTGGGGGTACATTTTACGCTCTTTAACCTTTTTTCCATCCAAACGAAAGCCATAATATTCTTTCTTGGGGAGACAAAACATTAGATACTAAATCACCTATGCCAATGCTTCTGACTCTCTTAACAAATCGTCTTTACAACATTTTCTGTTAACCTGAATAGTTTGAGCAATATACTACTTAAGGTGACATGTATTTTGGGAGTCTTTTCTGATCTTGTTGTTCTTGCGCTTGTGTCTCTTTTTATTTGTTTTTCTGTTTTATTCATTTTATTTGTTCAACAAATTTTTGATTTTGACACAAAATGGGTTAATTTGCCAATAACATAAGAATCATGGTGATGAACAAAAAGGGATTAAGAACAATGTGAAAAAAATAACTTTGTAATGTTTTAAACAAAATTTGTTTTAAGGAAGGCTAACTAATGTTACAAATTTGCAAAAATGTGCATCTTTGAAAAAGTAAATGAACCTATCGCAAAAATAAAAAAATCAAAAGAATCCAAAGCAAAGGCAATACCAATGCATAGTTTCAAAATGTTTTTGTTGCAATAATTGTCTACAAAGAGCAAGAGACACAAAATAGGAAGTGGTAATTAGTAAAATATTGAGCCAACTATATTCTCTTTGATTACTTTAATAACTGATTTGGTTTGTTTTGCCATATTTTAATTCTATAAAGTTAAAACTTTACTTAGTTTCTTGATGCAAAGTGTGTTTGTTAGTAACAAGAGCAATATTTTTTAAAAGTTAAACGTTTTGGGCTTTGATTGATCGGTTTGGTATTGTAATTGCGGTTTAGACACAAAAACACAAACTAAAAATATTTTTTTCAAAAAATAGCTCCTTTTATGTTAGAAAGTTGAAAAAAAAAAAAACATTAATTTATTTTCAAAACATCTTTTTTATTATATCATAAATCAGTGTTTTAGTAAAAATAAAATATAAAAATTAAGTGAAAAAAAAATATCCTGAAGAAAATGATGATGAATGTTGGATGAAAGATGGTAAGAAAAACTAACAGTAACCCAAATTAGATAAATGATTAGCTGCTTAAAAATGCTCGTGATTAGTTTTTTTGAGAGGCAAGGGTTAATTATCGCCAAAAATAAAAGTGGAGTAGATCATTAATGCAGCGGCAACACTTACATTTAAAGAATTGATTTTTTCCATACATAGGGAATTTTAACCAACAACCATTGTTGTTTTAATAATTTCTAATGCCTATTCTTTCGTTGCCAACAATAATAGCCAAAGAACTGTTTTTAGATTTGCAGAAAAGATTGGGAAGAATTGCTATTTGGTAACAATGCAGGATTAAAACTTCTGATTTTTTTTTAGTTTTAAAAATGGTTTGATGCAAATTAGTAACTAAAAAACTTTAGTGTATTCCAAGGCACCACAAGAAATTTTGGCAACTGTGGAATTGGAGTGGGACTTGATGTTTTTTACTCATAATAACACTATCCAAAGGCACAAGTTTCAACAGTTCTTAGAAAATGGTTCTAAGTTATGAGGGTTTATTAATGGAGTCTAAAAATTAAGAATTTTT
>NZ_CP169277.1:385390-400404 GCF_041920595.1 Areca yellow leaf disease phytoplasma
AGTCAAATCACCACATTCGAGTCAACTCAGACTTTAAAACTCAACCTCCATGTCATGCCGAATCAAGAGTCGGCTCTTGGTCCATGAGTCAGCTCGAGCATAACTTCTTCAAAATTTCAACCAAACGTATCTCCAACCAATACAAGTCTTTCTAATACTTCAAAATATTTTACAAAAGATATCTAACCTATTCAAACTCATTTTTACTAATTTTTAGCCCTTTTTTACAAGATTACAAGAATAAGAATTAGGCTTTACAACTTTGAGATTTTCAATACAATTTGTTCATACAACTCTTCATCAAATAACACAATTATACTGAAATAACTTCAACTAAGTAGGAAATAAATGATACATTGATAAATGCTTCCTACAAAAATTTCTTGAATAATTGAAAGAGTTAGTAATAAATACATGCTCCAATATTTTGTAATCATCAAAATCATTCCAGGGATCAACAATAGGATTTTTGGCTATCATCATTTCTACGATAACATCATCATTATTTAGGTTGTCCACCCTAACCGATCCCTCTCCCCTCATAGGAAAGCACATCATCATTCTCTTCTCTCCCCCCGGACCTCTTTGAACTTCTTCCTGTGCCCCACGAGATCATTCCCACCAGCTTCTCAGTGGGCCGATTGTCGATGGCAAGTGGCCGAGATTCCCCCCTCTAGGCCACCGGGGAAGCTCCTCCCTCATGTACTTCCCGAGGTAGCCATGCCTGATCAGGTCTTCTATCTTCCTCTTCAGTGGCGCATTGCTCGGGAAGATCATGCGCCATGGTCCCAGTGGAAGCTGCAGAGGGGTTCAAGCAATGTCTGCACAGTATCATCTTAGGGGTGGAGGTCGATGTAACAAACACTCGCTCTCGATCTCTATGAGGATCTTCACTCTCTGGGTGAGGAGAGGAGTGAACTTCTCTTCCTTGGCAAGATTGGCTCTAGGCCTGGGTCCCGTCGTGGGGCCAGACCGTTCTTTGAGGTCGAGGGGCCATATGCTTCTCCAATGGCCTGCCTCTTCAAAGGTCTCCCATCTAGCTCCCTCCTAGTATGGTCAGCTTCCTCTGAATAGATGTACTTATGGACCCAGAGGAGGAGTTCCGAGTAAGTCTTTGGAGCTTCTTATCAATAGAGTAGGTGAAGCTAGAGGTCCTGAGTCTTCTTTTCATTGCCAGCATGGCGATTGGCTCATCAAGGTGATAGACCTCCAGGGTGGCAGCTTTGAACTGAGATACGTAACTCCTGGAGTGGCTCTCGATCCTACTAGCAGATGGAGAAGAGGCTATCAGCCTCGCGTGGCATCTTCCTGCATGCATCAAAGTATGCCACAAACCTTCTCTAGCTCTAGCTTGAAGGAGTCGATGCTCCCTGGCTCGAGTCGGGAGAATTAGGCTCCCGGAAAAATTTCTACGCAGCGTAGGCTAGAAAGGTGATGCAGAGAAGGGCGTTGCAGTAGCCCCCCCTCTCGGACCCCTCATGAGGGCCTTGTAGCTTTACATGTGGTCCAGGGGGTCGGTTGGCCCCATCATAGGGATCAACATGGGGCATCCGGAATCGGTTGGGAATTAGTTCCTCTTGGATCCTGAGAGAGAAAGGTGGGCGTGTGTCATAACCCACGGGCTCGACTGGGGGAGCCCTGAATCTTGGCAAACCAGCAGGATAGGTAGGCCAGCTTGTGCTCTTTCTCTTCAAGGCACCTTTTCACTCGCTGGTGGATGGCCCTCATCTCCGAGGCCCCCGCCTGAGGCTATCAAGGGTGAAGAAGGCACCTGGCAAACCTCCGCCCGAGCTCCCCTCGCCACGCTCTGCGTTTCATGGCACGAAAGTGCACCATGGCTTAAGGTCGGAGAGCGGCTCTCTCGACTAGTCGAGATACCTTGCTATCACTTCCTATCTTCCTGCCGGTCTCTCCGTAGGCGAGAAGCCACATGTGACGGTCCCTCACAAAAATCGTGTGCTAGTACGGGGATCAATGGTAAAGAAGCCACCCAGACGGCCATCGTACTGGTTGCCTGGATCAGAGCTGATGAAGCCGATAAAATAAGTATGATCAAGGCATGGACTGCTGGGCAAGTGTGGTAATTAAAGGTCTCCGGAGGTGAGATGGTGAAGCAAAGAGATCCTCTCCGAATCGTTGTTCACCATGCAAGTAGAAGGGTCCTCGACATGGCTGATGGAGGCCTCGTGCACGTAGTCACCATGGGCCGTGATGCCCACAAGTATTTTTCTAATTATGGGGGGACTTGTTGTTAGGCCTTCCTCAACCAAGAGTGTCATGCTACAGATTGTTCATCACCACCCCCTTCTTGGCATGTTAATATGTTGCCTCCTAGATTGTCGTGGCCTGTAGTTCTGATATGTGATGCATGTTGAGCTCCCTCTACATGCTTGGTCCTTTTCTTGGTTAGCTCCTTGATTAGGTTATCCTGCAAAAAAGAGGAGACCCAGGCTGGGGATTCCGACGGGGACACTCCGATGATCAAGTCAGTTGGGACAATCAAGGGGAACAAAGCCTCCATGGTAAAGAGCTTGGAGTCTCTCCATGCAGAGGGATAAAATGAAAATGGAATTAAGGAGGATCCAGTGAATGGGAGTGAGAGAGCGGGGAGATTCTCCTTGTTGGTTCCTTGCCGGTTTGCTCCCATTTTTCTTACCAGTCTTCTCCCTTTTTCTTGGAAGTCCCTTCTTCTATTTTTATATAAGAGGAATGGCCCAAATTAGGTCTGGCGCTTTATTGGGATGTCACTTTCCTGGTGCCCCTTTTGGAAGGGGTTTTCTTTTGTTAGTGGCCTTCCACTATCGGACCGGTCCTTAAAAGGAGATCTTTATTGGGGGTGCTCACCGGCATAGTATAAATCTTGTCCCTCTGGTGGTGCAGTTTTCTGTGGGAGGCGTGGGCACCGTGCTGCCTTGAGCCCCAAGCTACGGTGGGTCATTTCCATTCCAAGAGAGATCATCAGAGTATTACGAGGCCTGGAGCCTTAATAGGATACTCCTCTTAGGGGAGGTTCAGGTTTCATGTAGCGCAGTGGACCGGTAATCCTGCTGTACCTAATCGTAGATGTGGGTGGCATGCTACAGAGCCTGGAGCCCGGTGGAGCATGCATTGCGCAGAACATGTGGGTGGCGCATTGCAGAGACCAAACCTCTGGTAGGGTATGTACCGTTCCCTATAGTGGCAGTGCTGGCCCGGGGTTCCCCGGTCTTTAGCCCGAGTTCCTCTAGCCTCTTCTCCTTACTTCCTGCTGATCCAGCTGGCAACTAATGATGCTTCCCGGTTTTGGATAGCACCTTCTGAGAGTAGGAGCTATATCTGGGAGCTCAACCCTCGATGATGGGAGCACGACTTCACGGAGTTTGACCTCAGATAGAGTCGACCTCTACGGGTGTGTCGAACCCGCATGGCGGGAGCACGACCTTGGTCGTGGGAGCTCACCCTGATGGAGCCGGGACCTCTGGCCTCTGGGACTCCATCTCGTACGGCAGAAGCACCCACCTCGATCGAGCCCGACCTCCAATGCAAAGCCAACCCCCAATTGGGCTCGATCTCTGGATACGGGAGCACGATTCCCATCTAAGCTCGACCCCTGGACAGAGCCGACCCTCAATCGGGAGCTCGACCCTGGAGGCATGGAGCATGACCGATTGGGAGATCGACCTCAGATGGGGAGCAAGAGCATTGGTCGGGGCCCTCGACTCGAATGGTGAGAGAGCATGACCCGACCAGGAGCCTCGACCCGAATGGAAGCTGATCTCAACTAGGGGCTCGACCTTGGGTGGCGGGAGCATGACCTCGACCGGGAGCTCGACCCCGGATAGGAGTTGATCTTGGCTAAGGGCCCGACCTCGGATGGTGGGAGCATGACCTCGACCAGAGCTCGACCCGGATGGAGCTGATCTCAGTCAGTGGCTCGACCGATGGTGAAGCACGACCTTGACCGGAGCATGACCGGATGAGAGCAGACTCTCACCAGGGCTCAACTCCTGGATGGCGGGAAAGACGACTCCACTAGAGCTCGACCGATGGGACTGACCTGGTCAAAGGCTCAACCTCAGATAGCAGGACATGACCTCGTTTGGGAGCTCGACCTAAATAGAGCTGACCAACTCCGGCTCGACTCGAATGGCGGGAGCACAACCTCGACCAGAGCTCGTCCTCGATGGGAGCTGACCTCGGCTCGGGGCTCGACCTGGGATGGCGGGAGCATGACCTCGATCGAGAGCTCGACTCGATGGGAGCTGACCCGGCCGGAGGCTCAACTCCTGGGAGCGGAGCACAATTCCATTGTGAGCCCTCGACCGGATAGAGCCAACCCCGACGAGGCTCGACCGATGGTGGAGCACAACCTCGCCCAGGAGCCTCAATTGCTGCATGAAAGCCGATCTCACCGGGGGCTCACCTTGATGGCGAGAGCACGAATTTATCAGAGCTCAACTCGGATGGGAGCCGAATTCTGACCTGGGTTCGACCTTGATGTTTGCTTCTATTACTGCCCCAAAGGACGTCACAAGATGGCTTAAGTCGACTCGAGATGTGCTTGACATCAACGATTATGCCACACCAATAATATATAAATTATATTATGTTATATTATATTTATATTATAATATTATATATTATATTATATAATTTTATATTTTATTATTCAATAAAATAAAATAAAATATATTAATATAAAATAGTATAACATTATATTATATACTATAATATTATTATATTTATAATATTATTATATAATATTACAATATTATAAGTTTTATAAAATAAAATAAAATAAAAAATTATTAAAATATATTTTATAATATTCATACTTTATATAAAATTAAAAAATTAAAAAATTATTTTTTATACCAAATAAATTTAATATAATAAATTTATGTTTTATATAAATATATTATATTATACTATATTAATACTGATATGGCAAGATCGCTGACGTGGAGCATGCGTCAGACCCACCGGCGTCAAGGAAGGCTGCCAGCAGGTTCTCTCCGAGTTTCCCCGGGGCCGTACGTGGCTTAACTACGATCACGTCCACCTCGAGTCGAGCTCGCACCTCTGCCCCTTCGCTAGGTGTCAACCCAGGTAGGATCCACCTCGACCGAAGTGGGCCTGCCACTTTCTTCTTAGCCAGGTGGCACCCCCAGATGGGTCCACCTCGGGCCGAGTCAAGCCAGGCACCTGTCTCCTTCGCCAGGTGGTGCCCCCAGATGGGTCCACCCTTGGTCGAAGTCGAGCATGTCTCTACCCCTTCGCCAGATGTCGACCCTGCAGTCCACCTCACCGAGTGGCCCACTGCCTCCTTGCTGTGTGGCACCCCAGACGTCCACCTCACGAAGTCGAGCCAGGAACCTCTGCTCCTCTCACAGTGGCACCCCCAGATGGGTCCACCTTGTGAAGTCGCTTGCCTCTGTCCCTTCGCCAGGAGCTTCGACCCAGATGGGTCCTCCTGGGCTGCTGGGCCCACCGCTCTTCGTGGCACCCCGTACGGGTCCATCCTCGACCCGAGTCGAGCCGCATCTCACCCTTCTGCCGGTGGTGCCCCCACCGGGTCCACCTCGGGCCGGCTTCCAGCTTGCCTCGTCCCTCCGCCAGTGTCGACACTGCGGGTCCACCTCGACCTGCGGGGCCTCGTCTCACCCTTCACCGTAGTTCCCCTCAGGGTCCACCCCACTGGGTCGAGCCGTTGGCCCTCGCTCCTTCTCGCCACAGCCCCCGCATGGGTCCACCCCTACCATGGGAGCTTGTCTCTACCCTTCACCAGTGTCAACCTGCAGGGTCCACCTCGGCTGTGCGGGCTCCCGTCGCTCCTTCGCCAGGCACCCTGTACGGGTCTATCTCGCTTCTGAGTCGAGCCAGCACCTTGCTCCTTCGCCGTGGCGCCCAGATGGGTCCACCCGGCTCGTAGCGAGCCTTCTCCATGGAGCATCGGGAGGACCGAAGGTGCAGGCCCCAAGGATGTTGCTGAGCCCAGCACGCACAGTCTGACGCACCCAATACAGCATTTTTAGATCTGTAACGGTGCGCAAAACATCATTTGTACCAATTTAGGAGGGACACCCTGATTCAGGCACTAGATCCGGTGGCTGCAGGACCTGGTAGCCCCTCGGAGGGGAGAGCCAAGGGTCAATGCCTCGAGTCTGGGGTGCCCGCTCCCCGGACAGGTCCCGCCTCAGCTCCTTTCATGACAAAGACGGCGGATGAGAAGCTCTGCCACTCTGACTCCTAACCGTAAGAAGAGGCGACCTCAGGGGAATGGCCAATGAACGCGGCCGTTGACCCCAAGGCTCCTGAGGGGGAATCGAGTGTCTGGGGCACCTAAATAAATTAAAAGGGCAATCGAAGGGGCAAGGAAAGGTAAGCAATCAAGAGGGTGCCTGATAATGTAAACGAGAGAACAAGCAAAGCCTCCACAGAGGTCCGAGAACTCGCAGGAGCGAGTCCGGCGAGCCCTGTCACAAGAACTAGAGTGCTGACAGCCCATTCTCACTCATCTCCTCATCAAAGACTCTCTAACTATGGAGACCCAACGGGGATCCGCTCTTAGTGGATCTGTTCCACTTTGACTGCTCATTAACTTGACCGTCGGAGTGCCCCCGCCGGAATCCCCGTACCGAGTCTCTAACCTTGTTTTGCAGGTCCGGGAGTGTTAGGACTGGTGAAGGGGACCGAGGTCCGGCGACAACCCATAGCTACAAGCCAGGAAGGGGTGGATGATGAAAGCTCCTGTATGGACAAGCCCCCCACAAGCTTAAGAACAGCTTGACTCCAAGCATGGTGGTAACTCACGGACGTGAAGCTTCCACCAGCCAGGAGAGAGATGTTCCCTCTCCTCCGGGCCTTCACAGCCCGGAAGGAAACTTCCCGCTCCTCCTGCTCCTCCTCAACTACCCTCAGTAGATAGTCAATATGCTGCACTTGTCCAACAGCTACAGAGACGCACCGTAGCCATAAGGTAATTGCAGCATTAGCAGTACTCCCTGGCCACTCAACCCTAGCCAAAGATCCCCGTGACCCAAGCCATGGGCTCCCGCGGAAGCCTGTGCTCCATCCAAGGCATGTTGTCCCATCCGCGGGTACCAACCAACCTCGCGGTGAGAGTCACTACACCCCCTGAAAGAGAAACCACACCAGGTCGGCGGACCATGAGAGCCGATCCCCGGTGGATGAACAATGATGCCGCCAAGCGCAGCAAGCACCGCCGGATAAGGCCCCTCACCACGACCCATCGGCCCCTTCTTCTCCAGCGACCTTGGTGGAAGGTTCCACCGACGAGGCCATCATGCGTCCAGCCGAAAGGCACCTGGAAGAGCAAGAGCGCAAACTGGCGGAGCTCTCCCACCAGCTTGCCAACATGCAGAGCTCCCCAAGGAAGCCAGTGGACTATAATGCCCGACCACCCTTCTCCCGAGGAAATCCAAGAGGAACCGATTCCGAGTCGGTTCCGCATGCTTCACGTGGATCCCACGACAAGACCACCGACCCCCTGGACCACCTGGAGAGCTATAAAGCTCTCACGAGAGTCCAGGAGGTGACAGATGCCCTCCTGTGCATCGCCTTTCCGGCCACCGGAAGGTCACTCAAGTCTGGTTTACCCTCCTCGAGCCCGATAGCATCGACTCCTTCCAATGTAGCTGGAAAGGAGGTTTGTGGCACACTTCGATGCCTGTCGAAAGGTGCCAAGGGAGGTGGATAGCCTCTTCTCCATCCGCCAGAGCAAGACCAAGGAATCATGACTATATCACCCACTTCAAGATCGCTGCCCTAAAGATCTATAGTTTGGATGAGCCCACGCCAGCTGCTGGCATCAGCAGGCCACCAGATTTCCACCATATAGATCCTTGGACAAGAAGCTCTCTTTTTTGGGTTAATTCTGCTAAAGGATTGATTTGATCCATGAATTGCGATAAGCGTGAACTTGTGAAAAAGTTTTGATTACACTCATTAAAAAGTAAAATTAACTAGGTCGCCTGGACCGTTAACTTCGCTGAATTTGCTAGTGGAAATCATATCTTTGATATTTTTTTCAGCTCTGGTAAGACCAATTCGGAATTGGTTTTTTAACAATTCTCCAATTAATCTTAAACGACGATTTCCTAAATGATCAATATCATCAACAGTACAAGCCACGTTTTCATAAAGATTCAAATAATAATTAATACTTGCAATAACATCTGATAAAGTGATGTGTTTTTTTGGTTTCTCTTTTGGTCGTTTCCAATAAGCTTGACTTTGTGATATAGCTTACCTGATTCGTCTTTTGAAGTATAGACTTCTAAAATTTCGTTAAAAACTCCTTGACGGTCTGCTTCTTTTTGATAAACATTCAGTTCCTAAGAAAAATTTAGATACTTTTTCATCAAGATTGTGAATATTGTGTCTTAAATGATTGATAATATCGTCGTTAACTAAATTGTCTTTAGCTACTAAAACTTCACCAGTGCGAGAGTTGATGATGTTAGTTTTTGGTTAATAATTCGTTTTTTGGGGTCTTTTTATATGCAAGCAAAATCTCTTCATCAGTTTCTCTGTTTTCTAAATTATGTTTAGCGTCGAAGATTTCTTGAGCAAAAAATGACGATTTTGTTTCAGGATTGCAATTTTTTCTTTGGTTAAAAGTTCGTCTTTGTGCAATTATTATTTCTTGAGTTTTGGGATTGACAAATCGGCTGCCAAATAAGTGTTTTCAGCTCGGGTAAGAACGTCTAGTTTTTTGTTAAATTTGTATCTTTCCCACTTTAGGCCAGGTCGTATTTTTTTTGATCAAAAGTCTTGTTCTTGATAAAATCTCTAGCAGTGAAATGACAGGAACTTTTTCTGCCTTGACGGATTTTAGAATACAGTTCTACCAAAGCATTGTTGTTCGAGTCCATATCAGTTTCTTTATCAAAACAGAATCAAGGATAGCGCTTTTGCCAAAGACATTTCTGATTGCTTCTTTGCTGTCAAAACCTAGAGCATAAATAAAATTAGACAAGGGGATTTTTTTGGAACGATCTAGTTTGGCATACAAAATTTCTTTAGAGCCTTCTTCGTATTCAATCCAAGCACCACGAAGGAATTACTTATCCAGAATAAGTGGTTCTGCTTGAGTTTGCTGTCAAAATTACCTGCAAAATACACGCTAGCGGAACGTACAATTTGAGAAACTACTACTCTTCAGTTCCGTTGATAACAAAAGTCCCAGTGGGAGTCATTAGAGGCAATTCAGTAAGTAAAATATTGCTTTTGTTTAGTTTCGCCAGTTAAAACATTTTCTAAAGTAGTTTTGACAAATAATTGGAGCAACATAACTTATATCTTTAATTTTAGTTTCTTCAATGCTATATTTTGGGGTGCTAAAAAATAATCATCCAAAGTGAATTTTTAAATCCCCATTATAACTTTCAATAGGACAAAAAATCCTGCAACAATTCTTTAATACCGTGTTTTAAAAACCAATCAAAAGATTGGTTTTGAATTTCAATTAAATTGGGCAAATCAACATCATAAATTGTTTTAGAATAATTACGACGTTGTGCTTTTTGCCATATTTGACATTATGATAACCCATCTTATGCTCCTATAAATTATTAATTGGTAGTTTGTTTTGCCAAAATCTTTATTTTTAATTGTGTCTTTGCACGATTTTTGGTTTTGGGGGCTGGGGTATAAAAATAAAAACAATGGGGGAAGATCAAAAACCTGAAAAACCTCAGGTTTTTATATTACTTACAAGATAATAATTTATTGAAGTTCAACAACAGCTCCAGCTTGTTCTAACTTGTTTTTGATATCTTCTGCTAAAGCTTTGGAAACATTTTCTTTTGCCTTTAAAGAGTCAGGAACTTTTAACAAAATTAGCAGCATCTAGCAAGCAAGCCTAATCCTGTTACTTCGCGCACTGTTTTGATAACAGCAAGTTTCTTTTTTCATCAAAACTTTTCATAACTACTGTGAATTCGGTTTTTTCTTCTACTTCAGCTGCATTATTTGCTCCAGGAGCTGCAATCAAGCAAAGCAGTTGGGTCAATTTCAAACTCTTCTTTCAAACCATCTAATAATTCTTTAATCTCTAATAAAGACATTTCTTTTTTAAAGCCGATACAAAAGCTTTTCGTTAACTTAGCCATGTAAATTTCCTTTGTTATAATCTTTTCATTCATAAATTAATTGTTTATTGTTGGGGGTTTTATTGTTCTTTGGTTTTGTACTAGCATATTTGAATAGAAATTGCTTTAAAAATGTTGCAAAAAAGTTACAGCAACATTAGACAGCTACTTCTTCATTTGTTCTTTTTGAAGGCAAAGTAGCTAAGGTGTTTATTTCTTGCAAGGAGACAATTTTTTGTTCCACGATTCCAGAAACTATTTTAACTGCTTTATTTTTTTAGCAAAATTATAAATCTGGTTTTGATTGGTTCTGTAATATTCATGGAATAATAATTAAAAGCTTTTGCTCCTTTTAAAAAGGTAACTAAATCAGCTTGTTTGGCGTTGGTAACAGCTCTTTGCATGATGTTTTTGGGATATACTTTTACTTCACAACTAGTTTTTTTTAACTCACGACGCAGTTGCATAAAAGAGCTTACCGGTAAGCTTGCATATTCAAAAACAATAACTGTTTTGGCATTGCTAATTTTTTCTTGCAAAACAACAACTGAATCTATTTTTTGGCTAACTGAGTTTTATCATGTTTATGCCCTTTTCCTTCCTTCAAAATTTTGATCTTGATTATTGTGAAATTGTAACAGGGTCAATTTTAATACCTGGTGCCATCGTAGTTGAAATAGTAACACTTTTAATGTAAGTGCCTTTCACTGTACGAGGTTTAACAGCCATTAATTGAAGATATAAAGTTTTTTAAGTTTTCTAGTAATTTTGTCTCATCAAAAGAAACCTTACCTAATATGGCGTGAATATTCCCGCTTTTGTCTAGGCAGTATTCAATTTTACCATTTTTAATTTTCTTTGACTGCTTGTAAAACATCATTTATTTACAGTACCTGTTTTAGGGTTAGGCATTAGTCCTTTGGGTCCTAAAAGGCGCCCTAATTCTACTTAATTGCGGCATCATTTTGGGAGTAGCAACTAAGACATCAAAATCCAACCAGTTTTTGGCAATTTTATCAATTAAATCTTGGTCGCCTACGTAGTAGACCCGTTTGGGCTTCTTGTGCTTGTTTAGCTTGTTCTCCTTTAGCAAGAACTGCTACTTTTAAGACTTTACCAGTGCCATGTGGTAAAACTAAAACTCCTCTTAAATTTTGATCAACTTTTTTTAGGATCTAAATTTAGATGAAAAGCACATTCTACCGCAGCATCAAATTTAGCAACTTGAGTTTGTTTAGCTAAGCTAATAGCTTCTTGAAGCGGATATGTTTTTGCACAACATCAAACATTTGTAATGATGCTAAATATTTTTTGCCTCGTTTCATCGCAGTAATTCCTTTCTCAAAACAACTTGACATTTTTTTAGAAATTTTTTAATTTGAAATTTGAATAATTGGGGTAAAACTATTTTAATATTTTAACCTTTTACTAAAATTCCCATATTACGAGCTGTGCCTTCAATGATTTTGCAAGCTTTTTCAACGCAATAAGCATTTAGGTCTGGAAGCTTAAATTGGCGATTTCTTCTACTTGTTTGTGGGTGATAGTAGCTACTTTGGTTTGGCTTGCATTAGCAGAACCAGATTCAATTTACCTAGCAGCTTCTTTTTTTTTTTAAAAGATCACTTGCTGGAGGAGTTTTAGTTACAAAAGTAAATGTTCTGTCCTCATAAACAGAAACGATAACAGGGATAACGAAACCCATTTGATCTTTAGTTGTTTCGTTAAATTGGGAACAAAAAGCAGGAATATTAACTTGGGCTTGGCCCTAAAGCAGGTCCTACTGGAGGAGCTGGATTAGCTTTTCCTGCAGGAATTTGTAATTTTACCGTTTTAACAACTTTTTTAGCCATAAAAAACCTTTCTTTCGGAACGGGGACTTGAAATAAAAAACTTGATAATTTGAGTTGTTTATTCTTTGTTTGCGTTTCATTAAATTTGGAATATTGTTGATATTGTAACATAAAAAAATATGATAAAATTTTTTAGACAACTTATTTTAACATAAATTTTAAATATTTGATAAAAATGTTAGAAATTATGCAAAAATTAAGATATTTCTTTAAAGTCGTTGAAAGAAATTTCTACTGGAGTTGCTCTACCAAACAAATCTACTTCCACTGTCATTTTTTCACGGTCGTCATCAATACTTGATACTTGCCCTATTTGACCCGAAAAGAACCAGAAATAATTTCTACTTTTTTGCCGATAAAATTTTTATAATCGGGTTTATTGATGATGCCCATTTTTAATAAAACAGGATTGATTTCGTTTTCAGATAAAGGAACTGGGTTTAGAACCCATCCCGCTGGAACCTAAAAAACCAGTAATTCGCGGAGTGTTTCTGACAACAAACCAAGATCGGTCAGTAATCATCATTTGAATAAAACGTAATAAGGGTACATTTTACGCTCTTTTTAACCTTTTTCCATCCAAACGAGTTTCATAATATTCTTCTTTGGGAGACAAAACATTAGATACTAAATCACCTATGCCAATGCTTTCTGACTCCTTTTTCTTAACAAATCGTCTTTTACAACATTTTCATAACCTGAATAAGTTTGAGCAATATACCATTTAAGGTGACATGTATTTTGGGAGTCTTTTCTTGATCTTGTTGTTCTTGCGCTTGTGTCTCTTTTTATTTGTTTTTCTGTTTTATTCATTTTATTTGCTCAACAAATTTTTGATTTTGACACAAAATTGGGTTAATTTGCCAATAACATGAGAATCTATAGCATGAACAAAAAGGGATTAAGAACAATGTAGAAAAAATAACTTGTAATGTTTTAAACAAAATTTGTTTTAAGGAAGGCCAACTAATGTTACAAATTTGGTAAAAATGCATCTTTGAAAAAGCAAATGAACCTATCGCAAAAATAAAAAAAACAAAGAACTACAAAGCAAAAGGCAATGCCCAATGCATAGTTTCAAAATGTTTTTGTTGCAATAATTGCCCACAAAGAGCAAGAGACACAAAATAGGAAGTGGTAATTAGTAAAATATTGAGCCAACTATATTCTCTTTTGATTACTTCTAATAACTTCGGATTTGGTTTGTTTTTCGCTTTCTTGCTATTTTAATTCCATAAAGTTAAAAACCTTTACTTAGTTTCTTGATGCAAAGTGTGTTTGTTGCAATAAGAGCAATATTTTTTAAAAGTTAAACGTTTTGGGCTTTGATTGGATCGTGGTTGGTATTGTAATTGCGGTTTCTCTAGACACAAAACACAAACTAAAATATTTTTTTTCAAAAAAAAATAGTCCTTTTATGTTAGAAAGTTGAAAAAAAAAAAAACATTAATTTATTTTCAAAACATCTTTTTTATTATATCATAAATCAAAAAGCTAGCAAAAATAAAATATAAAAATTGTTTAGGTGCAAAAAAATATCCTGTGGAAGAAAATATTTGGAATGTTGGATGAAAGATGGTAAGAAAAACTAACAGTAACCTGTAAATTAGACAAAATGATTAGCTGCTTAAAAAATGCTCGTGATTAGTTTTTTCTTTTGGAGGAGGCAAGGGTTAATTATCGCCAAAAATAAAAGTGGAGTAGATCATTAATGCAGCGGCAACACTTACATTTAAAGAATTGATTTTTTCCATACATAGGGAATTTTAACCAACAAATCACATTGCTGTTTTAATAAATTTTAATGCCTATTCTTTCTGTTGCCAACAATAATAGCCAAAGAACTGTTTTTAGATTTGCAGAAAAGATTGGGAAGAATTGCTATCGGTACCAACGATTAAAACTTGATTTTTTTTTTTTAGTTTTAAAATGGTTTGATGCAAATTAGTAACTAAAAAACTTTAGTGTATTCCAAGGCACCACAAGAAATTCTTGGCAACTGTGGAATTGAGTGGGACTTGATGTTTTTTACTCATAATAACACTATCCAAAGCACAAGTTTCAACAGTTCTTTAAAATGGCTCCTCAAGTTATGAGGGTCATTAATGGAGTCTAAAATTAAGAATTTTTGGAATTTGGCAGAATCTAAATAAGTGTCTAAGTCGTAAAAAGTGTAGTCACAAACATTGGCAGCGACTCCTTGATGGGTTTTTTGTTTGGTTAGATCAGAGCAAAAACTTTTTGTCAAACTAATTGATAAGCAATATTGTGTTTTTGCAAAAACATTATAAAAAATATTTAATTTTAATTTTGCATCTAAATATAGTTGATAAATTTTTTCTCTTGCGCTTTAATTGCTTCTTTGATGGGGTTTTTTCCGTAAATAATCATATTAATTATTTGTTTTCTTCTCTGATTTTGTAGTTTTTGTTGGATGGTGTTTTTGGGAGATTTGGGTTATGACACAGGGATAAAATGATGATTAAAACTAATAAAACTTTTTCAAGTTTATCGAATTGAGACATTCTTTTTCCAAAACATCCAAAATAAATGCAGCTGTCATAAATCCTATTAACATTGATACAAATAAAAATAATTTAGCTAGATTTAAAGGTTTAGAAATTCTAAATAAAACAGTAAATAAAATGAAGGTGGAAAGCAAAATGACAAAATTAGAAACTGTTTCTAATTGTTTTGAAATCGGGAGTTTGGGTTGATAAAAAACCAATTCGCACACCAAAAGTTAAGACATAACTAATAAAAGCTAGACTTGCATAGGGAAAGGCTTTTTTGAGATTATTAAGTAAAAAGTTTTTGCTGATAATTTCGTTGTTTTTCAAAAGATAAAAAAAGCGAAGGAATGCCAATTGACCAATAATCCATGACAAATTGTAATTTCCAAAGGTGATAATGGATAGTAGCAAGGACGCCTTAAAAATTAAATAAAATAACAGCAAAATGCAAGCATAAAAAGCAATAATAGTTTTGGTAAAAAAACAAAATAGAGATTTTATAGCATGTAACTGGAACGAAGTACAAGGATAAAAAAACAACTGAACGAAGTACA
>NZ_CP169277.1:400504-404209 GCF_041920595.1 Areca yellow leaf disease phytoplasma
CGTATTGCTTTTGAGCTAACATTCTGATCTCAAATAGATTAAGTACAAGTTTTTGTCGCTAAACGTACAAAACCTACTGCCAAAGAAATGTTAGTCAGCAAAAAAAAGTCCCAAAGGAAGCATTGCTATCATCATGCCACACAAACCTAGTAAGGAATTTACGCCTGAAACCTGATTTTATTATTTTCTTTTATTAAAAGCAAAAAAAAGCTAAAAATAATAGCAAAAAGTGTGACAAAAAATAATGATTGTTTTGATTAACGAAGATAAGTTTTGCATTAAAGGAGTGGTCGGTTTTTTTGTATTTTTTAGCTTCTTGGGAAACTTTTCAACAGCCATATCACTTCCTACAGCTACAATTTCGGCATAACTTTGACCTGATACCACGTAGCTACCAGAGTATAAAAATCATTTTCTTTTTTGATAACTATTCTTAGGATTCACCAGTTAAAAGTGATTCGTTAACTTCTAAAACAATTCGATTTTAACTTGGCATCAGCTGCAATTTGTTCTCCTTGCTTCCAAAAATAAAAGATCTCCCAAAAATCCAAATCAGAAGAAAACCTTTTCTTTTTGACTATTTATTACTTGAGAATGGTTTTTTATCAACAAAGATACTTTGTCAAGAGTTAGTTTTAGCTTTAATTTCTTGAATAACACTAATAAAAACATTGGTTAAAGAAACTACTAAAAAAATAAATGTTCATATTGTTCTATGAAAATAATGATTAATGCTACAATTAAAATCAACAAATTAAGATAATTAAATAAATTACTAAATAAGATATCTTTAATACTTTTAGAATTTTTATAGTTAGAAACATTAACTTGACCCGCAGTTTTTTTTTTGTTCTACTTGCTTGTTAGTTAGTCCTGTAAAGTTTTGTTTTGTTGCGATATTGGGATTATTTAAAGATTCATTCATGCACAACCACCACACTTTTCTTAAATGATATCGGTATTTTTTTTATAAATTAATGGGTATTGGTAATAATTTTTGAAAGCCAAACTAAGAGTTTTTTCTTGTGTATTTTTAGATAAAAACAAAAAATCAATTCTTCCGCGGTCGTTGACCTTGGTGCATTTAACTGAAACTGTTTCACCTATTTTTAAAACATCGGTGATTTTTTGAAATTTCATTTGATTAACGTGGATAAGTCCTTCGATTCCTTGGACAAACTTGTGCCCACAGCTCCAATCATTTTTCCTGTTTGTCACTTAAAAACGCAAAATAGAGGCTTGATAACAAGTGCCTATTTGAATTTCTTGGATTAAACTTTCAATAAAAGCGACTGTTTTTTTGACTGTTTCTAAGTTGGAATGCATTAAAAAACGCGTCCGTCTTTTGTTCAATATCGATTTTTACACCATCATGAGATTCAATAATTTGATTGATAATTTTGCCACCACTTCCAATATATCACGAATTTTTTCTGGTTTGATTTGCATCATACAAACTTTAGGCGCGTACTTTAAACGAGAACTTCTAAACGAGGTTGAGAAATTGTTTGGCTCATGTGTTCTAAAATATGAAGGCGTCCTTTTTGAAGCGCTTGCAAAAGCTTCTTGCAAAATTTTAAAAGGGATTCCTTGAATTTTAAGATCCATTTGTAAAGCAGTAATTCCTTTATTGGTGCCTGCGATTTTTAAATCCATGTCTCCAACGTGGTCTTCTAAACCTTGATATCGCTTAAAATAACGTATTTATTCATAATTTGTAGTCAACTAATCCTACTGACATTCCTGCAACTGCTTTTTTAAAAGAACTACAATTACCATTAATGTATGAAATGGCCTAAACAGTGGCATGAAGAGCCGTTAGATTAAATTTCAAAATTACTCTATGATGTGAAGTCTTTTCTTCGGGCAAGAAGCAAGAGATATGGCTTTTTCGCAAGAGTGCCGTGTCCGATTTCTCGTCTACTAGGGGCAGTATAACGACCAACTGAACCAACTGGAGAAAGTTGTAATGAAGCTATAAAACTAATTTATTTTGTTCGTCGCTTAGACACGTCAATAAATTTTGCTTTCTGATAAACATCCTACCGGGTCACTGCAGCAAGGCTTTGGGTTTGTCCCTCTAGTAAACAAAGCAGAACCATGGAAGCGCGGGGAGCAACAAATCAATTTGAGATTCAAAGTGATTCTTGTTCTTCTAATCCTCTTTTATCTGAACTTTATTTTTTCTTGCAAAATTAAAGAACGTGTTTCTTGTTTGGATAATTTTTGAAATAGGGTTTCTGTTGTTTGTAAATGTTTTTTGTGGGCTTCGTAATCAAAAACAGTGGTAGTGTCAATAGTTTTGAAAAAAGGAGTTTGTTTGGCATTGATCTAGGATTTGTTCTTTTAATTGCTGTAAATTCGTTTTGCTGTTGCAACTTAAAATAGCTTGTTTTAACTTGGGATTGGTGTTTGCAAAAAAAGGCTTTGTTGTTGGGTTTGTTCGGTTTGGTTCAAGGTGTTTGTTATTTTGAGTGCAAATTGTTGCTTGATATTTTCTTGAAATAAGCACAGTTTTTAATATATTGGTGAGCAAAAATTAATGGCTTCTAAAAAGTCTTGTTCGCTAACTTCATTGGCGTGTGCTTCTATCATAGTAACGTTGTGTTTGGTACCTGCAACCATCAAATGTAGGTAGAATTGACAAGTTGTTACCAAAGTGGGATTGATGATAAACTTGTCGTTGATTTTTCCTACATAAACTCCGAAATAGCTTCAAAAGGGATTTCAGAAATCAATAGAAAGAGAGCTTCCAAGCATGGAGGCAAGCTCGCTTTTAAAATCAGGGTCTAGGCTTAAAACTGTGGCTTAATTACTTGCACTTCTTGTTGAAAATAATCAGGGAATAGGGCGTAAAGAACGGTCGATGAGGCGTGAAGTGAGGATTTCATGTGATCGTTGGAAACGTCCTTCGGCGTGAAAAACTGCCAGAATTTTTTCCAGCAGCATATAATTTTTCTTGATAAATAACAGTAAGAGGTAAAAATCAAGATTATTGGGTTTATGACTAAAAACAGTAGTTGTAAGAACCACTGTATCTTGGTAGCGTACTAAAATGGAAGCATCAACGTTTCTGGCGTAAGTTCCTATTCTGACTTGAAAAGAATTCTTTTTTAAATTAGTAGTTTCAAAAACTTTTTTAACATGAAGATACTCCTTTAAGTAACTGGGTTGGGGGGGAATTTGATGTGATAAAAAAATATATAAAAATAAAAAAAGCTAGATTTTGAATTGATTTCAACAAACTAGCTTAATAATTAGATAATTATTTTAATTTTAAGTGATATTTATAAAAAATCAATTTAAAATTATTTTCTTAAAAAAGAGAATTTTTGTTAAAAAAAATAAGCCAATCATTGATTGTAAAATTGACTTAATAAATTAGAAAAATACTAATTTAAAAAATGTGGGTTTCAAGGAAAAAAGAAAACACAACAAAGATGGCGCCCACGCTAGGACTCGAACCTAGACCCTCTGATTAACAGTCAGATGCTCTAACCAACTGAGCTACGTAGGCAGTTTTTGGTAGAGGATGAGGGACTTGAACCCCCGACATTCTGCTTGTAAGGCAGACGCTCTCCCAACTGAGCTAATCCTCTTTTTATTCTTTTTTATAAAACAAACCTTGGCACTCCCTATCTTCGCTCAATAAAGAACTATTGTCAGTACTAAGGACTTAACAGCAATGCAACTGGAACGAAGGCT
>NZ_CP169277.1:404309-409224 GCF_041920595.1 Areca yellow leaf disease phytoplasma
GTACTTCGTTCCAGTTACGTATTAACTTCTTTCCTCTTTGATTCCTTTACAGAGCCTAGGCTCTGTCGAATCTCAGAACAGAAGGAGAGTCAGAAGAGAAACTCTCCGACGGTAAAGGAAGAAGGCGCCTCTTCTTTCTTTCTTTCTTACATTAAGACAATTTTGTCTTAATTTTCTTCTCCCTCCAAGACAAGCCTTGTCTCATTTTAGGACAAGGGCTTATTCTTAAGACAAGAGTGTCTTAAGGGGCCAAAGTTGCTAAAAAACTAGGAGAAGGGTAAGAGAGAAGGTTTAGTCAGTGTTTGGCTAGAGGAGTCCTAGCCAATAGCCCATATATCAAGTTCTTGGGGTAGAACTTGATTGGAAGGAACCCAATTAAGGAGTCAGTGTCTTGATCATCTGCCAGTGTGGATCACCATCGGAGGGCGGACAAGTGGACGCCTGGTGTGTTCAAAAGGTTACTCAAGTTGGAGTTTATTTCTACATCAGATTGGATATAGCGATCTGAGGTTAGTATCTAAACTATGTTTAAATTTGGACATGCATGTAGTCATAGTTTTAATTGCTAATAAGGAGATTTTGGGATTAGGGTTCGGACCTGATTTCATAAAATTTTTGAAATCCACGCTTCACTGGTTCCCGAACCCAACACCCAAGCCATCTTGGGTCCTTTTGGGTTAGTACTAAAGGTGGTTCCTTTTGGAACCCAAATCTTCTTAAAATTATTAATTTTTCTAAGATCACATTGATATGCTTTATGACCTAATTTTTTACAAGAAAAATATGTAATGCTAGATGATGTAGGTATAAAGAAATTCTTGAAAATTTTTTGCTATTTTTGTGGTCTAAAACCCAAACCTGCTTTGTTGAAAACTGCTCTTTGATTATTCAATAAAAGATTTAGCTTTTCAAAACTATATGTAAACTTTTCAACAAATGGTTTAACTTTTTCAAGCTCATTTTTGAATTTCTGATTTTCTTTCTCAAGGTCTTTATTTTTCTTTAAAAGTTCATTATTTGAAATAATGACCTTGGGTCTTTTTAAAACTTTATTTTTCATTGACAAAGCATTCTTTTATTTTTCTAAAACATCAATCTTAGCTTTTAAATCATTATTTTCATTTGTAAGATTGGTATTTTCATGAGATGATGAACTTAGCATGCTTTTTAACTTTTGTTTCAATTTTTAGCAATCTATATTCATGCATGAGCTCATCAAATTTCGAATTAAACCACATGCTCCACCGCTTGTGCGGGCCCCCGTCAATTCATTTGAGTTTTAACCTTGCGGCCGTACTCCCCAGGCGGAGTACTTAATGTGTTAACTTCAACACTGGTTTTACCCAACGTTTAGTACTCATCGTTTACGGCGTGGACTACCAGGGTATCTAATCCTGTTTGCTCCCCACGCTTTCGCACCTGAGCGTCAGTCTTCGTCCAGGGGGCCGCCTTCGCCACCGGTATTCCTCCAGATCTCTACGCATTTCACCGCTACACCTGGAATTCTACTTGCCTCTATCTTACTCTAGCTAAACAGTTTTTATAGCATCACAATGTTGAGCATGCATGAACCCTCAAACTTATTTAACCGCCTACGCACCCTTTACCCAATAATTCCGGATAACGCTTGCCCCCTATGTATTACCGCGGCTGCTGGCACATAGTTAGCCGGGGCTTATTCATTAGGTACCGTCAGAATGATTTTTCCATCATTTATTCTTCCCTAATAAAAGAACTTTACGTACCGAAATACTTCATCGTTCACGCGGCGTTGCTCGGTCAGACTTTCCTCCATTGCCGAAAATTCCCTACTGCTGCCTCCCGTAGGAGTTTGGGCCGTGTCTCAGTCCCAATGTGGCCGATCAGCCTCTCAGCCCGGCTACACATCATAGTCTTGGTAGGCCTTTACCCCACCAACTAACTAATGTGACGCAAGCTCCTCCCTAAGCATACCTATTGCTAGGTCTTTTAAAAACAAGAAAGATGCCTTCTTGTCTCTATCCAGTCTTAGCAGTCGTTTCCAACTGTTATCCTCGTCTTAGGGCAGATTGCTTACGCGTTACTCACCCGTTCGCCACTAAAGTTTAATTACTTAAACTTCCGTTCGACTTGCATGTATTAGGCACGCCGCCAGCGTTAATCCTGAGCCAGGATCAAACTCTTCGTATGTTACAAAATTGATGCATCAAAAATTGCTTTTGGTGTCAATTTTAAGGTGTTAAAAAATAATTAAAAAATATTCGTTAATTATCATCTTCAGTTTTCAAAGATTAAAAAAATTAATGGTGAAGGGAGGTGGATTCAGACCACCGTACCTTACGGAACAGTTTTACAGACTGCTGCGTTTAGCCACTTCGCTATCCCTCCGAAATTGCTTAACAATTTCAAATTTATTTACCTTAAATATTATAGCACATATAAAAATGAAAAGCAAGCTTTTTTGATTTTTTTAAATTTTAATTTGGGTTGTTATTTTTGATAGGAATTTGGGGTTTGGAAAAACATTTTTTGGAATTAGATAATGGTGTTTGAAATATTTTTTTTGAAAAATAAAAAATATATTTATGAAGAAATTATCCTAACTAAATATATTGCTTTCCAAAAAATGTTTTTTAAAAATTATAAGGATGAACATTAAGAACTGCAGAAAAAATATAAAAGTTTTGTTTGTTTTTTTACTTAGTTTGATTTTTTGAATTGTTGCAAGTATTGATGAAGGAAAAAGTTTTTATAAAGCGTTTTGTTTTAATGCAAAATATTTTTGTTGCATCTTTTTCTGAAAGTGAGCAAAGTTTGGAAAATAGTATAGGTGTTTCCAACAATCCAATATAAAGACAATATTGGGTTAGAACGCGAGAAAAATACCATCATTAAAATCATAACAACACTCATAATTTTCATGTTTCTTTTTTCTGATTGTTTAGCTTTTTGTTTTTGTTCTGAAGTCAAATGATAAGAAGGGGTTTTTAAATAATCTGGTTTTTTAAACTAATTTTATTCAAAATAAACATCGTTGCTCCCACTAAAAAGAAAGCAAAAAGATAACAAAAGCATTATTGGGATTAGAAGGGTTTAAATTAATGAATCCTAAAAGGGCTTTTCAATTAATTTATCAGTTGCAAAAATACACTCCAGGAATAATAAAACGACTTAAGGTTTGATTAATTGCAATAAATAAGGGAAGTTGTAAGAAAGACAATAAAAAAGCCCCCAAAAAGAAAAATTATTTTTTGCGATAAACTTTTTAAAATTTCTAACTGCATTTTTTGAGCTGAGGCAGGATTCTTTTTTGAGAGCATATTTTTGCTTTACTTTTTCAATTTCGGGTTAAATTAAACTCATATTCATACTCAAAGTACTTGTTTTAGTATAAATAGGCCAAGTTAAAGTACGGATGAAAATAGTAGCTAAAACAATTCCTAACCCTAAGTTGACAAAAAACATACCAGAAGCACCAGAAACTAAGAAAGTTGAGAAAAAATATAAAAAAGAGCCAATTGAAATTATTAAAACATTCCAAAAATAACCAAACAGGCTCCATTCCAGTCTAGAAGAAATTGAATTGGAACTGAAGAATTAGTTATAAAAAGTTTTCTAGATATTAAATGGTCGTTATTGTTGTTTGTAAATTTAATATCAATATTGTTAGATGAATCATTATTGGAAGTGTTTTTGATATTTTCTGCATAATGTTCTTTGTCAAAATCTAATTTTATATTTTCTAAAGAAAGAGGGTTTTTATCTTCATATGTTCTAAATTCTAATGCATCTTTTAATTCTTTTTTTTGATATTTATTGTTTTGAATATAATCATCATTAGTGCCTGCAGAAACTGTTAAAAATCCTTCATTAATTTATTTTTGAATTCGGTTTTTCTTTATCGTTTTTATTTTTAAAAACATCAGCATCTGGTTTAAAAGTTAAAAAATATTCTTTTTTATTTAATTTAGAAAGATCAAAATTAGAAACATCTTCTACTTCCAGGATCTGGTTTTTTCATTAAATTAAAAATATTTTGCTTGCTTGTTTTATTTAACATGCCTTTAAATTCGTCTTGCATAGCCTATTTGAATTTCTTTCTTTGTTATTATTGATAACATAAACCACAAAAAATATCAGCACATTCATTTAATTTAGAAGGATCATTATTTGTAAAATATTCTTCATATTTTTCGCTACTTTTAAAAACAAAAACTTTGTCAAAACTTCTATTTTTTCACGCTTTGGAGGAGTAAGGAGCCAAAAATAACCTGAATAGAAAAATTGCTAAAAATAAAAACTTTTTTTTTTTGAAGAATGATTTCAACATCCATTTTAATTAACTCCTTATTTTAGTTATTTGAAAGTAATATGCGAGTTTTGGTAGCAAATTGCAAAAGAAAGTTTTTTTAATTGTTGAAAAGTTAGGCTTTTGGCTTGAGCTTTAATAACAATAACAAAAACATTTTGGGGGTTAAGGCAAGAGAAACACTCCTAATAATTGCTCTTAAACGACGTTTAATTAAATTTCTTTTCGTGGGCTTTACCATATTTTTTGCCAACACTTAAAGTAAATTTAAAATGAGGAAAGGCAGTTTGTTTGACGTAATAAATAATAAAAGTGAGTTCCCGCATCTTTTTTAGATTTAAAAACAGGGGTGATTTCGCTTTCTTTTTAAGAATATATTTTCTTTTTCATCTTCTTAATAATCCTAAAATTTTAACTTTATATTCAAAACATCAATTAACCATTTTAAAAAATATAAATTCCACAATTATTAATGATACAATAGCAATAAAAAGAAATTTATCAAAAACACCGAAAAGCGGTGTTTATTTTTGGTTTGAATTAATCAAAATCAAGTTAGTTTGATTTTAAACTGTTAGTTGCAAACGTCCTTAGCTCTTCTTCTACAATAACTTTGCATCCTCCAAC
>NZ_CP169277.1:409324-413626 GCF_041920595.1 Areca yellow leaf disease phytoplasma
GTCTTATTAAAAAGCTACGTTCCGAGTTACGTATTGCTACAATAGCAATAAAAGTATCCAAAAAAAACACCGAAAAAAGCGGTTTTTTTTATTTTTGAATTTGAATTAATCAAAATCAAGTTGGTTGATTTTTTAAACTGTTAGTTACCGTAACGCGTCATGCAAAATATCTTCTTTACCAACAATAACTTTGCATCCTCTCCAACAGTTGCCATTCTGGCTCTAAAACCATGAGTTCTTTCTTTGATTTACTAGGTTGATATGTCGCTTCATAAAAACTCCTTTTCATTTAACACAATTCCTTAATTATAGCTTTTTTAGTATGAAATGTCAAGCTCTGGGTAAGTTTTTGAATAATTAAAAAATAGTGGTTGTGGGGGTAAAAATGTAAAAATGAAATGTTTATAAAAGAAAGAAAATATTTGGAGAAATGATTTAGTATTAAAATGTGTTGAAACTTTTGGTTGGCTTTTTATAACAAATCATCATTTTTAAAATATAATTTAATGCTTCTAGCAAATAAGACATTTGAAGGCTTTTTTGTTAGTCACAGGGCAGTTAGCAGTAATTAAATTAGTTTCTAAAATAACTTGGCAGTAGCTCCTAAGTTTCTTGTTTAATTTGCAATTCGGCATCAGTTCCTGAAATGTCTCATTGCTACATAACCACCTTGTTTGAGATAAGTTTTAAATTCTTCATGGGTAGCTTGTTTGCGATTTGTTCTAAATAAGTTGTAGTGCTTTTTGATACATGTTATTGTGGATGGTTTCAAATAATTGCGGGATTTGAGATGGCAAATCTTTAGTTTTGGGTGATATTTGTTTGGCGGTTATATCTTTGAAAAATAAACTATCATTTTCTAAACCACGTTTGCCAATTTCTATACGCAAAGGAACACCTTTAAGTTCATATTGACTAAATTTCAACCAGCAGTTTTATCTTGTAGATCGAGATGAACGCGATAGTTTTTTGAAGGATGGAAAAGAGGTTTTCGGATGTTTGTTTTACTGCATCATCTTTGGAGGTTGCAAAGGAATGATTACAATTTGCATAGGGAGAAACATAAGGCGGTAAAACTAGTCCTTCATCATCGCTGTGAACCATAATTAAAGCTCCAATTAAACGTGTAGAAACGCCCCAAGATGTTTGATGAACATATTTTTTTGATGGTCGCAATCTTGAAATTGGATTTGAAACGATTTAGCAAAATTAGCACCTAAGTAATGAGAAGTCCCTGCTTGAAGAGCTTGTCCGTCATGCATTAACGCTCTGATAGAATAAGTGATGAGAGGGCTCCAGCAAATTTTTTTCTGTTTCGGTTTTTTGCCACATACAAAAGCAAGGAAGGGCTAAAAGTTTTTTGCCTAACTTTTGATAAATATCATGATGGATAAAGTTTGCTGCATCGCTTCTTGTTCGTTAAATATGCACAGTGTGTCCTTCTTTGCCACAAAACTCTTTACCTCTTAAAAAAGAGTTTAGTCGTTTTTCCCAGCGAACCACATTGCACCATTGATTATATAACTTAGGTAAATCACGATAAGAAGTGATTGTTTTAGAATAATATTGCGAAAATAAAATTTCTGAAGTAGGGCGAATCACTAGTTTTTCGGATAAGTTTTTTTTGCCTGTAGTTGTTATCATTGCTGCTTCTGGAGAAAATCCTTGAATATGATTTTTTCTTTTTGTGAAATAGTTTCTTTCTGGAAAAACTAACGGAAAAATAAACATTTTTGATGACCTGTTTTTGTAAAGTACAATTAAGATGTTTTTGAATATTTTCCCACAAAGCATAACCATAAGGAAGATAGATAATAAAACCTTTTGCCTCAGAATAAGCTATTAATTCAGCTTTAAGACAAACATCTGTATACCATTTTCCAAAATCAGATGAGCGAGCAGTAACTGTTTTAACTTCGTTTCATTGTTTTCATTTTTGCATTACCTTTGTTTAGTTATAATATATTATAAATATTTTAATTAATGTGTTATTTGTTTTGGTTTCAGGAAAGAACAAACTATAAAGCAAAAATATTATAACATGAAAAAATAATAAAAATAAATATTTAAAAGCATAATGATGACTTGTAAATGAAGGTCTTTTGAAAATATTTATTTTTTTAAAGAATCTAACAATTCTTTTATTCTGATTTATAATAATGTTGTTGTAGTTTGGAAATGACAAGAAATAATTCGCAGTTGAGATGATAATTTGGTAATCCATAATAAAAAAGGGGGATAAAAAGTTTTTTTATTGATTAAAAAAATACCAGATATTTATTAAAAAAATAAAGGATAAAAAATAAATTCAAAATGGCGGAGCAGAAGGGATTCGAACCCTTGCACCGTTTCTCGGACTACGTCCTTAGCAGGGGACGCCTCTTATAGCCACTTGAGTACTACTCCTAAATTATATTGTATAGATTTTCAAAATAAAAAAAATAAATAGGTGAATGTAAGCAAATATAAAAAATAAAAATAAAAAAGAGGGGATGAAAAAATAAAATAAATGGAGGCCCTGAACGGATTTGAACCGTTGATCAAGCTTTTGCAGAGCCATGCCTTACCACTTGGCTACAGGGCCAAACATCGCTTTAATGCGAGTTTGTTATAATTAAATTAATGAGTGACAAATGGTTTCATTAAAGCTTCAATGTCTTTGACTTCTTTAGGGATGTGTTTGGATAAATTAACAGCCCCTTCTTGAGTGAGGATTAAAAGGTTGTCTTCAATTCTTACTCCAATCCCTAAATCTTTTAAATATAGACCTGATCTGACAGTAATTACGCTGTTTGTTCCAATAACACATGTATAATTGCAAACATCATGAATATCTAATCCTAAGTGATGTCCTAATCCGTGATAGCAATATTGATGGATTGTTTCGCCTTCTTTAAGTAAAGACATTTCTTTTAATCCTTGCAATAAAATATCACCTTTGCCATATTGGTTTAATTGCGTAAAGGTGTGATGCGGTTTACCCAAGCAATGGACTGCTTTGTTAGCTTTAGAACTAAATTATGCCGTATCTTTTTGCAAAGAACTAAATTGTCCGCTTACAGGACAACAACGAGTAATATCAGAGGAATAATGATTATAAGTAACGCCAGCATCAAATAATAAAAGGTCGTTGCGTTTTAATTGGCAGTTAGGTTTGTTATAATGCAAAAATTAAGGCATTTTTTTCCTGAAGCAGCAATGGTTTCAAAGGGATTTTTTGAGTTTGGTTATTTTCCAAAAATAATGAAAAAGAGCAGCTATTTGATATTCATACATTCCAGGTTTTAAGTTTTTTAATAAATAATTAAGGGCTTGATAATTTATATCTAGAGCTTTTTGGATTTGGGTTTGTTCGTAAACACTTTTTGTTTGACGCAAAGAAAATAAAAAAGAAGAACTATTATAAACTTACTGCAAAAAAGGATATAAAGAAGTCATTTTTTGACAATATTCTAAAGCCCAACTTGCTTTTTGGTCTAAGGTTTGCTTGGATAGGTCAAAATAAAACCTTCTAAAGAATCCACAAAAAGAACCTCTCAAAGGATTTACCATCTGAAATAAAAAGTTTCAAAAGTTAATATGTTTTTGAGGTTTGATAAATTAATTTGAGATATCAAAGAAGCATCAGAAAAACTCAAAATATCTCCATCCCACAAGGCTTTACTAGGGTTATTTTCTTCTAAAAATAAAAAGTATGAGATAAATTAGGTGTTTTTACCAACAATAAAATAGTGTTTGGTTGGTTAATTCCTGTCAAATAATAAAAATTATATCAACTTCCAAAAGGAAAGTTTGATCGCCACTCTTAGTAATTGCTTCCAGAATAAAAAAGAGCAGCGGTGTTTGGTTTCATTTTTGGATGAAATTATTTCTATTGTGCAAAAACATAAAAACACGATTTTCCTTTTTCAAGATAGAAATGAAAAAAATATAAGTTCATAAAAGGCAACGGAAAAATGTTTAATATTAAAAAATTGGAATAAAAAAGCAGGCAAAAAAACTTTGGCAAAATAATTTAACTTTTTGATTTGAAAAAATTTGATTTTGGGAAGTAATTTAAACTTTTGTTTTGCGAATTTCTTGGAAAAATATTGAAAAAATTGTTTGGCTAAAAGTTTTGCTTTTCTAAATATTAAACATTTGTTTTGTTTTTATTTTTTTCTCTATGTAGAGTGTGATTTCTAGAAAAAGGACAGTATTTTTTTAATTTAAAACGTCCTGGGGTCTTTTTTTATTTTTATCAGTATGATAATTTTCTTCTTTTGCACTCTGTAGCACACAAAAAATCTCGAACGAAGTACA
>NZ_CP169277.1:413726-414301 GCF_041920595.1 Areca yellow leaf disease phytoplasma
CAGTATCAGCTTACGAACCCAAATTGGTTCTTCTTTCTTCATTCAATTACTTTGCTTATTATTCATATTTTTGCTTAAATACCTATGTTATTTTATGTTGCGCTTATTCATCCCCAGCGCATGACCTTTTTAGTTTGCTTTTTTATTCATGTAAGATTATTTTCAGCACCAGTAAAAAGACAAATCAATATAACTTCAGAAAAACAAGCAGCTAAAAGGATCTCTTTTAGCTGCTTGTTTTTCTGAAGTTATAATTGGTTTGTCTTTTTTGCAGATCTTGAAACATCTTGCAGCAGATAAAAAGCCAAATAAACTAAAAAAAGGTCATAAAGCTAAGGGATGAATAAAAGCTATCCACATTTTTTTTTATAAGGAATAGCATAAAGAATTGACTTTAAAATAAAAATATAGATAACATAAAGGAGCTAAAGTGTGGTGGAGATGAGAAAAGAAAAAAAAGAAAGACCAAATTTAGGTTCGTAAAATGTCTACCTTTATCAATTTAAAGTGTGAAAAATTAAAGCTGTCTATCAAAATGCTAACTAAACATGCAAAAACTACATAAGCAATACATG
>NZ_CP169277.1:414401-415078 GCF_041920595.1 Areca yellow leaf disease phytoplasma
ATATTACTTCGTTCCAGTTGCGTATTGCTTTAAAAACTCACGTTTTAAAAATAGCAAAAATTTGAGTAAGACGACTTTTTTTCAATGATAAAGAGAAAATAACAGGTAACATAAGATAAAAAAAACAAACTCTTGACGAATTTTTTGCTCAAAGTTCTTTGGGTATTGTTATCTTTTTTCTAACAAATCCCATTTATTGAAGCAACAATAATAATGCAAGCTTTATGATGTTCTAAAATAAACCCTGCAATATTTTTATCTTGTTCTAAAATACCTTCTTTAGCATCTAAAACTAAACAAGCAATATCTGCTTTTTCCAAAGCACCTAAAGCACACTGCAAAACGCTGTATTTGTCTTCTTGTTCATAAATTTTACCTCTTTTTTTAATACCTGCAGTGTCAATAATTTGTTATTTTTTGCCCATCATTTTTCAAAAAGTGGGAACATGAACAAGAACAAATACAGCGTTTTATAACTGAAACAGATATTCTGAATATGATACAGAACAAGATAAAAATATTGTTCTAGAAGGCATTTTATCATAAAGCTGCATTATTATTGTCGTAAGTTTTGTTGAAGGCAACAATACCTAAGCGAGCAAGAATGTATGCGCCTATTCATATCAGCACGAATCGTCTTCTCAAATTTTTGCTATTTTAAAACAGTTTCGCTGTCG
>NZ_CP169277.1:415178-421711 GCF_041920595.1 Areca yellow leaf disease phytoplasma
CTCTTTGCAAAGGTGTATCTATTGGAAGGTCTTCACAAAAAGGAAGAATCAGAAATTAAGCAGCCATCGCGCATAAGAAAAACAATTTTATCTAACAAATCACCTATACCTATACCATGTTGAGTACTAATTGCAAAAAGGAGTATCAAATCCCAGAGCATAAAATTCATAAGTGTTAGAAAATAAATTGTGGTTGTCAATTTTATTAACTGCCAAAAGAACTGGTTTTTAGTTTTATACAAAAAGTTTAGCTAAATAAATGTCATTTTGAGTAAGTCCTGTTTGCCGCATCAACTGCAAAAACAATTACATCAGCTTCATCAACTGCAAGTTGAGCTTGTAATTTAATTTGTTCCAAAAAAAGGAGTTGATTGAATTTCGATACACTTGTGTCAATAACTCCAAATGTTTTAAGTAAGCCACTCGGCAGTAAATAGTAAATTGAAGTAATGCCTGCTTTTTGATGAAGTAATAGCGTATCTTTTCCCAATAATGCGGTTAAACAAACTTGATTTTACTTAACATTAGAGACGACCCACAATACAGCAATTTTAAAAGACATTTAAGTTCTCCTTTTTTTATCAATTAAGGCAATAATTTTGGCAATTACTTCATCAATTGATAATCTGCAGTAGTATCTTAGTAAAATGGCATCTAAAGCTTTAGATATGTAAGCAAGTTGGCGATGATAATCTTTATGATCACAGATTTCCTTGAGTTTGTTTCATAATTTGAGAATAATGTCTGTGATTTTTCCTTTTGGGCATCTTCTTGTTGTTTTCTCAAAGCTCTTTTTTAGTAATGTTGGCAGTAAGAAAAATTTTTTAGGTCGCATCTGGCATTACAACTGTTCCAATATCTCTTCCATCCATAATTAAATTAGGAGTATTGGCACAATTTTACTTACCTTTACAATTTCAATGAAAATTTGATTCTTACAGCAGGAATTAAAGCTACTGAAGAGACATGTTTTCGACGATCCAAAGACTTAATTTTTTAAAAGAAACGTCTTCTTGATTAAGAAAAATTTTATTACAAGAATAAGAAAATTGATTTATCTAAAGCTTGATTGGAACTTTTTCATGATGCCATGAAACTTCTACCATTTTCTAACGAAATATAAAGTTAATTACTTTGAGAAACATTGCTCCAGTATCAATGTGATTCAACCTAATTTTTGGGACAACTTTTTACTAATAGTGCTTTTATAGAATACTGCCGGACCATCAATGACAGCGATTTTAAAACTTTTCATATGCATATATAACTAACTCCTTATAGTAGAATATTAAATTTACTAAATTAAATGCGGTAATGGAGTAGTTAAGGTTTTTAATTTTTTAATTTCATGAATTTTTAAAGGGCGATAAGCACCTATTGTGAGATTTTCAATAGTTAAAAAATAACTTAATAACGTTTTAACTTTAAAACTTGATAGCCTAAAGCTTGCATCATTTTACGAACTTGCCTGTTTTTTCCTTCAAAGTTATTACCAGCTTTAACCAAGTAGAAGGTTTGGGTGTATAAGAACTTTTCAAAATATCAATTTCTTTACAAACAGCCAAATAATTTTTATCAATGATAATTCCTTTGCGGAATGTGGCAAGGTCTTTTTTTTGCAAACAAGCATTAATTTTAACATGATATTCTTTAGGAATACAAAAAGGAAGGATGGGTTAATTTTTAATTAAGATCGCCGTCATTAGTAATTAAAAGTAGTCCTGTAGTATTAAAATCAAGGCGTCCTATCGGATATAATCTTTGTATGCTTGCTTGCTTCCGATTAAATCCAAAACAGTAGGGCGTTTTTTATTGTCTTTGGCAGTGGGAAAAAGAAATCCATTGGGTTTGTTGAGCAAAATAAGAATAAGTGGTTTTGGTGATCGGTTTGTCATCCAAAGTTATAATGTCGCTGGAAGAAGATACTTTGGTTCCTAATTCAGAAATAATTTTGCCATTAACTTTAATGCGTTTTTCCAAAATTAAAATTTCTGCTTTTTCTTCTAGATGACACATTTGCATAAGCCAAAACTTTTTGTAATCTTTGCATTATTTTCCAATCCTTCCTTACTTGATTGTGTGTGGTTTGATGTTTAAAAACTTATTATTAAAATATTGTTCAAAAATGTCTTTTGTTTTTCTAATAGTTAATAATTAAAAATATTGCAAATTAAAAAAATAACGCGGATAGTATTTATTTTCATCCAGGTATCATAATAAGCAACAAAATTTTTATTACTATCTTTAACTATAAAGGTTTTTTAGTAGTTATTTGTCTTTGGTCTAAATGAGTGCCGTTTTTTACTAACTTAATTAAATAATCATTTAAAAATAAGTTCATCGTAAGCAGCAAAAAAAGTACTATCCAAATCAAATCATTGAGTTCTAAATTTTCAATAGTTTTAGCGTTTTGTAATAAATGCGTGCCAATTGCAGTTCTTTGCAAACGAAGAAGAGCACCATAAGTATTTAATTGCAAAGCTAGATCGCGCGCAAGACTTCTAATATAAGTTCCTTTGGAAACATGTGCCAAAAAATCTACTTGGTCGCGACAAAGCAAAGATGTTTTTTTCAAAATGATGAATAAAATTTCTCTTTGGAGGAATATTCAAAACTTGATTTTTGAGTGCTAAAACGATACATTTTTTTTTCCTTTAATTTTAACTGCTGAAAACATAGGAGGTATTTGCAAATACTTTTTTGATGAAAAAATGCAAAACTTTTTTGGATGGTACAATCAGTTAAAGGGGTGTTTTGGTATCCAACAATTTACCTGTCACATCAAGTATCATAATGTTTTATTAAAAAGAAAGGTTCCTTGATAAGTTTTTGGTAGTTTATCAGACAAAAAAGCCAGTTTAATTAGCTTTACACAAATAATTAAAAGTCCCGCAAGAGGCTAAAGAGATCAAGGATTTCCCGTGTGTCCTACTTTGTCAAAATGAAATTTTTTTTTTAATTTGGCTTACATCATGTGATGTCATCTTTTCTGGTTGTTGACTAAAAAAAATCCGTTCATAACGTTTGATTTGCTTTCGGTTTGTGGTAAAATTATTTATAGAATTTAAAAAATTTAACCAAGTCTTCTTTATTTAGAAACCACTAGCATGCTTGCTAATTCTTTTTATCTTTGTATAAAATGGGGTGGGAAAACCAGAAACTCCTTTTCTAATGCTAATTGTCTAAAATCAACGTCTACTTTGTAAAAAGAATTTCTTTTTCTAAAGGCAAACTTCATCCAAAACAGGCAATAATCTTTGACATGGAGGACACATGTAGCAAAAAATCAACAACTGCAATTGTTGTGTTGCAGTTGGTTTCAAAATCTTGTCCTTGATAATTCATTAAATTACTCATTATATTTAAAAACTCTTTTGTTTTTGGGGTTTGGGTTTTGGCATACACCATTTATTATAATTTAAAAAATGTTAATTAATAAAGATATGTTTTAGTTATTTTAATTTTTAAAACAAAATGAAAAAATGCATTTTTATGAATCATATTTTTTGTAAATTTGTTCGTTTGAGAATTGTTTTCTAATCCGTTTATTAAGTTGGTAGCAAAGCAAAAACACAAATGAAGACAAAGAAAGGATTATTTTAATTAATAAGGTTACCCAATCAAAATATTTTTATTCTTGTAAAATAAAATCTTTGTATTTAAGAGAAGTTGTTTTTGTTCCAAAATGTTTTTGAAAATAGGTTTTAATTTGCAATAAAGGGACTACTGTTTTTATCAATTAATTTGATATGGTAATAAAAACCTTCAACCAACTATTTTTAGCAACATAAGTAATTTTTTTGGTTTTATAATTATCAATTTTATTCAATAAATCAGAAACAGCAATGTTGGAAGTGGCATTTATAAAAGGCAAATGATGATAGCAATCAAAACATCAAACTTACCACAATTAAAAAAAGGGGTGATAATTTTTTTCTTGAAAATAAAATAATTTTTAGGAATAGCAAACAACCAATAAATGGTTTAAAAATTAAAATTGTTGATAATAAAATAAAAAAGGACAAAAAGCAAAGTGCAAATAAAATGCCAAATAGTAGTTTATTTAAAACCTTTTGCAGGTTGGAATGGTTGCATTTTAATTTCTTTCATATCTTTTATTTGTTTGTTTTGTAAAAATTCTTTAATTTGTGGCATTGGAGTGATATTTTTGTTCTTGCCCCTTAATTTTTGAGACAATTCTTTAATTAAAGGTTCATTTAATTTCACTAAAGCTTTTGGCATCAGAAAAACATTTTTTTTTAAAATATCTCTTTGTAAATCTTCTTTATCTTTAACTGATATCAGATATAACCAAAAAAACGTGTTAGTTCTTGGGATTTGTGGAAAGCCTCAACAAAATCCAGAACAAGCTTTGTAATAGTTGTTTCGCAAATCACTTCTTCAGCAGCTTTTCCTGCTAAAAGAACGGTAATTTCTTGGATTAAAGTTTCTTTAATAAAATATTGGGGGTCTGTTCTTTAGCAAATAAAGTCAATATTTTATCCGAAGAGCGTGGAATTAAAGAAACCGAACTTAAAAAATGAGTGTTTTTGACTTGGCTGATAATTATTTTAGCAGCTGTATGAGTAGCAACAATTTCTTTTTTCTTTGTGATTATATGTTTTTGGCGGAATTTGTTATCCTAATAAAACGTTTTCTTTAGCTTGAATAATTGTTTCAGAAAGAAATTTTTTTGCAATTCTTGTTCTTTGCTTTTTCTGCTTGAAGCATTGAAGCCTCATTTAAAATGGCTTTGAGTTGAGCACCACTTAATCCTTGGTTTTCTTGGGCTAATTGTTATAGAATTAATATCCTCATCAGCTATTTGTTTGCCTTTAGCACATAATTTTAAAATAGCTTTTCACTTTAAAGGTCAGAGCAAAACATTAACTACATAAACAAACGTCCTGGACGAAGCAAGGCATAATCTAGAGGATTCTACTCTGTTAGTAGCAGCTATCACAATGACATTATTTTCATTATCTTTGGATTTAATCCCATCCATTTGATTTAATAATTCTGTAGTTATTTCTTTTTCTTTTTGGCTAAAATCGTTTCTAGAAATACCAAAAGAATCAATTTCATCAATAAAAATAATGCTTGTTTTATGGGTTTTGTTTTTCAAACAAATCTCTTACTTTTTATCACCATCACCATGAATTCTTTGCAAAAATCAGTACCACTAAAAGCATAAAGGATGCGTCTGATTCGCCTGCAGAGCTTTTGCAAGTAAGGTTTTTCCTGTTCCTGGAATTCATAAACAAAATTCCTTTTAAAATTTTGGCTCCTGCTCATGATATTTTTTAGTTTCTTTTAAAAAATCAATAAAACGTTGGAGAAGTTGTTTTCTTCTTCCATCCCTGCCACATCATTAAATTTAGTTCCATGAGATTGGCTCAAAATCCGTTTGTTTGTTGTTTGGAAAGATCTTTTTATTCTTTTGGGAGTTTGTTTGGCAATTGTTTCTTGTGATTGTGGTTGTTCCCGATTCTTTTTCTGGATTAGTTTTTTGGGTATTGCCTTTTTTACCATTAAATTTGCAAAAGAAAATAATTCCAAAAGATATTATAAAAAGGATCGAGCAACATCGCAAAAAGTTCTTTTTAAAATTATAATCATTGGAGCCATATACCCATTCTTCGAGAAATTAAAATTAATTATGAATTCATTATTTTAAATGTGAACATATAAAATGTAATAATATAAAGAGGTTTCAAAAAAGTGCAAATCATTAAAATAAATAAAATTATTGTATGTTAATAATTTAATTATCTAGGTAAACTTCATCAATTTCCAAACGATTAAATAAAATATGATAATTATCTAATGTTTGACTTGAAAGAAGCCCGAAAGTATCTAAACTTTCAAGTAATATCGAGGGTTTTGAGTTGAGTTAAAAATTTTATGAGCAGTTTGAGGTAAAAAGGTTGCAATAAAACTCCTAAAAACCTTAAAGTTTCTAAAGAATATAGTGTGTGGTCTAATGGTTGTTGTTTTTCAGGATTTTTAAATAAATTCAGAGTTCTACCAAATCAATGTATTTATTAGCAAAACAGCCAAATTCATAATTTCTTTCAAGAGCATCTCCCTACACACAATCTTGCATTTTTGAGACGAACCAAAGGAAGAGTTGCTAAAGCTCGTTTGGATAAATCAAATTTGGGATCTAAATTAGTTGTAATTAAAGTTTTGGATAAATTATTTTGGCGTTCTTTGCCATCCCAAAAAACTCTATGAAATAAATTTCCCAAAACATTAGCTAGGTCACTATTGTGCTTTCTACTAACAATTCATAGTGATATTACCATCTTGAGCATAAGGAATTTCTGATGAACAAAATAACGAATGGAATCCACCAAGAAATGTTTTAATAAATCATCCAGCATACAAAACGTTACCTTTAGATTTAGACATTTTTATTTTTATCAAACAAAATCCACGGATGGGTTAAAAAACTGTTTGGGTAGTGAAATTTCAAGTGCCATCAATAAATAGGCCAGTAGATAAGGTGAAACCTTAAAATATCTTTACCA
>NZ_CP169277.1:421811-428460 GCF_041920595.1 Areca yellow leaf disease phytoplasma
CTCTTTGCAAAGGTGTATCTATTGGAAGGTCTTCACAAAAAGGAAGAATCAGAAATTAAGCAGCCATCGCGCATAAGAAAAACAATTTTATCTAACAAATCACCTATACCTATACCATGTTGAGTACTAATTGCAAAAAGGAGTATCAAATCCCAGAGCATAAAATTCATAAGTGTTAGAAAATAAATTGTGGTTGTCAATTTTATTAACTGCCAAAAGAACTGGTTTTTAGTTTTATACAAAAAGTTTAGCTAAATAAATGTCATTTTGAGTAAGTCCTGTTTGCCGCATCAACTGCAAAAACAATTACATCAGCTTCATCAACTGCAAGTTGAGCTTGTAATTTAATTTGTTCCAAAAAAAGGAGTTGATTGAATTTCGATACACTTGTGTCAATAACTCCAAATGTTTTAAGTAAGCCACTCGGCAGTAAATAGTAAATTGAAGTAATGCCTGCTTTTTGATGAAGTAATAGCGTATCTTTTCCCAATAATGCGGTTAAACAAACTTGATTTTACTTAACATTAGAGACGACCCACAATACAGCAATTTTAAAAGACATTTAAGTTCTCCTTTTTTTATCAATTAAGGCAATAATTTTGGCAATTACTTCATCAATTGATAATCTGCAGTAGTATCTTAGTAAAATGGCATCTAAAGCTTTAGATATGTAAGCAAGTTGGCGATGATAATCTTTATGATCACAGATTTCCTTGAGTTTGTTTCATAATTTGAGAATAATGTCTGTGATTTTTCCTTTTGGGCATCTTCTTGTTGTTTTCTCAAAGCTCTTTTTTAGTAATGTTGGCAGTAAGAAAAATTTTTTAGGTCGCATCTGGCATTACAACTGTTCCAATATCTCTTCCATCCATAATTAAATTAGGAGTATTGGCACAATTTTACTTACCTTTACAATTTCAATGAAAATTTGATTCTTACAGCAGGAATTAAAGCTACTGAAGAGACATGTTTTCGACGATCCAAAGACTTAATTTTTTAAAAGAAACGTCTTCTTGATTAAGAAAAATTTTATTACAAGAATAAGAAAATTGATTTATCTAAAGCTTGATTGGAACTTTTTCATGATGCCATGAAACTTCTACCATTTTCTAACGAAATATAAAGTTAATTACTTTGAGAAACATTGCTCCAGTATCAATGTGATTCAACCTAATTTTTGGGACAACTTTTTACTAATAGTGCTTTTATAGAATACTGCCGGACCATCAATGACAGCGATTTTAAAACTTTTCATATGCATATATAACTAACTCCTTATAGTAGAATATTAAATTTACTAAATTAAATGCGGTAATGGAGTAGTTAAGGTTTTTAATTTTTTAATTTCATGAATTTTTAAAGGGCGATAAGCACCTATTGTGAGATTTTCAATAGTTAAAAAATAACTTAATAACGTTTTAACTTTAAAACTTGATAGCCTAAAGCTTGCATCATTTTACGAACTTGCCTGTTTTTTCCTTCAAAGTTATTACCAGCTTTAACCAAGTAGAAGGTTTGGGTGTATAAGAACTTTTCAAAATATCAATTTCTTTACAAACAGCCAAATAATTTTTATCAATGATAATTCCTTTGCGGAATGTGGCAAGGTCTTTTTTTTGCAAACAAGCATTAATTTTAACATGATATTCTTTAGGAATACAAAAAGGAAGGATGGGTTAATTTTTAATTAAGATCGCCGTCATTAGTAATTAAAAGTAGTCCTGTAGTATTAAAATCAAGGCGTCCTATCGGATATAATCTTTGTATGCTTGCTTGCTTCCGATTAAATCCAAAACAGTAGGGCGTTTTTTATTGTCTTTGGCAGTGGGAAAAAGAAATCCATTGGGTTTGTTGAGCAAAATAAGAATAAGTGGTTTTGGTGATCGGTTTGTCATCCAAAGTTATAATGTCGCTGGAAGAAGATACTTTGGTTCCTAATTCAGAAATAATTTTGCCATTAACTTTAATGCGTTTTTCCAAAATTAAAATTTCTGCTTTTTCTTCTAGATGACACATTTGCATAAGCCAAAACTTTTTGTAATCTTTGCATTATTTTCCAATCCTTCCTTACTTGATTGTGTGTGGTTTGATGTTTAAAAACTTATTATTAAAATATTGTTCAAAAATGTCTTTTGTTTTTCTAATAGTTAATAATTAAAAATATTGCAAATTAAAAAAATAACGCGGATAGTATTTATTTTCATCAAGGTATCATAATAAGCAACAAAATTTTTATTACTATCTTTAACTATAAAGGTTTTTTAGTAGTTATTTGTCTTTGGTCTAAATGAGTGCCGTTTTTTACTAACTTAATTAAATAATCATTTAAAAATAAGTTCATCGTAAGCAGCAAAAAAAGTACTATCCAAATCAAATCATTGAGTTCTAAATTTTCAATAGTTTTAGCGTTTTGTAATAAATGCGTGCCAATTGCAGTTCTTTGCAAACGAAGAAGAGCACCATAAGTATTTAATTGCAAAGCTAGATCGCGCGCAAGACTTCTAATATTTTTTTTTTTTTTTTTTTTTTTTTTTTTTTTTTTTTTTTTTTTTTTTTTTTTTTTTTTTTTTTTTTTTTGAATATGTGCCAAAAATCTACTTGGTCGCGATAAAGCAAAGATGTTTTTTTCAAAATGATGAATAAAATTTCTCTTGGAGGAATATCTAAAACTTGATTTTTGAGTGCTAAACGATACATTTTTTCCTTTTAATTTTAACTGCTGAAAACATAGGAGGTATTTGCAAATACTTTTTTGATGAAAAAATGCAAAACTTTTGGATGGTACAATCAGTTAAAGGGGTGTTTTGGTATCCAACAATTTACCTGTCACATCAAGTATCATAATGTTTTATTAAAAAGAAAGGTTCCTTGATAAGTTTTTGGTAGTTTATCAGACAAAAAAGCCAGTTTAATTAGCTTTACACAAATAATTAAAAGTCCCGCAAGAGGCTAAAGAGATCAAGGATTTCCCGTGTGTCCTACTTTGTCAAAATGAAATTTTTTTTTTAATTTGGCTTACATCATGTGATGTCATCTTTTCTGGTTTGTTGACTAAAAAAAATCCGTTCATAACGTTTGATTTTGCTTTCGGTTTGTGGTAAAATTATTTATAAGAATTTAAAAATTTAAGCAAGTCTTCTTTATTTAGAAACCACTAGCATGCTTGCTAATTCTTTTTATCTTTGTATAAAATAAGGGTGGGAAAGCCAGAAACTCCTTTTCTAATGCTAATTGTCTAAAAAATCAACGTCTACTTTGTAAAAAGAATTTCTTTTTCTAAAAAGGCAAACTTCATCCAAAACAGGCAATAATCTTTGACATGGAGGACACATGTAGCAAAAAATCAACAACTACCAATTGTTGTGTTGCAGTTATGGTTTCAAAATCTTGTCCTTGATAATTCATTAAATTACTCATTATATTTAAAACTCCTTTTGTTTTTTGGGGTTTGGGTTTTGGCATACACCATTTATTATAATTTAAAAAATGTTAATTAATAAAGATATGTTTTAGTTATTTTAATTTTTAAAACAAAATGAAAAAATGCATTTTTATGAATCATATTTTTTGTAAATTTGTTCGTTTGAGAATTGTTTTCTAATCCGTTTAATGTTAAGTTAACCATAAAGCAAAAACACAAATGAAGACAAAGAAAGGATTATTTTAATTAATAAGTTTACCCAATCAAAATATTTTTATTCTTGTAAAATAAAATCTTTGTATTTAAGAGAAGTTATTTTTTGTTCCAAAATGTTTTGAGAAATAGGTTTTAATTTGCAATAAAAAGGGACTCTGTTTTTATCAATTAATTTGATATGGTAATAAAAACCTTCCAGCCAACTATTTTTAGCAACATAAGTAATTTTTTTGGTTTTATAATTATCAATTTTATTCAATAAATCAGAAACAGCAATGTTGGAAGTGGCATTTATAAAAGGCAAATGATGATAGCAATCAAAAGAAAACATCAAACTTACCACAATTAAAAAAAGGGGTGATAATTTTTTTCTTGAAAATAAAAATAAATTTTTAGAATAGCAAACAACCAATAAATGGTTTTAAAAATTAAAATTGTTGATAATAAAATAAAAAAGGACAAAAAGCAAAGTGCAAATAAAATGCCAAATAGTAGTTTTGTTAAAACCTTTTGCAGGTTGGAATGGTTGCATTTTAATTTCTTTCATATCTTTTATTTGTTTTGTTTTGTAAAAATTCTTTAATTTGTGGCATTGGAGTGATATTTTTGTTCTTGCCCCTTAATTTTTGAGACAATTCTTTAATTAAAGGTTCATTTAATTTCACTAAAGCTTTGGCATCAGAAAAACATTTTTTTTTAAAATATCTCTTTGTAAATCTTCTTTATCTTTAACTGATATCGAATTATATAACCAAAAAAACGTGTTAGTTCTTGGGATTTGTGGAAAGCCTCAACAAAATCCAGAACAAGCTTTAGCAATAGTTGTTTCGCAAATCACTTCTTCAGCAGCTTTTCCTGCTAAAAGAACGGTAATTTCTTGGATTAAAGTTTCTTTTAATAAAATATTGGGGGTCTGTTCTTTAGCAAATAAAGTCAATATTTTATCCGAAGAGCGTGGAATTAAAGAAACCGAACTTAAAAAATGAGTGTTTTTGACTTGGCTGATAATTATTTTAGCAGCTGTATGAGTAGCAACAATTTCTTTTTCTTTTGTGATTATATGTTTTGGCAGAATTTGTTATCCCTAATAAAACGTTTTCTTTAGCTTGAATAATTGTTTCAGAAGAAATTTCTTTGCAATTCTTGTTCTTTGCTTTTTCTGCTTGAAGCATTGAAGCCTCATTTAAAATGGCTTTGAGTTGAGCACCACTTAATCCTTGGTTTTCTTGGGCTAATTGTTATAAATTAATATCCTCATCAGCTATTTGTTTGCCTTTAGCACATAATTTTAAAATAGCTTTTCTTGCTTTAAGGTCAGGGAGCAAAACATTAACTACATAAACAAAACGTCCTGGACGAAGCAAGGCATAATCTAGAGATTCTACTCTGTTAGTAGCAGCTATCACAATGACATTATTTTCATTATTATCTTTGGATTTAATCCCATCCATTTGATTTAATAATTCTGTAGTTATTTCTTTTTCTTTTTGGCTAAAATCGTTTCTAGAAATACCAAAAGAATCAATTTCATCAATAAAAATAATGCTTGTTTTATGGGTTTTTGTTTTTTCAAACAAATCTCTTACTTTTTTATCACCATCACCATGAATTCTTTGCAAAAATCAGTACCACTAAAAGCATAAAGGATGCGTCTGATTCGCCTGCAAGAGCTTTTGCAAGTAAGGTTTTTCCTGTTCCTGGAGGTTCATAAACAAAATTCCTTTACACTTGAAAGGTAGCATATATGGCTCCTGCTTCATGATATTTTTTAGTTTCTTTTAAAAAATCAATAAAACGTTGGAGAAGTTGTTTTTTTCTTCTTCCATCCCTGCCACATCATTAAATTTAGTTCCACTTGAGATTGGCTCAAAATCCGTTTTGTTTTGTTGTTTGGAAGATCTTTTTATTCTTTTTTTTGGGAGTTTGTTTGGCAATTGTTTCTTGTGATTGTGGTTGTTCCCGATTCTTTTTCTGGATTAGTTTTTTGGGTATTGCCTTTTTTACCATTAAATTTGCAAAAGAAAATAATTCCAAAAAGATATTATAAAAAGGGATCAAAGCAACATCGCAAAAAGTTCTTTTTTAAAATTATAATCATTGGAGCCATATACCCATTCTTCGAGAAATTAAAATTAATTATGAATTCATTATTTTAAATGTGAACATATAAAATGTAATAATATAAAGAGGTTTCAAAAAAGTGCAAATCATTAAAATAAATAAAATTATTGTATGTTAATAATTTAATTATCTAGGTAAACTTCATCAATTTCCAAACGATTAAATAAAATATGATAATTATCTAATGTTTGACTTGAAAGAAGCCCGAAAGTATACAAACTTTCAAGTAATATCGAGGTTTTTGAGTTGAGTTAAAAATTTTATGAGCAGTTTGAGGTAAAAAGGTTGCAATAAAACTCCTAAAAACCTTAAAGTTTCTAAAGAATATAGTGTGTGGTCTAATGGTTGTTGTTTTTCAGGATTTTTAAATAAATTCAGAGTTCTACCAAATCAATGTATTTATTAGCAAAACAGGCAAATTCATAATTTCTTTCAAGAGCATCTCCCTACACACAATCTTGCATTTTTGAGACGAACCAAAGGAAGAGTTGCTAAAGCTCGTTTGGATAAATCAAATTTGGGATCTAAATTAGTTGTAATTAAAGTTTTGGATAAATTATTTTGGCGTTCTTTACCATCCCAAAAAACTCTATGAAATAAATTTCCCAAAACATTAGCTAGGTCACTATTGTGCTTTCTACTAACAATTCATAGTGATATTACCATCTTGAGCATAAGGAATTTCTGATGAACAAAATAACGAATGGAATCCACCAAGAAATGTTTTAATAAATCATCCAGCATACAAAACGTTACCTTTAGATTTAGACATTTTTATTTTTATCAAACAAAATCCACGGATGGGTTAAAAAACTGTTTGGGTAGTGAAATTTCAAGTGCCATCAATAAATAGGCCAGTAGATAAGGTGAAACCTTAAAATATCTTTACCA
>NZ_CP169277.1:428560-429940 GCF_041920595.1 Areca yellow leaf disease phytoplasma
GCCTTCGTTCGATTTACATATTACTTTTCTTATTGATAAAGTTCTAAATTTGAGGTAGCCTTCTTGTTTGATTATTGATATATTAAGAAAATAAGGTGTTTGGATTTGATAAGTGTGTAAAAGTTTTTAGCTCTTCTGTATCTTCTGCTAAAATTAAAAAAACTTCTATTTAAAGTGGCAAGTGCTCTTAAGGTGATGTCTTCTAACATATGGGAGTTGCTGCAAATATAAAAGTAGGTTTGGCGTTGCAAAAACTTTGTTGTTGAAATAACATATTTTTACCTTATTTGTTGGGTTTGGGTGTATTACTATAAATTTTTATATTGCTTTAAATAGTGGAGTTACAGAATACCTTAAAGATTTAAAATAGAAATCATTTGTAGACTTCTAATTGAATTAACAAAGCCATGAAAAAGATTTTCTTAGTTAGATAATATATTTTTTTTTTGTAAATTTGGTGGATAATTTTTAAAATATTAAAAGTGGTTGGAAGGGGTAGGGTTTGATAAGTATTTTTGATATTCTAGATTTGTTAAAATTCGTTTTTGGAAAAATAAATGGGTCATTTTGGAGTTAGGTGTTTTTTCATATAAAATATCAGAAAAAACGTAATAACACTGATAAAAATCATTTAAAAAATGAGGACAAAGATAAGTTTTGCAAGCAGAGGAGAGGCAAAAACTTCTCAATTTTTAATGAAATTTTTTTGGGAATTGAATAAGAAAATCCAAAAAAAAATGTTTAAAATTTTGATAATAATCGCTGGCAATAAATAAATCCATTTGATCGGAATTTTTATTTATTAAATTACTTAAGGAAAAATCAAAAGCATCTATTGGGGATTTGGTTTTATAGTCTAAATTTTGTGATTTTGCATCCACAGTATCAGAGATATTAATAATTTGACAACGAGAAACTATGGTTGGTAAAACTTGTTCTAAATTATTTGTTAATAAAAAACCTATAGTATTGTTGTTGGAAGGATTTTCAAAAAAATGCAATAAACTGTTGGAAGTTTGGGTAGTTGTTTTTTCTATTTCTTCAATTACATAAATTCTTTGGGTTCGAATAAAGAAGTTTTGCAAAAAGTTTTTTTTGAAATTGCAAAATTTGTTCTTTGGTAAAAAATGGTTTGTTTGGTTAAATAATAAAAATTGGGGTATTGCGAATTAAGTAAGGTATCTTTTGTCCAAAAGATAAGGGTCATGAGGTTTGAAAATACGATAGGCAAGTTCAAACAAATAATTTTTGTTGGGAAAGAGTGAGCCAACAACTAAATAAAGATGGGAGAGTTTATTATTTTGATAATTTGGTTAAATTTGGCTAACAAAGATTGGTTTATCTATAATTTTATTTGAAAGACTTGAGTTTATTCAATGA
>NZ_CP169277.1:430040-437704 GCF_041920595.1 Areca yellow leaf disease phytoplasma
TTGCTCATTGATTTGATTCCTTTACCTATTCATGCACGAGTCTCAGAGTCTGCAGAGTCATTTGCACAGCATATTAGAGACTTGCATAAAGACATTAACCAAAAGATAAACTTAAGCAATGAAACTTATAAAAATTTGGTTAATTCCCGAAGAAGGATCAAAGAATTTGATGTAGGGGATTCTGTCATGATTAGGCTTAGGCCTGAACGGTTCCCACCTGGGAGTGTTAAGAAGCTTCATGCTCGGGGAGCCGGACCTTTTAAAGTATTAAAGAAGGTTGGATCAAATGCCTATGTGCTAGACTTGCCTTCGGATATGGGCATCAGTTCTACCTTCGATATTACAGACCTGGTTGAGTACAAGGCCGGCAATGATACCCAGTGAGGCTTTTGGGCCTATCTCCTTCTATTGAGAGTGATCCTTACCCAGAGTGTCCACTAATTAATTGGCCTGAGAGAGGAGAACGGATCGAGCGTATCCTGGATGATCAAGCCATTACGACCGGGCCGCGGTTATCAACGCTTCCTAGTCCGATGGCAAGGCCGGCCAGAGTCGGACGATTCGTGGATTTCTCGAGAGGACTTGCAACGCCTCAACCCAGACCTTCTTGAGATATGTGAGCCAATCTGATCTTCACTCGACAGGGTCGAGTTCTCCCCACCCCGGGAGAATTGGTGCGGACACCAAAGGCACTAGAATAAGGTAGAGGCTTCAACCCTCTGTGGATCACTTAAATAACATTCGAGTCCACTGTAATAAAGCTTAGTCCAGCTGAGTTGTTTCATTTAAGTCTTGTAATTATTTAGCTCATGTTGAGCTAGTTCAGTCCAGTGTTAGTCAGCTCATGTCGAGCTAATTTTATTTTTTTGAGTCCTATTAACCATATTGAAGACTCAAGACTACATCATACAAGTGAAGACCAAGTCCAATCAGATTGAAGACATGGAAGTATAGCACAAGTCCAACCCAGCTTGAAGATTTGAAGACCCCAGGAGGAAAATTCAGAAAACCCTGATTTCTTGCTCTTTGATAAAGGCTTGAAAAATGGTTTTAGAAAAATTTTTGAGTTGGGTCTCACTAGTAAAAGCAAAAAAATTATGGAGTGCCTTCAATAAATTTTAGGGCTTTAGTGATTTTATAAAATCAAGTTTGTCGGCAAAATTTGAAAATGATGGATAAGCGTTGAGAGGTTTTTTGGCAAAAAATATTGATAAATTTTTAGATTTCGCTGAATAACAGGCATGAAAATTAGGAGTGGCAAAGTTCATTTGTCTAACTCTAATATCAGGAGGCAAAAATAATTAAGAGTTTTTTGGAAATGTGTGGGTTTTAGAAAAAAGTAGGTTTGGAAAATAAGGAGGTTTGCCACTTGCCAAGGATGGACTCCTTTATCGGTTCTACTAGCTGCAAAAGTAGGGATGTTTTTGATGGGTCATTTTTGTTAAAGCTTTTTTCAAAAGTTTGTTGCACGGTTATTTTTTGAGGTTGTTTTTGATATCCATAATAACAAGGAGTTCCATCATAGCAAAATTAATTTATAAAAAAAAGCGTTGCAAAAATGCCTCCTTGTGTAACTACAAAATATTTATTAATAATTTAAAATGGGAAATAAGGGGAGTGAAGAAAAAAAGGGGTTAATATTTTAAAAAAACCTCCCTTAATCCTTAAGATAAGAAGGTTTTGATAATTTAAGTTTTTTTGAGCAAAAAAGAAACTAAAAATGCCTTGGTTAATTGTTATTAAACAAAGCAATAATTGCCATTGGAGCAACTATCACTACTGATTGAGGAACAGTTTTAATAACTCCTAGTATATCCACCTTGACGATCAAGTATATTTAGAGGGGGAGATATCTTTTAAATAGTTTTTGCAAAACTGTATAGTGTCATCGTTGATTTTTTCATCAAAAAGATGTCTTTTGGCTTGGCGTCTAGTATGCAAAGTATTTTTTTAGATAAAGTAACCATTTCTATCAGCTAATTTTGTAATTCTTTAGCTTTGGATTCAGTTATCATAATTTTTTCTTTGAAATAATTAAATCAGTCATTAAAAGAGTTCTTAACAAAGCTCTTCTTTGAGATTTATTGCGTCTAATTTATACTTTAAAAGGCATAAAATTTATCTGTCCTTTCTATTTTCTAATGTGTTTTTAGTTTTAATGTTTGTCTTTGTCTTCTTCAACGCTGTGATGCAAAGCTTCTTTAAGATAATCATTGAATTCTAAACCGTATTCTAAAAATTTATCTTTTAATTCTTGGAAAGATTTTCGTCCTAAGCTTTTAAGTTTGACAACTTCTTTTTCACTTAATTTTACTAAAGCAGCAACTGTGTCAATCCCTGCTCTTTTAAGACTGTTAAAAAGCCTTACAGATAAATCTAGTTGTTCAATTTCTAAATCTAGTACGTAATTGTGAGCTTCTTTTTTAGATTCAGAAACAAATTCTACATGAGCAGGTTTTTTGGCTTAATTCTACTAAAACATTAAAATGATCTACTAAAATGCTAGCTGCAGTTGCTAAAGCTTCTTTAGCTAAAAGAGCGCCGTTAGTGGTAATTTCAATAGTTAATTCGTCTTTGTTGCCTAATTTTTTTTCTACTTGATAAGAAACATTGACAACAGGAGTAAATAAAGAATCAATTGCAATAACGCCTACTTGATTTTCGCCGTGAACTTTGTTGTCTTTGGCGCCAACATAACCAATGCCTTTTTTACCGGTAACTGTCATATGAAAGCAAACATCATCAGAAAGGGTGGTAATGTAATGATCGGGGTTGATGATTTTAACTCCTGCAGGCAGTTCAGAAGAAGAAGCGGTTAGGTGTTGTTGTGTCCCCTTTAGCAATTAGTTCTAGTTTTTTCTTCAAAATCATCTGATTCGTCGTCTACGGCAAAAAACAATTTTTTTTTAAATTTAAAATAATTGTCATTACATCTTCATAAACGCCAGAATAGTGGTAAATTTCTTGTTCTACTCCTTGAATTTTAACATTTACAATAGCAGTACCAGGCAAAGAAGATAACAAAACTCTTCTTAGAGCGTTTCCTATCTTATAGGACAACGTACAACAAAATAGAAAAATAGGACTTTGAAAGAGATGGCCCGAACAATGTTGTGTGAAGGCAATCTTCCAAGATACTTTTGGACAGTAGTCGAACACTGCTTGTTATATTTTGAACTGATTCGTCCAATTTTAAAGAAAACCCTCTATGAGATTTGGAATGAAAAGAAACCCAACATTAATTACTTTCATGTTTTTGGTTGTAAATGCTTTATGCTATCAATGGTAAAGATAATCTAAGAAAATTTGATGCTAAATCTAATGAAGCAATTTTTCTTGGTTATTCATTACATAGCAAAGCATATAGAGTATTTAACAAAAGAACTCTAACTATAGAAGAATCAATGCATGTTATTTTTGATGAAACTAACCCCTCACCTTCTAAGAAAGAAGAGTGCATAGACAATGATGCAGGTACACTTCAAAAAGAAATGGAAGACATGAGCATACAAGAAAGACCAACTCAAGAAGGAGAAGAAACGATAAGTAAGGATCATGCTGATATCTACCAAGGGAATGGAGGTATGTAACTTCTCATCCAAGAGATTTAATTATTGGTGATCCTTCACAAGGTGTTAGGACTAGGTCATCACATAGAGATGCACATGATTACCTAGCCTTAGTATCACAAATAGAACCTCATACTAAGAAGCTGAATCTGATCCAAACTGGATGATGGCCATGCATGAAGAACTTAAACCTAGTTTGAAAGAAATAAGGTATGGACTTTAGTATTAGACCATCAAACCATCCCATCATAGGAACCAAATGGGTCTATAGAAATGTTAGATGAACAAGGCAACGTAATTAGAAACAAAGCTAGATTAGTGGCTAAGGGATATAACCAAGAAGAAGGTATAGATTTTGATGAAACATATGCACCTGTAGCAAGACTAGAAGCCATTAGATTACTTCTTGCATTTGCTTGCTACATGAATTTCAAACTCTTTCAAATGGATGTGAAAAGTGCATTCTTGAATGGTTTTATATTCAAACAAGTTTTTGTAGAACAGGCACCAGGTTTTGAAAGTCATGCTTTTCCAAATCATGTTTTTAAACTCAATAAAGCATTATATGGTTTGAAACAAGCACCTAGAGCCTGGTATGATAGACTTAGCACTTTCTTGCTTGAAAATGATTTTACAAGAGGAAATGTTGATAAAACTCTTTTTATCAAAAAGAAAAGCAATAATGATATATTAGTTGTACAAATTTATGTTGATGATATTATTTTTGGTGCAACTAACGAAACTCTTTGTGAAGAATTTGCTAAGTTGATGCAGGGTGAATTTGAAATGAGTCTAATGGGTGAACTGAACTACTTCCTTGGACTTCAAGTAAAATAATCAAAGGAAGGAATCTTTATAAACCAAGCCAAGTACATCAAAGAAATCATCAAGAAGTTTGGTATGGAGACAAGCAAAGAAATGAGCACACCCATGAGCTCAACCTGCAGATTGGATAAAGATGAAGAAGGCAACAACATTGATCAAAAGCTATATATCTATATCGAGGTATGATTGGATCTTTATTAACTTAAATATAAGTAGACCTGATATCTTGTTTAGCATATGTGTTTGTGCTAGATTTCAATCTAATCCAAAAGAATCACATATGCTTGCTGTGAAAAGAATAATAAGATATCTAAGAGGAACAAATAATTTAGGTCTATGGTATTCAAAACATTCTTCATTAAATTTACTTGGTTATTCTGATGCTGATTATGGTGGATGCAAAATAGATAGAAAGAGTACTAGTGGTACATGCCAATTTCTAGGATTGAATTTAATCTCATGGCACTGTAAGAAACAAAACTCGGTAGCACTATCTACTGCTGAGGCAGAGTATGTTGCTGCAGGGAGTTGTTGTGCACAAGTGTTATGGATTAAACAACAACTAGAAGACTTTGGTATTACACAAGCTAAAATTTCTATCAAGTGTGATAACACAAGTGCTATAAATTTATCAAAAAATCCAATTCAGCATTCTAGAACTAAGCACATAGAAATTAGACATCATTTTATTAGAGATCATGTTTTGAATGGTGACATTGAACTAGAATTCATCCCTACTGAAAATCAACTTGCTGACATTTTCACTAAGCCACTCAATCAGGATAGATTTGAGATGATTAGAGGAGAATTAGGTCTTTGTGATCCTTTTAGAAAATTTTCCTAACCTAATCTCTTCAAATTTAGAAAAAATATCTAGAAAGCCTCCTACATCAATTCAATATCTTTGAACACCTTTCCATGCAATTTTCTAGATTTAATTTCATTTCTAAACATTCTTTTAACTCTTGTGGAAAGTTTCTATTGAAATGACTAGTAATCAGGTCAGCCTGAAAGGCACTTAATCACTATGTAATTCCGTTTTGTTTCCTATTTGTTTAATTCGCAACTTAGGGTCGAGTTTGCATCTCAAAAATTTAGGGTTAGCCGAGCCGACTCGGGCAACTTAAGGTTAGCCGAGCCGACTCGGATGTCGGGCAAGTTTCATTTTTTAATAGAGCCGTAGAACTTTTCGAGAATTTTATACCCATTGTTCTTGCTCTCAACCCGTGCTCTCCACTCGAACATCTACTCCACTCATCCAAACCTACTTTTCGAGCTTCAATTTCCTTCTTTTTCTCGCCAAGGATTGTAATGGCACCCAAGATGGTAGTTGGCAAGAGGTCCAAATGGGCTGTACCCTCAATAGAAAGGGAAAGATGGACAAAGCATCAGCAGGAAGAGCCGACTCGGTCCGTGGAAAGGGAAGAAGAAGAAGAAATTCAATAAATGGCTGCTCCCACTTCTCCACGACAACCGATCTCCATGTCCAATCGACCTGTAACCAGTGGTCGAAGAATTATTTTTACTTTTCTCAAGGAACTAGGGTTACGAATAGGTGATCTAATTGAAGATCAAGGGTGGAGCTCCTTCTGTTCACTGAATGTACCCACCTATCCAGCTCTGGTAAGATCATTTTATGAAAATTTGAGACTTGAAGAACATCATGTGGAATCAATAGTCAAAGGGAAAAGAATTATAGTCACTGAAGAAAGGCTTAGCAACCTATTGGAAATGCCGTTGAGGGCTTGAAACATCTGGTTCTGAAGGATCAGAGAGAAAACCCTCAAAATGATTCTAAATGAGAGGATGTGAGCAGCATTGGCAATGTAATGGCCAACACTTTATCCCTTGAGATGAGGTTATTGCATAATTTCATTACAAGATCTTTCTTCCAAGGACAGGAAGATTCGACTGGGTAAGTGAGAAAGATCTTAGTTTCATGGGTTGTGTTATTGAGGGGGAAGCTCTCAACTTGACGCACATAATGATGATGCAAATGAAAGAGGCTGTCAGGAAGGTTAAGGCATGTTTGCCTTATGGTATGGTGCTTACCCTTTTCTTCCAGGCCTCCAGAGTAAACCTTGAAGGTGAAGATGGAAGACCCCTTCACCATACAGACACCTACACCTCCAAATCCTTGCAGCGAATGGGTTATGAACTTAAAGAAGGAACATGGAGGAAGAAAGGAATAGATATAAGAGCTATAGGATCTTCGAGCAGTGAGGATGATGATGATGATGATGATGAACTGCCTAGGGAGATTATTTTAGATACCATCAGATATTACCACCCTTGAGGAGCCTCCTACTGTCGCTGCTATTGACATCACTCTGTTGATACTGAGTTCGTCACAGCTCAAGTACTCATGACACTATGGAGACTGAGCACATAGCTTAGGGAGTCCCAGGATGTTTCCATCACCAGCTTCTCCACCAGCACCTTCTGCTCAGGGACCATTTGTTGGTTCTTCAAAAATTTTATCAGCTGTAAAGATTTTATTGCGTAAGCAATGAGATCACTCACCACGAGTCACTGACTAGCTCTATGAGTTCGATGTTTGGCGAGCTCCGCCAATCAGTCGATAGTAGACTTGATGAGATTAGTGGTGAGGTTCAATAGCTAAGATCCAGAGTCGACACCCTTGAGTCTGCTAGACCTACACCACAGTTTGACACCCAAAGCATTTATCTGATACCCTCAGGACAACCACAAACTATCAAAAAATCAGTTGACCAAAGTATAGAAGAGTTCAGGGTTGAACTGAAAGAAATGAGTTTCAAGATGGGTGGATTGGAACAAGGCAAGAGAATGGAAGAAGACTACACCCGAGGGATTGGCATCTGAGATCTAAGTTTGGAGACTTGGAGGCTCTACTGAAGCTTTTGCTAATGCCCAGGCTACTAAATTGCTTGCACTGAATACTGGATAAAGAAGATGGAAGAAGAACTTTCTTCTGTTTGGGTGACCCTCACTCAGCTTCAGGCTTTAGTCATTGCATCCTCTTGCTACACCTAGACCTCAACCCTACTCCTACACCATCTCCTAGGCAGCCTGCACCACACCTTCGACCTCAAACTTCTGAGCCACATTTTGTTGAGCCTATATCTTCCATGCCACCACCTGGACCATCCACTAGCACTAGTGCCAAGATTAAGAAAGAACCAGTAGAACCTATCATACAATTGCCTAGTGATAGTGAATAGACTTTTGGTTGTATCTTTGCTTTCAATCTTTTGTAATTTGTATTGAAAATTTAAGTGAATGAAATGA
>NZ_CP169277.1:437804-445858 GCF_041920595.1 Areca yellow leaf disease phytoplasma
CAAAGAGCTTTATTGTTTGCTTTGGCCTTGCTTTTTTGAACAGTTATTCATCACATTAACTGTTTTGTTAGTTTTAATTGCTACTGCAGGAGTTGCTATTTTAATTTGTTTGAAGACCTTATCAATTCCAGCGTATTGAAATGGGATTCTTTATTTTATTTATTAGCCACATACAGCCTAATAATCTATTTGTAAAATCTGAACGAATCATATTTATCTCAAAACAATTTTTTAACTTTGAAAACTTTTAATTTTGCATGTATTGTTCTTTTATTTCTTCTTATTTTTAATTTTTACTGTAGTTGTGCAAATAACATCTTTAAAAATACCTATCAATTATGCGCGCAATCAAGTGCAAGACTAAAAGTCCATGGCAAAAAAGTTAATTTCCGTTTCCAGGAAAGTTGTCGGCAAAAAATCTTACTACTTCTGTAAATTTTGTATTCCCAATAACTCCTGATAACATCTGAAAGGTTGTACAATAAAGCAGATGCCAAAATAACTGGCATAACTCCTGCACTATTAATTTTTAATGGAATGTAGCTTTTTCCTTGCACTTGATTGCGCGCATAATTGATAGGTATTTTTAAAGATGTTGTTTATAACAACTACAGTAAAAATTAAAAATAAGAGAAGTAAAAGAACAATACATGCAAAATTAAAAGTTTTCAAAGTTAAAAAATTGTTTTGGAGATAAATATGACCTGTTCAGATTTACAAATAGATTAATTAGGCTGTGGCTCATCAGAACAACAATTAAAATAGAAGTCCCATTTCCAATACCTTTGGAATTGATAAGGTCAGCAAACCAAATTAAAATAGCAACTCCTGCAGTAGCAATTAAAGCTAACAAAAACAGTTGGCTTGTACTTATTGATGTGACAAAAAGTTTTGAATAACTGTTCAAAAAAGCAAAAGATTGCTCAAAAAGCAAACAATAAGGCGAGACTACGTGTTAAAAGATTAAGTTTGCGTTTGCTCCAGCTGTCCTTGGTCTTTCCATTCGCGACAAATAGGAAGAAGTTTTTGCAAAAATTGCACTACAATGGAAGAAGTGATGTAAGGAGGATTCCTGAATCCAAAAGAGTACCAGCATTTATGAAAACCCCAAAAAGTTTGGACAAATCAGTGAGTATTAATATAATAATAAAAGGAAGAGGCCAAGAAGTTCCTAAACAAACAATAGAAATAATAAATAAGGTAAAAAAGATTTGAAACATTAATTTACGATTGCCTAAAAACTAATTTTTTTAATTGACGTTTCATCTTTAAATTACCTCTATATTTCGCACCAACTGCTAAAATGGCTGCTTGAGCTTGTTTGGAGAATTTTGGAAGCTTTTACGACTAATTTTTTAGTGAGAGTTCCTTGCGCCAAAGCTTTAATACCACATAATTGGTCTTTTTAATTATTTTTTTTTTTCTAACAATAATTGAGGAGTAACGCTTGCGGCGGCATCTTGAGGAAAGGTTTCTAGAGTTTTAAGGTTAAGAAGGGCGTATCTTTTTGGGCAAAGTTGTGAAATCCTCTTTAGGAATTCTTTGAAAAAAAGGGATTTGTCCGCCTTCAAAGCCAGGACGCAAAGTTTTTCCTGAACGTGCTAATTGTCCTTTTGTGTCCTTTACCAGAAGTTTTACCAGTGCACTACAGGTCCCGTCTGCTAAACGTTTAGTGGATTTACGAGCATTATTGATCGGTTTTTTTTGGTGTATTAATAACAACATTATTTTTGCTCCTTTGTATCAAAAACTTTTCAACTACAACAAGATGACTGATGGTTTTAATCATTCCATGGATGGCTGGAGTGTCATCTTTAATAACTTCTTGATTGTTAATTTTTTTCAAACCTAGACAGTGAGCGGTTTTAATTCTGATTAACACGACAAGCAATAAGGCTTTTGGTAAGAGTAATTTTTAATTTCATTGTTCTTTTTTTCGCTATATAAAGTGATGCTTCTTAATTTAGCTACTTTCTTCTTTAGTGCGTAAACTTTTGTAATCCATCCATTACTGCTCTTATTACGTTAATAGAGGTGCGTGAACCAAAAGTTTTAGTAAGAACATCATTAATGCCTACTAATTCTAAAATAGTTCTAGCAGCTTTTCCTCCAGCAACAATTCCAGTTCCTTTGGAAGAAACATGATTTAAAAAAAAAAAAAAAAAAAAAAAAAAACTTAGACGCTCCAAAAACGTCCAATAGTGTCATGAGGAATAGTAGTTCCTGTAATAGGAATGCGAACTAATTGTTTTTTGGCTTTTTCTAAAGCTTTTTTAATAGCTTCTACAATTTCTTTAGCTTTAGCGGTGGCGAAACCAATTTGCCCTTTTTACCCTTCGCCAACAACTACCAAAGCAGAAAAACGCAAAAACGAGCACCGCCTTTAACTACTTTAGTAATACGATTAATTTTAACAACTTTTTTCTTCTAAAGAGGGGCTTTTTTGTTAAATTCTTTCTTTATTGCTTTCATTTTGCTTTTTCTCCTTTAAAACTGCTCAAGCCTGATTTACATTTCATCCAGCTAAGGCTTTGATTTTTTGCCGTGATACAAATACCCTGATCTATCAAAAACAACATTTTTAATGCCTTGGGCTAAGGCTTTTTAGCGATACAAGAGCGCCTACTGCTTCAGCGGCTTTGATGTTGGATCCCAAAACATTGGCTTCTTTTGCTGGTTGCTGCATAGTTGTTTGTTGGGTGTCATCAATTATTTTGCACATAAAGAAATTTATTAGATCTAAAAACATTTAAACGTGGTCTTTGTGATGTGCCTGAAACAATTTTTCTAAGGCGAAGATGACGTTTTACCGAAGCACGTTATAGGATTTTTGGTTATCATAACTTATTTTTAGTCCTTTCTTGTTTTTTTAGCGCTTTTCCCAGCTTTTTGTCTAACGTATTGTCTGTAACAGCGGATTCCTTCACCTTTGTAAGGAGTTCTGGTTTACGTAGTTTTTACTGATTTTTTGACGCTTAAATTCGCCAGAAATACGAGATTGTTTGTCAATTCCTTTGATAACAATTTTTCTGTGTTTTTGCTAACTACCACTTCTAGATTATCATAAGAACGGCAACGCTTACAGGATGAGAAAAACTACAAAGATAAAATTAGTTGTTTATCTTTAGCGTTTGAGCCTGATAAGCTAACCCTACAATTTTACGCTTTAAGTTTCTGCTACGCTTTCTACCATATTGGAAAGTAAAGGATTCAAAAAGCGGGAATTTTTTTCATAAAAATTTCATCATTAGGGCGTTTTACTGTACAGATTTGTTTCTTTCTGCCAGTGATTGTTAATCTGCATTAAATTCGATATTCTGGTCTTGCCTTTAGGTCCTTCAACTGAGATAAAATTTCATTCTCGATATCAATCATGCAACCGTATTAGGGACTTCAATTGCTTTGTTTCTACGCGTGACATAATTTTCTCCTTTATCTCCCTTTAACTACTTTTGATTTGGCAATTAATTACCAATATATTTAAAACTTCGCCACCAACTTGAGAAAAGGCGAGCTTGAGCGTCTGTTAGAATTCCTTCAGCAACAGAAAACTGCCCGCTCAACTCCAAACTAAACATAGAAAAATTTTAGGAATTTGTTCTGCTGATTATCTTAAACTCTAAGTCACGGTTTAAAACTCTTTTTAAGCCTTTAATAACTCTTTCTTTGTTGGGAGCATATTTCAAAACTAATAATTATTTCGCGAGATGACTTTAGGTAGATAAAAAATCTTTAATAAAACCTTCTTTTTTTAAAATGCTAAAATTTCTAATTTTAACTTAGGAAGCAGGTACTAACACTTTTAGAGCCTTTACATTGATTGGCATGAATGCGGCCAAAGAGCATCATGTTAGTATTCATTGGTGTTCATATTGAGCCTTTTTACCTTTACTAACCAGTTTTTTTGATCAGTAATTTCTTTGATGAGCTAATTGCCTAAAAATAATGCATGTGTGAAATGCTTTAATTCTACATTAATGTATTCAAAAAAAAGTGGTCTTCTCCATCAATAGAATTCTGTTTTTTAAACGTACAGGTGATGCTTAAGAAAGAAATTTGAGACAACCCAACATAGTCAGCTTTTTTTTTAAGTTCTAAGCGTAGTTTTATATATTTTAGCAAACTAGTCTTTGTTTTTGATTCATGATTTTTGATTTTTAGCCATAAGTACAGTTCCTTAATTTTTAAACGCATACCATGAAAGTTTCAAAAGCTTTTCTGGCTTGAGTGTTATTTTTGGCAGTGCAGTTACAATGATGATATCCACGTGCCACAATTTTTTAACTTTGTCGATACACTTTGAAAACGATTTGTTCTTTTTAATCCTAGAGCGTAATTACTCTCAAGGTCAAAAGATTTACCAGAAATGCCTTCTAAAAATCTTCTTACGCGTGGGAAAAACTAAACGAGTTAGTTTGTATAAAAACGCCTCTTTGCGGGTTCCTCTTAAAGTCACTTCTCAGCTCCAATTGGCATGCCTTCACGTAATTTGGAAATTAGAAATAGCTTTTTTGGCTTCTTTAGTGATAACAGGGATTTGTCCGCTTAATAATTTTAATTCTTCTACTACATCATCCAAAACTTTAACATTAAAAATAGCATCGCCTACGCCCATATTGATGACAACTTTTTTCTACTTTTGGGACTTGGCATAACGGATTTATAATTAAAAGTCGTATTAAGGTGGCAGTGATTTTTGGAATAGTCTAGAGTATTTTTCTTTTTTCATTGACATTGATGCAAAGCCTCCTTAATTTTTTTTCGTCTAATGTTTGATTTGATTTTTTAGCATAACGAACTTTTTTACCTGATTGTATGCCTTATTCTACTTTAGTAGAGGAGTTTGTGTTTGAGGGCAAACTAAAGCTACATTAGAAACATGAATGGAGCTTCTTGTTTAACGATGGTGCCCTTTTCTTCGTTTTGGGAAGGGGTTGGTGTTTGGTTTTGATGTTGACACCTTCAACAATAATTTTTTTGAGTTTTGGCAAAAACTTTTAATACTTTGCCTGTTTTAGTCATTTTTTTTACCTGATTCGTCTCGTTACCAAAACGATCTTTGCCAGCTAAAATAACTACTGTTTCTCCTACTTTAATACGTACCAGCTGAAACTTCACAAAACTAATTAAGCAGCAAACCATTGGAAAATTATCACTCAATTTCTAACACTGACCAAAATACGGGTGCCAATAATATTTAAATCTTCTTTTAAAAGTACTACAGCATTGTTGCCAATTTACCTATGAGTTTTATTTTATTGCCTTAGACCTTTTTTGGTGCGTAACAATGACAGCTTTCTAGAACATCAATGTTTTTTTAACCGCGCCCAGAACCTGATTTAACAGTTAGCTTAATAACATTCCGATATTTACATGACTACGACGAGTGCTCTCCAAAACAATTAATAACTAAAACTTCTTAGCACCGCTGTTAATAACTACAATCAACGCTTTTCTCAAGTTGAATCATCCCAAAATCTCCCTACTGCACTCTTTGCATGCAAGAATTTTGAATAATCGAAATCTTTTAGTTTTATATTGTCTTGTTTCCATAAAATTAACTAAATCGCCTGGTTTGGCTTCTTGATTTTCATCATGGACGTGGAATTTTTTCGATTGTTTCACTCTTTTGCCATATAAAGGGTCTTTTTTGTAAATATCAACAATAACAGTAATGGTTTTATCCATTTTATCTGAAAATACTCACCACAAAAGTTTTTTCAAAAATTGCGTTGCATTATTGTTGTTCCTCCTTGCGATAGTTTCTACAGTGTCTATCTAAATCAGGGGTAGTTGGTTGTGGAGTTTGGGCTTTGATTTGCTAAAACAGGTTTGGCAGTGGAAGTGACAAAAGTTGGAGTAGTGGATGTTTGTTGATTGCTTTTTGGGTTAGGATTGTTTTGATGCGAGCAATTGTTTTTTAAGCTTTTTGATTTTGGCAGTGTTGGTGAGTTTGCTTCAAAGCTAATTGAAAACGCAAATCAAACAGTTCTTGTTTTAACTTGTCTACTTTGTTTTCTAATTCTTCTGGATTTAATTTTAAAAAATTTCTTGAGTTTTCATACTAACACCTTTTTTAACGATTTTAGTTTTAATCGGTAGTTTGTGAGACGCAAGTCTTAAAGCTTCCATTTCTACTTTGGAAGAATTAGTGGTGTGTCTTTAACTCTGAACAAAACTTTACCTGTTTTTACCACAGCTACCTATTTTCCAGGTGAGAACCTTACCAGAACCCATCTCTACTTTCTAAAGGTTTTAGTTATGATAGATGTGTTGATCCACTCTTCCAGTTCTTCCATGTATCAAAAAGAATGAATACGATGGGTTCAATCGGTTTACAGTGATGCCATCTTCTTCAGGCAACCAAAGCGTGGTTTCCGAAGCTGGCAAAATAATTGCTTTTACCTTTTGATTTTTCTTCAAAATCAACGGCGGTGAAGACATTTGACGATATTTAGTTCTTTTGGCATTAACATGATTATTGTTGCCTTCCTTTGAAATTGTTGTTGAGGGCGTCTGTTAGAGTATTAGAAGATTTTCAGAAGCACCATTTTAGTGTCTAGAATGTATCTGTCCAAATCCTTCACCGGAAATCCATACTTTAATTCCAAACTCCATGGCAGTGTGGCAGGCCTAAATGAAGAAAGGCAATCGATGTCTGCTCTTAGAGTGGAAAGAACCCGCCTTCATAGATGTCCTTCGCTACGAGCTATTTCCAGCACCGCCCAAACGACCAGAAATTAAAGTTTTTACCCTTTGCACCAGCTTAGGCTTTTTGGATTGCTATTTGAACACGCAAGGAAAAACACATTTATCTTCTAGTTGTTCAGCCATATTTTTGAGCAATTAACAGTTTATGATTTATCAGAGTTTTTAACTACCACGTTGATTAACGTCTTTGGGTAAGTTCGTTGAGTTTTAAAAATCAATTTGCTCGTGTGTAACGTCATCTTTTCCAATAATAACGCCTGGTTTAGCGGTGGACAGAAATAGTGATACGGTTTTTTATTTTTTTCTTTTAGGCGTTCAATGCCAATTTGACTGATAGCACTTTTCATAAAAATGGTTTAGATATATGGATGAATTAAAAATCTTCTTAATTAAATTAGGTCCTTTTGGTTTGCCATAACGCACCAATAGATTCCTGTTCTATCAGCCTAGAATCTTGCCGTTAGATTAGTTTTTTGACCCACTTTTGTTCTTCCTTCTTTGATACCAAAGCTCCAGTTAGTTATTACTAAAGTACAATGTGGTTGGTTCCTTTTAACTATATCACCAGAACCTTGTTTCTGAAACACAATACGTTTAAACGAACTCACAATAGACAAAAAAAACTTTTAATATAAAGTTATACCTACATAGGCATGACTTAAATGATAATACATTGAAGAAAATTAAAAGTTTTAAAATAACGGGAGCAGTTACTTTAGGGAGTAAAAGTTAAAATGGCTTGAGCTTGTGCAATATTTTTTTCCTCGGAATTAAATCAACAACTAAACGTGCTTTTCGAGGGCGATTAAGAACTTTTCAACAATCGCTTTGGCGTTTTGGTTTCATAAAGCGTCTTCTTTCCGGTTTTATTTTTTGGCTTTTTGCATTTTTTGTCTTTTTTGTTATGTCCGCGGTAAGTACGTGTAGGAAAATTCAATTAACTTATGTCCTACCATATTTTTTCTGTAATGTAGACTGGAATGTGTTCATGTCCGTTATAAACAATGATTTTTTGTCCCACAAAAAATAGGCAGTGCGGAGATTTAGAAACCGCGGTGACCAAGTTTCGGGATCACTTTTTTTGTTTTTAAGTTTTTTTTGTTTTTCTATTTTTGCTAATAGATATTGTAACAATAGGTCCTTTTAACTGAACGTATGGCATATTAACAACTCCTTATTTTTTACGACGTCTAATAATTAAGCATTAGATGCTTTTTGCGGTCACGAGTTTGGCCCCACGAGCTTTTTGCCCCAAGGTGTCATTGGTGATTTAACGCAATAGGAGCTCTACCTTCACCACCATGAGGTGATCGTTCAGGTTCATCGCAGAACAACAATACGCC
>NZ_CP169277.1:445958-453472 GCF_041920595.1 Areca yellow leaf disease phytoplasma
CGTATTGCTACTGCGTTTGGATCGTATTCAATGGTAGCTACTTTGCCAATAATGTTATCTTTGTTTCTTTTTAAAATCAATTAAACGACATTTTCTTTTAACGCCGCCGCCACGATGTCTTACTGTAATTTTACCTGGTTGTTACGTCCGGCTTGGTCTTTATGAGATACCAAATAATCTTTTTCAGAGTTTGAGTGGTGATTTCTGGAAAAAGCAGAAACACTCATATTACGACATCCATTTGTAGTAGGCTTATATTTTTTAATTGCCATAATTTATACCTTCCTTGTATTTTTTTAATCTTTAATCGTTGTTTTGGTTGGGTTTGAGTTTATTCGTTAGCAAGGATTTCGATTTTGTCCCGGAGTTACTTTACAAATAGCTTTTTATAACCAGAAGTATAGCCTTCGAATTTACCTTTTCTTTTGAATTTTGGTAAAACGTTGCGAGTGTTAACTGATAAAACTTTACTTGAAAAATGCTTTCTAAAGCTTTTTTAATTTCTACTTTATTAGCTGTTTTGGCAACTTTAAAAGTGTATTTATTTTGTCTTTCGATCAATTTATTAGTTAATTCAGTAATGATTGGTGCTTTAACTAAATCATAGTATTTATTCATTATTTTAAAACCTCTTCAAAATAGTTAACAGCATCAGCAGTTAGGACTAATTGTTTGCAATTAAGGATTTGATAAACACTTGCATGAGAAGCTCTTTCTAAAGTAATATAAGATAGATTGCGAGAAGCCAAAGCTAATTGTTCTGTCATTTGAGTAACTACAATTAAGGATTTGGAAGTGATGTTTAATTTTTGTAACATTTGTTGGAAATCTTTAGTTTTATGAGTTGCTAAATTAATGTTGTCTACAACTACTAATTGATTATTTTTAGCTTGGAGTGATAAAGCTGATTTTAGAGCCAGACTACGTACTTTTTGGTTTACTTTAACAGAATAATCTCTTGGGGACGGTCCAAAAGTAACTCCACCACCACACTCCATAAAGGAGAACGAATAGAGCCATGACGAGCACGACCAGTTCCTTTTTGTCTCCATGGTTTTTTACCTCCACCAGCAACTAAAGCGCAGGTTTTGGTAGCATGTAATGCCTTGACGCATTGCAGCTCTTTGAGCTTATTACAACGTCGTATAAAACTTGTTGATTAGGTTTAATGTCAAAAACAGTAATTGCTAAAACTTCTTTTCAAAACAGAAGTCGCCTTGTTGATTAAGAATATTAATTTTTGGCATGCGTTTGCTCCTTTGTCAATTTTTTTACAGCAGATTTGATAATTACAAAAACCTTTATTAGGTCCTGGGACATTGCCTTTTATTAAGAATAAGTTTTTTCAATATCAACCGAAAGAATAGCTAAATTTTGGATAGTAACCGTTTCGTGTCCCATGTGTCCTGGTAGTTTTTTTACCTTTTAGTGTTTACCTTTAATAGGGCTTCCATTAGACCTGGACGACGGTGATAGCAGGACCGTAGACTTCTCAGGACACTCTGCTTTGATTGTGTCTCTTAATAGAACCAGCAAAACCTTTTTTGAGTTCTGGGCGTTATCAATGATGCCCTGCTTAGCGAATAATCGTTTTTGATTGGGGCGCCTGCTGCTAAATTAGCTAGGTTTGAATTGACATCGAACTAAAATTAATTTCTTTATTATTGACGCTTGCAGGGGCAGTAGTTGCTTTTAAAATGTCTAACATGAGTTTAGAAGCGTTTTTTCTCTTTTGTCGCAAAAACCTATTTGGTAGGACCGATAGCCGTCTTGGTCAGCACGTTTTTTGTTGTAAAACAACGTTAGGTGCGACATCTACTGTGTTGCTGGGACTAATTCTCCTTGTTCGTTAAAAACTTGAGTCATTCCTATTTTTACCTAAGATTCCTTGGTATGTCCTTCCTCTTTCTTTTTTAATTTTGGTTTAAAGTTTGTAAAAAAGTTTTTTAAAGTGATTTTCAAAAATTTGATTGAAATTATGAAAATTGCAATTGTGATTGGTGATTCAACCAAATGAAATGATTTAAATGGAAATGGTTATAAAAAAGTAAATATTTATTCATATTAAAATGAATAGTGCCTAAATTTTGCTTTTGCTATTGGTTTTTTTAACAAAATATCAATTGCAGGTGGCAAACTAATGTGCATTAAAGATTCAATTGTTTTTTTATTAGGTTGATAATTTGAATTAAACGTTTGTGAGTGCGTCGTTCAAATTGTTCTCTTGAATCTTTGTTAACGAAAGGGAACGCAAAATAGTAAATACTTCTTTTCTGGTAGGAAGAGGTATTGGACCTTCAATATTTACTCCTGTTTTAGTGACAATATCAATAATTTTTAGCTGCTTGATCAATGACATTGGCAATGACAATTAAATGATGGATCGGTAGGCTCTTAGAATTATTTTGATAATTTCTTTTTCTTTTTTGTTCACTTATATTCTCCTTTTTTAGAAATGTTTGAAAATATTGCCCAATGGAACAAATATTTTGCTTAAATAATTTTTTCTTAGACAACTGACATTGGTGTTTTGTTTTTGGATTAAAAGAAAAAAATATTTAAAAACAAGCCTTTTTATTATACCTTAAAAAGATTTTATTGCAAGTCATTTTAATTGCAAAAGTTAAAAAAGTAATTAATAATGTTTTTAAATAAAAAGCTGTTTCAAATAAGTAAAATGGTGAAAAGAATTTATTTATTTTGGATTTTGTTTGTTAAAAAATACAATAAGTTAATTCAAATATCCCTATTAAGTTAATTCATCATCTTCTCATTAAAAGATAAAATAGTTTGTGAAAAAAGTTCATTTTATATTTATATTTATTGATAACTTTTTAACAAATTTAAAAACTGTTTAAAAGGGCGCTAATTTTGGCAAAACACATATAACCATTAAATATTATAATTAAAACCCAAATAATAACTAATATAACAACTCTTAAATAATCTGTATACATTTGTTTTTTAGTGTTGTAATAATAAATTATAATTTGATAGTAGCATATTTGTATTAAATTGTAATGAATCTCAGATATTGTTGTAAAACTTTTTGAGTATTTAGGATTTTCAAAAAACGTATATATCAAAAAAGTAACAATCATTCCAAATACACTTAATAATAAAAATTGATGTTTTTAATAAAAGAAGATATGTTTTGTTTAATATCAGACATATTTTTTTACTTATAATTATTGAAATGATTTAGCTTTAGAATAACAGAAACGACCATTAAATCCTACTAACGCCAATACAAAGAAAAACTCTACAAAAAGGAAAACGTATTTTTTAGTTACTTCTTGTTTTTCTTTGAGGGCTTTTTGATCTTCGTTATGTTTTTCTAATTTGGCATAATAAGCTTTTTTAGCTTCTGATTCATTAACCAAAGAAGCTGAATATAAATTCTCCTTGAAAATTTCGTTGAATTATCATTATAAGTTTTAGAAAATGATGCCTTATCTGCTTCTTGATATTTTTTTGATGCTTCTAAAAAAACATAAGACCCAAACACACTTAAAATACAAAACTAACAGTAAGTAAAAAGTGTGATAATGTTTTTTAATAACATTTATGTTTCTCCTGATTTTATTTATTTTTTTATCTTATACACTTAAAATAAAATAATTCTTTAAAATAAATTAAAATAGTAACTATCAAAAAAATAAATCCAAAATAATATCAAAACTATAAATTAAAATAATATCAAATAAGAAAACAATATCGTCATCTAAGAAAAATTATTTAAACAAAATAATTTGTCTAATAATGATAAATTAATTTTCATTTGTTTTTTGAGATTTAGAAGGTTTGTTTTCCAAAATAAGTTTTCCTTTGTAATAACTTACTATTTTTAGTAACTCTGTGAGACAAAGTAAAAGTATTAGTTTCTTTTGCAAAGTACCAAAGCAGGATTGCTTAACTTATAATGAGTACTGTCTTTTTCTTTTTGCCGTTTTTCCGGTGCGTCTAAAAGGAACAGCCATTTTATCAAATCCTTTCTTTATATTTTTTAGTTTTTAGCATTTATTATAAATAATAATAAATGCTAAAAACAAATAAAAGGTTAATCAAAACCCAATTAATAACTGCCAAAAATTATTATATTAACATCTCTTTAATCAAGCTTAAAAATTAATAATCATGCCAAAGCGTGCAAAAATTAATTTTAAACCTAAGTTTATTTTATCTTAAAAAAGCTGTTTTGTCAATCTATTTTGAGCTTCTTTTTTACTTTTTTCTTATTTATTTGCTACTTTAATTATTATTTTGTCAAATTACAACAATATAACTAAATTAATTTGAGTTTTTTAATAAATTAATTTAGTTGAAGCCCCATTTTTATGCTTCATTCTCCGTAAAAGGTTTTGAAAACAAAGAAACTACTAAAAATGGTTCTTAAAAGTATTTCTACCAACATTCAAAGTTAACGACGTAGACAAAACTGACAAATTTAGAGTTGGAGTAAAAGTTAAACACAAGATAACAATGATTTTGAAGTATATAACAAAGACTCCAAATTTGCTCTTACCAAAGATAACAAATTTGTTTCAGCAGAAGTTCAGTTAGAAGTAGAATTATTAACTCTTGGTGGTTTAGTTGAAAATAACACCGATACTGCTGATTTTGAATTAACTATGCAATATGAAGTAGTGGATGAAAATGGTAATGTAATTGCAGAAAATAACAAACTAACAGAAGCTCAATCAGCTAAATCCAAAATAAATTACACTAACACATACTAACAAACAATTTCCATTAACAAACATTTATAAATTGAATAAATTACTCTTTAATAACATTATTTTATAATCTTTCATTAACTTAAATAAATATCAAATAATCAATTCAAAGGCTATTAATTATTTAATAGTCTTTGATGTTTTAAACTCTTTATCTTTTTGATGGTTTAACTAACTAAAAACCTAATGAATACTATGTTTATAATTAACTTAAATAATTAAAACCCGTCAATTTTAGAAAGAAAGAAGGGGATATTTTTTCCAAAAATTTATCAATTTTCTAAAAAAAGGCATTAACCAAAATGTTTTTATCCAATACTTATAACAAAAAAACACTTTTATTTTTAATTATTATAATGTTTACTTTATTTATTATTATCATTCATTTTACTAAAGCTCAATCAAATCTTAAATTAAGATATGATTATTATAAAACAAGTATAAAATAAGTTTGAGAGAAAAAAAAGAAAAGACAATCACAAACAACAACACAAGCACAAGAAGAGTCAACATAAGAACAAAAAGGACCAAAATTACACCTTGTAGAAATTGAAGGGGATTGGGATTCTACCTGGACAAAGTAATAAAAATATTAAAGAAAAGATTAATCCTAATTTTAATGGAACATTAACCAAAAGAAAAAAAAAAACAATAAATAGAATAAAAGATGGGAATATATCGTCTGAAATTGCTACAGGAACATGCGAGCCAAGTACAATTTGTTTATATCATGATGGAGAAATTCGAGGTGACCTAGATAAAAAATATACTTATCAAGAACTAACAAAAATGACAGGAAAATATACAAATTTGTATATTTTTTACCATGACATAGAAAATACCAAAAAATTAGATGGAGCTAAACCTACTTCTAGATGGATTAGTGAATGGTAAGGCTTCTGAGAGATTGGGCAAACACTCAACAATAAACAACAATAAATCTTTTCTTTTATCTTTTTAATTATATATATTAATTTATATTATCTTTTGGTAGCTTAATAATTTGGATACTTATAATTTAATATTAACTACCTTTTTTAAAAGAAAGGAGTCTGTTTTTTACATTAACAAAATTAACAAGACTTCTAAAAAAGACCAAATATAAACTTTAATTCCTTTTTTAATGCTTATAATTATAAATATATTAATACTATTACTTAACATTAATTTTTATTTTTATTAAAGCACATTCAACATTTAAATTAAACTATCAAATCAAAAGCTACTTTTAAAATAAAAGTAAAAAAGAAAATCTAAATAATACAATTCATAACATTAAAGTAAAAAACACTAATAAAGCTCTTATCTTTATACATAAAATATTGATCCTAATTACAAAAAAGTCTCATTTTCACAAAACAATTAATCAAAACAAAGGCGAATTAATGTCTAAGTCAATTTTAATTGTCCCCAAAATATTATATTTATCTATCATGATGGAAAATGCTATTTATTAAGGATAAAACACATACCTTAGAAGCAATCATAAACATGAAAAATAAATACAATAGTTTATATATTTTTTACTATGAACCAACTTAATCCAAAAATATCTCTATCCTAAAAAACAACTTGGTATAAACCTTATCAGAAGAAATAATTATTTCCATATTTAAAATAAATTAATAAACTATTTAAAAAATAAAAATAATATAAATAATGAAAAAAACTATCCTTAAGGATAGTTTTTTTGTTTTTAAGATCTAAATATAAAAGCTAAGTATTATTTTTTACATCCCAAATTAATTTGGTTTATGTTATGATAAAGGTAAATGATAAAATAATTTAGAACTTATTTCTTTGAAAAACCAAAATAATATAACATTACAAAAAAAATTAATAATAAACTACAATATGTTTTTATATTGTTTAATCAATAATTTAGATTGAAGGAAAATTTTATGTCATCATATTATAATAGATTTGGCTTTATTCTAAAACGCAATAAAACATTATCAAGCGATTTTTTTCTCCTTTTTTATCCCAATTAACAACAATGCACAAACCTAAAAAAAAAAAAAAAAAAAAACCTCCAAGAAAAAACACAACCCCAAACATTATTACAAACAACCAAAACAAACAATTAAATCAAAGACTACAAACCGTAAATAACAAACACAATACCCAAACAAAACAATTACAAGAAAATACCATCACATATTATTAAACATTTACGCACAAATAGAAAAGCCCAAACCCATAAAACAATCCCCCCAAAAAATACAACTCACAACAACAAACCCAAACTCTTTTTAACCCAAGAACTTATTTATCAAAAACAAAACAACGATAAAAACCTCCAATTAAAAGAAATCTTACAAAAGAACTTAAGGAAATTACTAAAAACAATCACAAAGAAACTAATCTTATAACTAATCTCAACAACAAAATAACAACATTAATAATTTATTAATTCAAATTGAAAAAGACAAACAAAAATTAGAACTCAAAAACCAAAACAAAACCAAGAATCCAAACAAAACTTTTATACTACCGATTTTAACCTCAATCAAAAAACACCAATTTATTAAAACAACTAGAAACAACTCTAATTTACAAGAAAAAGACAAAGGCAAATCAATTTGCATCTTAGAACAAATAAAGACTACAAAAAGAACAAACTTATCAAAAACCATTACCAAAACTCACAAACTATACCAAAATAAACTAAGTATAAACGACAAAAACTAGACACCATCAAAGATGCTTACCAACAAGAAAAAACTATCATCCAAGTTAATAACACAAGCTTTTTTTTTCTCCAAATAAGACCTTTTC
>NZ_CP169277.1:453572-458497 GCF_041920595.1 Areca yellow leaf disease phytoplasma
CAACTGTGCAAGTATTTATTCGAACACAGCCTCGCTATGCATTTTCATGCTTGTTCTACTTTTACCACTTCCTCTTTTTCACTGTAGTCTGAGTCCCTTGCAGCCAGTATAGACTTTGGATCTCTTGCCAATGCTAAGCTAGGTAGTTCCAAGTCCTCGAAACTAATTCAAGAAACCCCTTGCATTTAGTGGACGTGCATCACTCTCAAGCCTGTAGCTTGTTTATTTTCCCGGGTCTTGACCAGAACCCAATCATTTATTATTTATTTATTAACAAGCCAATTATTTCATGTTTGTTTAGCAGCAAACCCGAGCAATTGTTCTAACCTAACTAACCTCTTCTGTAACAGGCATTTTTCTCAGACAAATCAGATATTGGAGAGATTGGACCTTTCTCCCATAGATTGGCAACTCTAAGTTAGAGGAAGCCTTCATGATCTCCAAGGGTGAGGCCATCTTGTTTGGCCAATTTTGTACTAACTTGACGGTTGTTAAAATATTATTGTCATATAATGCTATAGCCTAACTTAATATAGCCAGGGCATAGCTACCAGCAATTCTCAGATCGAGACTGACTTTGCTTCTGTCGAATATGATCTACCTATTTTTATATCTAGCGAGTTGGGTGAAGTTTTGAACTTGGATTTTGTGGGGTGCCAGGCTTTGACTGCACAATCTTAATGCCAATCATGTTCTGGTTTGCGATGGATGTATTTTGAACCTTATTTAATAGTGAAACTTCAAGTTGAATCAGATAGCCAACTGCCAATTTACTTGGAGGGTGTTTGTTCCACTTGGGACTATGAATTGTACGTGAACATTAGAAGATGGTTACAAATGTATATCAACTCTATCAAAATTGGATGAAATTTTGATTTTGATAAAATATGCTGCAAAATTCCGCAAAAAGTTTCCTTTCACTGACCATAGAAACATAAATCTTGTCTACCTGCTTTTATTTTCCAAACAACATTCAAACACATGACCCTGCTTTTATTTTCCAAACAACATTCCAACACATGACCCTGCTTTTATTTTCCAAACAACATTCCAACACATGACGACACGTCATCGTCTGGAATCGCCTCTGGAGAATGATGATTCATATGCAAATTTATTTCACCGGGTATGCCAAGAGCGCATACATGGCGCTGAAGAAGTGGCACAAAAAGAGAAGGATGCAATGTATAGCATCTCTTTTTACAAGACATCACCTTAATGCAAAAAAGACATCTATTTATTATTACAAACCCAAAATATAGAACTTTTACAAACTTTAAATAATTTACTAAACACTTATCCATCTTGTCAAAAAGAAAGCACATTATTAGAACAAACTTTACAACAAATCCAATTACAAATTAATACTTTTACAAGTAATTATCAAACTAAAACTTGTCTTATCAGACAAATAATCTTAGACCAAATAAAAACTATAATAATTGAAACTAACTTATTTCCTATCATTCAAAAACAATTTAATCAAACAATTAATCTTTTACAAAAAAAACACCAATTAAACCAAACTACCCTACAAAATGAAATTAATCTTAACGAACAAATAATAGCTTTTTTATGACAAAAAATTAACCTTTCTTAATCAAAAATACACACTGACAAAAAAGAAAGGAATACAAGGATTTTTTCACAAATACAAACAAAAAGGAACTGAACTATATCCCCTTTTATACCAAATCAAAACTCACAAAGAACGTTATGAAAAAATTATCAAAAACCTCACCACAAAAAAGATAAAGCAACCAAAAACACCAACATATTTTAGAAAAAAAAACTAACAAACACCAAAAATCAACAAAACCAAACTTAAAATAACCAAACTTTTAACTTTATGGCACTATTTAAAAAACTCCTGCCTCCAAAACATTGCTCTTATTCCTTTAATCAATTTCAAAATATCAACAAATTTTTCAATGCTTGCCAAAAACAATCACAAATGTTATCCAAGAAGATATTTTATTCTATAATAATTATCAAAAACATTTATCAATGTTTAAATACTTTACTTCCAAGAACAAATAACAAAAAAGAACAAAAATTAATTCAAACAGCTAAGCAAATACCACTAACACAACTAAACACCTTAACAAAGTTTTTTACAACCAAAATGAATTAATAAAAATGTTATTAATGTTTCTTTGGAAAAAACATTTAAACAAAATCAAATATCTTTTATTACAAGAAATTACTAAAACAATTAAATCCAAAGAAAAAAGTTTAACCCAAACAACTAATTTAATGAAAGAAAAATTAGGATTATTGGGTAAAACGAAAATCTAAGTGATGCTCTTATCAATCTCTTAATTTATCATGGCAACAAACACAAAAAGAATTACGCCAAAAAACTATCAAACCTCCAAAAAAGAAGCTCTTCCTCAATTTTGAAAAAAAAAGACAAATTATTTTTTCGGACATAAAAAATAGCCATCAAACAAAAAAACAACCAAATCTTTAAACATTTAACCAAACAAAAAGAAAAATATCCAAATCATTTACTCAAGCAAACAAAAAACTAATCACAAAAAATAACCAAAATAGAAAAACAAATCAAAAAAACAAAAAAAAACTTACTTACTAAAATCAAACTAACTAATTTCCAAACCAAACTCAAAACTATCTTTTTAAAATTGTCTTTTTTTTGGCAAAAACAAAAAGGAAAATTCAAAATAAAACATCACCAAAAACAAATTACCAAACAAATCAAAAAAACTATTGCCCTTTGATAAACAAATTTCTTAAAGCAAAAATATTGATATTATAAAATATTATAAAATGAAATTATAATTTATAAATAAATGTAATAAATAAATTTCTTAAAAAATATAGGAATAAAACAGTTTAATTAAAAACCACCCAAAAAAATCATTGTCATTAAACAATATTTAAAATCTATTTGCATTTTTATTTTTTTTAGTGTATAATTAAAGTAATTATTATTTTGTGATAAATATTAATTTCTTAAAAAAACATTTTAAATAATAATTTATCAAAACAATAATAATTAAGGATTAAGGCAAAAAGTAAATTTTTCACAAAATGAAGCAAAAAACTAAGAAAGAAGGCAAAAATGACATCCTCAAACCAAGTTTTAATTGAAATTAAAAACTTATCCAAAAACTTTTCTATCAAAAAAAACTTTTTAAAACCAGATACCTTACTAAAAGCCAACCAAAATATTAATTTATCCATTTTCAAAGGCGAAACATTAGCCGTAGTTGGAGGCTCTTGGTTCAGGGAAAAATCCTAAATTTAGACAAGTTCTTTCTACAACTTGTAAAACCTACTTCAGGCAATGTTTTTTACTCACAAAGAAACAATACCTAAAACTAAGGAAAAAGTAGATGTGTGACATTAAAGAACAGATTTAACTACTTTAAGTAATAAAGAAAACGCTTTTTAAGAAAAGATTTACAAATTATTTTCAAGATCCTTTTTCTTCTCTTAACACTCATCTCAAAATATCAGATATCATTGGCGAAGGACTTTTAATCCACAAAATGACAAAAGGCAAAAAGACCCAAAATATCAAAACAATAATTCTAGCTATCATGAAAAATGTGGCATTGATACTTCTTCTTATGACTCTTTTATCCTCATCAACTTTCAGGGGGACAAAGGACAAAGAATTGCAATTGCAAGAGCTTTAATTATTAAACCTAAATTCTGTTAAGCTGCATGAAATAGTATCAGCATTAGATGAATAACCAAGCCCAATTTTAAACCTTTTAAATGATTTAAAAAAAGATTACCAACTAACTTTCTTTGTTTATTACTCTACGATTTAGGAGTTGCCTGTTTTTTAAGTGACCGCATTTGTGTAATGCATTTAGGGAAAAGTAATTGAAATAGCGCTTCAGAAAGCCTTTTTTAAAACCTTATCATCCCTACACCAAACAACTTCTAAATGCTATCCCTAAATTAAAAAATCAAAATAAAGACGTAGAAGAAATGCCAATCACCTACATGAAACTAACAAATTTAGATTTTTATTTCACACTCAAAAACAAGACCTAGATTGCTATCAAGTAGCCCCTAATCATTTTATTTCTTGCACTTTAAAAAAATAAAGCTACTAAAATATAAAGGAGTAAAATATGAGTTTATTAAAAGTTAGCAATCTACATACTTATTTTGAAACCCAAAAAGGTTCAATCAAAGCAGTTCGTGGTGTTTTTATTTGAAGTCCAAAAAGGCAAAACTTTGGAATAGTTGGAGAATCTAGTGGCAACTTAAAAGCCAAACTGCAATTTCTATTCTCAAATTATTTGAAAAAAACAAAAAATTTACCAAGGGCGAAATTACTTTTGAAAATCGTATTATTTCTCGAATTTCAATCGCGAAAAAGTACAAAAAATCAGAGAAGCTTAAATTGCTATGATTTTCAAGAATGCCATTTCTAGCCCAACAACCCTGTTTTTAAAATCAAAAAATCCAAATTATAGAAGTTCTAATGCTCCATCTAAAGCTTGATTACTGGCTTTCATCAAAAAACTCATGTTGGAAAAAGTCAAATTCTAACACTCTGAAGTTTTTGATAGCTTGGGTGTAATCAAGTTTTTGATGGGGCATTAGAACTTCCTGTTGATTTTGATTTCACTTTAGGGTCGCTAAAATGGCATCTTGAAGATCATATATTTGTTTATAAATTTTTGCATCTCTTTTTATAAATTAATATTGTTATAAAATTTCGCCTTTGGTTCAAGTAATTTGAATAGAATTGCATTTATACCTTACCGAATTCTCAACTGTTTTGCCTTTGGACTAAAGATAAGCACGAACTGCTGATTAGACCTTTTGGGTTTCGAAAATATGTGAATTTAGCTAGCCTATCATCATGACATATATATTTTAATATTTCTTCTGGAACAAAAATAAAATGATCAAACTGCATCCAGTTGTTTTAATAA
>NZ_CP169277.1:458597-461509 GCF_041920595.1 Areca yellow leaf disease phytoplasma
AGCATCATGGGATAAAGTGGAAAATGAAGATGCCATTATTTTTACTCTAAGAGATGATGTTTATTTCATAACGGCAAAAATTAACTTGCACAAGATGTCAAATTTTCTTTTGAACAGGCAAAGAAAAAGGAAATGACGAATATGCTATTATTAAATCAATCAGAACGCTTTGAAAATGATGCAAAAGTGAAACTTAAGTTGCAAGCTTTACCTATTTTTGTCTATAAATCCTATTGCTAAATACAAAATACTTAGTAAAGAATCGCTAGAAAAAGACCAAACACACAATCAACACCTAGAAGGATTCTAAAAATTGGTTCAGGTCCTTATCAATTAATTTATGAAGATTCTTCTAAACAAAATAATAAAATTAGGACTTTGACAAAACACTTAATAAAGACAAAATAAAAACAGCCAAAAAGAAATCCTTTTAAAGTTAACTCTAACTACGATACTTTCTTATTGCAATTAGAAGAAGGAACTGTGGATGCTATCTTAGATTTTTCCAATAAACAAAATAACTAATGCAAGAAACAAAAAAATATTGAAGTCGTCAAAAATAAAGGTGCCAAATGTAGTGTTTTATTTATCAAAAACAAAAAAGTTAAAGGGGAAAAGAGAAATTAATCAACCCAAACTCTAAATATCAGAAAAAGAAAAATTGCTGTTCTAAATTTTACCCGTTAATCCTTTAAAAACTTTTGTTTCCTCAAGGAGAAATAGGACCTCTTAGAGAAATATTCAATACGCTTATGATTCAAACCACAACGAAGTTAAAAACAAAGTTAGTCTTTTAATGAAAAAAGACAAGAAAATTAAATTAGGAGCTTCTTTTAAAGAGAATAAAAGAAGTAGTACCTAAAACAAAGAACAATTACAAAGGTAGGTTTTTGAAGTTATAGTAAACATACCAGAATCATACTTTTTTTTACAAGAATTCCAAAAATGGCAAATATGACATATCTTTTTATGGTAATATGAATGAAATGCCATACGGTCATAAAGTTTTAATAGATTATATGAACAATATTCGAAAAAGAAGGAAAAAAAACTCCCAAAAGCCATTCTCACATTCAAGGAGACACAACACTAAAAAAACTTTTAGATGAAACCGAAACAATCACTGATAAAAACATTTACGAACAAACAGTAAAAGATATTCAAACTCGTTTATACACAAATAAATATGTTATTCCTTTTTATCAACAAGACATATATTTTTTAACGAGTAAAAAGTCCAAAAAAGGAATATTTGTGCGATCCTTTTACAAAGAACTGATTTTACCAAATTCATTAAGTAAGTAAATTTTATTCTATAATAAAAATGATTTTCATTTCAAACAAAAGGAAATAAAAAAATGAATTTTAAACAGGTATTACAAAAATATATCAAAAACAATTAGTTATAGGAACAACAGTTATTTTATTTGTTGTAATGGGTTTTATAGTCTACAAAAGCTTTTTAAAACAACTCCCCAAGAAATAATTTTGTAGTAGCAATGCCAAATGATATTTTGGGGATTCAAGCCAGAAATAAAGATCACACTCAAAGTGCATGGGCGAGACAGATTGTTTTACCGCATCCACTTACTAGTTTCTTACAAATGAAAATGGCGATGTTTTGCCTCAAGTAGCTACATCATGGGATAAAGTGGAAAATGAAGATGCCATTATTTTTACTCTAAGAGATGATGTTTATTTCATAACGGCAAAAATTAACTTGCACAAGATGTCAAATTTTCTTTTGAACAGGCAAAGAAAAAGGAAATGACGAATATGCTATTATTAAATCAATCAGAACGCTTTGAAAATGATACAAAAGTGAAACTTAAGTTGCAGCTTTTACCTATTTTTGTCTATAAATCCTATTGCTAAATACAAAATACTTAGTAAAGAATCGCTAGAAAAAGACCAAACACACAATCAACACCTAGAAGGATTCTAAAAATTGGTTCAGGTCCTTATCAATTAATTTATGAAGATTCTTCTAAACAAAATAATAAAATTAGGACTTTGACAAAACACTTAATAAAGACAAAATAAAAACAGCCAAAAAGAAATCCTTTTAAAGTTAACTCTAACTACGATACTTCTTTATTGCAATTAGAAGAAGGAACTGTGGATGCTATCTTAGATTTTCCAATAAACAAAATAACTAATGCAAGAAACAAAAAAATATTGAAGTCGTCAAAAATAAGCAAAGCAAATGTAGTGTTTTATTTATCAAAAACAAAAAAAGTTAAAAGGGGAAAAGAGAATTAATCGCCCAAACTCTAAATATCAGAAAAGAAAATTGCTGTTCTAAATTTACCCGTTAATCCTTTAAAAACTTTTGTTCCTCAAGGAGAAATAGGACCTATAAGAGAAATATTCAATACGCTTATGATTCAAACCACAACGAAGTTAAAAACAAAGTTAGTCTTTTAAACTGAAAAAGACGAAAATTAAATTAGGAGCTACTTTTAAAGAAATAAAAGAAGTAGTACACAAATAAAAGAACAATTACAGAGGTAGGTTTTGAAGTTTATAGTAAACATACCAGAATCAGCTTCTTTTTATTTTGTACTACTCTTTTATTTCTTTAAAAAGAAACTCTGTTGTTATATTTGTCTTTTCATGGAGCAACTGTTTAACTTCGTTGTGGTTTGAATCATGAAACGTATTTCGTTATGTCCTGGCTCCTTGAGAGACAAAGTTTTAAAATTGGCAGGTAAATTAGGGCAGCAATAAATATTTGGGAAGATATTACATACCTTTTTTGTTTTTGATAAAATAAAACGCCATTTGGCACCTTGATGTTTCTTTGCATTAACCATTTTGTTTATTGGAAAATCCTAGACTAGCATCCACGGACCCTTCTTCAATTGCAACAAAGTATCGTGGTCCGTAGCACAGAGATTTCTGGCAATGCA
>NZ_CP169277.1:461609-463999 GCF_041920595.1 Areca yellow leaf disease phytoplasma
AATGTATTGCTAGTGGGCGAAAAAATATTCAATAAATAATAAATAATAAATAGATTTATAATTAAATAATTAGAAAGCAAAAAAAAAAAAAAATGAATGAAAAAAATAAAAACATATATATAAGTGTTGGAGCTTTAACAGTTATAATTTTAATCATTTTGTGTGCAGTTATTCCTAAGCAAAAAAACATAAGACGATAAAGACACAATTAAAATATTAACATATCAGATATCCAAGGATTTGATATTACTTCTCCAGAAAACACTTTTTCTACTTATTCTAATAGATATTTACGTTTAGTTCATGACACTTTGTTAGAAGAAAAAGAAGGTAAAATCATAAGTAAATTAGCTAAATTAGTTGAAAGTATGCAAATCAAAATCAAGAAAAACTTTATTAAAGTTTGAACTTAGAGATGATATTTTATTTCATACAATGGCGAAAAATATAACAACTGGATGATGTTATATTTACAATCGAAAGAGGACACAAAATAAACATCCTCAGTTTGAAGAAATCAAAGCAATCAAAAGAATAAACAACATAGAATTTGAAATTGAATTAAAAGAAAAAAAAACACCTTATTGGCACTTTACTTTTGTAATTTTATCAGAATCCTAAATAAAAAAGCTGTAGAAGAAAACGAAGAAAAAGGATTACAAATTGGCACTGGACCTTATAAATTAGTTGAATATAAATCAAATGATGAAATCAAAATGGAAAAATTTAATAATTATTACAATAAAGACACAATTAAATACAGTCCTAAAACAATCATTTTCAAAATTAATAAAAACAATGATACTAATTTACAACAAGTAGAAAACGGTTCTTTAGACGCTTGTCTGGATTATCCATCTCATAAAATTCAAATTATAAAAGATAAATTAAGCCATAGTGTTGAAGTAGTTGGAAAATAAAGATGTTTCAGCTAGATATTTATACATTAATAAAGCTAAAACCTCTCTAGAAACAAGAGAAGCTATTTCTTGGTCGTTAGATATTGAAAAATAATATCTGATTTGGAAATCCCTGCTCAAAAATTAAAAACTTTTTTGCCAGAAACCTTGAAAGGATCTGATAACGAATTAGATGCTTATCCAACAAACTTTTTTACAAGCTAAAAAAATATTAAAAACTAGATAAAACTGCTAAAAAACTTAAAATAGGATGCAGTACAAAAATCTGAGTATCTTTTTGAAAATAAAAATAATAGAACAACTAAGAAAAGTTGGTTTATAATAGAATTTGTCTTAAGTGGACGTAAAACTTATTAACAGAAGCCAAAAAGATAACTCTTCTTACAATATGATTTTTTAGGTGAAAACTATGAATCAAAATGGGGGCATAAAGTTTTACGTGATTATTTTAACTAACAATCCCAATAATTTTTGTCATATTGATAATGATGATAAAGCCATATAGAAAATAAATTGTATTACAAGTTGAAAAAGAAACAAGTGAAGAAAAATATACTAATTTATTAAAAGAGAAATAACCAATATATACATAAAAGAATTTTATATTGTTTCCTTTATATAGTTATCCCTAATTATGTAATTAGGATAACTATATAAAAGGAATAACATAAAATTCTTTATGTATTTATTTCTTTTTAATAAATTAGTATATTTTTCTTCACTTGTTTTGCTTTTCAACTTGCTGTGAACATATTTTCATCATTATCAATATGACAAGTGACAGGGTAATTAAAAAGATAAATAAACTGTACTTCGCGGATTTTCACCTAAAATCATGATATGGGGAGAGAGTTATCTTTTGGCTTCATTAATAAATTGTAAATTCATTCTACATAAAACCAGCACTGGCAGTTACGTTCTATTATTTTATTTTCAGATAGTTTTTAATATATATCTAACAAAGTTTTTTTAGCAGTTCTCTGGATTTTTTGGACATATTTTTGGCTTGTAAAGTTTGTTGTAAACATCTAGTTGAATCCTTTCAGGACAAATTTGGCAAAAAGTTTTGAGCGTACAGGCAAGTTTCAAATCAGATTTTCAATATTTGACCAAGCCTCTCTTGTTCTAGAGAGGTTTTAGCTTTATTAATGTAAATATCTAGCTGAAATTGCAATGCACAACTGCACTATGACTTAATTTATCTTTTATAATTTTATGGATAGATAGGGCCGTTCACTGTTGTAAATTAGTATCATTATTTTTAGTAATTTTGAAATGATGTTGGACTTTATGACCTAAATAAATTGTAATAATTGTAAAATTTTCCGCTGTTTCAAATGTTGATTTATATTCAACTAATTGCAAGGTCAATTTCAATTGTAATCCTTTTCTTCGTTTTCTTTACAGCTTTTGCCCCAGGATTCTGATAAAATTACAAGTGCCAATAGTGTTTTTTCTAACTGGCGTACT
>NZ_CP169277.1:464099-466666 GCF_041920595.1 Areca yellow leaf disease phytoplasma
TGCATGTTTCTGCTTGCCTTAGTAGCTCTAAAATAGAAATCCCGGATATGCCAATAAAGAGCTATTGTGTCAGGCAAAACTAAATGTTTCCAGGGAGAACAAAATCAGCCATTGAATAATCTGGTCTATTCCAATGTAAGCTGCAATAAGATTTTCAATGATAACTAGAGAAGAAAATAATGATAAATAGTAGTCAAAATCTAGAGGCGTTTTTTTGACTTCATGCGCCGATAATTTAAAAAACTTTGTCAAAGAACCAAAAACAACTTAGTGCCAATTCCGTACAGAGTTTTGTAAAGGTTTAGTACCGTTTCTTTTGTTATAATAAGATTTTTTGCGTTCTATAAATATTTTGAAATAATTTGAGGTTCGAGTTTTAAAGGTTTATCTGGTTCATTCTTTCCTTAATTTTGTTCTGAGAAACTTTCAGATAGGCATCAATAGGATCACTCTGGTATCTGTTTTGCAGTAAAAACTGATAAATAGTGACTGTTATAAATTATAGAAACTTTTTAAAATATATTTTAAAAAAAAGTTTATACACTATAACATTATTTATAACAGTCATATTTATCAGTTTTTTTACGTATGAAAATTGACAACACGGTGATCTCGTTGATGCTATATGTTTTGAAAAGGACTTACTCCAGAATCCAAGAAAATTAAAGGAAAAGGAATTAGGATTAGATAAACTTAAAAACTCCAATTTATAAATTATTATTTCAAAAATATTTTTACAGGAGATTTGGAAAATTCTATTATGTACAAGAGCTTAGTTTTCAACCTTTTTACAAAAGCTTTTACTAATACCTTTAAATTGGGCTTTTTAAGTTGTTTTGGTTCTTTATTAGGGATTTTTAGGAGCATTATCAGCTTTTTACAGAAGGGTCCAAAAAAAGCTTTATACTAGATTTTTATTCTATTATCATTATTTCTTCTCCTAGTTTTATCATTGGCATCTTATTGCAACTTACATTAGGTCATTATTTAAGATTATTCCCAGTAGCTGATTTTGATACTCCTAAACATTTGGTTTGCCTATTTTAACTCTTTCTTTATTAATATCGGGTTCTATTTTAAAAACTACTAAAACAAGCATGGAAGAATGTTTGTCACAACCATATATCAAAACGGCCTATTCTAAAGGATTGTCTAAAAAAATATTATTTTTAAGCACGCTTTAAAAAATGCTTTAATTCCTGTTGTAGCACACATCGGTTTACTTTCTAAGTTTTTTAATCGGTGGTTCTATTATTACAGAAAATATTTTTTGAAATAAAAGGGATAGGTGTTTTAATAAAAAATGCATTTGATAATAGAAATTATCCTGTTATTCAATGTTGTATTATTTTACTCGCTTTATTTATAGCTATTTGGAATTTATTTCAGACTTAGTGTATGCTTGGTTAGATCCCAAAATTAAACAAAAGGGATAAATATGCAAAAAGGATACAATCATTTATTATGAAAAAACTTTAAACAATTTCTTTTTTTTCCAAAAAAAATTAAAATATTGGGCAAAAAATAAAAAATATTTTATTTGGTTCTTTATTTTAACTATTTTATTTTTAGCTGTTTATTTAATTCCTTTACTCCTTTATATAAAAATCCTGTTGCATCATCTCCATTATAAACGTTTACAAGGAATTAGTTTAAAACATCTCGTAGGACAATTCTACTGGACTATGGTTGTTAATAATGTTAGAGAAGGAACTAAAATCTTTAACTATAAGGTTTTTGTTCTATTATGATGGCTAGTATAATAGGAACGTTATTAGGAATTATTTCAGGTTATTTCAAAAATATTTTTGATAATATCATTAATTTTATATGTGATATTTTAGTAGTTTTCCCGATGTTATTTTTAGCTATTTTAATTATGTTTTTTTGAAAGACAACAAAAAATTATCATTAATAATTGCTCCTAAGTATTTCTAATGCTCTACTTTTATTCAGATCATAAGAGCAAATACCATGAAAATTAGGCAAAGGTTTATCAAAGCTTCTAAAGCTTTAGGATCGAATGAATTTTGTATAATTTTCAAACATGTTTTGCCTCATCTATGGTCTATTATTATCACAAGAATAACAATAGGTATGGCAACAGTTATTTTAACAATATCGGGGTTAAGTTTTGTTGGATTAGGTCTCGATCCTACAATTCCTGAATGGGGCAATATTTTAAATGCTAGTAGAAGTGATATTAGATTCTATCCTCATTTATTTTTTGGACCTTTTATCATTATTTTATTAACTAGTTTTATCTTTTAATTTAATAGGTAAAAGGTTTGATCCAAATTTTTAATCCAAAAGATGCAAATTAGAAAATAAAAATATTTGCAAACTTACACCATTAAAATCAGCAATAAACAAAATAATTTATTAAAAATTAAAGTTTGATTTATACTTAAATCCAAACTATTTTTTTCAACTTTAATAAAAAACAAGCTTTTTTCAAAAATTAACCTCTCATAAACCCATCACAAAAAAACATTTGTTTACAAATAATATAAATAGCTAAGAATCATATATGTCAATTAATTATCAAAAATTAGCAATACCATGTA
>NZ_CP169277.1:466766-472687 GCF_041920595.1 Areca yellow leaf disease phytoplasma
ATAGCTTGGCGAGGGGAGAAATTTAAGTTTGATTGCAATTATGGTCGCCTAGATGGATCCATCCACCCTTTTTGTGGAGGCACTCACTTATGATGTTCAGTTTCTATCTAATTATAATACAAACAATTTTTTTAGATAGCTTTAGCTAATATACACGGAAGTAGGACACGGTTTATACGCTCAAAATTTACCCCAACAATACAAAAATCAACCAGTAGCACTCCACGAAGCTTTTCTTTTTGATAAGTTTCTAAATTTTTTATTAATGGAAAACAAGTTGCTAAATCTCAAGAATTTTTTAACTTACTTATAGATATTTCGGAAAACAGAATTAAATTTTTTACAATCCTTCATTAATCACAAAATTTTATTTAAACAAGCCAAATCTGGCAAAACTCGATTTCTTGTCTGTATTTGCTGAGTGAAGTGAATTTTATCCTTTCCATGTTATTTTGCGTTTTTGAAATTGAAGAATTATTAATTTCTGATCAGTTGTTCCTCCTGATGCTTTACTCACTTTTTGGAATTGCAAAATGAAAAGAAATATATAGAATTACACCACCCAACGTAGGTTCCTGGATGTGCTATAAGATATTCACTGGCCTCAAGGAAGTTTTCGTGGTTATTTCCCTAGCTATTTAAATGGAGCTATTTTAGCATCCGCTGATAATGAAAAATCGTTCAAAAAGCGAATCCTAATATTAAAGAGCAAGTTCTTAAAAAATTTGAAACTTTAAATCAATATTTAGATCAAAAAATAAGAAACTGGGTTCTTTTTATACCAACCAAGAATTTAGGTTTCAAAAAAAGTAACAGGTACGCCCCAAATTAACTCCTGAAACCTTTTTACAATATTTAGAAAAATAAACACGAATAATTAATTTACAACATGCACTTTTCCAAGAAGAGTCTTTTTGTTTTTTAATATCATCTACATTTATGGCATTTACAACACAAATTTTTTAATTTCTTACAAACAACAAAATAACAAGATAGTAATAAAATGATTATAAAATTTTGTTGTTAAAGAAATTAATTGAAATAAATCTCAAAAAGGGGACAAAATTATGATTAATTGCAAAAATACAATAATGGCAAAACGCTTTAAATCAAAAAGGAAATCTTATTTTTAATCTTTAAAAACAGAAGTGCAAAAATCCTCTGCAAAATTCCATACATGAATCAATTGTGAAAACGCCAAAACCATAAAAGCAAAAGTTTGAGCATATCTTATTTTATCACTTTCATCATGATTATAATATCCTATTAAAGAAGCCACAAAAGCCAAAAGACCAATTAAAAATCCTTCCAAAATAATTTTTTGATAAGTTTTTTTATTTAGCAAACTTCCTTTAGGATTATAAGTTTTTGGCGACATAGAATTTGTTTCTTGTGGTCTGATTCCCCAAAGCCATTGCTGGCAATGACCGTAACTAAATTAATCCAAAGAATTTGTAAAGCAGTCAAAATTTTAAAATCACACCCAAAAAAGAAAATTCCTAAAAAATTACCCAGCAAAATCAAAATAATTTCACCAACATTACAACTCAAAAGAAAAAACTAAACTTTTTTGTTTATTATTAAAAATATTTTGCCCTTTCTTCAAAGCATTCGTAATAGTAGCAAATCAAGTCATCTGTTAAAACTCATATCTGATGCCATATTTACAAACATCAGTACTCGGGTACCTCCCCATAGCAATTCTACATTGGCTTGTTTAATGCTTAAAGAATCATTTATGCTATCTCCTGTCATTGCCACCACAAAACCTTTTTTTGCCAAGCTTTCACAATTTTTAATTTATGATGAGGATTAGTTCTTGCATAAACTTTAATTTGCAATAATTTTTTCAAAAATTCTTCCTCTGGCATTTGAGCTAATTCATCTCCTGTAATGGCTAAATCTTGAGGTTGGGATAAAATATTTAATTTTTGGCAATCACAAAAGCAGTTTTTAAAATGATCCCCTGTAATCATAATCGGAGTGACGCGTGCTTGATTGCATTTAAAAACGGGCCGTATAACTTCTTTTCGAATTGATCTTCCATCGCCACTGCCCCTAAAAAATAAGATCTTGTCCAAAAATATCAGTGATTGCTTTAAAAGATTCGTCTCTAAATCAAGAGAAAATACACGATAAGCAACTCCCAAAAACTCGCAAAGATTTCTCACTTAATTGACTAATTTGTTTTTCTAATATTTTTATTATTTTAGTATCTTTTGCAATGGTTTGTTCTTGATATTGAACTTGACTGCATTTTTGCAACAAAACTTCTGGAGCGCCTTTAGTAATGGCATAAATAAATCCGTCTTTATGATGAAAGTAGTCATCAATTTCGCTTTGGGAATCAAAGGCAATTTCGGCAATCGAGGATATTGCTTTTGGAGTAAAAACGCATCATATTGATGCTAAAACAAAGCTAAATTAATAAAGGAAGTGCTTCAGTAGGGATCGGCAATAATTTCTGGTTGTTTGAAGTTTTAATGTTGGTTGTTTGCAACACTAATCAAAGCATCACACATAAAGTCATCAAATAAAAGCAAATTTTTCAATTAAAGGGTTTGGGTCTATTAATATTTTCCACACAAAGGGACTTATTTTTTCCAAAGAATTACAAACTATAATTTTTTAACAGTCTGTAATATTTTGGGTTAAAGTTCTGTTTTATCAGTACAAATAACATTAACAGCCCCCAAAGTTTCTAGGTGGTGGTGTATGTTTTTAAATTTTGACAATAGCTTTTAAGAGCAAGTTTTTTCATTCCAAAGCCAAAATTAAAGTCATAATAATTAATAAACTTTCAGAATAGCAGCAACTGCAAGAATGGCATCAAAAAAAGTATGTTTCAAATGCTTGAGAGCTAAAGTTAGAGCTGTAAATGTTTTTAAAAATCGTCCACAAGCCATTGGAAAAATAATAATATGATATCAAAGTTACTTTTAGTTAATTTAGCGTATTTTATTTATTAATTGTTTTCTTGTTGAGGTTGAAAATAAACTGGGTAATTTTTCCAATTTCAGTTTGCATTCTGAAGCAAAACCACCTTAGCTCTTCGCTTTTAAAATAACAGTATTCATAAAAGCCATGTTTTGATTAACAATAAGAAACTGCAGCTTTTGGACTTCTAAACACAAGCACTTTTTAAAACAGCTTGCGATTCTCCTGTAAACAAAGATTCATCTACATATAAATTAAATGTTTCTAAAAGTATCATATCAGCTGGAATAATATCACCAGTTTCTAAAAATGACAATATCTCCTATCACTAAATTTTGCATAGGAATTATTAAAAGCGGTTTGCTATCTCTTATTACTTTGGCATTAAGGGAAGTTTTTTTGATACATTAAGCTAAACTTTTTGGGTTTTAGTTTCGTAATAAATACTTAAAAGGCGTTAAGAAGGACAATAATCAAAATAAAACAACCTTCCCAAAAGTTCTTCTTCCTTTGTTTCATTGTAAAATACCAATCACGAAATTAATTGTGGCGGCTGCTAATAGAGGATAATAACTTCTAAAAAATCTTTAAATTGTTGTTGGAATTGTCTTCAAAAAGTGGGTTTGGTAAGGGATTGGTTGATTTTTTTACCGTTAATTTGAAGCTTTTGCAAGGCTTCTTGGGAAAGCTAGCCCTTTTTGTGATTTTGGTTTGTAACAATGCTTGCGATTGTTCAGGGTTTTTGACTAAATGAATGTTTTCATTAAAATTCCTTTAATTTAATATAAATACAAAAAATATTTTGTGCAAAGCAAAAAGTAAAAATTTCAATTTGTTTTGCATGTATTGGTAGTTTATAGCATATAATAAATATGTGATAAACATACAAATAAATAAAAACAAACTGTTTTATGATTTAGTTTCATTCTCTTAGAATAAAGTTATCAATCCCATAAATAAGGCGAATAATTTAATACGTAAACAGATATAAAAATTGATGAAATGTTGTAATGGATTCTTTTGGTTCTGTTTCTTTATAAATATTCAATAATAAAAACACCCACCTTTCAAAAAAATCATGAAAATACGTAAACATTTTCTACTACAAAGATATCTTTTTCGCCTCAACAGATAAGCCATTGCATAGCAATGGTCTCAGTGAAGCACTAATTCACAGAATATGGTAAAAATACTATTCTAAAATACCTGAAAAAAACAAGTAAAGATGTAAAAAATGCTTTCAGTTTTGGTGTTCAAATCGTCAGTATGATACTGCTAAAAACTATTAGACTTGGTTTCAATAAAAAACGCACGAAACAAAAGAAGGACGGCTACAAATGCAGTAGTAATAGTAAAATATTGCCCAAATAACGACGAAGATAAAAAACAATAAACTTCTTCATATGATAAAAAATGTAATAACTATAATATTATTGGTTCTAAATACTTTATATGACAATTTACCTGACCAACACTAATAATAACTTTGATGAAAAAAGATCAGTTTTATATCCGCCATCTGGTGCAATCAAAAAGCTGAAAACATAGAAACTAAAACATATACTATGGGATAAGAATAAAGTAATATTTTTGAAATTCTTGAACATATTGAATTTTTTTCTTTATTGAATTTTTCAATACACCATACCATTTTCATAATAAACCCTATTTTCTTTTATTTTAATTTATTTTGCGTGCACTGAGGAGTAAGGGGTTTGGTGATTACTACATTTCAACATCTTTGACAACGCCAGAAGCTTTGCCTTTAACATCAAAAGTATCTCCCAATTGGGGTATACTTTAGGAACTAAAAGTTGATGCGATGATCTTTAATTTGTAAAACATCCAACGCCATGCATTCTTCTTGGGTTAATGATAACGTAATATGGGCTTGCAAAGAAGAATTAATAAGCCCACTTTGTCTTGCTTTTTCCAACAAATATTGTAAAACGTTTTTTCTTAATGTTAAAAATTTATGATATTCTAATAAAAGATGAGAAGTTGGACGTGCTTTGTGAGTTGTGGCATTTTTTCTAAATAAATATCTTTTTTCCACAGCAAAAGGAAAAAGCCGTAAACTTCTGAAGTAGTGTGGAGAATAATTGGAGTTAAAACTTGTAAAAGCGATAATAAACAAATCATATATAGTTGATTGAATCATCTGCCAGGATCTTCTTTTTCTTGATGTATAAATATCTTTTGGCAAAAATCGAGATAAAAAGCACTGATTTTATTAGTAATGAAGGGGAATAGATGTGCCTTAAAACACCTTCAAAATTATAAGTATCATAAGAATGTGCACGTTTTTTCTTCAAAAAATCTAGCATCATTGTTTTGATGGATAAAAAGTTCTTTTGTCCAAAGGCAGAATATAATTAGTGTCTTTTTTAAAATTATCTAAATTACCTAACATAAAACGGAAGGTGTTTAATTTTGCGATGTTGATCTTCTACTTGTTTTAAAAATGGAAGGATTATCAGCACATCAAGATTATAATTAGTGTTTGCAACCCATAAAACGGAATAATATCTCGCTCCTTTTTATTCAGCAACAGTTAATGGATCAATGACATTGCCAAAAGATTTAGACATTTTTTTTTGCCTTTCACCATCAAAAACAAAACCATGAGTAATAACAGTTTTATAAGGAGCTTGATTTTGAGTGGCTACAGAAGTAATTAAAGAAGAATTGAACCAACCAATGATATTTGATCAGAACCCTTCCAAATAAACATCACTTTGTAAAACTTGATTACGTTTTTTTAAAACAATATAAGAAGTTCCTGAGGTCAAACCAAACATCCATAATATCTAGTTCTTTGGTAAACAAATTGTTAGGACTTTGGGGGACAGAGTGTATTTTCAGGGAAGTAGTTTTTTAACATCCCTATTCATACCAAATATCCATTCCCACAAGTTGTCTGAATAAATCAGCTACATACTAATTAATTTTAAATCTAGAATGGGTTGATGGGTTCTGGTAGT
>NZ_CP169277.1:472787-473329 GCF_041920595.1 Areca yellow leaf disease phytoplasma
TTACGTATTAACTTGTTCTTTGTTCCAAAGCAAACTTTTGAAAAAGGAATGTTTTAGTTCTAACAAATAGCGTTTTTGTAAAACTTCAATTAATTGATATTCTTTTTCGGGATGCACCGCAATTGCTACATTGGCAGGCAAAGTCAGGAAGTAGTTGTCCAAATTACCCAAAGCCACATTGTCAAAAAATATCTAGTTTTTTCATGCTAAAAGCAACATAAACGAAGGAGATTGGTGATTAGTGGTCACTCTAATTCTGCTTCTGCTAAAGCAGATTCTAAGGTAGGTGACCAATAATGAATGGGTTTGAGGGCTTTAAAAATTAAGCCTTTGTCAACCATTTGTCCAAAATTCTTACCTGATCAGCAACAAAGTTTTATCCAACGTTAAATAAGGATTTTGCCAATCTCCTAAAATACCCTGAATCCTTTGAAATTGCTGTTTTGATTATTAACATTTTCCAAGGCAAATTCTTGACATTTATCTAGGAAAGACTTTCTGGTAAAAGCCTGCAGAAGTTTTTTAAGAACTGGCAATACGCT
>NZ_CP169277.1:473429-473764 GCF_041920595.1 Areca yellow leaf disease phytoplasma
CGTATTGCTCTTTAAAAGACCAGCATGAACTTCTTTAGGTCCTGCAGTAAAATAAGTTTGGAGACCTAAAAGAGCATAACTTTCTGAATTGAATTTAGTAAGCCCCCATCTCATAAAGACTAGTCCCTTAAAGTTCTTCTCTTTCTGCAAAGTCTAAAGACGATATTTCTTTTTTCTGAATTAAAAATATGTCAAAGGAATGGTTGATTCTTTAGTAGCATACGCCAAAACTTGTTGAAAACTAACTAAAGATATAACCATGTTCTTAGTGTTACAAAATAGCTAGTATTTTAAAAACAAAGCAAATTAAAGTGCATACGTAACTGAGAAGTACA
>NZ_CP169277.1:473864-481543 GCF_041920595.1 Areca yellow leaf disease phytoplasma
AGCGTATTGCTTGTTGATAAAAACGTTGGAATCCAAAGATAATAAATCATGTTCTTTAATGTTGGCTAAATAAAGGGAAGGTTTTAAAAACAACAAATTAAAGGTTTTGACAAGCTTTACTTCTTCATCCCGAAAACCAAATTTTTTAAATCTTGGGTAGTTGAATGGGTTTTAATTTTGGTTAATAACACTTTTTCTTGCAATAATTCTTTGTCAAGTTTATTTTTTTGTTTACCCAGTTTAAGTAAGCGTTTTTCAATTTGTTCTAAATCTGCTAAAGCTAGTTCTGTTTGAATAATATCAATTTCTTCTACAGGATTATTCGTTTCTGTCACATGAGCAATATTGGGGTCTTCAAAACATTTAACCACATGACAAATAGCATCTACATTGCGAATATGACTTAAAATTGATTGCCAAGCCCTTCTCCTTTGGAAGCTCCCGCCACTAAACCTGCAATATCTTTTGAATTTATCAAAGCAGAAATAGTTTTTGAGATTGAAAAATTTGAGATAAAGTTTGGAGACAACGAATCTGACACTTCTACAATGCCAACATTAGGTTCGATAGTGGCAAAAGGATAATTAGCTTCTAAAACTTGCATTTTAGTTAAAGCATTAATAAATAAGGTAGATTTGCCTACATTTGGCAAACCAATAATTCCGACTTTCATTTTTGAGAGTTTCCTTATGGTATTTTATTTTGTAAAAAATAATTGGTTGGTAAAAAAGGGGGTGGTTTTTTGGTTGGGGGTAAAATGCGATTTTACAATTGTGTAAAAATAGATAAAATGTAATCTTGTAGCAATTCCTAAATTGAGTTCTAAAATGATGATATAAAAAATGTGCAAAAAAATAAAAAAATAACTAATATTTGGGTTCAGTTTTTTGATTTCTTCGTAAAAGCTCACATAATTTTGATATCGGAGGAAAGTATTTTGCTGTTTTCTAAGGCTTTTTTAACGCCACATTTTTCTTCTTGCAAATGAAGACAACTTTCACCAAAAAACAATCACAAACATGTTCTACAAAATCAGGATAAAATTCTTTAAAGTCCTAGGCAAAAAGTAGTTAAGTCTAGTTTGGAAAAAAACCAGGAGTATCAACAATAAATCCACCATTAAACTCGTATAATTGGGCGTTTTTGGTGGTATGTTTGCCTCTGCCAAGACTTTCAGAAATTTCTTGTGTTTTGAGTTTGGCATCTGGAATTAAGGCTTTGAGTAAGGTCGTTTTTCCTACTCCGGTTTGTCCTGCCAAAACTGTAATTTGATTAGCAAAAATGTGTTTAAGGGCATCTATTCCTATTTTTTGCTTGGAGTTAATATAATAAAAGGGTTGAAATTTTTGGTAATAAGATAATTGTTGTTGCATTGTTGTAAGGTTTTCGGGTTCTAACAAATCTATTTTAGAAAAAACTAAAACTACATCTAATTTTTGTTGTTCTAAAATTAATAAAAACTTATCTAATAAAAGAAATTGAAAATTGGGCTTTACTAAGGAAAAAACTAGCAATACCTGGTCAATATTGGCAACATTAGGTCTTTTTAATTCATTTTTACGAGGCAAAATAGATTGAATTAAATAAGTATCACAAGAAAGTTCATAAAACACAATATCGCCTACTTTAATAATAAAGTCAGAGGCAGAATTATTTTTCTTTTGGGTAGTTTTGATATCAGGGGTTTTTAATTTGCCTCTTTTTTAGCTTCCAAAATAATTTGAGTTTCTAAATCTTTAATATAATAAACTCCAGCCAAAAATCTTAATACTAAAGCTTTTTCCAAATAATAACTCCTTTTTTATATTTTGAAATCTTTTTTAATTATTTTTTTCTTATTTTGTCTAAATTGCTTTTTAAAAATTTTTAAATTGTCTGTGTGTGTGCGATAAAAAATGCTAGATACTAATTTATTCTAATTTGAGTAACTTTTTTTATAATTAATTAAAAAATCATTAATTATTTTTATTATAACATATAAAAAAACAATAATTACATATAAAGATAAATTGGGTTTAAATAAGCCAAAGCAGAGTTTATTTGCTAATGTTTTTATGGGTGTGACTTTGACAAATGGAATGTTTGTTGCAAAATAAAAAAGTTTTGGGGGTGGCAAAAATTGTTACATAAAGGAAGGACCCCTTAATAAAAAGGAGTCTTTTGTTAATATTTTGTTAATGGAATTAGGCAAGAAAAAATGTAGGATTACAAAATAATTATTTTTATGTTTGAAAATAGGGATGTTGTTTTTTACTTATTAAATTTACTTAATAAAGCCAAAACTTGTTGTTTAATTTGGGCTAAATAAGATTCTGTCGTCCAAGTGATTGATAGCTTTGTCCATCAAATCTGCAACTAAAATAAAATCATTTTCTCTAAAACCTAATGTTGTCATAGCAGGTGTGCCAATTCTAATACCGCTTGTCACAAAAGGTTTTTCTTGATCAAAAGGAATTGTATTTTTGTTGACAACAATATTTATTTTTCTAACATGTTTGCAATTTTTGGATCCTGTAAACTCAGGATTTTTATGTTTAACATCAATTAAAAATAAATGATTATCAGTGCCTCCACTTACAATGCGATAACTTTTTGTTGGAAGGCTTTAGCAAAGGTGTTTGCATTTTTGGATAACTTGCTTTTGATATTCTTTAAAGAGAAGGCATCATCGCTTCTTTGAAAAGCAACAGCTTTAGCTGCAATAGTATGAATACAAGGTCCTCCTTGAATACCTGGAAAAATACCACGATTTATTTTTTTAAATACTTCTTCTTTATTGGTTAAAATCAAACCTCCACGCGGTCCTCTCAGCGTTTTGTGCATAGTAGCAACAACATCGGCGTTAGCTTCAAAGGGACAAGGATGAAGCCCACAAGCAACTAACCCTGCAATATGGGCAATATTCGCCATTAAATAGGCATTAACTTCATCAGCAATTTGACGAAACTTTTTAAAATTAATAGTTTTAGAATAAGCCGAATATCCTGCAATAATTAATTTAGGTTTAACTTTAAGGAAACTTTACGAATTTCATCATAATCAATCATTTCAGTTTGGGGATTGACATTATAAAAATGAGCTTCATAAAAACCACCAGAAAAACTTAATTTATGACCGTGAGTAAGATGTCCTCCATCCATTAAAGATAATCCTAAAATTTTGTCACCAGGTTTTAATAAGGCTTGAAATGCTCCCATATTGGCTTGTGAACCTGAATGAGGTTGACGTTGTATATTTAGCACCAAACAGCTTGGTTGCTCTTTGGATGGCAATTTTTCTATTTGATCTACATTTTTACAACCATTATAATATCTAGCTTGAGGATAACCTTCTGCATATTTGTTAGTCAAAATGCTTCCTTGGGCATCTAATATCTGCTTGAGAAACAAAATTTTCCGAAGCAATTAATAAGATATTTTCTTTTTGTCTAATTTTTCTTTATTCAATAAGATCAAAGATTTCTTGATCTTGGTCTTTTAATCCTAACTTTTTGATTCATTCGGGCACAACCTTTTTCTTTTTTTATTTGGGCATTCAATGTAATTATTGGAAAACCAAAATGTTTTATAAAGCATTTACAAATACGAATTTATTTGATAAACAATAGAGCAAAAATGGTAGTTATGGTTATAAAATCAAGCATTTTCCAACGATAAGTAATCATTTTGGTGCGAGGAGCTCCCAAAACATAACCTCTTACTTCCATAGCATTAGAAATTACCAAAGACCTTTTAAAAACCAACACAAAAATAGGAACCAATAAGGCTAAAAGATGATTAATTCTTTTAAAAATATTTTTTTTGTGCAAATCCATGCCTCTTGCTGTCTGAGCTTTTAAAATTTTATTGGTTTCTTGCAATAAAAAGAATTAGCCATAAAAATTAAAGAAAGCATCAAAGTAAAAGTTTCAGTAGCAATTTTGAGTTTTTTAAAGGAGATAAAATAATATCTAGACCATCTTGAATTTCGATAAAAGAAGTTATTTTATTGAATAAAAAAAACAACATCACAATTAAAAACAATCTTGTCATAATAAAACAAATTCTTAGAAAGAAGTCGTTTGCAATATATAATTTTTTAGGTTTGCAACCCAAAATTTCTTGTATATTGGAAGGAAAATACGAAGGAATAACAAAGACGCACAAAAGCAAAAATAACAAATAAGATAATTTAAAGGGAATATATTTTTTAGTGAAATTATACAATAAACATACATATTAAAAACAACCAAAAAGAATGGATGGCATCATAACTTAAAATAGAATTTGAGCTCGCATAAAAGCATTAAAAGAAGTATCTTCCGAAGGAACTAAATTTATTACCAAAGAAATAATAAAAACAAATCTTAAATGTTTAATTCTTTGCCAAAAATAACCTCCAAGTTACTCCAAAAGCAACAAAGGCTCATTAAAGCTACCACACAAAAAGATAAAATAAAGTGATACGTTTGTGGTTTGCAAAAATAAAACTTGATTTGGAGCAATATTTTCAACATTACTTGGGCAGTTTTAAAATAAAAAACTAACAGCAACACAAAAGCAAGAATTTTGATAGAAGGATGGAGTTGGTACAAAAAACAACGCGATAAAGAGGGGTGGATAAATTATTATTTGTAAAATCATTATTTTTCATCAATAATACCTTTTAACAATAAAATTCTTTAAATATTGGGCAAGGGTGCTAAAACAATGAGTGTGCTTGAAAGGGGATTCCTAAAGTTTGTTTTAAATTTTTTTAAAAATTTTAAAAGTATCAGGAATATCTAAGTTAAATTGCTCAAATCGGGGGTGTTCAAAAAGTTTCTTTTGTGCCATCAAAAAGCAATTTTCCTTGAGACAAAACCAAAACACGTTTTGCATATTGGGCAACCAAATTCATATCATGAGTAATAATGATAATAGTTTTGTGAAATGTTTGATGCAAAATTTGTAAAAAATCCATAATATCAGAGCTACTTTCAAATCAAGACCACGTGTAGGTTCATCAAGGATTAAAAATATCAGGTTGTATGGCTAAAATACCTGCAATAGCGACTTTTCTTTTTGCTGTCCGTCACTAATTTGAAAGGGAGATTTTTGATGTAAAGCGGGAGGAATGTTGATTTGTTCTAAAGTTTTGAAAGCTTGCTTTTTGGGCTTGTTGTTTATTATTTAAAAAAGCTTCAGCACCAAACATCACGGCATCTTTTAAAACAGTTATTTCAAATAATTGATATTCAGGGAATTGGAAAACTAAACCTACTTTTTTGGCGCAAGGGCACTAAGAGTTCTTTTTTTTGTTTTTAGAAGTTATGGTAGTGCCACAAACTGTTACTTTTCCTATATTTGTTGTAAGCAAAGCATTCATTAATTGCACTAAGGTCGATTTGCCTGAACCGGTTTTCCCCACTAAAGCAATAAATTCATTTTGAGAATTGATTTTTAAATTAATGTCAGATAAAGTGGCAGTAGTTTTTGGGGGGGTGGTGGGTGTTTTTATAATAAAAGTTTACTTTTTCAAATTGTATTGCCATAAATATCCTTTAAATTTTCTAACATTTGATTATTTTTAATGTTTTTAGTGGTGCTGTCTTTTAAAATTTCATAGTAAAGCTCTAATGATAAAGGAGGTTTTAATTTGTATTTTTGCAAAAATAAAGGGTCTTGAAAGAGGTTTTGGGGTGGGGTTTGGGGTAATTAATTTTCCTTGATCAAGAACAATAATTTCATCACTTTAGCAGCAAACTCTAAATCATATGATAATGGTAATCAAAATTATTTTTAACATGGTTTGAATAATTTCTTGCACTTCCAAAGCGCCTTGAGGATCTAAAAAAGAAGTTACTTCATCAAAGATAATAATTTCGGGCTCCATCGCTAAAATGGAGGCAATTGCTACACGTTGTTTTTTGTCCCCCTGAAAGTTGATTCACGTTTGTGTCCAATAAATCATCTATATTTTTTACCATTTTGGCATATTGCCAAACTTTGGCTTCACCTAATTTCTTCTCTACAAACATTATAATTTTCCAATCCAAACGCAATATCTTCTTTACATAAGCCCTGTAACTGATAATCCGGATTTTGGAAAACCATACCTATTTTAGGTCGCAAAGGCAATTTTTTTTTTCATTTAAAACGATATTGTCAATTAAAATTTGTCCTTTGGTACAAGAAAGCAGCCCTACTAAAATTTTGGCTAAAGTAGATTTTCCTGAGCCATTATAGGACCAACAATAGAAACTCAAGAATTATTTTGAATGGTTAAGTTAAGGTCTTTTGAGAATAGGATTACAACTGTAATAAAAAGTTAAATTTTGAATAGATATCATAACTTTAAATTTTTTTCTTTCTTTGTTTGTTTGGTAGTTTTGATGGGGCATTTTTGAGGTAGTTGATTTTATTCTGGAGGAGAGGTTAGTTTGAAAAGGCAAACCACTTTGCAACAGAATCGCAAATCGTAATATAAGATATAAAAAATAAGATTGAGTTTTGTGGAAGGAGTGAGAAAAAATGTTATAGTAAATGGTGTAATTAAAATTTAATATCATCAATTTTTTGCAAATAACAAGTTACAAAAGAAACAATGTTTTTTAAGTGATTAGGTTCAAAAGGATTAGTAAGTCCTGTATGTTTTTAAAAAGGTTTAAAAAAGTTTAGAACCGCCTAATTGACATAATTTTAAGTACTTTACAAGTATTGGAATAATCTTGCTTTGCTCAAAAGCCAAATTTCTAAAGCACAAACTTGGGCTAAAGTATAGTCAATGGTAAAAAGGAGTAGAAAAAATGTGGCTTTGACGGAACCAAAAAGTACCTTTTCAAAAAGGATCGCTCTCTCATGCTTCTATCAACAAATATTTTTTTCCAAATTTGCCAACACTCTTTCTTTTGAGCAGGAGCCATTTGAGGATTTTGATAAAAATCATACGAAAAATGATCCAATAAAGCACCATAAAGTAAGAAATTAAGGGATTGGGATAAATGTAGAAATTGATATTTGTTCACACTTGGGCAAAAAATCTTTTACCCACGGATAAGCTAAAAATTCCATCCCCATAGAACTAATTTCAGCTGCTTCAAAAGTAGGCCAACGATACTCAGGAATTAAATGACGACTTTGATAAACTTGGAAGGCGTGTCCTATTTCGTGAGTCAAAACATCTACATCATGACTTGTACCATTAAAATTACTTAAAAAACAAAGGAGCGCTATATTTAGGAAGGTAAGTACAGTATCCACCGCCTGTTTTGTTGGGTTTGCTATCTAGGTCTAATAGGTTTTTTTCAAGAGAAAATCAAAAATAATTTGGTTTGGAGAGACATGGCATGATACATTTTTTTTGCTTGGATTAACTGAGAAATCAACTCCTCTTTGAGGTTTGGGATTGCCACTTGAAAAATTAAAACTTTTGTCATAACTTTCAATTTAGCAATACCTAAACGTTTGGATTTACGTTTTTGAGTCATGGTATAAAACGGCAAAACATATTTTAAAATGTTGGTGCGATAATCTGCAATGAAAGATTAAATCAGTGCGTCCTAAAATATCATAAACTAAGGCACCGAAATTGAATATCCCAATATTTGAGCCATCTGGTTCGTGTTTGACCAATTGGTCATAAATAAGGGTCATATTCTTGCTCGTTTAGCAAAAAATTGCGAAACAGCTAATTGAGCAATACGTAACCGGAACGAAGTA
>NZ_CP169277.1:481643-481927 GCF_041920595.1 Areca yellow leaf disease phytoplasma
CACATGCATTGGCTGGGACGATTCCAAAAAAGGAGCCATTTGACTTAAATTATAAAGTTTGCCTTCAAAAGCAAACAGAAGGATCAGAAATTAATTTCTTGATATTTGGTTGTTAAAGTATTTTCTCTTCTTGTAAATAAGGAATAATTTTAGGTCAAAATTGCTTAAAAATAGTTTGGTTTTGTCAACAACAGGGCCCAAATTTTACTAAGGCGTCATAATGTTTACTTATTCATAGTTTGTCTAAATTGATGTTGTAATTCGGTTAGCAAAGGCATTTTAGT
>NZ_CP169277.1:482027-482436 GCF_041920595.1 Areca yellow leaf disease phytoplasma
TTACGTATTGCTGTATCTGCTAAAAATTGCAACTTTTAAACAGCTCTTTAAAAGTATAACTAAAAAGGGAAGTCACAAATACAGGCAAAGCAATAAAGAGCCCTTTATTTACCATAGCTGTTGCAATTTTTGTTGATGGTAATATCTTGGGAAAAAATATTTATTTCGGTTGTCCACCACCTATTTTAACATTACATACCAATATAATGTTTGATATAAAGCTGATAACAGGACAACAACGAAATACATTTTTAAAAAATTATCTTGGGGTCTTAACAACAAACCAGGTAATAATCCAAACGATAAAACACAAGCTAAATTAGCAATCAGTTCAAACTGATAACCAAATTCATAACCATATCCTACAAAATAAATTGTTTCAGCCAAACAAGCGAGCGTGACCGCAGCA
>NZ_CP169277.1:482536-483639 GCF_041920595.1 Areca yellow leaf disease phytoplasma
TACACATGTATTGCTCTTTCTTTTTGTTTTTTATACCCCTAATTTAAAATATTTTGATAATTATGTTATTTTACTTAATTTATTAATAGTTTTTACCTCTGTTTTTGCTTTTAAATGTTTGGCTTATTTTATTTGTCTATTGCAACAAATAAATCATTTCCTTTTAGCTCCCTAATCAACTACCCTATTATTTGGTGTTTTTTTTATAATTTAACTTAGTTTTTGCTACTTTTTGTTGTTTTATTTTTTTATTTATCTTGGTGTTTTTGATTGCGATTAAAATTATTATTCATAGTTTTTCTTTTCTTTGTGTGTGTAATTTTATTATTTATATTAAATTAATAAAATGTTCTTTATCAAACATTGAGGAAAAAAGAAGAGGGGGCAAAAATTATCTTTATAATAGTTAAGGTAAGTTTTAATTCTAGGATTTAAGAAAATAAAAAAAAATAAAAATAAAAATAAAAGTAGCAAAACGGGGATTAAATTATAAAAAAACACCAAATAATAGGTAGTTGATTAGGGAGCTAAAAGGGAAATGATTTGTTTATTGGTAATAAGGGGCAACCAAATAAAATAAGAAGCCAAATATTTAAAAAGCAAAAACAGAGGTAAAAACTATTAATAAGTAAGTAAATGCTTTTATAATTATCCAAAATATTTTAAATTAGGGTATAAAAAACAAAGGCTTATAAGATAAATCAACTAAAAAATAATCTAAATCAAAACTGCAATTTGTTGTAGAGCGCATTTGTTGGGCTTGCATATAAGCTAAAATATTGGTGGATTACTTAAAAAAGCTAGCTTTAAATAGATGAAATAAGGCATAAAGAGTACAAAAAAGCTATTTTTGCTTAATAAAGCAATTATAAAATTAAGGGAAGGAAAACTTTAATAAAGAGCCAATATTTTGCTCCCATTTTTGGCAATCCTAACTTATCGCCAATAAATTAACACAGGTGTGAATCCCTAACAAAGTAGAAATGACCAATGTGTTTTGCAAGGAAAAAACTTTTGTTTCTTTGTTGTTGGTTTTAGCATATGAGACATTCCTTTCTAAAGAAATATCAAAATTACTGCATCAGACAAAAACCAATACGTAA
>NZ_CP169277.1:483739-484713 GCF_041920595.1 Areca yellow leaf disease phytoplasma
TACGTATTGCTTTTGATAATATTTTATAATAATATAATGTTGCAACAAAAATATAAACTAAGGGAAAAAAGCGGAGAAAAAATAGTGGATGATCGCTAATAGAAAATCATTAATAAAAGATATTGATAATAAATTTAATTAATAATAAGGTGATAACAATATTTTTGAAGGGTTGCAAAGGAGAGAATAGAAGAAAATAAAATTACCTTTCAAAAAAAATGGTTCAAGGGTTTATTTGTAATAAAGATAGATTCAAAAGCGATTAAACTAAAGTTGCTATACTTTGTGAAGCAATCTTACTAATTGACTAACATAACTCATTTCATTGTCATACCAAGACATTAATTTAATAAATTTAGGTTTTCTTTGAGGACTTGCAAAGTGTGAGAATCATATAAAGAACCATAACTTGTTCCAATAACATCTGAGGAAACAATAGGATCTGTAACGTAGGCTAGGTTTCATTAGCAGCTTTTTTGAAAGCTTCATTGATGGCTTCTGGAGTGGCTTCTGAGTCAGTCCTCTGGGTATCAACTCAAAGAGCCTGTAATTGTAGGAACTCTAATTGCTGTATCCATCCAGTTTTCCTTTTAATTCAGGAATAACTAAACTAATAGCTTTGGCAGCTCCAGTAGCAGAACTTGGCACCATATTAAAGGCTGCAGCCTCTACCGCGATCGTGTCCAAATGCCTTTGGGATGGTTTTGATCAATTAAACTTTGGTCACGGTAACTATGAACGGTAGTCATAAAAAGCTTGGTTGATGCCGGGGTGTGTCATTTAAGACTTTGCTGCTTGGGCGCCAAAGTTTAATTGATCAAAACCATCCCAAAGGCATTTGGACACGTCGCGGTAGAGCTGGCAGCCTTTAATGGTGCCGTTTCTACTAGAGGCTGCCAGAAAGCTATTAGTTTTAGTTGTTCCTGAATTAAAAGGAAAACTGGATGGTACAGCAATTGAAACCAATACATGTG
>NZ_CP169277.1:484813-485929 GCF_041920595.1 Areca yellow leaf disease phytoplasma
AATTTACCGATACGCCCAAAACCATTAATTGCTACTTTAACTTTTCATAATTAATTAAACCTCTTTTCTTTTTTATCCTTTTTTAATGTAAATGATGGATCTATTTGTTGGTTGTGTGGATTGTTTTATTTTGTGATGTTTGTAATATTTGGTAATTTGAAGAATAATAATGATCAAAAAATAAAATAAAAATAGGAAGTTGTGATTACAGTTTCTCCATACATGCAAGCTCCTGGCATTGGTTTTCCTTCTGGGGCACTCCAAAAAGCGCCTCCACCCGTAGAAATATGGCTGAAATTTTGTTCTAGACCAAATTTAAAGACTGCAGCAGCGTTTACGCCACCACCAATAATGGTAGTTGTATTGGGCGAAAGATTGCTTATTGTTTGGGCTAAAGCTTTGGTTCCTTTAGAAAATTGTTCAAATTCAAACACTCCTACAGGACCATTCCAAACAACTGTTTGAGCCGTTTGTAAATGCGTTTTGAAAAGTTCAATTGTTTGAGGTCCGATATCAAATCCCATTACATCATCAGAAATATTATCATAACTATAAACAGCTGCTTGTGTTGTTGGCGAAAATTCTTTGCCACAAACAAAATCTTTAGGTAAAACGATTTTTTTGCCTTCTGGAGAAGCTAATAATTCTCTTTACTTAAAGGGATTTTTGTCTGCTTCTAACAAGCTAGTTCCTATGTTAAAACATTTGGCTTTAAGACAAGTATAGTCTATTCCTCCACCTATCAAAGAACATCAACTTTTTGCAAAAGGACTACGAATAACTCCAATTTTGTCAGATACTTTGGAGCCACTCCAAAACAGCAACCAAAGGTCTTTGAGGAGTTTGACAATTTTTTGAGAAAAGATATTTCTTTTTTCTGACCAAAAACCAAAGCATTTTTCTTTTGATATATGTTGCAATACCTACATTAGAAGCGTGGGTGCGATGGCATGTACCAAAAGCATCATTTTGACAAAAACATCGCCTAAAGATGCCCAATATTTCCGCCTAATTCGGGGTCGTTTTTACTTTCTTTTTTGAAAGGAACATCTTCAAAACGAGTATTTTGGACTAATAAAACATCCCCTGGAAGCATCTGGCCAACAGCTTGATTTA
>NZ_CP169277.1:486029-496425 GCF_041920595.1 Areca yellow leaf disease phytoplasma
TGTATTCTCGCTGTTTTGCAAGTATAAGTGCAAAAAACAAAATATATTATTGTTGGTCAAAAGGAATGCAAATTAACAGTTTTAAAATCACAAAACAGAGAAAAAAATATAAAAATTATAAAGTAAGTAAAAAATGCATGCTGTTTAAAATCAAAATCCAAAGAAAAAATTAAACTAAATGATGTAGTTTTAAAAATCATAGAATTTATCATCATCGATATGAGGAGCTAAAAGATTGCAATTATCTTTATTTTTGGCAATTGGTGTTTTCCAATCCGATGCCTAATCAGCTAATTTAAGCATTTCAACATCATTATAGCCGTCCCCTACACAAACTAATTGATGATGGGGTAAAATTCTTTGAATTTTTAATACCACAAGTTTTATTCACACTTTGAGGCACCAAATCAACACCACCATTAGTTCTCCAATAATACACTTGCAAATCTTTCAAATCTTTAGAAAATTTTTGCAATTTTTCTTCATTGAGTTCGAATAACCACACTTGATAAACATTGTTGTGCTGAATAAAATTCAGGGTCCACTACAGATTTTTTATTAGTGCAGTAAAGTTCTCCCTAATGAAGGCGGATTAAGTCTTGTGGGCTTGGTACAATTTCTTGTGTATTCCTGTAAGACCTATGTTAATTTTTGGCTTGATGGGCTTTTGCGATTAGTTCTTTGGCTTCTTCTTTTTTAAAGGTCTATCATCAATTACTTTATCAAAATATTTGAAATACAAGACCGCCGTTAAAAAAGACAAAAATGTTTGAAATAAGGTAGCAAATTACCTAAACATCTATTCTTTTAATGTTTCTTCCTGTAGCAACTGCTAAAACATTATCAGGAGTTTTAGGCTAAAGTTTGGATGGCTTTGATTGTTTGGGGAAAGATTTTTATATTTAGAACTTAAAAAGGGTGCCATCAATATCAAAATAAATAAAGATTCTTCTTTTTTTGTTTCATTTGAAACTCCTATTATCCCCTATCGAATTTGAGAAACACAAAAAATGATGAAATGAAAAAATGAAATTAGAAAAAGGGGGGGATGAATTAATTAATTGTAGCAAATTAAAATAAAAACTTTTGCTAAATGTTTGTCTTATTTTCTCCTAATTGTAAATTGGAATTAACTTGTAAAAGGACAATCATTTTAAATATCTTTGAAGTGGAAGCTGAAGTTTGTTTGCTTGCTATTTGAGAAAAAATAAAAAATCCCTCAGTTTGAGGGAAGGCTTTTCCTGCTAAATGCCATCGTATCGGGTTGTTCTAAAATGGTTTTAATGTTGGCAACAGACACTGAACCGCCGTAAATAATTCTCATGGCAAAAGATGCTTGGGAAGAATAAAGTGCAGTGATCTTTGTCTCTAATTTGTTCAATGACTTTGTTAGCATCTTGGAGTTGCACTTTTGCCTGTACCAATTGCCCAAACTGGTTCATAAGCGATGATGATGTTTTGTAATGCTTCTTCTGGAACACCTGCAAAAATGTTGGTTAATTGTTGGTCTAAAAACACTTTGGGTTTGGTTATTTTCTTGGTAAGAAGCGATTCGCCCACACAAACAGTAGGAACTAATTTGTGTTTGAGAATGATAAAAAGTTTTTAGATTAACTGTTTGATCGGTTTCTCCAAAGAGTTCTTCTTTCGCTGTGTCCTAATAAAACGTGCTTGACACTAATGAAAGCAAATTTTGTGGTGAAACTTCGCCAGTAAAAGCGCCTTCGGATTCATAAAACATATTTTGGGCCCCTACTTGTAAATTAGTGCCTTGGAGTTGTGCTAAGGAATCAATAAGGTAAGTTGGAAAATTAAAGTTTGGACTTGGGTTTGGTCAGGAACTTGCAAACACTTTTGGATATTCAGGGCTTCGTCTTTGCGTTGTACATTACCAGTACCTGCAATCAATTTTGTTCTTGGTTTGTAATTGTAAATTACTCCTTTAATATTTTTTTACAAAAAATAGATGGTTGACAAATTTGAACTAATTTTTTAAATCAATATTTTTGAAATGGAAATTGTTAAAAAGTTTTAAAATATTGAATTTAAATTTTTTGATAAAGAGAAAGGAAAAACGCAAAAAGAGTTATTATTTTATATTAACATTTACAAAATAAAATTATATCATAACAAGGCAAAGGGTAAAAAGATTAAATGTTGAAAAAATATAAATAAATATGGTAATTTGGGAATTGTTTAAAAAGGTAAATTAAAGTATGAAACAAAAAAAAGAACTCAAAGCCAAGAATCAAACCTAATAAAAAACCACCATGACCTGGGAAGGAAACTTCCAAAGTCTTTGATCTACATAATCTCTTTTAAATTTGGAAGCTAACAAATCGCTAATTTGAGAAATAATAATTAAAAAAGCATAGATGGGGGAACTAATGCAAGAGTTGCAATCAATAAATAAAAAGACCATCAAAACTGTTATAGTAGAGCCAAAAGTGCCTAAAATGCCCTTTTTGAGTTTTTAGGACTTAGGTGAAAAGCTAGAGGGTCTTGTTCTAAAAAGGAGGCAAAAACGCAGGAAACGTGCTAAAAAAGCAGAAGAATCAGTAGACATAGCACAACAAAAAAAACAAAAGCAAATAATGCCAATGCAGGAAAAACAAAGAAAAAGACAAGCCATCAAAAAACCAATATAAAAGGTGATAAGAAAGGTTTGCTTACATCTTTAGTTTGCAAAAAGGTAAAAAACTAGCATTGTTAAAACTAACACAAAGGCAAGAATAAAAGAAGGAAAAAAATTTAGGTTCGTGGGAGTTGGTTTTGTTAGGGATAAAAATGTGTCTTTATTAAGGAATAAAAAAGTTTAATTGTTTTGCGTCTTTATTAAGTTTGATTTTGACAAATATTTGATACAACATCAAACAAACAACTGTAAAAAATAATAAAACAAGTAGCAACCTAACCCAAATTTAATAAAGGTCTGTTTTTTGGGTATCTTTGGGATGTTTAATTATAAAAAACATTTCTTGCACTGCTTTTATTGCTAAAGGGCAAAAACTACAAATTTGATTTCTAAAGGGGCATAATAATAAAAAGAAAAAAAGAAAAGAAAATAAAACTAAGGTGGCCCCTGTTATTATTCTCTTTTTTTATCATATAACCTCATTTTTTTTAAAGCGAAAGTTAAAAATTGGTTAAAATTGTTGTATTTGGAAAACAAAATCATTTTAAGCTTTTAATAATTCAGTGTTTTTAGTGGTGGTGTTTTTTTCAATAAGTTTAATGTTTTTATCAGTTAATGTTTGAATTTGATTTAAATAAAAAGTTTCTAAATCTTTAGTAAGTTCCACTTTTTTGATTTTTTTTGTCATTGCCTTCGCGACGCACGTTTCTAATAGCTACTTTGGTCTTTTCTGCTAGTTGCTCTACTTCTCTTTAATTAAAGCTTTCTTCTCTCTTCGGTTGGTTTGGGGAAAACAAGTCTTACAACTACACCATCAGTTTGAGGAGTGATTCCTAGATTAGATGCCAAAAACCTTTTTTGAATATTAGGAATTAAAGTGCTATCGTAAGGTTTGATGTTGAGTTGGTTGCCTTCAGAAACGCTAATAGAGGCTAACGTTTTTAAAAAGTGGGTGCTCCATAATAATTAACACAGTAATTTTATCTAAAATATTAGGATTAGCAGTTCCAGTGCGAATATCGCAAAAGTTTTTTAACATTACTTCTTGGAAGCGAGTCATTTTAGTTTCTAACGACGCAAGAATATCTTTACAGCAAGTTGTTGCATATTTATTCTCCTTTTTAAACTAATAACAGTGTACCTATGTTAGTTTCTTTGAGTACAACTTTTTTGATATTACACTTTTTTTAACATATTAAAAACTAAAATATCGATGTTATTTTCTAAACAAAGAGAAGCGGCTGTAATATCCATAACTGCCAGTCTTTGAGATAAGATTTGTTGGTGTTTCATGTGTTTGATTAAAACGGCATCTTGATGTTTTTGGGATCTTTATTGTAAACACCTTCAATATTATTTTTAGCCATTAAAATAACATCAATGTTTAGTTCAGCAGCTCTTAGGGCAGCAGCAGCAATTGTCGGTGGAAAAGTAAGGAGAACCAGGCCCCTGCACCTAAAATAACTACTCTATCTTTTTCCAAATGACGAATAGCTTTGCGGCGAATATAGGGTTCGGCTACCGAAGAAACAGGAAAGGCAGTCATCACGCGTGTGATGGTATTTGTTTGTTCTAAGGCATCTTGCAAAGCTAAAGAATTCATGATAGTTCCAAGCATTCCCATATAATCTGCCTGAGAACGATCCATACCCAGTTCTTCACCAGTGCGTCCACGCCAAAGGTTACCTGCTCCTACAATGATGGCAATTTTGACTCCTAAATCTTTGATTTCTTTGATTTCCCAAGCAATTTTTTTAATGGTGCGAGGGTCAATTCCGTATGAAGATTCGCCTTTAAAGGGATTCACCACTTAATTTTAAAAGAATTTTTTTATGCATCCACAAAACCTTTCTTAATAAACATCTGCAACATCTTTAAAAAGAGTCTAAATTTGAGTTTGTTAAATAAAAGTATGAAATAAAGATTTTTGAATTATTAGTTGTAATATTTCCCAACGCACATAAGAAACTACATCAGTGTTGTTGGCTTTAAGATAATCTTTTACTTTTTGATCTGCATTTTTGAATCAAAGGTTGTTCTGATAAATACATGTCTTTTAACATTTTGCCTAAACGATTTTCAACAATTTTTTCTATCATTTGTGCGGGTTTGTCGGATAATTCTTTGGCAGTTTGTTTATGTAAAATCTTTTTTTCTTCTGCTAAAATGTAGGATCTACTTTGTCAGGAGTTAAAAATTGCGGTTTGGAAGCAGCTATATGCATCGCTATGTCTTCTGATACAGAGGGCAGTCGTTTTTTAAAACTACCAAAACAGAAATATTGAAACCGTTTTGGTGTCAAAGTTCCAAAAGATTCTTGAGGCTTTTTAGTAACTTTGGAAATACTAAGCGAGTACGTTTTCGCTTTGAAACTGATGTTTTTCTAACAATAATTTTGAACGGTTTTATTTTGTAATTAAAGGCTAAAAGGTCTTTGGCGTTAGATAATTGGTTTTAAAATAATTTCTCCAAGCACTTTACTAATTGTTGAAAAAATGTTCGTTTTTGGAAACAAAATCAGTCTCAGAATTTGATTTCCTATATAAAAAGAGCGTTGTTGCCAGCAAAAACAATATTCATATGTGATGCCTTCCAGAAGTTGCACGTCCTTGTTTTTGAGCTGCTTTAATGATGCCTTTTCTCTTAAAAACACGATGGCTTTCGATGTTGCCTTCCAGTTTGTTGTAAAGCTTTGCTGACATTCCTTCATTCCAGCATGCGTTTTTGACGTAAATCCTTAATCATTTCGGCTGTAATTTTCATTTTGTTGCTCCATTCCTAAATTTTAATGATTTAATTACTTTTAATTATAAATTGTAAAAATAAAAATTGTGTATTGGTTAGTTAAGGACCAAAAGAAAGTTTAATTATCTTTGGTTTGATTTTGGTAAGATAGTTTCTTGGTAAATCTTGGTAAGGACGTTTGTTAGGGGTATTGTAATTTTGAGGTTTTAATGGGTTTTTAGCATCAAAGTTTCTGCTTTTCAACAACGCCACCGAGTGCCTTCAACACAAGCATTAGCCATTAACCAAATAATTAATTTCACTCCTCTAATAGCGTCGTCATTAGCAGGAATAATGTAGTCTACTAAATCAGGGTCGCAGTTAGTGTCTACAATTCAAAAACTTTTGATTCCCTAATTTACGCGCTTCGGCAACTGCGATACTTTCTTTTTCTGGGTCAACAACAAAAATAGCTTGAAGACGGAAGTCTTTCATGTCTTTGATGCCGCCCAGAATTTTTCCTGTTGTCTCTTTTACGCTTTAATTTGCACTACTTCTTTTTAGGAAGTTTTTTCCAAAGTCCTTCTTCTTCTTGTTTGTGGAGCAAATGAGTAATTCGATTCTTTTAAAATAGGTTTTGAAATTAGTTAATGAAAAACGCCACCTAACAACGATGATCCACGTAGTATTGTTGTGAACGTTTAGCTTCTTCTCTAATCGCTGATTGAATTTGTTTTTTAGTGCCACAAAATAAAGCTTTTCCGCCTGAAGTAATGATGTTTAGCAATTCTTGATAAGCTTTTTTTCAATTTCTTCTGAGGGTTTTTTCAAGTTGATAATGTGAATGCCATTTTCTAGAAGTAAAAATGCTGGGGTTTCATTTTGGGATTCATTTGCGAGTGGCATGACAAAAATATACTCCTGATTCTAATAATTCATTTGTTGTAACTACTGCCATTGTTATTAAAAATTCCTTTTTATTTTAATTGATATTTTTGAAATATTGTGTTGTTAAATTATGATAAAAAAATAAATAAATGATAATTTTGTTTGTGTTTGGGCTTTTGCATTTTAACTATTTAATACATTTTTTAATTGTGAATTGTGTATCAAAATTGATCCAAAATGATGATGCATCATCATCAAGTTTTTATTTCTATTTGCAAATATTGTGCCAAATTGCTAAATTGCTATTTTTTTTAATTGTGTCAAAAATGTTTGAGCAATGCATTTATACATCCCTTATAATTAAATAAAAGCTTTTTGCAAGTTTGTTTTGGGGAAGGAAAATGTCGTTTTAATAATTATTTGATAATTATAAATTTATAAATCACAAATATAACAATTAAAAAATAATTAAATAATCAAAATTGACGGGCAAAATGATTTGCCTAGTAGCAAAAACGGCAACAAACAAACAAATGCATTAAAAAACCAAGAACAAAGAACAAACAATAAAATGTTTTTGAAATAATAAAAATAAAAATAAATAACTTTTTTCCTAACATATTTTACCATATTTAAAATCATTTAACAATGTTTTTGTTGATTTGGATAATTCTTGTTACTTTGTGCTACCAAAATTGGCCTTCCTTTTCTATAAAATTATTTTCTTTTTCTTGGATAATTTGAAAAAAAGGGTTGAAAAATCTTTGTGCAATTTTTCGCCTTTACAAACTTGAACTGGCTTTTAGAAAAAATTACAAGGCAATAAAAATATGACCTTCATTTTGGTAAATTATTAGAATAATCACTATCGACTACTCCACGCCGTTGGCAAGGGTTAGTTGTTTTTTCTGGAAAAGGGCAAAGAAGACCTTTACATAAATTAATAAAACTTCGTTCCAAGGAAAAGATGCTTTAATTCCTGTGGGAACCAAAATGACTGTTTGCGGTGGGATTTCCATGCTTTGGGCTGATTCAAAATCATAACCAGCGCTGAATTTGGTTTGACGTTGGGGAAGGTTGATTCCTTGATTTTGATAACTGCTTACTTTTTTAAAAAAACGGTTTGTTTTATTCATAAAAATGAAACCTTGGCTTTCTTTTTTGGGGTAGTTAGTAATTTTACTTTTTAAATTAATAAATGCAAATCACAAAATAAAAATAATACAAAAAGAGTAGAAAAAATAATTAAAAAGGTGGCAAAAATAAAAATTTTCAACAAAATAAGTTTTTAAATATTATAAAAATTAAAAAATATTATAAAAGTTAAAGATTCCAATCAACAACTTTAATTCCACAAATTTGTAAATAAGTATTAGCACGAGAAAAAGGTTTAGATCCAAAAAAGCCTCTATGAGCGGAAAAAGAGGAAGGATGGGGCTTTAATTATGCAATTTTGGGATTGACAAATATATTGTTCGTAGGTTTGAGCAAATTTTCCCTTAAAATATAGACTATATTGGGTTTAGCTTGCAAAGCTTGAAAAATAGTTTTGTAAATTCTTGCCAACCAATTTGATGGTGACTTAAAGGTTTATCTTTTTCAACAGTCAAAATAGCATTAATCATCAAAACACCTTCTAGCGCCCATTTAGTTAAATTATTATGCGAGCAGTAATTGTAAATCATTTTGTAATTTTTTAAAAATATTGGATAAACTAGGTGGTTTTTGTAAGGTTTTTACACTAAAAGACAACCCGTGAGCTTGATTTTTGCCATGATAAGGATCTTGCCTCAAAAATAACTACTTTCACTTTTTCAAAAGGAGTTAAATTAAAAAGATGCAAAAATATCTTCTTGATTGGGATAAATAATAGTTTTGTGATTGGTTTTTTCTTCTTGCAAAAAAGTAAATATTTTTTTTAAAATAAGGTTTAGTTTTTTGATTATTAATGATTTGTTGCCACATTAATTGTTTACCTTTTTTGGTTTGTTATTGTAAAAATTTTTTGTATTATTTTGTAATTTGGTGTTATTTGATTGCATTTTTGTAATTATTTGGCTGCTTTTAATTCTTTAATTAAGGAATATAAGAGATGCGCCATAATCTCATTAAATAAACGATTATTAAAAAACAAATATATGGATTTCTGAATAAAAAAGCAAAGAAAGAGCCAATATAAACAAACAGATAAGAAAAGAAATTTTTGATGGATGGAAAACATAACGGTCTTCTTACAAACATATTTAAGCCACAATTTTGCAAAAAGGGAATTTCTCTCTCTTTCTCTCTCTCTCTCTCTCTTTTGTTCATATTTGTGTTGGGTATCATTTGCATCAATCTCAAGTGCTAAATTTAATTGTTTTTTGAATCATTATAAACGACTCTGGTATGAATAATAAAAACGATGTTTTTGGGTTGCTTGTCTTTCTTGTTCAGAAACATTTAGGATTATTATAATTAGGTTTCCTTCAAAAATTACAACATCGTCGTTTTTTTGGATGAGTTGTGCCTACTTTATAAGGTTTGGTTGTAGGATTTTTGATGATTTGTTTCCCATCAAAAGCAACTTCAACAGGCATAAGTTTCTCTCTGGAAGCGTCCCAAACACCTCTAATAAAACCAAATCACCCATTTGTCCTGAATCCCTCATTTTTAGGACCATGTAAAAAAAGGTTCATACTACCAGAAGCCACAGAAAGCAGCAACAGTTTCAGATATTTGGCTGAATATTTAGGAAAAAAGCATTACTCCGTATGAAGCAATAAAGAGATAGATTAGAAAAAAATCTAAAATAATAATCATACTTTTTTAAAAAATTAAAAGGATAGATTTGTTTTTTTGACTTTGTGTATGGGAGTTTTTGTTTATTTTTGAACCTCAATAATTATAATAATGTTGTTTCCTTTTTTGTTGTGTATATGAATCATTTTCAACTATACAAATTAATTATAGCATAGAAAAAAGTTTTTTTGATGAATCAATTATAAGTGCTAAAAAATATTATTATTATAAAATAAATGTTATAATATTATTGAAAAATGTAAATATAAGTCAGCTGATACATTCTAATAATGTTAGACTTTTAACTCACAAAAGAATTTTTGGGATGAAATCCCAGAAAAACTTTAATGATTTTAAAAAAATTAATTCCATCTAGGAATTTCCCAATAATAAATTAAAAAAATATGAAAATTATAAAATTAAGAATTAGGTTCGCAACTATTACAACTACTTTTACATTATTGTTGTTAGTGGTCCTAATTTGCTAATCTTTTTAGTATCTTGATAATATAAGCCCAACAAAAAACAAACCTAATCATAATGTGGATATTTATTCAAAGAAAAATCTATATAACATGGATGGAAACGTGACCTCTTTGGATTATGATAACAAAACAAATAAAAAATTAAACTCACAGCGTTTAATTTTTTTATTTGTTTTTGTTATCATAATCAAAATATGGTCAATGTTTCATCCATGTTATGGAGCCACTATTGTTTATGATTAGGTTTGTTTTTGTTAGATATATTATCAATATTGTCAAGGTTAAAATTAGGACCACTAGCACAACAACAATGTAAAAATGGTAGTGCAGGCTAATTCTTCAATTTTATAATTTTCATATTTTTAATTTATTAGTAATTTTCTAAAACTTATTTTCAAAGTTTCTGGGACTCATCCCAAAGTACTGAACGTGGCTCAAAGGAATGGTATCAGCTTTGGATATATTGTATTTTTCAATAATATTATAACATTTATTTTATATGTCTTTTTGGCACTATAGTGATTCATCAAGGCTTTTCTATCTTCCTCTAATTAATTGTGAAAATAATTCATCAGTGTGACAAAGAGACATCAATTATTATATGTTCATCATAAATCGAAAAACTCGTCTATCCTTTTAATTTTAAAAAGTATGATTATTATTTTAAGATTTTTTCTAAATCTGTCATAACAATTCTTTAGTGGCTTCCTAGATATTTGTGAAATATGTTGCTGCTTTTCTTAATGACTCGTAGTATGGAACCTTTTGCATGGTCAGGATTCAGGATTTAGTTTTATTAAGAGGTAGGACATGTATACTGTTAATTGCTTTTGATGGAGAACAAATCACCGTCTACAGCCAAAGTAGTGGGCAGCATGACTCA
>NZ_CP169277.1:496525-502826 GCF_041920595.1 Areca yellow leaf disease phytoplasma
CGCCATTGCTATGAATCATTTTTCAACTATACAAATTAATTATAGCATAGAAAAGTTTTTTTTGATGAATCAATTATAAGTGCTAAAAATATTATTATTATAAAATAAATGTTATAATATTATTGAAAATACAATATAATCCAAAGCTGATACCATTCCTAATATGCGTCCAAACTTTAATCACAAAAGAATTTTTGGGATGAAATCCCAGAAACTTTAAAACAAGTTTTAGAAAAATTAAATTACATCTAAGAATTTCCCAATAATAAATTAAAAAATATGAAAATTATAAAATTAAGAATTAGGTTCGCAACTATTACAACTACTTTTACATTATTGTTGTTAGTGGTCCTAATTTTTAAATCTTTTGACAATATTGATAATATAAGCCCAACAAAAACAAACCTAATCATAATGTGGATGTTATTCAAGAAAAAATCTATAACATGGATGGAAACATTGACCATATTTTGGATTATGATAACTTAAAACAAATAAAAAAATTAAACTCACAGCGTTTAATGGTGATGAAAATTGTGTTTGGTATATCATAGAATATGATTTGCAAACTGCCAATAAAATTAAACATACTGTCTTTCAAAATGACAGAAATATCTTAGATATTAAAGAATACGATCCGCATACGCAAAAATTAATTAAAGAAATAAGTTTTGCAGAAGACAAATCAAATATTTTATATATGTATGAATATGATGCTAAAAGCGGAAATGTTATAAAAGAAACTCACCATAATAGTAAAAATGGCAAAGTAGAATATGTTTTAGAATATGATCCTCAAACCCAAAATAAAATCAAACATACAAAGTATTTCCCTAATGGAAATATTGATTATATAAATAAATATGACCCCAAAACAGAAATAAGAATTTGGCGTGCAAAATACAAATATCAAAGCAAAAAATGATGATAAAGAGGTTTATAATTATGATCCTAATAGTGGTGATGTCATAAAAAATAATGGTAATTAGAATTGTTTTGGAAAGATGTTGCAAGGAAAAATGAGGTAATCTGTTTACAGACAAAATCAAAACTAGTTTAAAAAAGGTAGTTTTTGAAATGATAAAAAAGAAAAAGCATGCAAAAAGGGACTTACATACTTTCATCCTAATATTTTTATTTAATTTTTTTAATTGTTGTTGTTTTTTTTGATCCTAAAGCTTTATTGATGTGTACAAAGTCTTCTGGATGAACGTACAAAACTCTATCATCAGAACTGTAATAAGTTTTTTTAGTGTAATCTTGTAAAAAATTGAACTGCATTTCTCTCGATGTTATTTAATTTTTCTAAAACTTGTTTTAAAGTTTCTGGGATTTCATCCCAAAATTCTTTTGTGAGTTAAAAGTTTGGGCATTATTAGGAATGGTATCAGCTTTGGATTGCTGTTGTTTTTCTTCTAATTCTTTAATTTTTTGTTTCATTTCTAATTCAAAGATCTTTTGATTAAAATAAGTTTCAAGCATTTTATGCTTTAATTCTAAAAAAGATCGGTTTGCGAACAGTTGTTATCTTTTTTTATCCATCATCTCCATTAATTTTAAATTAATTAAACAATTAGAATCAAAGTCTTTGTTATTAATCAAAACATTGGGAATTTGAGGTTGTTCGTTTTTATTGTCGTTGTTTTCTCTCTTTAGACGGTTGGAAGGACTAAAAAAAGCTGCAATACGAAAATTAACAACATAAATGAAAATTAGCGTTTTAATCACTAATTTTACTAAAAAAAAAAAAAAAAAAGAAATATCAATACAGGGAACAAAACAGCGCCAACAACCCAAATCCAAGGATTATTGAAACCCAAGTTACCAATTTCTTCAAATTCCCAAAAATCAATCCTCCTAATAAAAGCGCTGCTTGCAAAACTTTTTATACTTTATTTGTTAGCTTTATAAAAAACTTAAATATAGCTTATATTTATTTTATCATAAAATCTTTATATCTACACCTTTATTTAATCAAAAAAAGAAACAATTGTCAATTGATTTTGGTGGTTTTTTAAGATAAAGTTGTTTTTTTTGGTTAGTTTGAAAAAAGATAAATAAGGTTTTTTAGATTTTAAGAGCAAAATGATTAAAAAATGCTGTTTCCAAATATCTTCTAATAAAGCAAAAAAATGATTGTCAAAAAAATTAATTGTTTTTTTATTTTATTAAAATATTTTTATTGGGGTAATTTTTTTTGGCAGGGATATCAGGATTCAGACCCGAACGAGCGGTTTTGAGACCGTTATGCTACCATTGACATCATATCCCTTCATTTACAAGTAGTGGTTGTATGGTACGGGTGACAGGATTTGAACCTGGGTGCATGCCTAAGCGCTGAATCCTAAGTCTGAGTGCGTCTTCCATTCCGCCACACCCGCGTTTACCTTTGTTATTTTCGTTCGTCAATCACTCATAAAACACTTATAAAATGGCAGACCCAGCTGGATTTGAACCAACGAATCACGGAGTCAAAGTCCGTTGCCTTACCACTTGGCTATGGGCCTCAATATAACTTTATAATCTTGGATATTTTATTTTTTAATTTTATTTTTAAAAATTTTTGTATTTTTTATATTTTGTGGAAATATATTTTGGGGCGGCTAGTGGGAATCGAACTCACGCATATCGGCGCCACAAGCCGCCGCGTTAACCACTTCGCCATAACCGCCAAATAATTTTAATAATAATTAAAATTCCATAACATAGAATATTATACCTTGATTTTTTTAATTTGTAAAGTAAAAAGTTTAGGTGGTTGGTTTTTTTTTAATGATAATTGAGTGTTTTTATAAGTTTTTTGCAGTCAATATTTTTGGTGGCGATGTTTGAAAAAAAGATTTGAGGGAATAAATTGAGATAAAAAATGTAGCATTCCAAAAACATCAAAATAAAAAAGATAAGTCTAAAAAAGTTCCAAAAACAAATGCCAAAAAAAACAAATTACCAAAAACATTTCCCAACAACAAGCCCTTAAAAAACAAATTCTTAAAAAAGTTCTTAAAAAATAATATGAGCGATGAAATTATGGAAATTATTTTTATCAAAATGAAACTGACTTTGCAAAACTAACAAAAAAATAGCTAATTTTAGTTGGCGGAGGAAGAGATCTGAACCCTCGCATCTTTTGGATCTACACGCTTTCCAAGCGTGCCTCTTCGGCCACTTGAGTATTCCTCCCAAAAAGTCCAAAAACTATAAAAGTGATTGGGTTTGTGATTTAATTATTAGCCACCAACAGCAAAAACATTCTTTTGCTGATCGTCTTTATCTTGATTAGTTTGATTTTGTTGTAAACGCAAAACATCTTGAGCAATAGCAAGTTCTTCATTGGTAGGAACAACAAAAGCTTTGATTGCAGAATCAAAAGTTGTAATAAGTTCTTGTTTGCCTTGAACTTTGTTTTTTCTTCGTCTAACTTAATTCCTAAAACTGATAAACATTTAATAATTTCAGAACGGAAAAAAGAAGAATTTTCGCCAATACCAGCGCTGTAAATACTAAAGCATCAACGCCTTTTAATAATACGTAATAACTAGCAATATAATCAACTATACGCTTAACTTGGATGTCGTGTGACAAAATGGCTTGCTGGTTGCCTTTTTTAATGCTTGCCAAAATATCACGAGTGTCATTAGAAATACCTGATACTCCTAAATAACCTGATTTTTTATTCAAATCATCTATAACACAAGAAACAGTTTTGTTTTCTTTTTCAGCTATAAATTTCACTACTGCAGGATCAATATTGCCACTACGAGTTCCCGCGGAACCCCTTCTAACGGAGTAAAACCCCATAGAAAGTTCAACTGATTTACCAGAATCAACTGCACATAAAGAAACGCCGTTGCCAGCATGACAAATAATGATTTTGGCGTTTTTTTCACCCAAAATTTGTTGCATTTGCTCAGTTATATATTTATAAGATGTACCATGAGCTCCGTATTTTCTAATTTGGTATTTTTGGTACCAGTAATAAGGAGTGGCGTATAAAAAATTAACTGCGGGCATAAGCGGTGAAAAGTGAAGTATCAAAAACAACTACTTGAAAAAACTTGGGAAGTACTTTTTGAAAAGCTTTAATACTTATGATGTTTGCAGGATTGTGTAAGGGAGCTAGGTCGCATAAACTTTCAATTTGAGCAAGAGTTTTTTCAGTTAAAACCTTAGAATCGCTAAATATTTCTCCACCTTGAACTACGCGATTGCCCTACTCCTTCGATTTCTTCCAAAAGTATTAATAACTTTTTTTGAATCAAAGCATCTAGCAATAACTCTACTGCTGTTTGATGATTTAGCACTTCTAATACTTGTTTGTCTTTTTTGTCTTTGGTCTTCATTGTAAAAACAGCCTGATTGCTACCAATTCTTTCAACTAAACCTGAAACAATTACTTCTTGTTGTGGCATTTCTAATGAAATTTGAAATTTTAAAGAAGAACTACCAGAATTTACCGACATAATTTTCTCTCTTACATATTTTTTCTCCGTTTTTTGATATTGTAATAATTTATTTGTTATTTGTATATTAATTTTAATTGTTGTTTGACTTAATTTTTTTTTTTAGGTTGAGTTTGGGATTGGGATTTTAATTATTTTTTATTTGATTTATTTTTATTTTTAATTAATAATTTCTTTTTTTAATGAGTGGAATTATTTTTGGGTTTGTAATTATTTGTTTGCCAAGTTTGATTTCTTTTTATTGTTGGAAATTTTTTCAATTTGTTATTAATTGTTGCGCCAAAATTTCAAGCAAAACGATATATGCCCCAAGCATGAAAACAAGTTCCTGCCACCAACAAAAAATGCCGTAGTAATATTTTTTGTTATGTTTGCTGCAAAGCCGTGCCTGGCTTCCAAGCACACCAGCAAGCAAATAAAAATAGCCCAGCTTTCCCTTGCAGCACCTTTCGCCCGCCATCCAGCAAGCACCAAAGTGTGACTTGTTTTCCTTTGCTTCATCACTTTGCGCCCATAATACCTGAAAAAACCCAGCCATTGCCGCTGCTGTGTCCTTTGACCGCACATTTGATTGAAAGCAAAAATTTTTTGCAGGCTACGCCGTAACAGCAAAACACATTCCAGTAACATGCATGCTGGCATGCGGTCGATGCTTTTGCGTGCAACTTTGTGAATAAAATGATACCGAAAGTAACAAGCCAGGTAAAACATCATCGATATGCCACTCATCTATCTCTCTGAAAAAAAAAGAAAAAAAAAAAAAAAAAGAAAAAAAATGCACCGTTGATTTTGATTTGTGTGTGTCGCGCTATCATCATGTCAGCTATATCATGGTGTGCGCGGGCGCGAGGGAGTTTGATCCAGATCTCTACAAATATAAGATCCTAAAGATGAAATAAAATAAATTATAAAGAAAATAAATAAACATTTAAAAATAATTAAATTATTAAATATTTAAAAATTAAATAAGTTATAAATAAAACTTAATTCTTGCCACATAAAGTATAGTTGTAAACTTCATTTATAAATTGACAAGGCAAAATATGTTACAACATTTCCAAATATAATAATGTATAGTCGTAAATAATAGTAAGAGCTAATTTTCAATGAAAGATCTGTTATTTTCATGAAATGTTCAGCTAAATACTGCAAATATTTAATAATTGTGCATTTTATTATCACGCTAATAATTTTGTTATCTCCCAATTGGCTAGGCAAAATCTGTTCTATCTGGAGCCAAATACATCCTTCCTGAAGCGATACCAAGACAAACATTATTAGTAACCATTTGGTATCAATCCTAATTTATAAAATTTAAAACCAGGCCAGAACCAAGAAATAGCTTTCACAAAAGTAATGCAAATCCAAAATACAGCAACGTGAAAAATAATCATACCAAACCCAAAATAATCTTTAGTACTACTTGTAAATCAAAATCAACAGAAAAGCAAATACCGAACAATATTATCTTTAAAGGCAATTATGCATAAAACAATAAATGGCAACAAACAACAAAAATCCTTTTTAGACACTTTATTTCAGAGCCCTTCTTTTAAGACTTAAAGGTAAATGAATAATTTCATATCTTTTCAAACTAACAGATAATTTTCATTACGCAAAATGTCTGTCATTTTCATGACTGTTAATTTCAAGATATTTTTTAAATATTTTATCCTACATATATATATGGGCCAGCTTCAACTCACCATACTTTTAATATCTGAGTTAATTTTTATAGAAAAAATGTACAACAAAACAACCTTTTTCAAAGGTTACTAGAACACATATATTATTAAGCAAATATCTGTCCTACCAAATGAAAATTGATCGTGTTTAATTCC
>NZ_CP169277.1:502926-506451 GCF_041920595.1 Areca yellow leaf disease phytoplasma
CATGCATTGTTTGTTCTGAATACTGCCCGTACCACATATTCCAGCGATTCCAGAATAAGCAACCATCTCAGGTGCCAGTATAACCGATTTTTCGACGTTCTGAATAAGCGCTCTAGAGAGCAACTATAGCATACTGGCCTGACTAGTCATTCTTTATCGAGGTACACATATACAGCTCTTCAGTTTTTTATCCGTTTACTGCGATCCTACTCAATCATACTTGTTGTCGCCGCCTTAAAATATCTCGTAAAATGGTTTATTATTAGAATCATAAACTTTGTCCTGCATGATTTCCTAGCTCAATTTCCTGTTTTTCTGCCTGTTATGAGTTTATATGCTCTTACTGGATTATGTATGCTCTGTGTTTATTTTATTAGTTTGCAAAATATAAGTAATATTTAATATAAAATAACAAAGAAATTAATAAATATAATTTTAGATACTTTTTAAATAAATGATTTTTCTTTGCATTATTCATTTTTTTATAATATAGATCTCTTTATTTATGTTTTAGTGTTAAAATAATTGTAATCATTAAAATCTAAAAATTAAATAATAATATATATTTTTTAAATTCAAAAAGTAAATATTAAAATGAAAAAATAATCGTTGTTTTGCATAGAAGATTTTTTGTTTTGTCCTCATTCAAATTTACATACAGTTAAAATAAAAATTATTAATGTCAGTTTTATAACAAAAAAAATAAAAAAACAAATTTTATAATTACTATCTGTATATTACTTATTTCGCAATTTTATATACAAAAAAGAGACCTTAAAATCCTCTGGGATTATTTAATCCTTTAAAAATATTTTTATTTTTTTTATCAATCAATTTAGAAAAAATTGATTGATAAAAAAGTAAAAATATTTTTAAAAAATTAAATATCCTGTTAAAGAGACTTTTTAAAGTCTCTTTTTTTATATATAAAATTGAAAGGAAAGCACTCGTGATATACAGATTAGTGAAACAAAAAACTTGTTTTTATTTTTTGTTATAAAATGACATTAATAGTAATTTTTATTTTTTGAACTGCTGTGGCAAATTTGTAAAAAGATGGGGTTAAAAAAATGTAAAAATGTACATACAAAATAACAATTATTTTTTCATTTTAATATTTACTTTTGGTTTTAAAAAAATATATATTATTATTTAATTTTTTTAGTTTTAATGATTACAATTATTTTTATTTTTTTTTAAAAAACATAAAATAAAAAAGGATCTATATTATAAAAATGAATAATGCAAAAAGAAAAAATCATTTTATTTAAAAGTATCTAAATTATATTTATTAATTTCTCTTTATTATTTTTTATATTAAATATTACTTATGTTTTTGCAAAAACTAATAAGTAAACACAAACATACACTTCATCCAGTAGAGCATATAAACCTCATAATGAAGGCGAAGAAAAACAAGTAGACTAGGAAAATCCTAATACTTGGGATAAAGTTTATGATTCTAATAATAAAAACAAATTTTTACAAAGATATTTTAAAGAAGGCAGCGACGAAGATAACAAACAAGTTAATTGGGATCACGATAAAACTTGGGGATAAAACCTCCAAGAGGAGGTGCTCTAGGTTATATGTGGCCTACATCTGATAAAGAATATTTTTTAATACCGAAAAACAACTCATACATATAACATCGTTGTTGCCTTAGGCGGAGCAGCTGCCGAAGAACTCTTTTCTAAAGCTAGAACTAATGGAGTGTATCCTTCCGATCTTAAACAAGCTACTGCACTACGTTTTTGGGAGATGCTGTTTATCTGGTGAAAATGAGTCCTTTAGGATATATTAACTTTGAAAAATGTTCCGAAAAAACTCGTTATCAAGTATACCAAGAAATTAAAAAATAGTAGATGAATACTACAAACAAGCTAAAACATTTTAGAAAAAATAAAGCATTGGTAGAAAAATAACCCAAACTTTATTAGATAAAGATACTCTTTAAGTCAAAGAAATTTATGCTTTAGATGAGACACAACAACCAAAAGCACAAAAAGAAAATTTCTGAAAAACTAAAACCAAATTAGGTAATAAACCTACCAAAAATAAATTAGATACTGTAAAAAATAACGAAAATTAAGTCATGTTATTTCAACATTACAAATTGAAATAAACTGTTATATTTTTTAAAGTCTTTTTTTTTATTAATCCCAAATGATTTATAATTTTGTTATAATTGAAGTATCAAACTCTCAAAAACTAAAGCAATAAGGAAAGCAAGGATAAAAAATTGATAGCTGAAATAATTATAGATATAAAAACCACATATCAAGGAATTAACAAACCTTTTGATTATTTGGTACCACCCCATTTTAAAAAGATAATCAAAAAAGCAATGAGAGTTGTAGTTCCTTTTGGTAATGCTAATTCGCAACGCTTAGGCTATATTATCAATTTAAAAGAAAATAGCAAGTTCAATAAGAACTTAAAAGAAATAATAACTATTTTAGATGAAACTCCTTATTTTGATCAAGAATTTTTTTATTATCCCAAGAAATGTTAAAAACGCCTTCATTATTAAAGCCTTAGTTTATGAAACTATTTTTCCCCAAAGAATTTGTAAAATCTTTTTTAAAAGAAATTAAAATTATAAATAAGGAGTTATTCTCGAAAATCTCAAAAGGTTTTTTCGCAAACAAAAAGGAACTTTTTTTAAATCCCAAAAACAAATCCCAAGAAAAACTATTAGAACATTTTACAAAACTATCTAAGAAAAAAATTGTCATAATCAAAGATATTTTACAACTCAAAGAAAAAAACACTGAAAAAAAATATGCATTTAAGTCCACCTTAATCCGCAATTAAGTGAACAAAAAAGATAAAATTAAAAATAACACCCAAGCAAAAAGATTTTATTGCAAAATTAAAAGAATTAAAAATTATATAAACCTTAAAAATGTTAGATAAAAACAAGCTCAAATGAAAACCGTCATAGCAAACCGAAAATAAAAACTCAAGAAATCACAAAAGAAAAAGCCTTAGAATTGACTTCAAACAGCATTATTCAATCCTTAATCCTAGAAAAAAGATTCTTTTACAAACAGAACAAAAAATAAGCATAGTTCTAAATTCACAACTTTGATTTGCTTATGGTGGAAGACAAAAAATAATTTTGAATGAAGAACAACAAATGAAAGGACAAAAATAAATCTTTAACTACCCAAAACTTATCTTTTACACGGAAAACAGGCTCAGGCAAACTGAAATTTATCTCCATTTAATTACCAAAGTTCTAATCAAAACAAATGTGCCTTTGTTATTGGTACCTGAAGTAATGTTACAGTTCTCTTTAATACAAACGTTTCCAAGCTAAATTACAAACAAAGAGAAGCAGTTTTACACAGCGTGATGGTTTCAAAGAATATGCATTTAGAATTGACTTTTAAAAAATCAAAGAACAACAGTTTTCCGTATTAGCTTCAGTACTCGTAGTGCCGCTACTTTTTGCTCTCGCAATAATTTAGGTAAATTGTCATCATTGACGAAGAGCAATGCCAGAACGGCAGTACATGA
>NZ_CP169277.1:506551-509404 GCF_041920595.1 Areca yellow leaf disease phytoplasma
TTTAATAGAAAAAGAGCGCGCCACTTGTGATAAGAACCTTGGCACAAATAAGAGGCTAAATACCACAAAATTCTTTAATTTTTAGGAAGTGCTACTCCTTCTTTGGAAAGTCATTATCAAGTTTTACAACAAAATTATCCCAACTTTTAAGCCTTACCAAAAAGAGCTTTAATTGATGCTTTACCTCCCATCATACTTGTAGACATAAAAGAAGAATTAAAAAAGGCAATTTAGAACCTTTTTTCCCAAACCTCAAACATGCATTAAGGGAAGTTCTAGCCAAACAACAACAAGCCATTTTACTTATCAACACTAAAGGTTTTGCACCATTTGTTTTATGTCGTTTTTGCGGCTTTGTCCCCAAATGCTGAGCAATGCAACAATAGCCTTACTTTTTATCAAAACAAGCAACCACAAATGTAGTCATTGTAACTATAAAGAGCAATTTACACCAAAAATGCATGCGCTGCTCCAAAGAACAAATAAAAGAAGTAGGCGTTGGTATCGAATACATCAGAGCTTATCTCCAAAAGAATTTTTGCAAGCAAGACTTATCAAATTTGATTCAGATACTATCACAAAAATTAGTCAATACGAAAAATTATGGAACGATTTTAATCAAGAAAAAGCAGATATTTTGTTAGGAACTCAAATGATTGCCAAAAGGACTTGACTTTCACAAAGTTACTTTAGTAGGTATTTTAATGGCAGATTCTTTACTCAAATTCCCCTGAATTTTAAAGGCTCAGAAAAAAACCTTTCAATTACTCATTCAAGCAGCAGGACGTTGTGGCAGAAAAGAACAAGGCGAAAGTAATTGTGCAAAGCTATAATATAGACCATTTTGCAATTAATGCGGCAGTCAAATATGAAGAAAAGAATTCTTTTTTAGACAACTTTTAGAAGAAAAAGAAAAAATGTCACAAAACCCTCCATTTGGATACCTGAGCCAAATTTTAATCTCTCATAAAGATTTTAAAAAAACTTTTGATATTGCTTACCGCATCAAAGCAGTATTGTCCAATCGCTTTTCACAAAATAATTGTTTTAGGTCCTGTTTTATCACTTATTCCTAAAAAAATAACCGTTATCGCTGTTTATTGACACTAAAATATAGCATTTGGCCTTTGGATCTAGATTTTATTTTGGAAAACAACATTCACCAAGATGCTTTACTATTTTTAAGGTTTGCTAATTTATTGTAAACAAATTATAAAATCCAAAGATAAATTAAAATTGCATGGAGGCAAAAGAAACGCCAAACCAAAAGGCAACAATAATAGCAAACAGAAGTTTTTTGAAAATATCATCAATTTTTTCAATTACCACAAATCACAAAAAAATTCACAAACCAAATAAACACCCAAATAAAATTTACTATTCTTTTTTATTGCTTTTATTTTCCATTAACAAAAAAATATGTACCACAAAAAGCGAGCAAAAACCAATGAAAAAAACAGCAATTATTTTAATTTATAAATTGACATTTTTTATTATTTATGTTAAAATGAAATCAGTTAGTTATTAAAAATATAAATTAAAAGCGAGGTGTTGTTTCAAAAAAATATGGACGATAGTGATAGTATAAAAATTTATCACAATAAAGATCTTTGAAAAAAGACGTTTGTGGAGTAAAAAATCAAATTTAGCAAATAAAAATGTGCATTAATGCCAAAAAGGTATTTTTTCTGGCGAACTGATATTCACATTGATTATTTTAATCGCATTAAATGCTTTTTTTGCAGCTTCAGAAATATCTTTTATTTCTACTAACAAGAAGCAAAATTGAATTAGATATCAAAAAGGGCAATAAAAATGCTCTAAAGTCAAAAAAATCAAGCCAAACCAACCACTTTTTATCAGTAATTCAAATTATGATTCACATAATTACTTTTTCGAGAAGTATTGTAACATCTTGTTGGCTAAGAGAAACAGAAGGGCATTTTTTCATTACATAACATCGGAATTGAGGCTTTAATTGTTACCCTTTCTATTATTTTTGGAAGAATTAATTCTAAACGCACTTAATGCATGCACCTTCCAAAATTGTATCTTTTTTCTGGCTCTATTTCCTTAATTGGCAGTTAATTACTCCTTTGGTTTGGATTTTGACTCAAGTAAGTAATCTTTTTCTTATTGTTTTCGGACTAAAAATCCTAACAAAAAATAACGCTTCTAAGTCTCAGAAGACGAGCTGCTGACAATGTTATTAACTTCAAGTTATCAAAGGCATCATTGACAAAAGATGAAAATAAAATATTCAAAATATTTTTGAATTTGATCACACAAACATTTCTGAAGTAATGCGCCACCGCACCGAAGTAGTTGCAAATTTCGATGTTGAAATACAAAAAGAATTAATTAAAACTAATTCAAAATGAAAAATACACACTGCTTCTCAGTTTATGAAAATAGTATTGATAATATTATAGGCATTTACATGTTAAAGATATTTTTAATTATTTAATGTCTCAAACCCAAATAAAATTTTGATTTGAAAATCATTAGAAAACCTTATTTGGTCCCAGATACAAAAAATACTAATGAATTTTTCCTGAAATGAAAAAAAACCAAACCCATATGGCAATAGTAATTGACGAATATGGTGGCACAGCTGAATAATTACTTTTGAGGATTTAATTGAAGATCTTAGGTAGCCTCGATGAATACGACAACGAAGATCTAATGATTAAAGAAGTTGCCAAAAACAGAATATATTGTTACCGATTTGTTGATTTAGAAGAGGTTGCAGAAGCAATTAAATTAGAATTTAACACTGAAGATTATGATACTTAAGTGGTTTTTTAATAGGACAATTCGGGAAGCAATGTCACGTAACCGGAACGAAGTACA
>NZ_CP169277.1:509504-520493 GCF_041920595.1 Areca yellow leaf disease phytoplasma
GTACTTCGTTCAGTTACATGCTACGCCATAAGGAGGTATAAGCCCACCAGAGGATGGTGGAGACCAGTCTCGAGCGTGCCGAGGCTGAGCATGGTCGACTTAGCTAGAAGGTTAAGGACCTGAAGGAGGAGCTCTCTTCATAAAAAGAGCTCTAGATGCCGTGTGGCATGAAATAGTGAACTTTGAAGCACAAGAAAGAGAAGTGGCAGGAAAGGTGGTAGAGGCTTACAAAGCTTCTAGTGAACATTATCAAGAAAAAATAGCTTTCCCGGAGCCAGTTTTTGCTGAAGGCATGGAAGACACCAGAAGGAGGGTCACCAATCGCTATTTGGACATTAACCTGGATTTTTTGGGGGATGGCCTGGCTGACAATGCCCCCACCACAGATGCGCCCGCCCCTGAAGTAGTTGTTGGGGCCAAAGGAGCCACCGATGCCCCGCCCACCTAAACAATTTCTTCTCTTTTTTTATTAATGTACATATTATCGGCCAATCTTGCAAAGATGGTGTTGCCCAGTAAGCAACCCAAGAGGGGGGGTGAATTGGGTCTCTAAAAATATTTACTTGATGCAATGCAATGCTATGCAATCCAATTCAACAATCAATCAAGGTCTAATGAAATCAAATGTAATGCTCTTAAATAAAAGTGCAGTAGAAAATAAAGAGCAATAAAAGTAAAGCAAGTAGAGAGATCAATCAACCACAAAGACCAAGAAATATAGTGGTTCGGTGCTCTCCAATGCACCTACATCCACTCCCCCAAAATCCCTTTGGGAATTCACTATAATCACCTGGAATTACAGTTGATTAGTTTTACGAGCTCACTAATAACCCGACTTGTTTTCACAAGGCCAACAAGTCAAAACCTCACTTGGTTTTACGGGCTAACCAAGAACCTAAATGGTTTTAAGGCTAACCACCAACCTTCTCGGTTTTAGGGCTAACTTGAGAACTGGTGGTTTTCATAAGCTACTTCGATAACTTTACTTGGTTTTACAATAGGCTAACTAAGAACCCTTACAACAAATAAAGTTTAGAAGTAGAAGAAACAATATAAAGCTTTCTAAAATAAAGTGGGTATCTCTTTGAAGCTCGATGTAGAAGTGCTTTGAACTTGTTGAAGCCTCGTGAATGCTCAAGAATAGATGATCTTCAATGCTCTTGAAGGCTCTTGAATGCTTGGAGGCTTGCTTTTGCTTGAGAGTGGTTGAATCTTCAATGAATAGGAGTTAAAGCTCTCTTTTCTTCTCTCTTGAATGCTCTTATTTCATTCTCATCAATAGTTATGAATAGTTCTCCTTTTGATTTGATTTGGAGCATATAAATACCTCCCCAAGGCCTCAAATCCAGTTTCTAGCCATTAGACTTGAAAAACTAGCCATTGGAGGGCAAAAGGGTCGAGTTCTGCATTTGAAAAACTAGCCGTTACTGTTCCCAGAACTCCATGTGTCGACACTTCAGGCTGTGAGTCGACACTTCAGGTCGATACTTGAACTTCTTGAGTCGACACCCAGTTCAAAAATCTTCAATCTGGTTCTACAAATCTCAGATGTGTCGACACTTCTCAGGTGAGTCGACACTTAGCTTCCCGTGTCGACACTTCTGCTGATTCTTCATTTTCAGCAAGTTCTGTGGCTTGAAAATCTCAGGCGATGAGCTGATCCATGTGTCGACACTTTGAGTCGACACTTCAGGTCCATGTGTTGACACTTCAGCCGTGCCATTTGAAACATTCTTTGCGTACCGGCTTGAGTCGACACTTCACTTCCATGTGTCGATACTTGGTATCATGTGTCGACACTTTGAGTCGACACCTTACTGAAATCTTCTCAAAAATTCTTGAACTTGTGCTGAACCAAATTTATGCTTCACTCAAATGTCCAATCAAGCAAATTTTGACTTTCCAAGTCTTCTTTGAGCAGTTCTTTTCATGTAAACTTGGCTTCTTCAATCAAACAAGCTTCTTCAAATTTGTGAGCACCTTTTCAACAAAAACACACTTCAAAGGAAACCATTAGTACTCAACTTATACTTAATCGTTTTGCTTATCATCAAAATCAATAACAGAATCAACATATGGCCATTTTTGTAGAACCTTCGGGTTCCTTTTTAGCATTATTAATGAAATACTTTTGGTTTTTTGATCAAATGTCATGATTCGGTGTGCATAGTTATAAATGTCTTCTAAAGCCATATTTAATATCGAAAAGTTAAAAACTTACCAGCCGTTAGTAAGGGCATGAAACCGTTGTCATCATGCCAAGAACTTGGCACAACTTTCATAATAAAGAGCAATGTTGGAGTCATCTTTATGTAGTGGCATGAGTTATGGTGCAGGTGATTCTCATTGGAAGAAATCACCTGATACCAAAAGTGAATCAGGCTAGGAATTTCCCATTGTAAGGCTCGAGATGGTACAGCATGGACCCGATTGGGAAGTTAAGGGTGCCCGGTATTATCCTTGTTTAGTTGCCAGTTGCCCAATGTTGGCTTGGTTTCCAAGCAAAGTTGTTTCCAACTTTATTTTTGTTCAATAGTTTCTTCTGTTAATTTCAAAACAGTTGGATCATCGCTTAAAATAGTGTAATAAATATTAGCAAAAAGACAAGTCTTTTGTTACTTTAACATCAATTTAGAATTAATATATCCTATTTGTTCGTCTTGAATAACATCATTAATTAACACTAATTCTTTTTGAATTAGACTAGACAATCTTTCAGCTGTTGTTACCTATTTTTTATTCTCTACTTTTGCTTAGTTTAGATGTTTCTATTATATCATTAATTTCAAAAATCATTAAAACCATCATAAAATGCCGCACTCATAACCTTGTTTGGCAGATTTAATGTTGTCTTTGAGATGTTTTAAGGATGCAATTTTACCTTTAAATAAAAACTTCATCATTGCGAATTAATTTGGCAAAATCGCTATTATTGACAATACCTTGTGTCACATAACAACCAGCAATATTGCCAACTTTACTGATATTAAAAAATTTTTTCTTACTTCTACTTTACCAGTAACCACTTCTTCAAAAGTAGGCTTAATCATAGATTTTAATTTTTGTTCAATATCTTCAATAATGCGGTAAATAACATTATGAATAGTAATTTTTACTTCTTGTCTTTGAGCAGATTTGAGTGTGGAAGAAGCAGGTTTGATATTGAAGCCTATTAACAAACTGTCTGATGATTTGGCAAAAGCAATATCTGTTTCTCTGTAATTGTGCCAACAGCAGAGCGCAAAAGTTGCACTTTAAGATCGGATACTTTAATTTTGGCAATCATACCTTGGAAGCGCTTCCAAACTTCCTTGATATCAGCTTTTAAAATGATATTTAGTTCTTGCGGTTTTTCGGTTTCTAAGTCTTGTAAAATATCTTCTAAATTAAGAGGTGAAAGGGTTTTAGCTAAAGTTTCTTTAGTTTGGGAGATTTTTTTCGGCTACAATTTGGCGTGCTTGTTTTTCATTAGCAACGGCGTAAAAATATCTCCTGCTTGAGGCCACTTCTTTTAATCCTGCAACACGCACAGGTTGCGAAGGTAAGGCTTTGGTTAGTTTTTTTTGTTTTCGTCTTCCATGGAACGAATTTTTCCATAAGAAGCTCCAGCAACGACGATATCGCCTACTTTGAGGTTGCCATCATTTACAATAAAAGTAGCCACCAGTCCTAAAAGATTTATCAGAGGCTTGCCTCAATAACTGTTCCTTTAGCTTTTTGATCGGGATTAGCTTGTAAATTTTGGATTTCACTAACTAAAAGAATAATTTCTAATATTTTTCCAAACCTTCTCTTTTTAAAGCAGAAATAGCAATATAAGGAGTAGTGCCGCCCCATTCTTCAGGCAACAAATCATAACTAGATAATTCTTGCATAATTTGTTGTGTGTTATTATTGGGTTTATCAATTTTATTTAAAGCAACAATAATAGGAATTTGGGCTTTTGGGCGTGCTTCAAGGCTTCTAAGGTTTGTGGTTTGACACAATCATCAACTGCTACTACCAAAATACAAATATCAGTAATTTTAGCTCCTTCCAGCCTCATCTTATCAAAAGCTTCATGTCCTGGAGTATCAATAAAAGTTATTTTATTGCCTTGGTATTCAACTTGATAAGCTCCCTATGTGTTGGGTAATGCCTCCAAATTCTTGATCAACTACACGAGTTTTTCGAATGGCATCTAATAAGGTTGTTTTGCCGTGGTCAACGTGTCCATAATAGTTACAATGGGTGGTGTTTTTTGCAAATTAAGTTTTTGGTTGGGTTTGGTTTTTAGTGAGGGAAGGCTTTTGCGGTTGAAGTTGTGGTGGGGTGTGTTTTTCTTCTGGGGTTCGCTTACTTGAATATTGTAATCTTTGGCTAAAAGTTCAACAATATCTTTTTCTAAGGTTTGATTAACATCTGCTTTAAATCCTAATTGTAATAATTTTTTAATTAAAACAGCACTGGTAATGCCAAAAACTTGAGCGATTTGAAAAACTTTGTCTTGGGGATTAAAAACATAGTTTTTACTAGCAAAATCGTTTCGAAAATCCGTTTCCTTGGATAATTTAGGGGTAGTTTTGGATGAATTTTCATTATTTGTTTTTTGTTAGGGTCCATTTACATCCCTCCTTTAATTTTAATAATTTTTAATACATGAAAATAAAAGATTGCAACATAAAAAATAAATTGGGCACAAAATAAAAAAGTGAAGTGTAGTGAACAAAAAATATTTCAAAGATGGAAAAATGCATAAATAAAATATAAAAATGTTTTGCTAAGTTTGTAAAGCAATCAATTTTAAAAGAGTTTGATATATTTCTTCAGGAACTTTGGTTTTGAGTTTTTTATCTAAAGTTTCTTTTTTGCAACAAAATAACATATTCCAGTTTTAAAGTTAGATATGCTCCTCTTCCTTGAAGTGCTAAATTAAAATCAACCAGATACTTTTCCTTGTTTGGTGCTATTTATTCTAATCATTTTTTTGATATCTTGAATTTTTTTTAGAAACTATACAAGTTCGCAAAACAGTCATTAAAATTAAATTAATCCTTCTGTTTGGGCTTGATCTAAGGTTTTGATATCCAATATTCCACTTAGTTACTTCCACTGCTAATTTAACATTTTTACCTAATTTACCAATCGCTAAAGAAAATTGGTCGTCAGGAACAATTGCAAAGAGCGCATTTGTTAGTCGTCGTCTTTGATGACAACTTGAAGGCATGAAGCAGGTTTGAGGGCATTTGCAATAAGTTCTTGGGGATCGTCACTCCAAACAAATAAATCAACTTTTTCGTCTTTAAGGATTTTGATAACATTTTTAATACGGTTACTTCTTTCGCCAATACAAGAGCCAATGGCATCTACTTGAGCGTCGCAAGACAATAAACCAATTTTGGTACGTTCGCCAGAAATGCGTGCAATTCCTGCAATTTTAACGATGCCTTCTTGGATTTCAGGGATATTTTCTTCTAACACTTTAACTACAAGCCCAACATGATTACAACTGACAAAAATCTTAGGCCATTTAGTAGTTTTTCTTACTTCTGACAAAAAAACTTGAATTCTTTCGCCTAGTTGCATTTCATTATTGAAGCAATTTCTTTTTTAGGCAGCTTAAAGGTAGTAATTTCTTTTTCTAATTCCAAATTATAAAATTTATCGTTTTCCGAAATAATTTTAGCGCTAATTAATTTGCCTTCTTGTTGTTTGAAAAATTTATAATTTTTTCTCTTTTCTTTTTGGTAAAGCTCTTCGTTGAATTGATTTTTAAGTTCTTTGACAGCGTATAGATTAAAATCTTTAGGATCAACTTTAATATCAATTACTTGACCTATTTTGGCATGAGGCTTAATTTGTTGGGCTTCTTCAAGAGTAATGGAGTTGACTCTTTTAAATTAATAGTGCTCATCAGTAGCTTCGTCGGCCACCAAAAATTGTTTTATATAAAATAATTTCGCTTTTGTCTTCTTTTAACTGGATTTTTACAGCTTTTAACTTTATGATTTTTTTTGCAACCAGAAATCAATCCTTTAGCAAAAGCATCAATAACTTGGTCTTTATCTAAATCTTTCTTGGAGCAATTTTATCTAAAAGTTTAAAAAAATTCTTACTAATCAAACGATACCTCCTAGTAAATGCATCTTGTTAGATGTGGGCGAATTTAACATTAACAAACGCAACCAACTAAAACCAGATACAAAATAAAAAAATAGTAATTTGTTACAAGCACCATTTTTATCTTTTGATGAAAAAAATAACTCATAATATAATTATATCATTTCCCAAGACAAATAACAATTTTTTATGCATCCTTAAGGAATTTTATTAGTAAAAGGAGATAAAAATAATAAATTTGACTATTGGACAATATCTTTTAGGAGTTAAATATAAGAAATTAGGTTTTTGGGTTTATTGATAAGTCCTTTCAAAATTTCTACCATTACCCAAGTATCTTGTTTGCAATATTGTTCTAAGGCTTTAAGAAATTGCGCTTGAAATTGCAAAGGAGACATTTTAGGCAGTTGAATATAAGTTAAAAAAGCCTCAATACCATTTTGAATAACTAAATTTTGATAATTCAAATTGCAAAATAAAGGAGTAATTTTTTTTGATAGAAAAAGAACCTTGCAAATGGGGATGATAAAAATTAATGCCTGCGGCTTGTTCCGGAATCAAATCTAGGTTTTGATAAAAAGTTTTGCTGCCTTTAGAAGGTCTTTAAGGTCAAAAATACGCGTAATAATGTTTTGGATTTGCAAGGAATATTCAGGAAAAAGCAAAGATAATTCTTGAAGGCGTGTTTTTTCAAAAGATTTATGATAAACAATAATGGAGCCTCCATCATCTAAAATGGCATTGGTTAGTTTTTCTAATAGGGTTTTCTGTAATCGGCGTGATCGGGTGCCAAAAAAAGAAACGTAGATTTTTATCTTTGTTGCACAAACCAGGGGCTTTTTCAGATGTGAAGTGAAAATTGAAATAAGGATTGAGTATAGGGTTTTTCGCCTTTAAATCTAGAAAAGGACACGGAAAAGCCTCCAAAATCTAAATAATAAAGAGGGTATTTTAAATTTGCAACCCTGCTTTAATCTTATCAAAACAATAATAAGGGAAGCTTTTTTTGGGTAACTTTTTTGTTGCACTTTGTTATCAAAACGATTCAACAAGCAAAAGGAATGTCAGAAACATGATAATATTGTTTGCAAAATTAACTGTTGTTGTTTTCGTGTTTTTGTTTGTTTTGGGAGTCAAAAAAACACAATGATTATAAATAAGTAAAAATACTGTCTTTGGAAGGGATGTTTTCATAAAATGAAGGTTTTTTCAGGCAACAAATAATAAGCAGAAGTGTCGTTTGGCTTGTTAGTTTTGAAGACAAATAAGAAATTAAGATTGGCATCATTTTCTAATATTTGAGTTCCTTGTTGTGTAATCAAGTCAAATCCAATAAGAAGTAAGCAAGTTAGGATCCAAAGCCGCATTACAACTTTTTGCAATCATAAACATAATCCGAATTAAGAACTACCAAATAATACTCTATTTTTTTCTTTTTTTGTGCCTCAGTTAAATTATTTTCAATTACCCATCTTTGATAAGTTAAATCATAGATGTATTTTCCTTCTTGTGATTTGGGATTAAAAAAGTTTGCATTTTTTATAAGATGGGTTGTCTTGATTGGAGCCCTTGCAAAAAGGTGATAAGGTGTTAGGACTTGTATAATGGAAAAGGGCATTTTTTTCTTTTGTTATCGTTTACAAATTGCAATTTTAAGAATTTTTTGCTAGTAGTAGTTTTAGTTTCAAAAATACGAATAGTAGTTTTGTCTTCTTGATAATCATCTAAAAAACAATAAATATCCTTGTTTATTCATTTGAAACTTTTTTTTGTTGATAAGTTTCCAAAGAAAAATAACTTCTCCTGGAAATGTTTTCAAAATAAGAACCTACCAAAGCTCTAATTGTTTGTAATAGGTTGCATAATGTTTAAAATGTTTTGGTTTAAAACAACTTGATATTCGTCTTGCTCCTTACTTTTCCAGCGTAAAAAAGCAAGTTTTTAGCATAAGTTTCTTCATTAATTAAATCTTTGAGTTCATTGGAAAATCCAAAAGAAACTGAGATTTATTTTGATACAAACAATTAGGCTTTTGGTAGGTTCTTATTTAAAAACATTTTCAGGAGGATATTTTTCTTTGGAAGCTTTATCAACAAGTTTCCAAATATGAATAAACACATTGTTTTAGATAGTTATCAGAAGACAAAACCTATTCGTATTTTTGAAAACTAAAATACATTGCAATTTGTAAACGATAACAGAAAATGCCCGGCAAGTCTAACACCTCTGCCTGAAATGGCCGTCTTATAGAAAATGCAAACTTTTTAATCCCCAAATCTGAAGGAAAATACATCTATGATTTAACTTATCAGATAATTGATGAAATAGTGTCCTAAAAGAAGCGGATTCTTAATTCGAGATTATGATGTTGCAAAGTTAACAATGAAGCTTTTGGATCTAACACAGCTACTTTATTGATTTGACTTGTCCCACGAAGCAAAGTGAACTCAGATAACCAGAGATGATATGATCTTGCAATTTCTTGTGTCTTCAGAAAACAACAGCCAAACGTACTCTTGCTTGTGTGCCCGCGCGAAGCCTTCATTTTATGTATCAGCTCAAAGACAGTATTTTACTTATTTTATAATCATTTAGATTTTGACTCCCAAGTAAACACGAAACACAACATTAATTCACGGCAATATTATCATGATACCATTCCTAGCTATTTGAAAGTGCAATTGCAAAAACTTCCTTATTGTTTTGATAAGATTAAAACGAAATTTACAATACCCTCTTTGGCTATTTGAAGACTTTTCCGTATTAAACACCACAAAGTTTGAAAAACCTATACTCAATCCTTATTTCAATTTTCACTTCACATCAGAAAAAAGCCTGGTTTGTACCAATGTAAAATCACGTTTTGATCAATACATCACGCCGATTGCAGAAAGACCCTATTAGGCAACAATGCATTTTAGATGGAGAACTCCATTATTGACATCATAAATCTTTGAAGAACACGCCTCAGAATTGTAACACCTTTTTTCTAATATGCCTTGAAATCAAGCAATCCCCTTCGTGTAGGCAACAAAGGCAATGTAAACACATCCGCCTAGGATTCGAACTAGTACCGAGCACCAATTTACTGGGATCCTGCAATCAAGTCACTCCTTTCTTTTACTTGGTGAGTATCAAGAATTTAGTTATTCAAACTTTTAACATAACTGCTAAATGTCGCTTTTCAGCCGCGAACTAATATAGTAATATTTTCATTTAGACATCTGTAATGAAATTTGAAGAACTTATCAGCAAACCCAAAACCCTAGCTGTATATTTAACTCTAAAGATATTGTCCAATAGTCAAATTTGTGTACCTCTATTTTACTGTAAATTCCTTGGGAATGCATAAAATTTGTTATCTTGAAGCTGATATAATTATATTATAGGTCCTTTTTTCATCAAGACAAAGTGGTGCTATAATAGTATATTGTATCTGGTCGTTCGCCCACATCTAACAAGATGCATTTACTAAATTATCGTTGATAGAGTACAGCTTTAGATAAAATTGCTCAAAAGACAAGTTATTGATAGCACACAACTAAGATTGATTTCTGGTTATAAAAAAATCATAGAGACTGGCAAATCCAGTTAAGACAAGAAATTCCATTTATATAAACAATGCAGAATTGTAAACCTGAGCTATATTAGACTGAGTCAACTCCCATTACCTCCCCAACCCAACAAATTAAACATAAATGCAAAATAGGTCAGTAATTGTTAGGGATTGATCTAAGTGCAATCCATACGCTGTCAAAGGCAAAATCAATTGTGAAAACTACCAGAGAGAGAGCATTTATAATTTTTCCAGGCAGAGACAGGTGAAATTAGCCTTCGTCAACCTAGGAAAACTGTCAAATTTTATAATTTGGAATTAGAAAATTACTACGCTGCTGCTAGTAGCTCCGTAGAATGACTAGACAATTCCAGAGTTTTGTCAGCTCAGAAAACTGCAAATGTCGTTTGTCAGTTGTAATCATCAGACGAATGTATTAATGAGATGTTAAAATATTCCTGAAATCAGAGGCATGCGGAATTGCACGCATTTCTGACGAACTGTCTCATTGATTTGTAATCTTGCATTTATCGTCAAATGCCATTAACTCTTGTAACCGTATTCGCATCAAAACGAAAAAGTTGATTTACCTCTTCATGAAGATTCGTAAGACGACATTAACAAATGCGCTCTACAGCGATATTAAAGTAAGATAAAAATGTTAAATTAACTACAGTGGAGTAACAAGTGGAATATTAAACTGATCAAGCCCAAACGAAAGTTAATTTATTTTATGACTGTTTTGCGAACTATGAACAAAATTCAGAGATATCAAAAATGATTAAATGGCGCTAAACAGAGAAAATTATCTGTTGTTGTAGCACTTCCGGAAGAATCTAGCAAACTGGAATATCTGTTACGTTACCTTTATCAGCAGACAAAAACTCAGAACCAATTCCTGAAAGAAATATATCAGGCTCTTTTAAATTGATTAACAACTTAATATTCATTATATTTGTATGCATTTTCCATCTTTGAAATGACACTGTTCACTACACTTCACATTTTTATTTTAATTTTAATGTTGCAATCTTTGCCCTCGTATGATAAAATTGATAGAACAAAGGAAGTGCAGAAATGACCGCTAACAAAAGAAACAAAATGAAATTCGTATTACCCTACTCCCATCAGGGAAACTGTTTTTCGAACGATTTTGCTAGTAAAACTTTATGTTTTTAATCCCAGACAGAGTTTTCAGATCCTTTTTTCTTTGTGATACCAGTGCTGGGCACCCAATGAATTATTACAATATTTAAAACGGAACAATCCGGAAGCCTTGAAAGACATTCGTTGAACTTGGCCAAAGTTACGATATTCAATGTGAACCTTAGTAA
>NZ_CP169277.1:520593-521333 GCF_041920595.1 Areca yellow leaf disease phytoplasma
CATGTATTGCTTCCAAACTTCCTTGAGTATCAGCTTTTAAATGATATTTAGTTCTTTGCGGTTTTTTCGGTTTCTAAGTTTAAAATATCTTCTAAATTAAGAGGTGAAAGGGTTGCCGGCTAATTTGGCGTGCTTGTTTTTCATTACAACGGCGTAAAAAATATCTCCTGCTTGAGGCACTTCCTTAATCCTGCAACACGCACACAGGTTGCGAAGGTAAGGCTTTGGTTAGTTTTTTTTTGTTTTCGTCTTCCATGGAACAATTTTTCCATAAGGAAGCTCCAGCAACGACGATATCGCTCTTACTTTGAGGTTGCCATCACTTACAATAAAAGTAGCCACCAGTCCTAAAGATTTATCAAGGCTTGCCTAATAACTGTTCCTTTAGCTTTTGATCGGGATTAGCTTGTAAATTGATTTAAATTAACTAAAAGAATAATTTCTAATATTTTTTCCAAACCTTTCTTTAAAGCAGAAATAGCAATATATGAGTAAAAGCGTTCTTATTTTCAGGCAACAAATCATAACTAGATAATTTTTGCATAATTTGCTGTGTGTTATTATTGGGTTTATCAATTTTATTTAAAGCAATAATAATAGGAATTTGGGGCTTTTTGTATGCTTCAAGGCTTCTAAGGTTTGTGTTTGACACAATCATCAACTGCTACTACCAAAATACAAATATCAGTAATTTTAGCTTCCTAGCTCCTCATCTTATCAAAAGCTTCATGTCCTGAAGT
>NZ_CP169277.1:521433-522173 GCF_041920595.1 Areca yellow leaf disease phytoplasma
CATGTATTGCTTCCAAACTTCCTTGAGTATCAGCTTTTAAATGATATTTAGTTCTTTGCGGTTTTTTCGGTTTCTAAGTTTAAAATATCTTCTAAATTAAGAGGTGAAAGGGTTGCCGGCTAATTTGGCGTGCTTGTTTTTCATTACAACGGCGTAAAAAATATCTCCTGCTTGAGGCACTTCCTTAATCCTGCAACACGCACACAGGTTGCGAAGGTAAGGCTTTGGTTAGTTTTTTTTTGTTTTCGTCTTCCATGGAACAATTTTTCCATAAGGAAGCTCCAGCAACGACGATATCGCTCTTACTTTGAGGTTGCCATCACTTACAATAAAAGTAGCCACCAGTCCTAAAGATTTATCAAGGCTTGCCTAATAACTGTTCCTTTAGCTTTTGATCGGGATTAGCTTGTAAATTGATTTAAATTAACTAAAAGAATAATTTCTAATATTTTTTCCAAACCTTTCTTTAAAGCAGAAATAGCAATATATGAGTAAAAGCGTTCTTATTTTCAGGCAACAAATCATAACTAGATAATTTTTGCATAATTTGCTGTGTGTTATTATTGGGTTTATCAATTTTATTTAAAGCAATAATAATAGGAATTTGGGGCTTTTTGTATGCTTCAAGGCTTCTAAGGTTTGTGTTTGACACAATCATCAACTGCTACTACCAAAATACAAATATCAGTAATTTTAGCTTCCTAGCTCCTCATCTTATCAAAAGCTTCATGTCCTGAAGT
>NZ_CP169277.1:522273-535223 GCF_041920595.1 Areca yellow leaf disease phytoplasma
CATGTACGTTGCCACACATGAAGCTTTTTTTGGGTAACTTGTTGCACTTTGTTATCAAAACGATTCAACCAAGCAAAAGGAATGTCAGAAACATGATAATATTGTTGCAAAATTAATCATTGTTGTGTTTCGTTTTTGTTTGTTTTGGGAGTCAAAAAACCTAAATGATTATAAAAATAAGTAAAAATACTGTCTTTGGAAGGGATGTTTTCGCAAAATGAAGGTTTTTTTCAGGCAAACAAATAATAAGCAGAAGTGTCGTTTGGCTTTGTTAGTTTTTGAAGACAAATAGAGAGAAATTAAGATTGGCATCATTTTTCTAATATTTGAGTTCCTTGTTGTGTAATCAAAGTCAAATCAATAAAAGTAAGTGTTAGATCCAAAGCCGCATTACAACTTTTTTGCAATCATAAACATAATCCGAATTAAGAACTACCAAATAATACTCTATTTTTTCTTTTTTTGTGCCTCAGTTAAATTATTTTCAATTACTCCATCTTTGATAAGTTAAATCATAGATGTATTTTCCTTCTTGTGATTTGGGATTAAAAAAGTTTGCATTTTTTTTTTTATAAGATGGGTTGTCTTGATTGGAGCCCTTGCAAAAAGGTGATAAGGTGTTAGGACTTGTATAATGGAAAAGGGCATTTTTTCTTTTTGTTATCGTTTACAAATTGCAATTTTAAGAATTTTGCTAGTAGTAGTTTTAGTTTCAAAAAATACGAATAGTAGTTTTGTCTTCTTGATATCCATTAAAAAACAATAAAATTGATATCCTTGTTTATTCATTTGAAACTTTTTTTGTTGATAAGTTTCAAAGAAAAATAACTTCTCCTGGAAAATGTTTTTCCAAATAAAGAACCTACCAAAAAGCTCTAATTGTTTTGTAATAAGGTTGCATAATGTTTAAATGTTTTTGGTTTAAAACAAATCCTGATATTCGTCTTGCTCGCTTAGATTTTCTTGTAAAAGCCAAGTTTTTTAGCATAAGTTTCTTCATTAATTAAATCTTTGAGTTCATTGGAAAAATCCAAAAGAAAACTGAGATTTATTTTGATACAAAAAACTTAAAATTCAAATATTTTAAAACTTTTAAAAACTTAATAAAACGAGTTTTAGAAATTTTCATTCATGTGTCCTTAATTATTGTCTAATTTGATATCTGCATAAAAGCAAAAAATACAAAATAATTGATTATTTTGTATCATTATTATTGCAAAAATTTAATTGTTATAAATTATTGTTAAACTACAAAAAAATACAAAATATTAAGCAATTTAAGTTGGGGATTTTAAAATTGGTTTTTTATTCATTAAAAAATACAAGGATTAAGGGTTATTTTTTTGATTAAAGTTTTTTAATGTTTTTTGAATACGCAATTTAGCATCAAAGTCTTTTAAAGCATTTCTTTTATCGTGTTGTTTCTTGCCTTTAGCTAAGGCAATTTCTAATTTAACTAAATTTTTATTAAAATAAACTTTTAAAGGAATAACAGACAATTTTTCAGTTTTAATTTTGTTTTGAATTTGGATAATTTCATGTTTTTGCAACAAAAGTTTTTTAGTTCTATTTTCATCATATGCCAAACAACAACTAAAAGGATATTTTAAAATAGTCATATTCACTATAAAAGTCTTCTTCATTTTTGATATGAATATAGGAGTTTAATAAATTAATTTTTCCTATTCTAATTGATTTTACTTCGCTTCCTAATAATTTGATTCCTGCTTGATATTTTTTCTTTTCTAAATAATAATCATAAAATGCTTTTTTATTAGCTGATAATTGTTTTCATAATTTAAAATTTTCCTTTGCAAAATGAAATAAATGCAATAATCAAATTTGAGTTAGTAAGTTTTTTAAAAATAAGTTTGTTATACAGTATATTTATCACCAATATTATTGTCAAATCTTTTCTTTTTCAAACATTTTAATCAAATATTAATCAAATAATTTAATTACAATTGATCCTTATTAAAACCTGAAAAATGATATGGAGGCAAACACAAATAAACTTTATTTGCAAAAATATTAAGAAGGTTTTTATTGCTTTTTTTCTTTCTTTAAAGAAGGTTTAATAACTTTTTGATAAGTTAAAAGACTTGTTCCAATAGCACTAAATGCTGCTTGTTTATCTTGTATAGCTTCAATAACTACTTTTTTCTTTTCCAAAGCTTTGTAATTTTCAAAAAAATGCTTAATTTCTGCAATCATTGGCAAAGCGCATATCTTTAAATCTTGTAAATGAGAAAAATACTTATCAAAAACAGGAACTGCAATTACTTTTTCATCTAATTCATCATTATCAATCATTTTAATTACTCCCAAAGGACGACATTTTACCAAAGTCATAGGATCTAGGATTTCTTGACATAACACCAAAACATCTAAAGGATCATTGTCTTCACAATGAGTTAAAGGAACAAATCCATAATTAATCGGATATCGAAAAGCAGTTGTCAAAAAACGATCAAGCAACAAAAAGACCTGTTCTTTGTCAATCTCATATTTTTTTTTACTTCCTTGAGAAATTTCAATAACTACTATAAACTCTTCTTTGGTAATTCTTTCAGGATTAATATCATGTAATATATTCATTTTTAAACCTCTTTATTATTTTATTTATTTTATAATTTGTTTTGTGATATTTTATTGTTTTATTTTTTTGCAATAAATTTTTATCTTTGGTAATTACAAAAGATACATTAAAATGCTTCCTGCAACTGCAACATTGAGGCTTTCGACATTTTGAGTGCAAATATTTACAAAATAATCAGAAAGGGCTTCTGTTTCCAAAGAAATCCCTTGTCCTTCGTTTCCCTAAAACTAATACTTTTTTAGTATATTTTTTAGCATCTTCCATAGTAATATTGGCTTTTTGGGGAAAAGCACTAAAAATAGAATAGTTTTTTTCTTTAATTTCTTCTAAAAGAAGTTTGGTATTGCCTCTTTTAAGGAAAGCGAAAATAAGGCACCTTGGCTTGATCTAATAGTTTTTCATGATAAAAATCAGCACTATGAAAACTGGCAAAAACTTGATTAAACCCAAAAGCACTAGCAGAACGCATTAAAAGCTCCTAAATTAGCAGGGTCTTGAATATCATACAAAACTAAAATTTTATCAGACAATAAATTATTCTCTGAGGTAGGTTTGCAAAGAGGCCATTTGCTCAAAGACAGTTTTAGTTTGAGATAATTCTTTCATCAAAGAAGGCGCAATAAAAGTCCCTGGTTTTCCTCATTAGAAGTAAAAATGGTAACAACAGCGTTGTTTTTTTGTGCTTGTTCAATGAGATGATCACCATATACTAAAAATTGTTGATATAAATCGCGATATTTTTAATTGTAATTTTTTTAATTTTTTAAAAGTAGGATTTTGTTTCGATGTAATCATAAATGTTCCTTTGAATGAAATTAGTAAAAATAAAAATATAAAATTAATTTGCATTTTACGCTCTTTTTAAATATTATTTTATTGAATTGTTTTTTATCTTTTGTATTTTAATATTGACTTACAATTGTTTGCTCTGGATTTTGTTCGCAAAAATGCTTAATTGCTTCTTTTACATCAAAAAAACCATAATCACAGATATTAAATTGCAAATGTTGGTCTATATTTAGAGTAATTGTATTTTGCAAAGCATCATTTAATAAGGGGAAATAATCTATTTTTTGCTCTTCTCTTTTTAGCTTTTAGAATAGTTGGTTTAGTGGTCGGATTTTGAGGCAAATAAAAGTACAACAATCATGAAAAGGCACGAATAGAAATATCAAAAGTATCAATTTGTTTAGCTATTTTAATTATTTCATTTTTATCCATAGTAACTAAAGGTCTTAAAATAGTCATACTAGTTACTTTATTAGTTGTCTGCATGCTTTCCAAAGTTTGACTTGCTACTTGTCCTACTGATTCACCATTAATTAAACATAAATGATTTTTTTGAAAAGCAAATTGAGAAGCTAAACGATACATCATCCGACGCATAACATTAATGATATAAGAATCTAGAACTGTTTTTTTTAGTAATTGTTTCTTGCAAATATCTAAAGGCACTAAATGCAATTTAATTTGATTACCAAAAGCATAACGACTCAAAACTTTAGCTAAATCAATTGTTAAAAAAAAAAAAAAAAAAAAAAAAAATTTTTTTTTTTTTTTTGGATTGATTCTAAAGGAGCAGCGCTATTTTGATTCAAAATGTAATAACTCTACTGTAATACCTTTTTCATCGCCAATAAGCAGCTACAGGAGAATCAATACCACTCACTCATCAAAACAGTTCCTCTACTACCAGAAGAAACAGGAAACCTCCTAAAGCTTGAGTTTCATCACTTTTTAAATAAAGATAAGTGTTTTCTTTTCTAATATTAACATGTAAAATAACTTGAGGATTTTTAACATCAACTATTAATTTACCTTCAAAACTGCTTTACAAATTAAAGGAGCAATTTGTTGGGTAAGTTCAGAAACTTTTTAAAGCAAAACTTTTTATCTTTTCTAGTGGTTTCTATTTTAAAAGAAGTATTTTTTGTAATTTTTCTTGCAACAATAAACAAGCTTTTGAACAATATCATCTAATTGTCTACTTGCTTGACTTACTACAACAAAAGAAGAAATCCCTGATACATAAGATAATCTTTTAAGAATTTCTTTTTCTAAACTTGCATCATAAATATATTCTAGATAAGCATAATCATGTTTAAAATACATTTGAACGTTGCAAGGTCTTTAATTTTATTTTGTAATAATTGTCTTAATGTATTAATGAAAGCTTTTTTATTTTTTCCTTTTAAAAATAATTCTCCAAATCTAATTAAAATTTTTTTTCTGATACATAAAGTTCTCACATCAATATTTTTGTATGGAATATTTTTGAATAAATTATATTTAAATATCTTTATACACTTAAATATTAAAATATAATAACTTTTTACAGATTAATTATAACATGAATATAACTATTTTTGTGATACAACTGCATATTGATAAGTTTTTGCTTAAATACTGCAATTATAATTTATACATCCTCATTTATATAATATATCTAACTTTTTGCAAAAGTTAATCTTTCCATATAACAAAATATTTAATTATAAAATAATCTAAAAATAAAAAGGACTCCCACCAATAAATTCTTTTTAACAAAGACTCATGAAACACTAAATTAGAATCAAAAGATTTAAAAAAACTTAACAAATTTAAAAAATACTAAGGCTTTATCAAAATACTTACTTGTTTCCAGGAATTTGCAATAACAAAGGAATTAAATATGGTTTAAAACATTAAATTCATAAATTAATTCAGAATTGAAAACAAAATCAGCTTCTTGTTGATTAGGATAAATCCATCTAAACTCCCCTTTTCGCACAGAATCCCAAAACTCAAAAAGTCCTTAAAATAGTAGTATTCTAGAAATATAATCTCTTATAGCTCTTCTTAAAAACCTCCACATCGGTTAAATGTAAAGGATTGTGGAAATCTAGTGATAATTGATGTTGTGGGGCAATATAGATTTGAAATTTTTTGTAATCTTGGAATAAAAGGAGTAAGTTTGGGGTTTATGGCATGTATTCCTTCTACCAAAAATAATATGATTATGGGTTTGAATATCTTTTTTGGGTATGACTACGAGTAACAAAATCAAATTGGGGAATAGTAAGTCTTTTTGCAGAGTCAGCAAATCATAGATATTTAATTAATAAAAAGAATATTAAGGCATATTCTTTCAGGTAGGAAGTCATCTCTTTTCTTTTGGAATATCTTTCCAAAGGCAAATAATAATTATCCATAGCAATAATAAAAGTACAATTCCAAATGCTTTTGTAATTAATTGTAATTTTAGCAATGTAGTTTTTCCACTAGAAGAAGGACCTGAAATATTATAATTTTATGATTGGAGGCACGTTTAGCAATTTTGTACTTAATTATTGCAAATCAGTTTTGATATTAATTTCTGCAGATTAATTAAATTAAATTGACACACAAACAGTTTGTGTTTGATCGATTAATGCATTATTTACATTTGAATAGTTTTTAAAGCCAAACTTTGATAACATTTGTTCAAACGGTTCTTGTTCGAAAAAATTTTTCGCTCACTACAAGGAGTTACAAATTACTATGACACATTTGATGATAAATAAATGATATTTATCTAATAACTAGTGTTACAGACTAAGCAACTAGTATAATTACAATAGTTTGACAAATAAAGGAGTATAAAGGAAGAGCTTTTGTTTGAGAGACTAATTTATCCCCAAATCCCAAAGATTGATAAATTTGCAAGAGCTTTTTCAAGGAGGCAATTTCTTTTGGTAATATCTAATTTTGCGATACTAACAAATGCATTTCTTCTTTAATTTTTTGGAAACATTCTGGCAAAAAGGTAATTTCTTTGGGAAAAAGATACCAAAATACTAGAAGAACTATAATAATAAGTAAAATGTAATGAAATATTTTCAAAAGTTTGTAAGATGCCATAGCGCAACTAAATATCTTAAACTAGCTTCATAAATATTTACAGCCGCAGCGTTCCAAGCGCCTAAAAGTAATTTGATTGATGGGGGCATGCAATTTAAAGGTAAGTTCTTTTAATTTATTGTTTATCTTTAGCAGCATAAACATTTTTAAGGTTTAATTGATTTTTTAAAGTCTCTAAACTAGTGTTTAAAGGAACATTTAGGATGGTTTGATTATAATAAACTTTTAGCACGATTCCCTCTGATACACTGATAATATGTTAAAACCTCAATTGAAGGTCTTTTCTAAATAAATAAAATTATTGTGATTGTTTGTGAATTGCAATAAATAATATTGAAAAATAAAAAAAAGGTAAAAAAAATAATTAAAATGTGGGGGGGCAAAGTTATTGGAGCGTTTCAAAGTTTTTAAATAAAGCCTTTATCTAATAATTGCTTTCTTAAAAATCTTGCTTGGGCAAAATCTCTACATTTTATTTCTCTTGCCACCAAGAAAAAATATGTTTTATGAAATCCTGTTTTGTTGGTTTATTAAATATAGTATAATTCCTAAAATAGAGCGAAATTAATAATAAAGAGGTGTTTTGAAATTTGGATAACTTATCCATGAAATTTGGGTTTGATGGAGCTTGTTTAATTGTTTGTTCACATTAAATCAATTACTTTATGAGTAGCCAAATCATCTTGCATTAATTGATGAAATAACTGCATTATATCTTGGTCTAAGGCTTGGCAAGAAAATTGATTAACTTTTAAATAAAAATTATTTTTAGTTAAAAAATCAGTTATTTTTTGGTATTTTTGTTGGGCTTGTTCCATCAAATCATAACTAAAATTGATTGGCTTGCGATAATGAGTACTCAAAATTAAAAGCTTTATTATGCAAGGATTGTATTGTTTTAATAAATCTTTACACCAAATAATATTTCCTAAAGATTTAGACATTTTTTGATTTTGATAATCTAATCTTTCTACATGCATAAAAATTAGCTAGTTTTTGGTGGCTATGGGCGTGTGTTTGGGAAATTTCATTTTTTCATGATGAGGAAATTTTAAAATCGTACCTCCTCCATGAATATCCAAAGGCAATTTAAAGTTGTTCAATCATAGTTGCACATTCAGTATGCCAACCAGGACGACCTGCAAACCAAGGACTTGGGTATGTAATACCTTGCGAAGTTTTTCCATAAAATAAAATCTCCTGGAAATTCTTTTTGGGGGTCTAATTGTTTACGTGCATTTTGTTTAAGTTGGGATAAATCTTGTTTTTGAGTTTACCATAATCATCAATTTAGATACACAAAAATATATTTCCTTGATCGGTAAAATAAGCAAATCCTTGGTTTAAAAGAGTTTGGATGTAGACAATCATAGAATTGATATATTTAGTAGCTTGAGGTTTAAAATTAATGGTTTGAATGTTTAGGGTTTGGGAGATTGTTGGAAAGATTTAATATATTTATTAGCTAAATCTTGTTCCAAAAACTTGGTTTTTATGTATATTTTCAATAATTTTATCATCAATATCAGTAATATTTACTACATAATATACCCTAAAATTAAGCATTTCTAAATATCTTTTTCACTGTATCAAAAAAAATTAAATTATTCATGTTTCCTAAATGCAGGTGATTATAGACAGTAGGTCCACAAACATACATGTTAATTTGTGGGCGGATAAGCAGGGTTAAAAAATCTTTTTTGCGAGTTAAAGAGTTATAGATTTTTTAGCATTAAAGAAGTCCTTTTTGTTTGGAAAATGCATAAAGAAAAAAATGAGGGCAAATAAAAGAAAAAATAAGGGTTAAATTGCGATGGAATGAATTATATAAAATAAAATGATAAGTAAATTAAATTAATTATGAAATATATAAATATTATTTTTCAAATGGAATTAATTAAAATTTTTGGGATTGTTCTAAAACATAAGATAGATTTTTAAGTACTTGTTTTTTTCCTCAACAATTCTAATAAAGGGCGATACTGGGACCATGCATTTTGCAAGTAGTTCCGATACGCAAAGCCATAAAAAGTGTTTTTTAGCAAAATCATTTTGGTTAGTAACTTGTTTAATGGAATTAGCAATAACATCTTTTTTCAAATACAATAACATCAAAAACATTATAAAAAGTTTTTAAAATAAGGGTTGTTTGGGGATTAGTTTGTAAAAAATGTGTAGCTTCTTGATAAAAAAAGGCGTGGATTGAAAAAAAGTTGATAAAAATCTGTGATTTGTTGCATATAATTCATTCTATCTTTAAACAAATCCACAAATTTACTGTCATCCACTTCTTTGTCATTTGTAGGAGCGGTTGTAAGAGCTAAATATTTTTTTTGCAAAATAAATGATGCAATTACTTCGAAGCAACTTTCTTAAATGTTGATTATTCAAATAATCTAGTTTAGTTTTATCAAACATAGCAGGAGCTTTATTGAGGCGCACCACATCAAATAAATTAATTAATTCTTGGGGACTTAATATTTCGGTTTGGCTTAAAGGACTAAATCCTAACAAAGATAAGAAATTAAATAATGCTTGTGGCAAGTATCCCAATTTTTCATATTGTTCAATAAATTGTATAATATTAGCATCTCTTTGCTTAATTTTTTTTTTGTTGTCGTTAAGAATTAAAGTCATAGAGCAAATTGAGAAGATTCAATTGGAAAGCTTGAGATAAATCATAATTTGTTTAGGAGTGTTAGTGATGTGTCTTTCTCCTCGAAAAATATGAGAAATCTGCATTAAGTGAATCGTCAATGACAACTGCAAAATTATAAGAAGGATAGCCGTTTGATTTGAGAATAATAAAGTTCGATTTCTTGACTTTGAAAAAGTAAGTTTGCCTCTAATTAAATCATCAAAGGTAAAAGTTTGATTGGTAGGAACGCGAAATCTTATGGCAAAAGTGGTGTGTCCTTCTTGAAATTCTTTGTAAGCGAGATCTTGATCAAGTAGTTTTTCGGGGCGTATTTTTGTAAATGGCAAGTCTTTCTGATTGGCGATAAGGTCCAAAAAGGTCCTTGGATATCGGGCCCTTCGCTCCAATCAATTCCTAACCAACGTAAATTTTTTAATTGAGAACCCGCCGCCTTCAACATTGCGTGAAAATCGGTGTTCTCTGATGCGGATGATAAACTCTCCTTGATTGTGTTTGGCAAACAAATAATTGAATAAAGCAGTGCGGGCATTTCCTATATGCAAAACCAGTAGGGCTTGGAGCATAACGAACTTTAATTTTTTTCATAGTTACAGTAAGGTTTTTCCTTTTAATTTAAAATCGATAGGGGAGGTGTTGGTGGAAATTTAAAAAAAGGAACTTTTTGACAAAGTCTTTTTTGGATTAACGTTTGAAAATTGTGGTGCTCGACGAGCTTTTTTTAAACCGTATTTTTTTGCGTTCAACACAACGAGCATCGCGAGTTAATAAACCAGCTTTTTTTAAAATGGCTCTTAATTCGGGAACACTTTCAATTAAAGCGCGTGCAATTCCTAAACGAATAGCGCCTGCTTGAGCTGAAAGCCCTCCGCCGTTTACATTCACACTTACATCAAAAGCTTCTCTTTTTTCAGTTAATTCTAAAGGTTGAATCATTTCTAGGCGTGTTGCAAGTAATGGTAAATATTTTTCAAAATCTCTAGTATTGATTGTAATTTTGCCAGTACCATTAGTTAAAATAACTCTTGCCACAGCACTTTTACGACGACCAGTACCAAAATAATTTACTTTTTTCATCTAATTAAACCTCTAAACTTTCTGGTTGTTGAGCTTGGTGATTGTGGTTTTGTTCGGAATAAACAAATAATTTTTTACCAATTTGTGAACCTAATTTAGTATGAGGAACCATTCTAAAAATTGCTTTTTCAACCATTCTTGTAGGAAATTTACGCATCATTTCTGAAGCTACAACTTTAGTTAAGCCACCTGATAACCTGAATGTTTGTAGTAAGTTTTTTTGTTGCCATTTTTTGCCAGTTAAATGAATATAGAAGCATTTACAACAATAACATAATCGCCATTGTCTATGTGTGGTGTGTAATGTGTTTTGTGTTTTCCTTTTAAAATGGAAGCCACTTTTGGTAGCTAATCTGCCTAGGGTTTTCCCCTTAGCATCTACTAGGTGCCATTTAGGTTTTACTGTTGTTTTATTAGCCATTAAAGTTTTTTGATTGTTTTTTGGTTGCAATTGTTCTTTAATGGAATTTTCCTTATTATTAATGAAAAAATAGTGATTAATTTTATGTGTGTATTTGTGTTTTGTTTGAAAGCGACAAAACAAAAGAGTTATTAAATCTTTTGTAATTTAGATATGAAATAGTCTTAATTATTATGAAATAGTAATTTTTTTATTTTCAATATTATCTTTCTAATATTTTACTAAAATAATGTCATTAAGTCAAGTAAAAAATCATTTTGTCAACTTTTTTAAAAAAAGAATGCATAAATTGTGTAAAAAATTGAAAAAAGAGGATAATGGTTGGATGGTTATCAGATAATTTTGATATTTTTTATATACAAATAAAAAGTCCCAAATTTACTAAACATTAAGGGAATTTTTAAAAGTTAAAAGCAAAAGTTTTGCCTTTCAGCACTTTCTACTAAAGCAAAACAAAGTCAAAGACGGTTATAGGAGAACGCGAAGTTACAAATTTATCACTAATAACAGCTTTTTGGTCTGGCAAATAAGTACCTTCAATAAAATGGACACAAAGAAGGAAAGCAAGTAAAGTGTTGATTTTTTAATAAATCTAGTTTGCCCAGAAACATGGGAGCGGTAATAAATAGCTCCAATAACTTTATTAGCATCAACAAATTTTTTTTGAATTAATTTTAATAAAAAGTTTTTTCAATAATTTGCGCTACGTAAGGTCCTCTAGAATAACCAAAAATCGTATTCTAAAGGATTAATAGAAGCAATTGGCATCTGCTTTTTACACACGAAGCCCACTAGAAGACATAACTTCTAATTGGGATTTAGAGTTGCAGTTGTTAAAGGAAGGGCTACGCGATTTAATAAAACTCTGTGACTAAAGCCTCACAATCCTCAAATCCGTCATATAAAACTAATAAACCTTTCATATTGTTCCTTGTTGTCTCCTTTTAACTTTGTTATGCGTTTAGTTGCGTGTGTGTGTGTGTAAGTAATTTTTGGGGAAAGGTAAAGGTTTGATTAAATTAAATGTACAAGGAAAATAAAAAATAAAAAAAATACCAAAAAGTTGTGATATTTGAATTATTAATTTTGGTTTGCTAAATATTTTACTAAATTACGTCTTTTGCTGTTTTTCATAAACAAACCTCTTTTAGAGTGAAAATCATGAGGGGTGTTGTTTTAAATGTTAGTCTTTAATTGTTTGATTTCTGCTAGATAAAATAGCAATTCTTGAACTTCAGATGAACTCCGTGTCTTTTGCAAAACGTGAATTTTGTTTAATGATTTCTTGTTTTTGTTCTTTGATTAATGCCACGTAAAAACTCCCTTTTTAATTTAAATTTGGTTGAATTTGATGGAGCCTTTACTTGATAAAATTATTAATTAATGTTAACTTTTAAAACTGGTCCACATCAAGAACAAAAATCGTTGCTCCGCCCACAGAAACTTCGGTAGGAAAAGAATTATAAGCACAAACTCATTGATGATATTGTTTGAATCATTTGAGTTTTTTTATGAGAATGGGCTTTATAATTTCAAAGCTTTGGGTATTTGTTCTTCTTCTTTGACTCCTAAAATAAAAGTTGCATTAGCTTCTTTTAAAAAACCTCCTTTAGTAGCTAATATAGTTGTAAAAAACTATTTCTATTAAAGATTGTTGTACTTGTTAGCATCGTTACTAGAAACGATAGCTATAATTAATTTCATATTATCCACAAGAGTATTATAATCTTATTTTACTTTATTTGATGAAAAAAAGACTAAATTGTGGAAAAAAATGATAAAAAAGTTGGTGAGGAGAAAAAATTTGGTAAAAAATGGATGTAATTAGCGTTTATCAAGGGCAAAAGCAATGCGATTTCTAAAAAATAAACTGTTTGAGTTAAAATAAAGGTAAGCAAAACAGATACTATAATTAAATCAAAGCGAGTAAAAAAGAGGGTTCAAAATCATAATGTCCGTTATAGCCATTATCAATTGCCACTGCTGCAATACCTTGATGCCCTACAATTTGCAAAACAGAAGAATAAGCAAGGGAAGTGATAAAAAGAGAAGCTAGTTTGAAAATGATATCAGAACGGGTTTCTGTTAACAAAAATTTAGTCACAAATTGAAATTTAGTTGCTCCAAGACTAAATGATGTTGGTATAATTCTGGATTAGTAGTTAAAAAGCTTGTTCTGATATCGTTTTTCAAACTAATAGCATTCTTCTGTTTTACAGAATATGAACATCAGGTATTGCAACGATGAGCAATTGACCTTTGAACCTTTTACTAAGCTTTGACTGATATGGTATCTTTTCAAACAGCAACTGTCCCTT
>NZ_CP169277.1:535323-536457 GCF_041920595.1 Areca yellow leaf disease phytoplasma
TGAAATGAAAAAATCATCAAACTATTTAAAATCCAGCTGATCTTTTATAATGTTTTTGTGTTTTAGAATAAATATAATAAAACTCCTAAAATAAGCCCTAGAAAAAAGCAATAAACAACCTATTAAAGTAATTTTATATTTCTTTAAACCATTCCATACCAATTGATTTTTAGCTAAAACATTCCACAAACGAATAAAAAATATTATTTTCCATTGAGTTTTCCATTAATTAGAAGCAGGAGCAGCGCCTGTTTTGCCTAAATATTTATCTTTAATGTTTTTACTTATTTGTTTAACTTCTTGTCTTGGAATCATATAAAAATTGGTTGCAAATTGGCTTTTTTCCATATATGCATAGCTTCTTCTTCTTTTTAAAATATCTTGTAAAATTTTAATTTTCCAGTTATTTTTATTATTGTTAGTAGTCACTAAAGAAATGGTATAAGAATAAATAATATCATCTAAATTAGTGGGTTTTTGCATTATTCCTAGTGATATAAAATTATTTATTCCCAATCCCATAATAGTAGGATAATTAAGACATAAATCAAAATCATTAGGAGCAAGGAATCTAGATGTAATTGTCATTAAATTCGGATTCAGTAGTGTATTCTGCGCTTCTGTGGATATAAATTAGTAGGTTTTAAAATCTGTAGTTTTTAAATTAAATTGTTCTTCAGTGCTAAGAGTGCGTCTCGGGTTTATTTCTTCAATAATTTTTAATTCTTGCAACACGTGCAAAGCTAAAGAACGTTGAAAATTGTCTTGTGGCATCAAAATTTTAAGGTTGTTAGGGTGATTGTTTTTTTGAATTCCTTTTAAATTATTAAAAGTATTAGGTTTAGCAAAGCCCAAATTTTAGCTAAATAAACTACTTGGCTAAACGTTAATTTATCTTGATCTGGAATATTTGGATTTTCTTTATTAAAAATATTTAAACTATGTACATGAGCGTCTAATTTAGCATCAACTTTTTGTTTAAAAGTAATTCATTGGTTTGTTTAACCATGAACTATATATTGAACATCTAAATCAATATTGTATTCTTTTTAAACGGTCTTTTAGGCATATTCTTCTAAAAAATATTTAATAGTTGGCAGAGCAGTTAGTAATACGTGTTCGAACGAAGCATTA
>NZ_CP169277.1:536557-538766 GCF_041920595.1 Areca yellow leaf disease phytoplasma
TACGTATTGCTATTTTGTTGGACAAAAACATTTGTATGATAAAAAAGGATAAGAAAAAGGATAAAATTTAGATAAAAATGTTTTGATAAGAAGTAGCTTCAAATTTACAAGAAGGATTAAGGGTAGCAATTTTAGCTAATTTTCCTTGCTCCAAAATAGCTACACGGATGGCACAAACTTTTAATTGATTGCAACATTATGTGAGAAACCAAAACAATGGTAGTTTTTAGTTTTTGATTGGTTGTTTGCAATAATCCTAAAATCTCTTGACTTGTCATTTCATCCAGGGCAAAAAGTAGGTTCGTCACAAAAAAATAATTTTAGGCTCGTAAACTAATGCACGTGCAATGGCTACACGTTGTTTTTATCCGCCCGAAAGCGTCTTAGGATAGGCATTTGCAAATTGGCGAAGTCCTATTGCATCGAGCATTTTATTTACTTTAGTAGTAATTTGTTCTTCGGAGTACTTCTTATTTCTAAAGGAAGAGCCGCATTTTCAAAAACATTTAAATTACTCAAAAGATTAAAATTTTGAAAAATCATAGCACTTTTCAGATGACTAAAAAAGCTGCATGGAAGAATTAGCATTTTTATCAGGCAACATAAATCCATTCATAATTTTTTAATAAAGTAGTTTTGCCAGAACTCAAATTCCTACTAACTCCAAAAGATTTCCGCTTTCAAAACTGCAATTGAAATGTTTTGTAAAACTGGAAGTTTTCTTTTTTAAGGAAAAAAGTTTTCGAAGATTATTAATTTTAATCATAAATAATTCCTTGTTTATTTTTTTTAATTTAAATGATTGGAAAATTGGAAAGTAGGTGAAAAAAATAAAAAAGTTTAAAACACAAATGATAAAGTAAAGATAAAAAGTTTAAAGCATTAATTGTAGTTGTTAAGAGATTGTAAAAGCTTTTTCAAAATTAGCAGGTAAGATTGCTTCTAAAATAAGATTTTTGATTGGTGATAGGGTGGTTGAATTTTAACATTTCGTATGCAAAAATTGACCTTAAAGGAGTAATAATATGGTGTGATGAACCATAAAGTAGATCTCCTATAATAGGACGTTTGAGGAAGGAAAATGTGCTCTTAGTTGATGAGTTCTTCCTGTTTCCAAATTAAATTCCATCAAAGAAAAGTGAGAAAAACGTTGCAAAGTTTTAAAATGAGTAACAGCAGTTTTGCCGTCTGGAATAACTTGCATTTTTAATCGATTATGAGGATTTCTTCCAATAGGCAGTTTGATAGTGCTTATCTTCTAAAAACCTTCAATTAAAGCCCAATAGATTTTGGTAATTTTTCTTTGTTGGAAAGCACTTGTAGTTTGTCGCTTACATCATTATTTTTGGCACACTAATAAACCAGTAGTATTTTTGTCAAGTCTATGCACGATACCCAGGTCTTTGGGCATCTGCTATGACTTAAAGGTAAATTGGTACAACAAGCCATTAACTAAGGTTGCTTCTTGAAAAATTAAAGAAGGGTGTGTTGGCTCAAATCATATGTCATTAATAACTGCTAAATAGGGGTCTTCGTAAATGATGTCTAAATTAAGGTTTTGAGGAGTTTGTAAATTCAACAGATTCTTGAGTTTGAGGGATAATAACTGTAATGAGGTCTTGGTTTTGAGCAATAACTTTTTTTCGCAGGTTTGGAGTTGACCAAAACTTGTTGTGCCAAAATTAATTTTGACATTGACTTTTATTTAAATTAATGTGAGTCAATAAAAAATGATCCCATAAACGTTGAAATGCCTCACTGGCAGAAATAAGAAACTCTTTTTTTCATTCATGTAAAGGCCTTGTTTTTCACTAAAAGTTAAAAAAATGTAGTAAAAGAATTGGGTTTCAAAAATAAAAGAAAAAATAATAAAAAGGTTAAAAAATCAAGAAAAAGCATTGGTGATAAATTTAAATTATCATAACGAACACCAACTCTAAGCAAGCTTAAAATTGGTGTTAATTGTAAAGATATTTTTTTTTTAAAAAACTATTTTTGAAATGAAAAAATAGATTGGTTTTGGGGTTTATTCGAATCTGTTGACACAACTTCTGGAGAAGTTGTTTCCTTATTGTTTGGATTTGATTCGTTTAATTCTTGGTTGGTTCAAATTGGTTTTTGTTTTCAATTCATCATTTAAAGGAGTTGTATCAGTGCTAGTTATTTCGTTGCTTGAAGAAAGTATTTGAGAAGTTGGTTGGGTTGGAGT
>NZ_CP169277.1:538866-544016 GCF_041920595.1 Areca yellow leaf disease phytoplasma
GTGCTTCGTTCAGTTACATGTGCTTCCAATTAAAAATACGGTCTAAAGCTTCGCTGATATCTTTTTTATTGATAAAAATAGCATTTCTTCTAGCAGCAATAAAGCAGCTTCGTTTAAAGGTGCCTTCTAATTTGTTCTCACTAAAACCTGGGGTTTGTTTAGCTAATTCTTCTAAACTAATTTCTTCTGAAAGTTTTTATTACTTGCATGTAATTTTTTAAGATAGCTTCACGGTCTTTAACATTTGGTAAAGTAATATTAAAGTGACGGTCAAAACGTCCAGGACGCAAAATAGCTGAGTCAAGAGCTTCGGGTTGAGTTAGTAGCTGCAATAACAATACTTACCCATTTTTTGGTTAAAGCCGTCCATCTCTACTAAAAGTTGGTTTAAGGTTTGTTCCAGAACCGTTACTACCACCAATATTGGAGCCTCTTTTTCTAGCAGCTGCCTCAATTTCATCGACCAAAACGATACAAAGGAGCTGCCAGTTGAGCTTCTTTAAAAGATCTCTGACACGTGAAGCACCAACACCATAAGCTTCATCAAAATCAGAACCTGAAGCAGCAAAAAAAGGAACGCCTGCCTCACCTGCAACTGCTGGCAATAAGGTTTTTCCTGTACCTGGAGGTCCATACAACAAAACTCCTTTAGGAATTCTTGCTCCCATAGCAGCGTATTTGCCGCAGGGTTTTTTAAAAAGTCAATCAATTCTGACATTCTTCTTTTTCTTCATCAGCTCCTGCTACATCTGCAAAAATAAATCTTTTTTGATTGATAATAACTTTGCGACTTTTAGAACCTTTTTTACCAGGGGCTGATGCCAAAATTTCTTGTCCCATTTGTTTGATGGTATCGGCAAAAAAGAGAGAAAAAACAGTAAAATTAACATTGTTAAACATTGTCTAAATACCCAAACAACAGGTTCATAACCATTCCAAGGTCTAGGATCTACAGAATCAATTTTATATTTGTATTTGCCGTTTGGTTTTTTGTCAAATACTTTTCACCAAGGCATATTAAAAAAATCAATTACTTTGCTGCCGTCTTTAGTAGTAACTACAACATTACAAAAATATGAATTAAAATAGTGAGGTTCATAAATAGTTTGCTCAATTTTGTTATCTTTTGCAAGTTCATCAATGTATTGTTATCTTTTTTGCATTCTTAGTAAAATAACAATAAATAAAAATTAACCTATTAAAATTACAGCAAAAATAAAGGACGCCCATATAGATTTTTTAAAAAATTTTATCAAAAAATGACATAAAATTAACCTTTCTTGCAGAAATTATCTTTGAGTTAAACATTGAAATAAATATTTTAATGTTTGGAGTTTAATTGGGATGGATGTAATTTCTGCATTTTATTTTTGGATTCTCATTTTTAATTTGTTGAGAAAAACAATTTGAAGAAGTAAAAAAAAGTTTTAAAAGCTAAATAAATCTTGGATTAGTTTCCTAAGTAGAGTTGATATATAAGTGAGGATAAATAAATATTGTCTAGATTGTCTACTACTAACCATAAATTATTTCTTTGAGTAAGGGGCACTTTGTTTTCAATTAAAAATTTTTCAATTTTTAATTGCCAAAACTAAATTTTAATATATATCTTTTGGTTGGCGCAAGCACTTTTTTTAAAGGGAAAACTAACTTTTTGAGGATTATAATTGAGGATTGTAACAGAAGAGAAATGCAAGCAAGACAAAATTACATGTGAAACACACAACAAAGGTTTTGACAAAGCAAAGGAAAGTGTTGGTGCAGGCCTCATTATGTAATGTGATTGTAATCTTTTAATTAAATGCCACTCAAAATTAAGATGCCAAGATAAATTAGGCTTATAAGGATTGTTAATGCCTTTGATGATATTTTGGATAAAAATAAAACTTTTAGTAATATTTTGTTGTTCTAATAATAATAAAATGATATCTTTGATTAATAACTAAATCAAGGTTTAAAAAGTGCAAGTCAAAAGAAGTTTGGTGGGTTACAACTATGATTTGTGTGTTTTGTAAGAAATAAAAGAGTTTGTTTGCGAATAAAATTATAGGCTTGCAAAAGAGTTTGGTGGTATTTTTGGGATATTTTGCAAAAACTAGTTTGGGTTTTTAAATAAGGAATAACTTGGTGCCTGATTTGGTTTCTTTGATAAGTGAGGTTTTGATTGGTGCAATCTTCCAAAAAAGGGATTTGGTAAAAAGCAGCATAAATTATGATTTTGGCTTTGGGAACGTATAAAAAAGGTTTCAAAAAAATGAAATCTTGCCAAGAAGTTTGGATCTGCATGCCACTATAACTCCAGCAAAGTGCTGCTTCTAGTTATTTTTTGTAAAATAGTTTCTGCCAAATCATCTAAATGATGGGCTGTTAAAATAAAGGAGTTTGGTGCTTTGTAGCTATTTGCATTAATTTTTGTTGTCTTAATAAACGTGCTTGGACTTGAAAGTTTTTTGAGGCAGTTAAGTTCAAAATAATGGAAACAAAGGGAGTTTTGCAGGCAATAACTTTGGACCTAATTCTTTATCTTTCCAAGCATTAGGGCGCGCTAAATGGTTGAAATGCACAACTTGCAGTTTTATTTTTTGTGCCACCAAACAATGAAGTAAAGACATTGAATCAACGCCGCCACTTACAGCTATAATATAGGTTTGATTGGCATCTAGACTACAAGCAAGTTTGATAGTTTTCATGTAAAACATCCTTAATTACAATTGCATTTTGAATTTGAGTTTTAGGGTGTTGAGTTGTTCTTAGTCAACTTTACTGGAGCTTCTAACATCAAATCTTGCTGACTTTGGGTTTAGGAAAAGCAATAACATCTTTGATATTGTTGGTTTGGTAAACAACATCACAAGACGATCAAAGACCTAGGAGCAAGTCCTCCATGAGGTGGGGTGCCGTATTTAAGAGCTTCGACTAAAGAAACCAAAACGAGTTTGCACTTCTTCTTGTGAAAAATACAAAGACTAAAAATTAATTCTTGCGTTTGGGGATTGTTAATTCTTAACAGACCACCACCCACTTCGTAGCCGTTCAAACTAAATCATAGGTTTTGGCAAGAGCTTTTGAGGATTGCTTTTCAAAATAGCAATATCACAAGGAGCAGTAAAAGGATGATGCAAAGAATAAAGACGGTTGGAAGTATTTGAGTTTTCCAAAGTAAGATCTGGTTGGGGCAGGTCTTCTGGAGTAGTTCTCCAAAATAAAGGAAAATCAACAATCCATAATAACGCTTCTTTGAGTTGTATCAACCAAAGATAAATCATGGCCAGTTTGGTGCGAAAAATACCTAAAGCTTTGTGCATAATGTCTTTTGTGCCAGAAACAACAAAACAAATTTCTTCATTTTTTAAAAAAGAATCATCTTTAATAAATTGAGATATTACACCTATAATTTTATCATTTTTTTAACAAAGAAAACAATTTCAAGTTAAAATGTTTACTAAAAAACAATTGATACTCATCTAGTTTTCGGCGTGTCAAAACTGCTGTTTTAGAAACTTTAAAGCCTTTAATGCTGCATGAAAACATATTTTGGGGCAAGTGGTAGTATCAAAAAAGTAGTAAAATCAGTGATTTTAAGGGGATTTCTTAAATCCTGGTTTATCAGAACCATAAAGTTCAAAGGCTTGTTGGGATAAGTTAATCTTAAAAAGGGTTGGAGAAAGTGGTTTTTTCCAAATATTGGCAAATAAATCTACTATAATTTCTTCTGTTAAGGAGCATAATTTCATCTTGATTTAAAAAGATGTTTCAATATCGATTTGACTAAATTCAGGTTGCCTATCAGATCTGGAGGTCCTCATCGCGGAAACAACGTGCTACTTGAAAATACCTTTCAAATCCTGCAATCATGTATAATTGTTTAAAAAAGTTGGGGAGATTGAGGGAAGGGCATAAAAAATTACCTGGATAAATTCTGGAAGGAACTAAATAATCTCTTGCTCCTTCAGGAGTTGATTTAGATAAAATGGGGTTTCTAGTTCTAAAATCATTTTTCAAAGAGTTTGACGAATACTTTGGGTAATGTGGTGTCTTTGAATCAAAAAATGTTTAACTTCAGGATTTCTTAAAATCCAAATAACGATATTTAAGTCTTGTTTCTTCTAAACTTTCTTGACTTTGACACATTTAAAGGTTTGGAGACCTCACTTAAAATTTCAATATGAGATACTAAAATTTCAATATCACCAGTTGGCAAATCAGGATTTTTATTGATTCTTCTTCAATTACTTGACCTTTAATTTGGTCACGACTGTTTCTAATTTAATTAAAGCTATTTGTCGCCAGGATTATTTTTGTTCAATAATTGAACGATACCAGAAACATCACGTAAGTCAAAAAGAGTTTTTCCTGTTGCGTTTACGAAAAATAAAACCTTTTAGAAAAACTGTTTTTCCTTGATGGGCAAGTTGTAAATTGATTGTTATAATGGCTATATTTAGTTTTCATGAATTAATTTAACTCTTGTTGTTTTGAAAATAAGAAACAACATCTTTTTGCAATATGGTGGTTTATTGTTGGTGTCAGTATTTTTGATTGTAATTTGATTGTTGTCAAATTCTTTGGTCCCAGAATTAAAGACAGAAGGAAGTTGTTTTAAGCGTTTGTTTGAGACTTTTGAAAGATAAAAACTGATAATTAAGATCGGCGGAAAAACCTGATGGCGGAGAGTTGTTGCAAGTGCAAGTCCTTGATAAAAAATTATGGCACACTAACTAATATAAAGGCATCCAAAGAAGGTAAAATATTTTTATTGCAAAAGGAATGAGTGGCTAAATGACATTGAACGTTCCATGCCTAGCGCAAACCAATACCAGGCGAAGGGTTTCCAGATCAAAGTAACTAAATTATCATAACAAATACCCCCACCTAAAACTGCTTGATGTCCGTTCGTTATTATAAACAATTTCAAAACGCTATGAGTATAATAATCAAGTCCAATGACCAAATCATGACACAATCTGGTGACTAACATTCATTTGTTTAAGCCCTTCTAAAACTTGTAAAAAACGAAATTTGGCGTCCTCAACAAGATGGTCAAAATGCGTGGTGCTTGCTGGTGTTGTCTGTTGTGACAATTTTTACAATCCCAAATACAAAATATTTTTTCAAATCTTTCTTACAATACGTAACTGAAATCAGCGGTA
>NZ_CP169277.1:544116-547326 GCF_041920595.1 Areca yellow leaf disease phytoplasma
CATTGTTAAATTCTCCTGTAAAACGTTGCCCTGCGATGTTTTTCTTTGGCAAAAAGATAGGTTTTGAGCAATTTTTTGGCAAAATGGTGGCATCTGAATATTTTTGAAAATCACAGCCATTAAATCTGATATAATGTATCTTTTTCTAAAGTTAAATCAGAATCTAAAATCATCTTATCACCTTCTTTTTTAAGCGATTTGCAAAAAAACGCAAAGAAAAAGAAACGTACACAAATTATGGTATGTTAGTCTTTTTGTGCCTTGAAAATAAACTTCTTTAATAACGCCTGCCCTAATAACAAATATTGAAATATCATAAAAAGCGCTGATATTTATTCTGGAGTTACTGATTTAATTGTTTTGAGGATAATGAATTTCTAAGTTGTTTTGGTCTAGCCAAGTTAAAATAACGTCTTGATTGGATTGGCGGTAGCGCATTTTTGGCTTGTAGGTGCAAATGTATTTTTGCCGCGCCAAACAATATCACCAATTAAGGCTTTGTCGTGCTGTATAAATAAGGATGCGTGCTACCTTGTTCTACGTATAAAGTGTTAGTTGGAAGGTGTTTGCCAACGACAAACCAAGGTTTTTTGGCTGGAACATCACCCAAACCTAAATTTTTACGTTGCCCTATGGTATAATACATTACTCCTTTATGATGTGCTAAAAAGTCCCATCCAAAGTTTTAATATCACCTTTTTGGAGTGGGTAAATAGTTGCTTAAAAATTGAAAAAATTTCTTTCACCAATAAAACAAATCCCTGTGGAATCTTTTTTTAGTGGCATTAATTAAATTATTTTCTAAAGCAATTTTGCGCAATTTCTTTGTTTTAAAGCGTAGAGATTTACCCAAAGGAAACAAAATATTTTGTAATTGTTTAGTTGTTAGTTGTGATAAAAAATAAGTTTGATCTTTGTTTTGGTCAACAGCACAAGCAAGTCGTGGAACTAATTTTTTTGGTATGAAGAAGTTTCATATATAATGTTAGCATAATGTCCCATAGCAATATATTGAGGAGCAAGTTTTGTTGTTGCATACTCAATAAAAGCTCTAAATTTAATTTCATTATTACAAAAAATATCAGGATTCGGAGTAAGATTATTTTCAAAGGATTTAATAAAAGACCATAAAGATTCTTTGCTGCAATATTTCAAATAAAACTGCTCACGATGCAATCCTAGAATTCCTGTTGTTCTGTGACACTTTTAAGAGCATCTTTATAATCTAAGTTCTTGCAGGCATATGTCATTTAAAAAGTGAATACCTTGGATATCAAAATTAAGAGCTGTTATCCCACTACGCATAAAACTGCTTCTACCAAATAACCTTGTTTTTTAAAAGAAAGTAGCAACGGCAATTCGTCAACTCCGCCTGATAAAACTTAACAACAATTTTTGTCATTTTTCGTCTTTTCTTTGCTTTTAATTTGCTGTGTGTGTGTGTTTTGATTTGTTATTTCGAAGGATATTTCTTATTGATGCTTTGAGATTTTATATTTTTAAACTTTGATTTATTGCTTTTTATTCTTTGTTCCTTGTAGATAAATAGGAAGCAAAAATTCGTTTCTGGGCGAAAGACTATTTCTAAACTTAGGACCTATGCCATATTTTGTCTTTTTTAAATTGATTTTGATAAAAAAGTTTTTCAGATATGAAACAACTAATTGATTTGCTTTTTTCTGACTCAAATCAAAGGCAATTTGCAAAACCAAGCAATTCTTGGTTTTGGTAAAACCTTTTTTAATGTGGCAAACAAAGAATGTGCATCTTCCATAATTAATTTTTGATTGATGTTTTCTTGCACTAATTTTTGATATAATTTTTTAAGGCAGGTGTAATTTGTAAATAGTTTTTTTCTAAATGATAAAGTAATAATTCTTTGACTAAAACATTAGGAACGCCAGCATTGAAGCATTATAAATGTGGTCATAATTACTACGAGGATTGTTTTTTCCTAAAGCCATATCCGAAAAATTATTATTTTCAACAACAAAAAAAAAACTTTTGTGTTTGGAAAGTTACCCTTTTTAAAAACTTGATCTTGTGGTCTTTGGGACAAGAAGCAAGTTCATTTTTTTGACAAAGTAGAAATGTTGTTAATATCGTTGAATAAAGTAGCTGTTTCGTTTGCTTCATTTATTTCATTTGTTGCGCTTGTGTCATTTTGTGGCATCATTTTTGTCAAGTCCCAAAAGCAATAACAAATCTTTTTTCTTTAAAAAACTACTTTCACAAAATGTGGCAACCCTTTGGTTTGTAAAAAATCTTTGAGGAGTTGATAATGAGTTTGGTTGGAAAAAAGAAGTGGATTTAGGATTTACAATGAAATCTTTCTAACGGTTTTTGCAACAAGGAAAAGCTTCTGAAAAGCAACTACCAAAGTTAACAAATCATTAATATTTTCAGTAATTTCTACAATTAGTACTTGCGTTTAAATTGTTAAGTTGTTTAGTTTTAAGTGCTAATACTTGGATTTCATTTGCCAATTTTTTAAATGCGAGAAGCAACATTTTGATTGAGAAATAAAAATATGTTTGATTGAATTGGTTTTTCAGCGTGTGGGATAATGGGGCGTTTCTTGGAGTTCAAAATAAGCTTTTTAAAAAAATATGTTGTTTTCCTATTCTTTGGTCTTTCATAAGTAGTATCAATTCTTCTTTGAAATTTAATTAAAATCAACACAAACATCAACTACTAAACTTACATCTTGATGAAATAATCTTTTTCAAGTGACCATTATTTCGCCTAACAAAGCAGCCATTTTGGTGTGATTAGAAAATAAATTATCAACAGTAGATTCAGTAATTCCGCTACTAGTGTAAAAATAGCCTCCAATTTGTTTGCGCGATGATCAAGAACGGCATTTTTTCTTAAATCAAGTTTGCCTATGTGATCGGTTGAGGCAGAAGTGATTGGGTAAAATTAAATGAGCGCCGTTTAAGGAAAGTAGATCACCAGGAGAAAAGACAGTCCATAAATCTTTGACAAATTTCACTCCAAAATAAGATCAAATTGGGAATTAAATAAATAAAACATCTCCAAAAGGAACTGTTTGACCCAAAATTTGGATGTATTGGGATTCGCAGGTTTTTCCTGATTGAAACCATCTTTTTTCGCTAAATTCTTTATAATTGAATAAGTTTTTTTAGGGGTTATTCCTAATATTTTATCTTTTGAATGATAATAATACGTAACTGGAACGAAGCAGCT
>NZ_CP169277.1:547426-548332 GCF_041920595.1 Areca yellow leaf disease phytoplasma
AAAATTATTTTTAAAAGCCAATCCTAGAGCTTGAAAATTTTTGTTCTAAAAAAGTAGTTTCCAAAAAAAAGATCTCCTGCTGTATAACTACTTAAACAAAGTTTAAGGGAACAAAACTTAAAACTGGCTTTTACTTTTGTTTAGAACATTTTGCATACTATAAGCATTTTTTAAGGGATTACCTACTGTTAAAAGGAGGGCTTGCTAATTCAATTTTAATAGAACCGTTTTTGTACATTTTCTTTCATTTGCTTCTTAGTTATTCATTATTTAATAATTAAATAATTAATATTTATGATAATTAATATTTTTTATTAAGATAATTCATAATAATAACTATAATTTTTATTGTTTATATTTAAATAATTTAATAATTTTTTATGATGTTAAATAAATTGATTCAAATATTTAATTTATGGTTTGGGATGATAAAAAAAAATAAAACCATTATATATATTATATAATTTTTTAATAATTTTCCAAAATAAATACCTTATAATTTGATTCTTTTTTATTATTAATAATAATTTTTGATTATAATTGTATTTATAAAGATTATTTTATTGCTAAAAACTTATTCATTAATAATAAAGATAAATAAAAAAATTATAGTTATTATTATGAATTATCTTAATAAAAAATATTAATTATCATAAATATTAATATTTAATTATTAAATAATGAATAACTAAGGAAACAAATGAAAGAAAAATGTACAAAACGGTTCTATTAAATTGGATGCTTAGGCCCCTCCTTTAACAGTAGGTAATCCCTTAAAAATAACACAACATGCAAAATGTTCTAAACAAAAAAGTAAATACTAGTTTGAAACAGTTATACGGCTTTTTGAGCTACTTTTTTGGGGCAAAATTTTCGAAATACAAATTGGCTTTTTAAGCAATACTG
>NZ_CP169277.1:548432-552707 GCF_041920595.1 Areca yellow leaf disease phytoplasma
AGTAACTTTATTAGCATCGTCGTTCCTCCTACAACTGTGAAAGTTACGTCGTCTTTTGTTACAGTTGCAGGAATTTTAGTCTAGCTTCTTTAAAGCTTTTAAACCAGCTTCTGAATCTACTTTGCCATTTTTAACTGTAAGTTTAAGTTTTTTGTCTGTGTCTAAAGTTAATTGATTTAATTCACATACATACCTACTAAATTTAATACTTTTGAACCTGATAAAGCTTTGTCCAGCAGCACCATCTGCAGGTGTAACTGTTACTTTATTATCAGCAACCGCTACTTTTATAGAATCTTTTGTTACTTTTGCATCAATGAAGTGTTTTGAACTTTCCATTGTTTAACAACTTTTTCTGCAACAGCTGCATCAGCAGCAGTAAGTTCAAGAGCATCTTTACATTGTAAACTGCTTAAATCTAGACGATCATCAGCAAAAACTTGAACGCCAACAAACATTAAAGCAACAGCAGCAAATAAAACTAAAACTTTAGCAACTAAAGATTTTTGAGTTTTTGATTTTGCATTGTTTGTTCTCCTTTCTTGCGTTATATAATTATATGGTTTGAGTTGTTTTCTAACAAAGAGTTAAAAGACAATCAAAACCTACTATTATTTTAACATGAAAAAAGGAAAAATGGGAGATAATAATTAAAAAAATAAAGCTTTATTAGTTATAAAAAAATTATTCTTGTGTTCCTAAATCAAAGTTATTATCTTTATTTTCTTTCAAACTTACCACAGCAGCCTCAGTTGTAATCATCAAAGCAGAGATAGAAGCAGCATTAAGAACAGCTTGACGAGTTACTTTAGTAGGGTCCAATTATACCTTCTTTTAGAGACAAACATACTTACCTTCTTTAGCATTACAACCCAAAATTTAAGGGTTGTAAAGTTGTTGTTTTTACTCACATCTTCTACCTGAAAATCCTGCATTATAAGCAATTTGATAAGTAGGTACTAAAAGACTTTGTACTACTACATCAATTCCTTGTTGTACTTCTTTTATTATCCAGATACCAAAGTATCTTTTTAATTCTTGATAAACCTCAACTAAAGCTTTTCCACCACCAACTCCCCCAATTCCTTCAGTAATAGCAGCTTTAGTAGCATTAGGTAACATCTTCAAATACGTAATTTTTTTATCTTTTAATTCAGTATCAGTTGCAGCTCAACTTTAATTAAGGCAACTCCCCTCCTGATAATTTAGCTAATCTTTCTTGCAAATTTTTAGTTTCATAATCAGAAGTAGCATTTTCCAATTTGAGTTTTTAATAATTGGAATACGTTTTTTCTAATTCAGGACTTTTAGAACACTTATCAAAGTAGTATTATCTTTTTTAATAATAGCTTCTATTGATATTTCCTAAATCATCCATTTTAAATCTGCTAATTTCATATTAAGTTCTTTAGAAACAAAATTAGCTTTTGTAAGTACTGCAATATCTTGTAACATTTCTTTTTGATTATCACCAAAAACCAGAACATTAGTTACCCAACTACATTAAAAGAGTTCCTCTTAATTTATTGCTTCACCAAAACCCTAAAGAAACTTCATTTTCCACAGCTTCAGCTACAATTAATAAAGGTCTGATGCTTTACTACTTCTTCCAAAATAAATTTTAATTTCTTGCACAGTACTAATTTATGATCGGATTACTAAAACTAACGCATTTTCTAGCTGTACTTTGTCATACTTTCTCTATCAGAGACAAAATAAGAGCGTATCCTTTATCGTACTGCAATCCTTCAACAACTTCTAATTCTGTTTCAAAACTGGATTCGTAAACATTAATAACTCCATCTTTTCCTACTTTTGCATCGCTTGAGCAATGATTTTACCAATTTTCTTGACTGCCTGATGAAACAGCAGCCACATTTTGAATATCTTCTTGAGCGTCTACTTTTGGAGTTACGGCTAAAAGTTTTTTTGGCAACTGTTAATGCAGCTAACAATTCCCTTCTTTTAATAGGATTAGCTCCTGCATCAATTACCTCAAACTGATGAATCATACTTTGTGCCAAACAGTTGCTGTGGTTGTTCCTCCTGCTTTTATCGTTAGTTTTGGAAGCTACTTCATATACACTTGGCTCCCATATTTTGATAGTTTTTAATTCAATTTCTTTGCTTAATAGAAACACCATCATTTACAATGCTTAGCAGGTGAATCATAGGCTTTTTCTAAAATAACATTACGTCCTTTAGGTCCTAAAGTCACTTTAACAGTATTTGCAATTGCATCTACTCCTTGTAATAAAGCTTTTCTTGCCTCTTTGCCATAAAGTATTTTTTTACTCATTTTATTACTCTTAAATATTTTGATTATTGATTATTATATATTATTATATCTTTATTTATTGATTTATTGATATTTAATTAATATTTATAATTTTTAAAAAAAAAGTTTAAAAATATTGTCTTTTTATTTATTAATACTTAGTTTATAATTGTTTATCTTATCTATATTATCTTATTTAATTTGTGCCAAAATATCTTTTACAGAAACAATTAAATAATCTTTTTCTCCTAAAGTAACTTTGCTACCAAGAATAGCTTTTTATAAACTACTTCATCATCTTTTTTTTAAACCTTCTTTAGGACCTACTCCAACAACAACCCCCAACAGAAGTTTTTCTTTTTCTGATAAAGCCAAAAATAATTCACTAACTGTTTTAGTTTCTTCCATTTTCAATTTTAAAACAACATTGTCATTTAAAGGGATAATTGTTTTTTTGTTTCATGATAAACTCCTTTTAATTTAATAATTTTATTATAGCAAATAAAATATTTTTGTAATGATTTAATTTTGGGCACTAAATAATTTAAGTGCCAAAGCACTTTTATTATATCATAAGATTTAATAATTGGCAAGTATTAAAAAAAATAATTTGGTTGGAGGATTCAAAAATTTATTTTATATTTTTGGTAAATATTATTAAATTTGTCTTATTGGGAATTGCAAAAAAAGTTTTTCATTTATGTTATTGTTTATTCATAAAAATAAGTTTGATAAATAATCTTTAATCTTGGTGAGGTGTTCCAAAACTTTGACAACTTTTTTACTTTTTTAAAGAATAATCAAATTTCAAATCATCATCACTTAATGACAAATACCTTTCTTCTTTTTTTTCTTTTAAATGTTTTTTATAACATTTAATTCGTTCCAAAGGTTCAAACATAAAATAATTAAACCCTTTTAAACGAGTTTCATAACCATTATCTTTTTTATTTACTTTATAAATATTTTGAGAAATTTCCTTAAATAAAACACATAATTTTAAATAACATTTCCTATAATAAGATTCAGTAATTTGATTAAATTTATGTTGTTTTTCTAATTGGTTAACTTTTTCATTATAAATTTTAATAGTAGTAGATAATTCATCATAATTTTCTATATCTTTTGAATTAGGTAAACAAATTTTTAAATAATCTAAATCAAAAATTTTATCATTTAATCCTTTTGTAAAATCATCAGAAATTAATTCTTTTTTTATTAAGGAATAAAAATAATCTATAAAAATAGAAGAATCATTCAAAGTTAAAATTTCAATATCATGATTTTTAGCGTAAATTCTCATAATTATAAATTAATTTTTTCTAAAACTTTATCTTGTGATTCCTTTCGATTTTGCCAACCAATTAAATAAACACATTCATTTTAATATCCTTATAATCATACCAGTTGATGTCATAAAACACTTCATTTATTTACTATTAGCGTTATCAGATATAGTAAAAGGAATTTGGTTTTTTCAAACTCATCTTTAAGTTTTTGTAATTCACCATTACTACGGCAAAGAACAGTTGTAGAATAAATTAAAGAATTTTTAATTTTTTCACACAAATACTTAACTTGTTGATAAAAATTATTAAAAAAAGAAAAATTTATAAAATCTCTATATTTTTTTTCACTAAAAGATAATTGTAAATATTCCTTATTATCAATTAATTCATTAGCTGCTTTAACAATATTAATGCCTTTAGAACGATAATTAACATTTAATAAATGTTTTTGAGGTAATCAAAACTGAGCCGAATACAATAAACTATCAAACTCGGTCCAAATACTATCGGCACTGGTGTTTTTTATCTCCAAACCCATCTCAATTGGGTATCAGATAGTCGGGTTTGATTCGAACCTTTCAATTAGTCACATTAAATATTTTTTATTTTTTAACTTTAAAGTCATACACCATTAAATAATCATACTTACATTAAATAAATAAATTCAACTACATTTTGGTTCAACAATACTTGAGAGCAATACGTATG
>NZ_CP169277.1:552807-558263 GCF_041920595.1 Areca yellow leaf disease phytoplasma
GGTTACGTATTGCCTATGTTTTTATGGTGAGTTTTTCATTTTTTTTTCATTTATATATATAGTGTAGGAATAAAATATTTAAAAAAAAAATATCTTTTGAAACTAGCAAATTATGAAAAAACATTAGACACTTTTTAAGTGTAATGAAATTATTTGTTAATTTGAAAAGATATGAAATTATCTATTTAATTTAGTTCAAAGATTGATTTTTAAATAAAAATGTCTAAAAAAAACGGAACACCCCTTGTACCCCTCTAATGACATCTAAAACTTGATTTTATTTTCTCTCCTTGTTTATTTGTCGATTAAATTTTCTTGAATGACTTCGTTACTTTGTATATTTCCTTCTTTATGGGATGAAACTGTTTTAATTCCTGCATCTTTTTGCTTTTCATGTTTTTTACTTTCAGCTACAAAACTACTCAAATTATAACAAGCAATATATAATGTAAAATCATGCCCATTACGTGTTTTATTGGTACAACCCAAAATTAAGTTGGTCCTTCCCCCAATTATTAGGTTCTAATTTGTGTTTTATCTTTAATCCATTTTTCAATAGTTTTATTTGTCCTGCAAAATTAGAGTTTTATTAAACAAAAAAATAGCACCTTCTTTATTTTGACCATTGAACCAATTCATTAATTGATCAAACTTGGTAAATATTTTTCATCTTTATTAAGAACATCAAACGTTTTACATTCAACAATATAAACAAAATCTGTCAAATCAACTTTAATATCAACTTTACCTCCACAATTCATCGCTTCTTTATTGATTTTATTTGCATAGGATAAATTAATTGCAATGCCAATAAGTTCTACAATAAGATTTTCTTTTTTCCTTAACTGAATGTTCTTTAACAATTTTTTTATTTTCTAACGAACTACAAAATAAATGAATGTCTTTATTAATACGATTAAAACGTTCTTTTTGCATCAATTGTTAAAATATTAGATTTATTTTCTTCAGTTAAAAAAATTTAGATCCACCAAAGGCTTTAACTCTCCTTTTATTGCTTCTAATTGTTCTTTGGATAAAACTATTTTGCCATCCTTAATTTCTTTAATTTGGCTTTCTGTTAAAGTAAGTCAGTTAATTGTTCAGCTTTACTTGTTAAGCAACTCTTTCGAGCTAATTAGTCTTATTATCTCTTTGCTCTTGTGTTTTAAAGTGATTTTATGTCTTTGGATAAATTAGGTTCTTTAACATCTTTAAAACTCAAATATCCTAACTTACTGACAACAACAATTACAAAAACTAACAACGAAAATAACATTGAAATTAAGGAACACACAAAGAAAATCAATAAATTTTTTTTCGCAAACATAAATATCTCCCTTAATAAAAAATATGAATAATACAAATGTTAATAATGCAAAATGAAATAGGAAAAAATAATTAGAATGAAAATAATAAATAAAATAACAACAAATATAATAAACCCTAAGAAAAAACAAAAATATACTAAAAAATAAAATATTCATTCTTTACTAGGGGCAAATTAATAGGTATTTTCATCTAAATATATATATTATATTTTAATTGTAGCAAAAAATATAGCAAAAATCCAAGAAAAAACAAAGTGTTTATGTACAAAACAAATAAAGGCTTTAACTATTTTACTAAATTATCAAATAAATATTACTAGAAATATAATGGAGATGATGGACAAAAAAGATAATAACCGTGGTAAAATAACATAAAAACAATCAAATCAAATAATGTTCAATTAAAATAATCCCTATCCTAAATATAAAATTATCGCAAACCAAACAACTAACAATAAATTTATTTTTAACAAAAAAATAAAAAACATCACCCAAAATAAACCCTCATTGCGACATAACAAATTTATATATTGTAAATTTTTAAATAAAAGAAAAACAATGAGTAAATGTTATATCACTGGAAAAACCACCCCTTTTTGGTAATCGTCGTAGCCACGCTATGAACGCAACTAAAAGAATTTGGAAAGCTAACTTACAAAACGTAAAAATTGTTGACGAAAACAGCAAGGTTCAAAAAAAGTAAACACCTCTGCTAGGGCACTCAAAAAGCTCAAATTACAAAGAGCCTAAAAACTCTTTGCCTTCCTTTTCTTTCTTATTTTTTATATTTATATTTTATGATTTTTTCATAAAGATAAAGAAAGAAATAAGAAATCAAAAGTTCAAATAATAAAAATCAAAAAGTAAAAAATAATAAATAATAAAACACAAACACATCGCATAACAAAATAAAAATAAATAAAATCCAAAAAAAAACAATAAGGAGTTCTAAACACATGAAAAGCAAATATTCACCCTCAATTTGAAACAGTAGAAGTTTCTTGTGCAACTTGTGGCAAAACAACACCCAATTGGCACCACAGTTACTAGCATCAAAATAGAAACTTGTTCTAATTGCCACCCTTTTTACACTGGCGCCCAAACTTTTGTAGTTAAAGCAGGGCCAGTTGACAAATTTAACAAACGTAACGTTATGGTATTACCCAAGACCAAAAAGTTAAAACAGTTCCTTCAAATACTGATAACCAAAAAAGAAACCACCGAAGAATTGATTAAAAATAAATAATAAATACTTAAAAAATAAAATAGCAAATCTCTCTCCAAGTTCTTTTTGGACCAACTATCACACCAAAAACCAAAAAAATTAATTCAAATTATCTTATTTATAAAGGAGTTCAAAAGAATGACCCAAAAAGAACAAGGGCAAGGGTTTATTGAAGTTGTTTGTGGACCAATGTTTGCAGGCAAACAGAAGCATTAATTCAACGCAGTAATCAAGCATTACAACTCAACAAAAAAATTTTATCCTTTAAACCGCGAATAGATGACCGTTATTCTGTTAAAGAAGAAATAGTTTCTCACAATCAAAACACTATTCCTGCTATTTTAATTGACAAAAGCAAAGACATTCTACCGTTTATTACTCCTGAAATTAATGTTGTCATAATAGATGAAGCCCAATTTTTAGATAACGACATTGTCGCAATTGTAGATTATTTAGCTAACTGCAATATTGAAGTTATTATATCAGGTTTAGAACTTGATTTTTGCGGAAAACCATTCCGGACCAATGCCTTATTTATTAGCAATTGCAGACACCGTTACTAAATTAACTTCAATTTGTGCTATCAGTGGCAAAAAAGCCAACCGCACTCAAAGATTAATTGACGGCAAACCTGCTCAAAGCAATGAACCTGTTGTTTTGGTAGGCGGAAAAGAATACCACGAACCTCGTTGTCGCAAACACCATTGTTTAGCAGATATTGACAAACAAAAATTAACTGGCAAAACTTCACTAACCAATCTAAATAACTCACTAAAATAATTCATTTCAATAATTCGTTTGGAATGTGGATTAATACTTAAAATATGGAAAATAATAACAAACAACATATTTTTTTATGAAAGAAGCTTTAAAAGAAGCCCAAAAGCCTACCTCAAAGAAGAAGTCCCCATCGGAGCTGTCGCTATTTTAAACCAAAAAATAATTGCAAGAGCTTTTACAATAACAGAAACACTAAAAACTTTTTTTTGGACACGCTGAATTTTTAGCCCTCATGAAAGCAGGCAAAAGATAAACAGCCGTTTTTAAATGATGTATCTCTTATGTCACTTTAGAACCTTTGCTTAATGTGTACAGGAGCCATCATACAATCAGGCATCAAAAACCTTTATTATGGCACAAGCATGGAAAAATCATATTCTTTTAATGATATGTCATCTATCCAAAATATGCCTTTTATGGATAAATTAAATATCCAATCAGGACTTTTAGCTCAAGAAAGCATGCAACTTTTACAAAAATTTTTTCAAGAACTAAGAATCAAAAAAAATAATTTACTATCCCGATAAAAACAACAAAAAAACAAAAAAAATAATTTTAGTATCCCAATAAAAACTCTTATCACAACCAAATTAGACCATCACAACCGATGGTCTTTTATTTTCAAAAAAACTAATTTGCCAATAATAAAATGTTGTTATTTTAAATATTGACACATCCTAAATAATACACCCTACATTAAAATTACAAATAAATACTAATAAAAAATACTATATTGAACCACATTTACCAAAAAATAAATAATAAAACAAACTAAAAACAACCTTTAATATTTATATCTATTATCTATTTTACTTTTATCTTAACTATATTTATCATCAAAGGAAACCAACCAATCAAACACAACAAAATAAAAATTAGAAATATTGCTAAAATCCCAAATATGAAACATTCCAATCAACTAAAAACAGCTCAAAAAATAATTACCATCTTAAAAACAAACGGATCTGAAGCCTTTATTGTGGGTGGAACTGTCAGAGATTATTTACTCCAAATAAATGCTAACGAAGACATCGACATCACTACTAACGCCGCCCCCAACAAATAAAACTCCTTTTAGTGCCCAGAAAAAAACAACCCAAATAAAAATTAATTATGGTAGCTTTAAAATAACTTTTGAAAATTATCTTTCTGAAATTACTACTTACAGAAAAGAAGGCACTTACAAAGACTATCGCCACCCTAGTGAAATTTTTTTCACCAAAAACGTCCATCAAGACCTTTAAGACGTGATTTTACTATTAACGCTCTTTTAATGATGAAACTGGTAAAATATTTTGATTTCACACCTGAAAAACAAGGGAAAAAGATTTAAAGCAAGGTTTGATCCGCACAATCAAAGACCCTTTTATTAGACCTACAGTTGATCTTTGGTAATTTTAAGAGCTTTTTTATTTTCAATCTAAACTAGATTTTGCATAGAAAAAACTACCCAAAAGCTATCATCCACAAAACCATTTATTAGCCAAGATTTCTTCTCAAAAGAATCTGAGAACAATATCGAAAAAATCTCTCATCACCACAAAAATCCGGCACCAAACTTTAAAACTAGATAGAAACTAAAACCCATCTATTTTTACTTCCCAACTAAAACAAAGCATTCTTTGTTTAGCTTATCTACATGAACCAACTTAAATACATTCAAGCACACCACAAATTAAAAAAGAAGAATTTTTTGGTCAATGTCGCTTTACTCAACAAATTCAAATCCTTGCATCTTTTTCCCCCTTTCTTTTACCAAACAACAAAAGAAAAAAAGCTACCAAAACATTGCCTCTTTAAGTTTATATCTTTGGGAAAATATTACTTTTAATTTATTTAAACATGGATTAAAAAATTGTCTCCTAGCTAATCAAATTAATTATCTTTTGCAAAAAGAACCTCATGCAGCAGCTAAAATACAATATATTTATCAATATTTAACAATAAAACAATTACTGAAATTAATTTTAGTTGAAATATTGATAAATATATTGTATTTCTTTAACACATATTCTTTTTGCAAAATATTATTATTGGGTTTGTTTTAATCATCAAATTAAAAGTAATATTTTCTAAAGATATAAATAAGTATGTTTTATTGTACCTGGCACGTTCAGCAATAA
>NZ_CP169277.1:558363-565355 GCF_041920595.1 Areca yellow leaf disease phytoplasma
TGCATTGCCATCCTTACAGGTCCTAAATAGGATTATACATCACTACAGCTGCATTTTTAGACTCAAAACTTTGGAAGATGCTAAAAACACAAACATTTACGTGTTTTGTATTCTTTTGTCGAATTGCACAGATTTTGCCTGAAATTAGACTTCGTTGAAGTGCACAGATGATCAAAGAAAAAAGGTTTAATTCCATTCTGTATGATGCTATGATTTTAATTTATTGTATCCTTCGCATCTTTAGAAATTCAAAAATTTCAAGATACTAAAATATGATCTTGCATTAATTGCTTGTATGATTTGTAAGAAAGTTGTCTTGTTTAGGTAAAGAAATATTGAACCTCAAGAAGATGTTTTGTTCAGCTGTTATTTAGATTACAAAATAGGAATTGCAGTTGCTAAATTTTAACAAGTTTCTAAGACACTCATTATAGAAAGGTTGGCTCTTGTTGAGGGTGGCATTAACTGTGATAGGAACAGAATGAAGTTAAATTAACAGTGGTTATAATCAAATTATCTAAATATTTCCTGTATTATATGCCAGAAAGAAATAAAATGCTTGATGCTAAAGGTCACGAAATACTATTTGTACACACCCACAAACAAACCGACACTTCTGCTAGTACCCCGCTTGAAAGCAAACTTATTGCAGACATTCATAAAGTGTGATAACAATAAAATATAGACAGTTAAATATGAGTTAATGTTTATCTTCATTTGTGTGCTATGTCAGTTTATTTTAACTAAAATAACAAAGCTCCAAATAAAATTGACCATACAAAAATCAAACTTATGACAGCATCTCACACTCCTGATCTAAAATCACGACAGCAGTTTATCATTCCCATTGCGTGTACACTGTGTTTTTATACCTTGGCAGTCTTGCAGGGGCTATCTCCTCTATTTCTGATAATTTATTACAAAACTTCTTTAATATTTCACAAAATAAATAGACATACACGATATTACAACAAAGACCGTTTCTAAACGGTCTTTTATTATGAAATGCATTTTCAAATTTCATTATTTGTAATTAAGAAAAACAAAATTATTCATCATCATTATTTTGATCTTACCTAATTTATAAAACTCCTTTCTTTCTAAAACAGGGATGGGTTTTGCAATGCGGTGTTTGTGTACTTAAAGATGTAGCATTCTGCAATCAATATTCCAATAATAAAGAGCTTCTCCTATTTAAAAAAATTTTTAAAATTTACGTGATGAAATTAATATATGTTTTAATAATATTTCTTCTTTGAAAACCCAATATAGTTTTCTTTTCACTTCACAAGCACCCATGACTAAATGACCTAATAGCAAACCTTTGGGAGTATAGTTTTTTTGTTCTAAATCTAGTTCTTTAATTTTTTTCCATGTCATGTAAAATAGTACCTGCAAATAGTAAATCACTATTGAGAAAAGGATAAATTTTTAAAATAGATTCTGCCATTTTTAACATAGTTAAAGTATGATAACCAAGTCCGCCATAATAAATATGATGAATTTTTAACGCTGCTTTGGAAATTAAAAAATTTATTTTTGTTTTTGCAATATAAATTATAAGTGATTTGTTTTAAGACTTTGTTTTTATTTTATGAATGTGCTCCTATTTCTTTTGCAATAGTAAAAGACGAATTAGAAAACTATTTACATAAAATAAAAAACAAAGTCTTAAAACAAATCACTTATAATTTATATTGCAAAAACAAAAATAAATTTTTAATTTCCAAAGCAGCGTTAAAAATTCATCATAATTATTATGGCGGACTTGGTTATCATACTTTAACTATGTTAAAAATGGCAGAATCTATTTTAAAAATTTATCCTTTTCTCAATAGTGATTTACTATTTGTACAGAGTACTATTTTACATGACATGGAAAAAATTAAAGAACTAGATTTAGAACAAAAAACTATACTCCCCAAAGGTTTGCTATTAGGTCATTTAGTCATGGGTGCTTGTGAAGTAGAAAAAGAAGCCCAATTATTGGGTTTTCAAGATAAAGAAGAAGTATTATTATTAAAACATATGTTAATTTCTCATCATGGACTTTTAGAACATGGAGCTGCCAAAAAAAAAGAACACAAATAGGAGAAGCTCTTTTACTTTGGTATTTAGATAATATTGATTGCAAATTAACATCTTTACAAGAAGTTTTACAAAAAACCACCACCCAAACATTTACAAAACCCATCCCTGTTTTAGAAAAGAAAAGGGTTTTATAAATCATTAAATTTGAATCAAAAATAATGATGATGAATAATTTTGTTTTCTTAATTACAAAAAATAGTGAGTTTGAAAATGCATTTCATAATAAAAAGACCGTTTAAAAACGGTCTTTTTGTTGTAATAATATTATTTATTATCTATTTTATTTTTTGTTATAATATGAAATATTAAAAGTTTTGTAATAAATTATCCAAGTAAGAATTCTTGCAAAGTTTGCCAAGGCAACAAAACACAATTAATTTTACCTGGCAATTGATAAACTATATCAAATGATTTTAGATCAGAATTAAGCAAAGTGCCAGTCATAAGTTTGATTTTGTACCATAGCCATAAAATGATTAATTTTATTTAAGGCTTGTGTTTTGGTTAAATGTTCAAATAAACTGACATAACACTGGCAGAAGCAACACAAATAGAACAAACATTAGCTTCATATTTAATATCTATAATTTTATTGTTATCACACTTTAATTGAATAATAAATTTATCACCACAATAAGAAGTTTGCTTTTCAAACGGAATATAGCCTGGAAGTCAGACATCGGTTTGATTTGTGGATTGTGATAATATTTCATAATTATTTCGTGTTTTTTAGCATCAAGCATTTTATTTCTTTCTTTCTGGCACTTATAATACAAAATATTTGAATAATTTGATTATAACCATTTTTGTTGAATTTGTTCTCTTAACTCATTCTGGTCTTTTACCATAATATAATCCTGAGTTGTGCCACCATGTAAAAATTGTACTTTTCTATAATGAGTGTCATTTAAAACTTGTTTAAGGATTGTAACTTTGGGAGTTGTCTCGGTTCCTGTTTTAGCAGCTAAAATAACAGCATAAGATAAAAAAACATCTTCTTGAGGTTCAATATTTTCTTCTTTGCCTAAACCAATGAGACCAACTCTTACAAAATCACTATCTCTCATCATACCAGGACAATTAATTGCAAGATCATATTTTGAGAGTATCTTGCAATTTTTGAGGAATTTCTAAAAGATGCGAAGTTTTAATAAATTCAAAATCATAAATGTTTTTGACATCCTTTAAGGATAGATTAAACCTTTTTTCTTTGATCGTCTGTTCGCTTACTTCAACGAGTCTAATTTTTTGAGACAAAAAAATCACAAGGAGCTATGTGCAATTCATTAAAAAGGGCATACAAAACACGTAAATGTTTGTGTTTTTTAACATCTTCCAAAAGTTTTGAGTCCTAAAGTATTTGCTTTGTGGATGTATAATCCATATTTAGGATGCAATAAGGGGATTACCATTATTGAGAGCAAAGTTCCTTCTTTGGTTTTATAAATTTGATTATATCCTTGCATATTATGAAAATTATTGCCAATATTAGCATCAATCAAACCTTCATTTTGAAGGCGTCATTACCCTGACAATTGATATTTTGGGCTTGAACTTCTTGTTCGCTTAAAATCTCTAATTTAGCGTTGTATTGTAAAAAACATCTTTAATTTCAACCGAGAACATCAAGCACTCTTTGAAAAGGGCTTGAAATTTTAATTATTTATTCCATTGTTAATTCCCTTTTTTTTTGCTTTATAATGTTGTTTTAATTTGGAGGATAGGTATTGTTTGTAGAATTGAAAAGAAATATTATATACTAAATAACTTGGTGAATGCATGAAATGATAGCAATTTAGTCGATAAAAATAAAAAAGACTAACTTAAAGTTGATCTTAAATATTATATTCAAATTTGATTGTCTTAATGCTTAAAAATGAAATGGTTCCAAAAAATTATGCTTTGGGAACAGTTAAAATAATGATTTAAAGGATTTTTGTTTTAAGACTTTTTTAATTGTTTTTGATTGAAACATGATTTAAGAAAAAGGATAGGCAAAAGCTAAAGCAAAAAATAAAACTATATTTACCAAAAATAAATAAAAGAGGCACAAATTCTTTTCACAAAGATGAGTAAAAAGGGGTAGACAAATACTTTAAAAAGAATTCTAATTTGCATACAAAAAAGTAAATCATGCCATGAATAAAACAAATATCAAAAGAATAAAGGAATTCCAAAAAAATTGAATAATAACTATTTTTATATTTAAATGATGAAATATTTTGTAATATCCCGATCAGAAACCCTAAAGATTTTAGAATGCACCAATATCTTTGTTTTTTAAGGTGATAATATTTTCTCATATGAATAATCATTTAAAAAGATATACACAAATATATATCTTTCTGAAATAATAAAGATTTAATAACAACTAAAATGTCTTGTTTGGCTTGACTTTCTGGTGTGACATAGCCTAAATTACAAAGCCAAGAAACATATTGAAAAAATATCAAAAAAGAAAGAGTTAGAATAAGCAACATTACTAGATGTAAAATGATTTTAAAAACTAATTTCTTATTATTTTTTCAAAATATTTTGAGTTACAAAGAAGTTGTTTGTTTTGGAAAGATGAGTTTGTACTAAAAACCCAAAATGCATTTGCTTGATGTTGAGAACTATAATTTTCATTTGCCAAAGTCAGATTTTAAAATCTAGTTCCATAGCATTATTTTTGTTTAATAAATTAGCAATCTCTTTTCTTGCAGGTTTTATTTTGTAATATTTGGGGTTGATTAGTAGAAGCTTAGTTACTTTCTTAGTAAGGTCTTTTGCAATTTGACTATCAGCAAATTCAATAATGCGGTCTGCATATTTATACACTTTGGGTATCATGAGAAACTATAACAACCAAGAGTTATCTTTTTGATATTTGTTTTAAACATTTAAAGATTTTTGTCCTGTTTTTCATCTAAATACTAGTAGGTTCGTCTGCCAAATCATTGATTTAATTGAAACACGAGCAACACTTTACTTTGCTTTGTCCTCCCGAAAGCCATTGATTAGAGCAGTGAGTTTCAGACCATCCAATTTCTACTTTGTTTTAATATTATATTGTGGATTTTCCATCATTCCATTTGTTTTGATTGTAGTGTACAAGTTTATTTAGAATATTTAAAAACTGCGCTAAATTATCTAATAAATTATATTTAAAAATAAATCGAAAAATAATTGCGATAACTTTAATAATATCATACAACATATTGTATAAGAAGGTAATATCTAAATATATACAACTATACAATACTGTTCGATGTTTTGATGAATAAATAAAAAATACTTAAATATATGAGTACTAACTGTGTTAAAAGTGTGTTTAATAAGAATAGGGTACTCATCAAAGCTGTTTTGTGTTAAAAGTTTAAAGCTTGTTCTCTTGTTAAAGAAGCCAATTAAGTTAATATAATTTCAAGTTAAATGGTTCCGATACATACAGTAATAATTCGAAGAACTCAAATTCTTAGTTGAAGAAGTTTCGTGTTGGTGAGCAGGAAAGCCGCCAGCTATATCGACTCATGGAAGTGAAGTGTTGACTCAAGGTGTCGACTCATAGAAGCTTGAGCTGATACGTAGAAGAAGTTTTAGATGGTACAATGAAGTGTCGACTCATGAAGCTCAAGTATCGACTCATGTGTCAACTCAAGTATCGACTCAAGGCCTGAGACCAAAATGATACAGAATATACTTCATCTTCATGAGTCGACATCAAGGACCACTCAAGATACTTCAGATTATTTTTGGTCTCAAATTAGTCGACATTGGGAAAGTTGACACATGAGTCGATACTTGAGCTTCATGAGTCGACACTTCATGTGTGCCATCTGAAACTTTTTCTAATTATTCTAAAGCTTCTATGAGTTGACACCTTGAGTTAACACTTCACTTCCATAAGTCGATACTTGGCTGAAACTTTCCTAAAATCTACTGAAATTTCTTCAACCTCAAGATTTGAGTTCTTCAAGATTATTCTTATATATCAAGGTCCATTTAACTTGAATTTACTATTAATTTAATAAGGCTTTAACAAGATAAAGCTTTTAAAACTTTTAACACAAATATTATAGATGAGTGCAAATCTTCTAATTGCAAACACACTTTTAAAATACATTTAGTACTCAAATATATTTAAGTATTTTGTTATTCATCAAAATCAAGATAGAGAGTAAAGATATTGCCTAATAGTTGTATATATTTAGATATTAATTTTCTTATAATAGTTACACATAGGTATGATATTAGTTTTACTGTAATTATTTTTAGATTTGTTTTTCCAAGAATATAATTTATTAGATAATTTAATAGCTTTTGAAAATATTCAAATGACTTAGCACTACAATCAAAACAAGTAGATAATTGGAAAATGCAACAAATATTAAAACAAGTAGAATTGATGGTCTTTAGAACTCACTATCCTAATCAACTTTCAGGAGACAAAAAACAAAGAGTGTTAACTCAGAAATAATGAAAAATCCTAAAATGATTTTTGGCAGACGAAATCCCATTATAATTTAGATGAAAAAACAGGACAAAAATCTTTGAATGCTTAAAACAAATATCAAAGATATCTTAGTTGTTATAGTTTCCTCATGATACCCAAAGTGCTTATAAATATGGAAGGACTGCATTATTGAATTTATGATGGTCACCAAAAAGATTCCATTAAAAAGTAACTAAAGCTTACTTCGATAACCCTAAATATTACAAAAATAAAATTTATACCTAAGAAGAAGTATATAATTTATTAAAACAAAAAAATAATGCTATGGAATCCAGATTTTGCACCTACTTGGTAAATGAAAATTGTTTATGTTCTCAACATCAAGCAATGATTGTTTTTATAGGTATGCCAAAACTCATTCTTCCAAACAAAACAAGCAATACGTAAATTGAAGAACGAAGTACAA
>NZ_CP169277.1:565455-568925 GCF_041920595.1 Areca yellow leaf disease phytoplasma
GTACTTCGTTCAGTTGCAATATTGCTGTTTGTTAAGTCAGCTATTGTTTGAACAACATTACTTTTTTCTCTAAACACCAACCAAGCAATTTAGTTACAAATTTATGATTATTTAGAAAATTTTTAATAGCAGGTATTTCTTCTTGTGAATTTAAATCAGAAGGTGTAGGAGTGACATCAACGCATTAGCAGAAGGCCAAAAATTATTAATTTTATCTTTAATAGATGTGCCCAAAGAATTTTATATTCTTGTACATCATTTATATATTTTGTAATTTATTCCAATCTTCTTTTGCTTGTTGAACTTTTTGTAAATTATCCAACGCAGTTTTATAAGCTTCTTTTAAGGGTTGAGGAGTTTGATTATCCACAAAAGGAAAAAAACTTATAAAAGATTGCCACCAAGTTGGAGAAGGTTTTAATAAATTGGAAGCTTCTTGAAACTTATTTTCTTTAAATTGTTTTCTACTTCTTTATATTGTTGTTCCGCTTTTTATATGCTTCATCATATTCTAACATATTTTTAATGTTTCGTCTTGTTGGGTTAATCTTTAATTTGTTCTTTTGTTTCTTCAATGGAGTTATTTCTTCTGTATTTGGTTTAATAATTGTATGTCAATATTTTCAGGGCTTTGGGTTCCTGCACTATTATAAATAGCTGTTCTAACTTCTTTGACTTTATTCCACAACCAAGAACCACACCCTTCTTTTTGTTCTTCTGCTTTTTCTTCTTTTGGTTTATTTAATTGATTATCTTTGCATCATTTTGATCTTTATTATTCCCCCTTATTTGCACTTGCTTCTTTCTGTGCATAAACAACATTATTATTAAAATAAGGATTTTTCTTCTTAAAAACTAAAACTACAAACATTAAAAACTATAAAAATAAAAAAATTAACTAAATTTAATATTAAAGCTAAACATAATATTTTTTTACCTATAAATTTCATCGTTTTACTCCTTATTTTTATAGGACATTTAAGTATTACATTAAATGTTATGATAAGATATTTTATTGTCATTATAATTTATTTTAGTTTTTTCTAAGTTAAACAAATTAATTAATTTTTTGATAAATTGATGGTTTTGCGGTGCAAAGTTAAAAATAATTCATGATGTTTTTGGTGATAATAAAGTGTTGATATAAAATAGGAAAGTGTTGTTCCTAATTTCTATATACTTATAAATAGTACCATATTCATTATAACTTAATTTTATAAAACAAAAGCAAATTTGTGATGTTGGTAAGCTAAAAAAATACCTAGCAAGGGGTTAATTTTTTTTATTTAAGTGTTTTAAAATTCTTTCAATATGATAAAACCCACTTTATTGAAGTTGTTTGTTGGGTGTAGGTTTTTATATCCAAAGAGCAATTTTTTCTTTCTAAAATATAGTTTCCTGAATCATTTAGTATTACTTGATTTTGCTTTATTTTAATATAGCCTTTTTTAAAGCATTATTAAGACATTCATTATAACGAGATAAAGACCATTTTAGATCTTTTATAAATCTTCTTGAAAATGATTTTTTTGTAATTGATCTTGATGATTTTTGAGATGCATTAGTAAAGAAATAATCATAAATTCTTTTTTTTTGCAAATTATTTTTTAATCATTTTTGGCAACAATTCCAGTTTTAGGGGCTAAGAAGAAAAAGAGCAAAAAGTTCACTAAATTCATAAAAGCAATTAATCCTGATACTGGTAAATTAAGTCCAATTGCCAAATAATAACCAAGACTAGAATTCACAAATGCAAGCCATAAAGAAAGCAAAAAGCTATTATATAGATTCTTAGTAACTAAAAGAGATGTAGCAGCAGGTCCAATCATACAAGAAATTACCATAATAGGAACCAACTACATCAAAAGAAATAACAGCTGTCATAGAAACTAAAAACATCAATAAATAATTAATTAAAGTAGTGGAAAAGCCGAGGATTACAGCAAGAGTAGGGTCAAAAATATAGATTTTTAATTCTTTATAAAAGAAAAGCACAAAAAACAAATTAAGACATAAAAGAGGAATAATTTTTGAGTTGTTTAATGTGGGTAAGTTCAATATTGCCTAAAAAAACAGCATCAGTATCTAAATGTTCGTGTCTTGTATAAAGACTTATCAAAATAATTGCTAACGAAAAGAAAAAAAGTAAACACAATCCCAATAGAAGCATCTTTGGTAACTTTAGAATGTTTGCCTAAAAGTTCTACCATATAAGCTGTAAGCACACCTACTAAAGCAGATCCCATAATTAAAGAAGAGAATTAAGATTTTTAACTACTAAAAAACTACAACTATTCCTAATAAAACACTATGACTCATAGCATCAACTACCATAGAAGACTTTTTCAATACTAAAAAAACTCCTAAACTAGCCAAAGTCAAAGAACAAAATAAAATAACTAAAAAAACATCTAGTTCAAAGCCACCAACAACATTATTTATAAAACTTATCATTAAACAATACCATCAATTAAATTTTCAACTAATTTAATTCTCTTTATGTGTTAATTGGGCTTTTGATTTTGTAACATTTAAATATTTTTCCTTCCATAAAAACTTTCTATTTGATTATTGGCAAACTCAAAGTATGAGTTTCTTCTTGTTTGTAATAAAGATGAATAAGTTGACGAAATTTTTAATCTTTTTTTGATATTTAATTTTTTGCCATATCTACTAATAACTCCATATTTAGGAGAAAATAGCAAGGACAAAGCAATAAATAAAGTAGTAATAACAATAATAATTGGTCCTGTTGGCATATCTTGTACACTATTGCTTATAAAACTCCAATTAAACTAGAAAGAAAGTAACAATGGAAGCAAAAATAACATTAGTAACAAATCTATCACTAAATTGACGAGCAATTACTCCTGGCATAATTAAAAAAGGCACTTGTCAAATAATACCAATAATTTTTAAACTAATAACTACTACTCCAATTAATAGAGAAATTAAGAATAAAAAGTCATAATTTTAGTGTTAAATCCTACACTTTGGGCAAACTTGTATCATCAAAAATATAAATTTTGAATTTTTCCACAACCAACTACCACCGCAACTAAAGTAATTAAAGCCATAATGCCAGTAGAAATCATATCTAGTTCAGTTACTAAAGCAATTTGCCCTAAGATAAATTTTTCCAAAGTAGCTATTTTATTTATCCTCACCAGTATTTTGAAACAATGGCAATCAAAAACGTTGCAAGACCAAAAAAGAAACCAAGTACTAACGATAAGGGCTATCTGAATTTAATTTCTGAATATTTTTTAATAAGTTCCATCAAAAGCAGTAACAAACTGACAAGAATAGCACCAACCACGAAACCCAAATATCTGTACTACGAGCAAAAGATAAACTAGGCAATTCCTGGCAAGCGGTATTGAAGAAAAAAAAAAAAAAAAAAAAAAAAATAACATTGGACTTGTTTTCAGGATAATAAAACACCTAAAATACTAATCCTTAAATCACTT
>NZ_CP169277.1:569025-569540 GCF_041920595.1 Areca yellow leaf disease phytoplasma
GCAGCCATGCCGTTCAAATAAAAATCAAAAACCTTCGTTCAGTTACATTAACTTTTTAATCATTTATATTTAATTTGATTATTTATTTTGATTCTTTTATTTAGTTGTTTTGGGTTTGCAAATTATGGATGTCTTTTTTAATTGTTTATTTTGAAAAGTTTTTAGTTAAATTAGTTTGGTTAAAACTTCATCCGTAGTACCACTTTTTTAATTTTTGTACGTTTACCAAAACTACATGATCAAATATTGAGTCACTGTTTCTAAATCATGGTGCACTACAATAATGGTTTTATTTTCTTTTGCCAAATCTTTTAAAACTTGGATAATTTTTTTCTGTTTGGATATCAACTCATGAAAAAATCGTCCATAAAATAAATATCTCCTTGTTGAGCTAGGCACAAATAAAAAATTCTTTGTTGTCCGCCTGAAAGTTCAGATATTTGACAGTCCTTGGAGTCTTGCATTCCTGTTTTTTCCAAAAGATTGCATTACTATTTCTTTATCTTTAACGGTTA
>NZ_CP169277.1:569640-571845 GCF_041920595.1 Areca yellow leaf disease phytoplasma
TTATTATTATTGCTTTGTTAAAACAGACACATGCGTCTGAAAACAAAATATTAGATATTACAGCGTAAAAGAAGAATTTAACGAATTAAAGGACAATTTTCTTCAGCAGCAAAAATATTTATTTTGTTGTTGCCCATGATATTTTCATTTATTGTAGGGCACATGATTAATTAAAACCACTAGTATTTACAAACAGAAATAAAGTATCAGCGATACGAAGAATCAGCTACAACTGTTGAAAACCAAGTAAAGTTATTTTTACAGATTCTTAAGAGAATCAAGCGTTCTTCTGGAAAAGCACTTTCTAAAAAAATAACTTTTACTTGGTTTTCAACCAGTTTATTAGCTAATTCTTCAATATCGCTGATACTGGCTTCTGTTTGGGTAGAAATTCCTTGAATTGGACTTAATTCAAAATCATATTTTCTAGCTAAATAAGAAAAAGCATCATGGCAGTAACTAGTAAAATAAATGTTTTGCCTTGAGAAGAAAATTGTCCTTTTTAATTCGTTAAATTTCTTGCCTACATATGTATCTAATAATTTTAATTTTCGTGCATATGTGTCGCAATTATTTTTAAATTAGCAATATCCTTTTAGCAACTAAAACAATAGGTCTTTTTTAATACTGTTTTTAATTTGTATTTTAATTGTTTTAAAACTTTAATCCAAAGATTCATATCAAACCAAATATGAGGATCTGGTCCATAATTATCTTCATCTCGCTTAATATTTTCTTTCTTTAATGTGTTCCTCCTCTTTGCCTTCTTGATTTATAACTTTTGGTATGCGTTTTCATCTAACTGCACTACGGTAAAGGAATTATTCGTTAAAAGCGGAAGGCTTCTGCCATTTTAGCTTCCAAATGCAGTCCATTAATCACAACTAAATCAGCTTCTTTAATTTTTTTGCGATCTGATAATTTGGTTTGTAATTGTGCAGATCAATTCCTACTCCCATCAAAGAATCAACTTGAATGCCTTCCGATTTTTGATGATACCGTTTTGTTCTTCTTCTGCCACATCACCAACTAAATGCTTGACTAAATCTTTTAACATGGTATTAGTGGTACTATTTTTGTAAATCTTTTTGAAACAGTTTGGCATTATTAGCTTTGTCCAAAGATAAAGGAATAGACAAAAACAACGTTGATATTGTTGCTTAAAAGAAAAATGATTATTTTTTGTTTTGTGTTTAATAAAAAATCCATAATTATGGTCTCCTTTTACCTTTCTGAATTGATTTAAAATGATCTAAAATGGAACTATTTTGTGAGGTAAAAAACGATGTTATAAAAAATATCTAATGATATGAAATTATAAATTAGTGGTTTTGGGATTTCTTTGTAAAATCCATCATTAAAAATTTCAATTTTGATACAATTATGGATATACATTTGTAATAAAGTAGCAAGAATATTTAATTATAATGAGGGCTAATTTGTACAAATGTATATCACCAGTATGTCAAGTGAAATTTTTAATGATGGATTTAATATAATTTATAATTTCATATCATTAGATATTTTTATAGCATCGTTTTTACCTCTATAAATAGTTCCATTTTAGATCATTTTAGAGTATTCCCGAAGACAAAAGGAAGTTGTAATTATGGATTTTATTAAACACAGGCAAAAATAATCATTTTCTTGTAAACAACCTTTAACGTTATTTTTGTCTATTCGCGCATCTTTGACAAAAACAACTGCCATTTTCTTCAAGACACGGAAATAATAACGTGCTACTACCATGTAAGACTGAATCAAGCATTTGGACGATATGTCAGAAAGAATCAAACGAATAATCAGTATTCCAGTTGATTAACGATGGGAAGTAAATTGATTCGCGCAATTACAAAACCAAATATCTAGACATCGCAAAAATTAAAGCTATTTAGTGCAATTAATAGACTACATTAAACTAAAATAATATCTTCCCATAACAGATATTCGCTCATATAATTAAATTAAATTGCATACCAAGAGATTATAAATCAAAAAATTAAAGAAATCATTTGTAAAGAAAGAAAATGAAACTTGAATGATACTCATGGACCAGATCCTCGTATTTGGTTAAAGTTACAAAACAGTGGAAATGCAAATTAAAAACAGTATTAAGACCTACGTTACAGCCAGAAATTATTCTTGTAATTTGAAATATTACATAATGCGAATAAGGTGATACATGTGGTAAGTGGATTACATTCT
>NZ_CP169277.1:571945-575100 GCF_041920595.1 Areca yellow leaf disease phytoplasma
TACGTATTGCTAAAACTAAATTAAGGTGTTAAGGGAAATGTTGCAAATATAATTAGTGCCAAAGTTATTAAAAAAGATACAAATATGGTTTAGGTGCAAAATTGATAAAACTTACAATAATTAACAAAATCTAAATTACAATTAACGCTAATTTGTTGTTGGTTGTATACAGGAAAATGATAAAATTATGGGTAAGAATTAAATAAAAGAGGCTATTAACACAATAATAAACTTAGAAAATATGCTTATTATTTTCCAAAACATTGCAAACATATTATAAAAATAATTTAATTAATGATTAAATATATTGGGGATTATATAAATTATTATACAAATAAGATTTTATTTTGTGAAAATCAATTGCAAAAAAATAATTTTTGGGTTTGAGTTTGAAAGCAATTGCAAAATAGAAATATATCCATTATGTAAATTTTATATAATTAAAAATAAAGAATAAATATAGTTAATTTATTATCTTGTTTGTTTTGTTAATAAGTGTGATTTGTGAAAAAAATTAATAAAATTAGAAATAAATAATTTATAAAGTTAGTAGTTGCTTTTTAATATTTTAAATCTAAGATAAGTAAGAGTTTAGAGTTAAAACTCAAAATATTTAAATAAAATTATACTTATATTATAATATAGCAAATTGTGTTAAAATCCTAAACATAAAAAACTTTTGGCTTTAATATTTTAATTCAAATTTTTTTTATTTGGGGGAAAAAAATAAAATTAAAAGGATGCAAAGTTGTTGAAAAAGGCACAATAATAAAATGTTATAAATACAAATGTTTGCACAAAAAATATAATTATAATGTAATATTTTAATGAAGGTTATTTTCGAAACCTTTTAATATTTATAGAAAAGTAAAATATTTGTAATATGAAAATCCAAAGCTAAAGCAATTATGCGTTTGTTTCCCAAATACTTTTACTTCTTAATTTTATTCATGATTTTATTGGGCATACATTTTTGCAATCAAATTATTATTTATGCTGGAAAAACAACAACAACTAGAAAACATCAAGAAAAGGAAAATAAAATTAGGGTTGAAAAAAATCTAAAATAACACACAACAAAATCCCACAAATAATAAATAATCTTCCTTTAAAAAAATTTAAAGAATTGTTCCCACACCCCTTCTTTTATCCTATCAGATCCAACTAACCTTGAACCTTTTTTCCTACCCTACCAAACTAATTCTGAACCCACTTCCTATTTTCTGCCCTTTCCAGACACCTCCAGATTTCTAGGATCATTAGATTGCATTTAGTTGAGATTAGCATACTGCATGCATTCATTACGCATGTTAGGTTTGCATTATACTTCTGGCATACCCTTGGCATTTGCTTGGAGTCCATTGTAAATACTCTTGTGCACACCACACTAGGGTCAGACCTAGAGAGTCTATAGTCTCTTAGGTTTAGGCCCATAAAAGTCTAATAAATTTCCTTCGATAGGAATGCAAAGTCGAGTCTATTAGGTGTTAGTTTGAGTCCTTTGCATCATCTTGTTAGGAGTCTGCATGTGCCCAGCATGTTCACCACCTCGCACTAATCTTAAAACAAACTGGCTAATTCCCGAAGAAGGGTCAAAGAATTTGATGTAGTGGATCTATCTTGGTTAGGCTTAGGCCTAAAAGAAGCTTCATGCTCGCAGAGCCGGACCTTTTAGAGTGATAGAGAAGGTTGGATCAAATGCCTAGGTGTTAGACTTGCCTTCGGATTTGGGCATTAGTTCTACCTTCAACACATGAACTTTGAGTATAGGAAACCGGCAGTGATACCAAGTCAGGCCTTTGGACCTATTCCTTTTCATCGTGAGTGACCCTAACCTCAGAGTGTCCACTAACAAATTGGCCTGAGAGAGGAGAACGGATCGAGCGTATCCTGGACGATCAAGCCATCACGACCCCGGGGCCGTGACTATCAACGCTTCCTGGTCCGATGGCAAGGCTGGCCAGAGTCGGACGATTCATGGATTTCTCGAGAGGACTTGTAGCAAAGCACCAACCCAGACCTCCTCGAGATATGTCAGCCAGCTTGATTTTCACTTGAACGTGGTCGAGTTCCTCCCACCCCGGGAGAATTGGTGGGACACCGGAGGCACCAGAATAAGACAGAGGCTTTTCAACCCTCTTGTATTGATCAATAATTTATGAGTCCATCTGTAATAAGGGCGGCTTACCATCTGAGTCCATTTTAGCTGTTATTTCAGCTTCAGTACTAGTCAGCTCATATTGAGCTAGTTCAGTCCATGTTAGTCAGCCATGTCGAGCTAATTTTATTTTTTTGAGTCCTGTTCAACCATATTGCAGACTCAAGACCACATCATACAAGTGAAGACCAAGTCCAACCAGATTGAAGACATGGAAGTATAGCCCAAGTCCAACCCAGCTTGAAGATTTGAAGACCCTAGGAGGGAAAATCAGAAGAAACCCTGATTCCTTGCAGATGCCCTCCAGATGCCCAGATTCCCTTCCAGATGCCGACATAGACCAGGCATCCATGATTCCAGAGGTCCACCTGCATCCTAGCCCAAAGAAATCAAGCCCAGGACCATGCCCAAGCCCCTAAGAAGCAAGATACTAAGGAATATTCTGCACCTGGCTACCAAGCCACCCCAGCTTCCAGAGGCCCAAGCCCATGCGCCCAAGCCCCTTTGGGCTCGGCCTCTTGCTGCTCTTAGAAGCCCAACACGCCCCCCTAGGTGTCCTTGGAGTGTTGGCACAAGTCAAGAGAATTTTTAGGGATTTTTCTACCTAATGTTTCCTTATTTTCTAGCTAGGGTTTGAGAGGGAAAAGGATTCTTATGTAAAGACTAATGTGCCCTTACTTGGAGCCCAAGGTTAAGGGTCTATTTAAAGGACCCTAGCCTCTTGTATGAAGGGAGATTTTGATATATGAAATAAACCTTGAGTTCTTATATTGTTTTGTGTGATTACCCTGCTGTGTGCATAAAGGGGTTTGAGAGTTCTTCTTCCCGGTGTTTGCAACCATCTTCCTGCCGCCAACCATCCTTCCAGCCCCCTCCAAAACTTTCTTTCCTTTGCTATTTTCCTTTATTTTCTTGATCTCCTTTGAGTTTTCTAACCCCTGACAGATCGTTTGCAGGTCCCCGAGTTCCTACGAGCACATGTAACTGGAACGAAGTA
>NZ_CP169277.1:575200-577421 GCF_041920595.1 Areca yellow leaf disease phytoplasma
TTAAGTATGTTTGTAGATATTTTATTAATTTTATTTAACAATCAACAATATTTTACATCCTTTGTAAACAAGTAGGACAATATTTAGGAAAAACATACCAATTACTAGAATCTTTAAAATGATGATATATTGCCTCATCAGGAATATAACAGGCTTTGGAAAATGATACATTGGGTTTCTTCAAAATAATTATCAAAGGGGCTTCTCATGGATTGCCTCATCAAAGATCATGAATCTACCCATCCATATTTGGAAATAATGAAATCCATTACTTGTTTTCTTTCCAATTTAATTTACTTTCACAAGTTTGAGGAAAGGAAACAATAATAACTTTAATAATTTCGTCTGTCATAATGTTTAAGTTTTTGATATAATCTTTTTAAAACAGGTCCTTTTTACCATGCTTCTACACTAGATTAACAGCCAAAAGATTCTTTATATTTAACTAAATAAGCATCATAAGAATAATAGAAAGTAGCTTTTGGAGTTTCATATAAATTAAAATCAATTTTTTTAATAATATAATTAGCACAATCAGATATATAAATTCTAGTGTTTCTAGTTACAAAATTCATGATTTAGTCCTTTTGTTTTAAGTATTTGTTTTTTGCTTTTTATTTTATTATAACTCAATTTTGATGAATTAGGTTATATTTTTGACTGGGGAAAGTAAAATTTGGGTTGTTTAAGGGGGTTATGTTGTTTTGTTTGTTTTGTATATTGTTTTTGTTGGTTTTGGGTAATAAAAAGATCTTATATTAAGATATTATATTTGTTTATTTAGTTTTGGGGGCAAAAAAGATTTATAATGGGAGGTTATGAAGTGTAAGAAAAATATTTTTAAATAATAAGGGGAGTGATTTAGCATTTTTTTATGAAGCAAAAATATAATTTCTTTATGTTATAATTACCAAATTATAAAAAATCAAACAAACGATCACAAATTTTAACTGATCTCCTGGTTTGGCTCCTTGTTTTTGTAATTGTTCTTCCATTCCTATTTTTTTCAATATTCTATTAAATCTTTTTTACAGCTTCTTCGTTGTTAAAATCAGTACGATGAAAAAAGTTTCTTTACTGTTTACCAGACACAACAAAACAGAATCACTTTCTTTAATAACAGAAATAGTATTTTGATTATCAGGAAGGGTGTATAATTTAAATTCGTTGTTTTTGTTTGGGAGTAACTTCTAAGGGAATATTTTGCAAGGGAGCTCATTTCATATTTTAGGTCTCTAAATTATCAAAGAAACTAAAGAAGAGGGATAATTGGCTGGTCTTTGATTTGTTGTTTTAAAAGAGTAAGTTTTTGCAAAGCATCGGTGAAATCCATTTTATTGGTAAACAATAATTTGTTTTTTAAGTAATAATTTTACGGGGATTGTATTGATAATTCTTTGATTTAAAGTTTGGAAATCTTGGTAGGATTGGCACTTTCCATACTTAAAATATGAACTAAAAACACGACATCTTTCAATATGTTTTAAAAATTGAATTCCCATACCACAACCTAATGAGCATTGGCAATTAGTCCTGGTAGGTCAGCAACTACAAAACTAAAACCATCTACTTCAACGACTCCTAAATGAGGTTTAATTGTGGTAAAGGATAGGAAGCAACTTTGGGTTGGGCTTTGAAATAGCAGAAATAAGAGATAGATTTATCAACACTTGAAAACCTAACAAACCAATATCAGCTAAAACTTTAAGTTCTGTTTTGATTTTAAAACTTTCACCTAAATCACCTTTTTCAGCATAACTTGGAGCTTGATTTTTAAAAGTAGCTAATGCTTTATTACCTTTGCCGCCTTTGCCATAACATAATAACTAAGGTTTGTTGATCGTATAAAAATCTCTCCTAAAAACTGTTATCAACTTAGTATAAAAAACTGTCCCCAAAGGAACTTTAACACCATAAAGATGAGGAGCGTTGGCTCCATTTTGACCTTTATTTTTGCCATTTATTCCATGTGGTGCTTTAAGATGTTTTTGATATTTTTAATTTTAATAAGAGTAGTCGTCTTTGTCTCCTACAAAAATAACAGACCCGCCGTTGCCACCATTGCCACCAGCAGGTCCTCCAAAAGCTACATATTTTTCTCTTCTAAAAGCAACGATGCCATGACCCCATTGCCAGCAAAAACTTCATTAAAGGCTTCGTCAGCAAAATGCAAACTAAATACCTACTTTCATTAATGCATAAGCATAGCAATGCAGCTTAA
>NZ_CP169277.1:577521-578199 GCF_041920595.1 Areca yellow leaf disease phytoplasma
CTTTTTAGGAATTTGAGATATTTTTTAAAATTATTGGGATATTGTTTGGCTAAATTGCAGATAGTGTATTCTAAATTATCCGCCAAAGTAAAAAGAACAGTATTTTGGGTGGTTTTTCACTTCTAATTCAAACAACTTATCTTGTAGATTATAGGTAATATCTGTTTGGAATTGAAGTTTTTCTAAAGCATTTAAAGTTACAATAATGACAGTAGAAACCGAAACACCACAATATCAAAACCTTTAGGAGCATATAAAGCGTGCCCCAAACTTGGAATACTAGTAATTTTTTTTTTTGTTCTTTGTAAAAACAATAGCGAATCATAGTTTTTTAAACAGTGATTTTAGTAATCAAAAGTTTAGTATAGGATTGTCTGTGTCCTTGTTTACAACGATATATTTTTACGTTTTTTATACTAAACACAATAATTTTTTTAGCGCGGTCGTGCTTGATTACTTGAGCTGTTACTTTAGTTGCCCTTAATAAAGGGGTGCCTAAAACAGGATTGGAGCCACCAACAGCTACAAAACTTCTTGAAATTGATAAAGTTGTTTCTTGAATTTAAACATTTAGTTTTTCAACATAAATTTCTTGTCCTTCGAGCAGGATTGTTTTTCCCCCGGTTTTGATGATTATAGCGCATTTTCACTCTCCTTATAAAAATTGCGGTATCTTTG
>NZ_CP169277.1:578299-581308 GCF_041920595.1 Areca yellow leaf disease phytoplasma
AGCGTATTGCTAAATTTGCCGTTGCATTGAGGATTAGAGAACAATTAATATAGCGTTCACAAGGAGGCCATCAAAAATAGTCTTTACCAACGATAACATGTTCTTTGACAACGGGAACTGCTATTCTTTGATCAAAGACATACATTTGACCATCCCACAAATCAATTTTGAGTTTCGGGTGTTTTCCATAAGAAAATGATGCCTCCTGAATTTATAGACATCATCGAAACCTCTTTTTTAAGAAAGTGATCTAAATTTTTCACAACGCACACCACCAGTACAATAAGTTACGATTTTTTTTTATCTTTAATAAATTGGTGTTTTGTTTGACCCAATTTGGCAAATCACGAAAATGTCTAATATTGGGATTAACTGCATTTCTGAAATGTCCTAAATCATATTCATAGTCATTACGAGCATCAAGAATTAAAGTATCTTTTTCTTGCAAGGCTTACCATAAAAAGTGTGAGAGCTAAATAAGCACCTTTGTCCTTAGTAAGATCAACATTTTCTTGAAGACTCAAATTAACCAATTCGGGCTTAACTTTAATAGAAAGACGCCAGGGGAAAACATGTGCCTCTACAGTTTCCATTTTAAAAACGGTTAGTTGCAAAAACGAGGATCTTGTTTCCTAGTTGATCCATGTATTTATTTATTTGTTCTTCTGGACCTGACAAAGTACCGTTTATACCTTCTTGAGCAACCTGATAATACGTCCTAAAAGTCTAGAGATTCACAATATTTAAAATGTTGGTCTCTAAAAGTTTGAGGGTCTTTATTGGAGCATATTGATAATATAAAATAACTAAGTATTGCGAGTTAGAAGTTTGTGTCATAAAATAATTATGCCTCTTTTCAATTGAGATTGCATGCAAAATCTGATTAATTTGGACTTTATTTTATTATTAAAATAAATTGTTAGGAATTTGAAACAATGAATGATTAATGTTTTTTGGCTTCATTTATAATTTGTTATTCAAGATTTTTATGGAGCAAATCTTAAACTCTAATAAATATTAAGGATTATAAAATAAATTTTAGGGGCGTTCTTTCCAAAAAATATACATATTTTGAGCACCATTTAACATTTGTTTTTAAATCATCTAAACTATATTTTATTTCGCCTTTGAAACTTGCATTCCTTGTGCCACCATCAAAAAAGACTCCTAATAAATCCGAAGAAGGCCCTTTAATACGGCGCAAAAGACAAGGATAAGTTTTGATAGTCTCAGAATTTAACAAGGATAATTAGATACAAAACCCCAAAAAGATGGATTAATATTGTTGATATAGGTTTTTATTTGTTGAGGAAAAGTTTGAAAATTGTGGGGTCGTAAATAAATGTTTTTAATTTGCATATTGATATTACCTCACAATTATTTTCTTTTGAAGATGAAAGTAATGAATTTTGAAATAAGCTCTCGAAACAAAAAAAAAAATAGTAAAGGTTTTGTTAGTGGCTTTTTGTTTTACCAATAAAAACGCCGAATCAATTTATTTTTCATAAAAGATTCGACTCTATATTCTAAATTATTCTTGTTAAAACATTCAAATTACTTGATAATATCGGTTCCTAAATAAGGCTGTAAAACTTCAGGAACTGTAATAGTACCATCTTGGTTTTGATAATTTTCCAAAATAGCAATGACAGTTCTTCCAACAGCCAAACCTGAACCGTTTAGAATATGAACGTATTCATTTTATTATTTGCAGGATTTTTCATTTTAATATTGGCGCGTCTTGCTTGGAAATCGCAAGAATTACTGATAGAACCAATTTCACGATAACAATTATAGCTGGGTAAAAAAACTTCTAAATCATAAGTTTTTGCCATACTAAAACCCAAATCCCAAGTAGAAAGTAAAACAACACGATAAAGAAGGAAGTTTGAGCAGTTTTAGCACTTCTTCGGAATCTTTAACATTTGGTCTAGACATTCATAAGAATTTTGGGGATGGCAAAACTGGGTTAATTACTACTTTATTAAATTGATGTTGTCTAAAAATTCCTCTAGTATCTTTATGGCCTGAGCCTGCTTCTTGGCGAAAAGCAGTAGTGTCAAGGCGACGTATTTAATAGGAAGTGTGTCTGGTTTAAAAATTTCTTCACGATGCAAATTAATAGTAGGAACTACTGCTGTAGGATTTAGATACCAATTATTTTGGAGTTGTAAAGCTTGTAGACTTCATCTTCAAACTTGGGTAATTGACCTGTGGCTAAACATGGATTTTTCATTGATAATATAAGGAGAAGGAATAATTTCTTGATAACCTTTTTTACTATGAAGATCCATCATAAATTGAATTAAGGCTCTTTCGAGGCGTGCTCCTAGCCCTTTGCAAACAACAAATCCTACCAGAAATTTTAGAAGCTTTTTTTAAAGTCCGAATATCTAATTTTCAGCTAAATAAACATGGTCTTTGGGCGTAAATGCAAAAAGTTCTTGTTGTCCTTCGCAATACAATTCTCATATTGTCCTTATCGTTTGTCCAAATTGCAAAGAATCGTGTGGTAAATTGGGGTGTCAACCAAAAGATCCAGTGTGTGTGTGTAAAAAAAAAAAATTTCACTAGTTTTAACTTTGTTCTAGTTTTTGTAAATCATCACGCAAAAATTAGTGTCTTTGCAAAACAAGAGTACATCTTCTTAAGTGTTAGCTTTGGGCAACTTTTTTAGATGATTGATTTTTTTGACTTCTTAAATCCTGTATTTCCAAAAGTAAAGATTTTCTTTGTTGTGCTAAAAAGAGGTAATTTATTAAATAAGAAAATATTTTTTTGCCTTTTTTCTAATTTTGCAATAACAGAGGCAAGATTTTGGACTACAAAATTCAGTTCTAACATAAAAAAATACCTCTTTAGTTTGGGAAAAATTAATTTAATGGTGGCAAAAATAATAAGTTTTAATTGGAAAAATATAAATGTAGTAAGAATATAAATTTCTGTTAGTTAATGGGTTTGAAAATTTTTACTTATTTTTATTATTAAACCATTTATAAAAGCAATAAT
>NZ_CP169277.1:581408-588043 GCF_041920595.1 Areca yellow leaf disease phytoplasma
TTTGTTAGTTAATGGTTTGAAAAATTTTTACATTTTTATTATTTAAACCATTTATAAATTCAAACCACCAATGTAGAAATTTTCGCTAGAAGAAGGGTTTCCTGTATAGGAGATTTCAATTCGGTACCTAAAATTTTATTAACTTCATTTTACACCTTTTTTACTGTGGTTTGTGAAAAATATTTAGGTTCATTTAATGACGATATAAAATATAGACTTGCCCCTAAAACTGATCCTACAATAAATCCTGAAGTTACATAGAATTACTTTATTTTGCCCAAAAAAATGCTAAATTTATCAACCTTTTTCCACTCACAATATATTTAAATAAAATAGTTACAATTAAAATATTAATGTTATGTTTGTTGGTCCAATATTATGATAAGTTTTGAGGCTTGTTTTAATTAATGTGGTTTTGTGAGTTTTGTAAAGAAAAATTAAAGGTATTTTATTAATTTACTGTAAATCAGATTTGTTCTTGTGCAGAAAAAGTTAGCGGATAAACTTTAGAAACCCCTTTATCAAATTTTTTATGTAAGCTATACTTAATAAAGCTAAGGCTTTTTGTTTATCAGCGTTTGCAACTGCAGTTTTTACTTTTCGTTTTACCACTGTTTTTACAGATGATTTAAAAGAAACATTTTGCAAACGACGTTTTCTATTATTTTATTACGTTTTTTTTGTTGTTTAATATTAGCCATGATTATAATCTCCTTTTAGTTACTTAATTATCAATTTATTATTAATAACTCTACTGAGGATTATACCAAAATTTAGATAAAAAAGCAATAAAATAGTGTAATTATAGTGTTTTTTATATATCTTTGCATTGCATAATAAATTATGTAATATTTGTAAAAATAAAATTATGGAAACTTGTTTATGGAGATTTTTTTTATAACTCGAAACAATACCCAAAATTACTTTCAAATACTTATTCATTTAACTTTTTAAAAAATATTTTTTTCAAATGCATCAGGAGTAGCATAATTAAGTTATGAATACATTCTTTCTAAATTATAATATGACATATATTTACAAATAGCTTCAATCATAACTTTTTTACTAATAGTTCTAGGGTTTGGAATGCCATAATAAATACATTCACATTTAAAAGAAGAAAAGAAAGAAGTTAAATAAGACAAGGAGAAGATTGAATCTCTTTTTGAATCCTTTGTCTATCTTCAAAACTCTGAATTAAATTTTTGGTTTCTAAAATTTCTTCAACATCCAATTTATAATATGGAAATTTAAGATAAGAATGAAAAATGCAATCATTTTCAAATACATTTAATTTATCAATAGTATCTATAATTAAAGGTGTGCCTTCATAATTAGAAACATGATAAGCCAAAATTTTGCGACTATATGTATCTAGGACAACTGAAAAATATAAAACTTTATCCTGGTAATAAACTTCAGTAATACCACCACATAATAATCCTAAAAACCTAATAATCCTACAAAACCTAAATTATAAACAATTACAACAATTTATCTACCCCAAAAGAAAGGAAAACCCAAACTGTAATTGCAGTTTGGGTTATTTTAATAAAAATAATGATATATTTATAAGGAATCAAAAATCTTCAAAAAAAGCCTTAGATTTAAGAAACTTATCAGTTTCAAAAATTTCTTTCGAGTACCTTTTTCAAGAATTTTACCTTGTTCCATAAAATAAATGATGTCTCTTGAATGCTCTTTGAGCAAATTTCATTTCATGAGTTACAATAATAAGATTTATTTTTTTCTCTGATAATTTTTGTAAAGTTTGTAATACTTGCAAAGTAGACCAGGATTCAGGGCAGAAGTTGGTTCATTCAAAAGAATAACTTCAGGTTTCATACATAAAACTCTAGCAATAGCAACACGTTGTTTTTGTCCCCTTGAAAGAGTTTCTACTCTTTGATTAGCAAGAGCTTCTAAATCTAGTTCTTTCAACTGTTCTAAAGCATTTTCTTGACTTCTTGTTGTTTAGATAATTTTAATACTTTCATCGGAGCTAAAACAACAATTTTCTAATACTGTTTTTCCTTCAAATAAATTAAAATTTTGAAAAACCATTCCTACTTTAGTTCTTAAGATCAGATAATTTTGCTCCTTTATCTAAGATATTTTTTATTATCAATTAAAATTTGACCAGAATTAGGTTCTTCTAATAGATTAAAACATCTTAATAAAGTAGATTTCCCTGAACCTGAAAAAAAAAACCAATAATAGATTACTATTTTTGTTTTTTAATTTTTTAAATTAATATTTTTTAAAATCTCTTTTATCGCCAAACTTTTTACAAAGAAGATCTTCTTCAATTAAATATTGCATTCTAAACTCCTTTTTTTGTTTTCTAAATATTTAACCAAATAAATTAGCAATCGTCAATTAACACTAAATAGATACAAGCAGTAATAGCATAAGGAATACTTAATGCTTCCTGTTGAACAATTTGAGTTTTTGGCTTTCCATGCTTTCATCTAACCAGACCAGCAAACCCACCAAAACAAGCACTATCTTTAATATTTACAATAAATTGTTGTACTACAAAAAGAGCGATCTTTTAAGCGTTTTGAGAAAAATAACACAAAAAATGTTTGTCTTTGAGTCATTCCTAAAGCTAGAAAGCTTCTACTTGTCTCTTTATCAATAAAAAAAGAAAACTTAATATTTTGTAATAAAATATTTGTAATACTAACTGCTGAATTTAATAATAACACTATAATACCTGAATACATCGGATTTAATTCAGGATTATAAGCTCTCAACCAAAATGAACTATAATGTTTGAGTTGCTACTGGAATTGATTTAAAAATATAAAGTATTGCATCAAGCAAGTAAAAGAAAACTTTGTATTAACCCTACAATAAAGGGATTTTGTGTTTGATAATTAGGTTTAATACTTTTAATCCTTATTGAAAACAATAGCTAAGATAAAACCTACAATAACTCCATCTAATGCAGTAATAAGTAGTTTTTAAGGTGTGGCATAATCAGGTAAAACAAGAAGATACTTTTTATACAATTTAATCCTTGTTTTTGACTTAACTCTTTTAAAGATTGTTTCTACAACCATTTATTAGTTATTTCTTTAAATTTAGATATTTTGTCTTCTAAAGTTTTTATTCTATTTCGGTCTTGTTTGTCAGTTGGTTTTGATTGTTCTTCTTTTAATTCTTTGATTAACTCAATTATACGCTAACATCTAAACCATAACCCTCTAGAATAAATTTCTTCTTTTTTTAAAACTTCTTTAAAAGCATTATTAATTGGAGTAATTAATTTTGTATTACCTTTTTTAACTAAAATTCCTAAACCTGTAGGAGAAACAGTAAAACGAGCAACATCAGATATAATTGATATATGTTTTAATTCATCATTTTGCGAAGCATAATATTTAGTAATATAACTATCAAGTTACAAAATATCAGAAGCTTTATCTTTGACGCTTTGAGCACACTACATAACAGCATCATCAATAGGATTGGATTTAGTAATGTGTAATAAATTTCCTAAATGATCTAATATTTTCAATAACTTTATCAGCCACGAACCAGTGAAGAGATTAAAAATTTAATTGGGTCTTTGGAATCTTTTAATAACATATGTTTATGTTTACTTCTTTTTTAGCAAATCTTTAAAAACACTTGTCATCTTTTCTTACTAAAAGCCCTATGTTATCAAAGTATAGGCAATAGGAAAATCAAAGATTTTCTTTTCTTTTATCAGTAATACTAATGAAGAAATAATACGTCAACTGAACCATTTTTGAACAACGATAAACATCCCATCAAAAATCAAAAGACTAAATTTGCTTTTACATACTTTTCTTCTTGAGAGTAATGCTTTTACCTTCTTTATCGAAAATTAATCTATGGAAATCACCAAATATATTCACCTTGAATAGTTCTGTACTTTACTTGTATCTTTATCAGATTTGTGATCAAACTATTCGGAGCTGCATCAGCTACCACAGCGCCTCTTAAATATTTCTTAAATTATTAACTCTTTGAAAATAACCCATAAAATGAAGCCATACCCAAAAAATCATAGAAACATAAATAATAAAACATATGGTATATTTTAGATATTCTAATTTTTGTATTTTCTTTTTTCCTTTGAATCATAATATGTAATTTTTAACTTCTTTTCGTTTTTGGTATATGTAAAAACTATCTATTTGACAATTTAATTTAAAATATAAAAATAAGTATCATTGTATAATAGATACAACAATTTTAATATACTTATGAATATAAATCTATGTTTAGAGCATCTTTATAATTTTCATTTTTTAACACTTTTTATTTTATATATAATAAATATACTAAATTGTAATGTGCACTCATTTATAAATATTTTCAATTTCTAACAATATCAAACTTTTAATAACTAAAGATATTTTTTAAATAATACTTTATTATTTATAATACATAAAACAATTAAAATTAACATTTAATTAATATCAGTATAACTATTTTTATTATAAAGATTCAAAGGTAAAGAAATAAATATTGGGTTAATAATTAAAATTTGTTAATTATATTAATTTATCTTTATATTTTATAATAATTAATATTTGTTTTCTATCTTAATGTTGTTCTTCTCATTCTCCATTAATTTTATTAAGCACTACTTCAATTTTAATAAGTTTAATTTTTTTTCTAAATATTTGTAACATATTAATAAATTGAATTAAAACTATTAACAAGGAAAGTATTACAAATGGAGCAACTAAATCTCTTAACATTCCTGCGCATCTGTTATAACCAAATGACATATCCAATTAATGCAAATTAATCAGAAGAAAGTACAAAACAATATTAGTAACAAATTGTGCCCACTACTAAAGGAACTGATTTTTAATGCTTGTGGGAAAGTAACATATGAAGGTTTGTTTTTATTCAATCCTAAAGATTGTGAGCCGCTTCCTACTTGTCCTTTATCTACATTGAAGTTTGCATTAAAACAACAGCTAATATTAAAGCTGAATTTAATACAGTGACAACTAATAACATGGGCTTTGATGCATTTCTATTTATCAAAAAATATTCATTATTTAATATAATACAACAATTGTTTGTTTTGAAATATTAAAAAATAAAGTGAAGGCTCTTAATTTAGAAGTATGTCCTAATAAATAATTAAAACAAGAATACAACAAAATCGTAGACTTCTTCAGAAACTAGTCTTTTTTTGTCTGTAAATTAACTTTGTCTATGAGCCGCCTCTGAAACCCATCAAAACACCTTAAAGCACGAAATGAAACATATTTTACCGTTTTTTTTGGTTATAAACCTTTAATAGCAGTACTTTAGCCTTTAAACTTCGCTATTATATGCAAAAAATATTTTGTTTAGTTTTTTTAAGCATTTTTTATTTAAAAAATCACTTTAAGACTTAGAGTAAACTAGATAATTTCATATGCCAGGTATAAATAATTTAGGCTACACTTGTAAAAAGTGTATGTTTTTTACCATTTTGCTAGTTTCAAAAATCTATTTTTAAATATTTTGTCCCTAAACGCTATATATATAGGCCGAAAAAACGAAAAATTGCATATAAAACGACATTGATTAAATTTTTTTACCGAAATAATGCGAAATTGCCTTGTTTTTATGAAAAAAATATGACAAAACAACCTTTTTTTCAAGAGTTATAAGTTTATATATCCGTAATTTAAACTGTTTATCTAAGTTTTGAAAGTATTTTAAAGGAGATGATTATTTAATTAGTTAAAATCCATTATTATTTCAAAAGTAAATTGTTTTATTATTTTTTTGATTTTAGGTGTTTTTGAATATAAAAGGATGTTTGGTTGAATAATACTTTTCATCTGGCAAAAATTTTTAATGACAACGTATCTGCATTGAGATTGCTTCTGAGACGTATAATTAAAACCTTTTTAGGTGTCAAACTTTACTTTTAGGGTGATAAACTTTACATGGTCAAATGTATATGATTTTCGGAGGAATTTTTAATGGTGACATAAAAATTATTCTTTATCTTAGCGGTTGATGATGTGAAAAAGAGACAATTTGGTGTTGAAAAGAATCAATAACACATGAAAAATAGATAAAACCTTGGAGTTTTAAAATAAGTAATGTCAGTAAATATTTTTCATGGGTTGGGAGGTAATGATCTTGATTAATTAATTTGGGAATACACGAGGTTGGTTCAATTTTTATGATAATAATATTTATTTTTCTTAGCATAACTTGTAAATATTATTTTCTTTCATGATAAGGTCTTTTTTTATTAATAAATTCGTTAAAGAATTATTTGAGAAGTAAATCAGTAATTTTACGATGATAATGTAAAATATAAATGTTATAGCTTGCTAGAGAGTTTGAATGCATTGTTGTTGTAAAAAATATTTTGTTTGTTTTAATTTTAATTTTTTTTCAATTTTTAGCCAATAATAATAAGTACTGCGATTAATACGAATTGTTTTTAAAATAGTAGTTAAATTTAGGTCTTGAGAAAATTGTTTAACCAATTGAAAAACTATTTTTTTATTAATAGTTTGAATGTGGCAAATCATATTTTGTAATAATTTTATTTTTTTTCTTTAATTTTTGCATTATTAACACCAAATTCATCTAATACTTTTTATTTATTTTCAAAAATATTAAGCAATACA
>NZ_CP169277.1:588143-593569 GCF_041920595.1 Areca yellow leaf disease phytoplasma
TATGTATTGCTTAAACAATTAAAAAATCATCAAAAAAAAGATGTTAAAATATAATATAAAAATAGGAAGGGAATTAATATGAACATCCATCATCCCCAACAAAAAACCAAATTAACGTTTTTGATGTTTCACTTTACATTGTTGAAAATAATCCTCATCCAACTACTAAAATGAAACTAAATAAAATGATTTATTACGCTCACGCAAAACATTTAGTGCAAACTAAAAAACCTCTTGTAAAAGAACAAATCCAAGCTTGGATTTATGGTCCTGTTTTTCCTGAATTGTGCGCACAACTAAAAGAATTTACTTATAAACCGTTAAATCCCGATTCTTTATCAATGGGAGATGCAACTAAAATAAATGCCGCTCAAAAACAAATCCTTGATGATATTATTTCATTATACGGCAACAAAGAAGCCAATTCTTTATCTAAACAAACTCACGAAGAAGACCCATGGAAAAATACATATTATATCAATTCCGATTGGTCTAAAAACATTATTAAAAACAAAGATATTTTAGAATATTTTTCTAAAAACACTAAACACATTTGTTAATATGGAACAAACAGTTAATAATCTTTTTCGTTATCGATTCGATCAAAATTTAACAGATATTTCAAGTTTTAAAACAATAAAAGGTTTATAATCCAAAAATATTAAAGATTATCTTTTAGGGGTTTTGTTGGATTAGGATTCCAACTCAAGAAAAAAAAATAAATCAGAAGGTTTATTCCACTTTGATTAAACCCTTTTCAAAAAAACACAACTTCAACTTTCAAGAAGAATTAACAGATATTTTAAAAAGGTGTCGAATTGAAAGAAACAAAAAGAGTGGATTTTGTTTTTCAACACAACACCACCACTTATCTTTTGGAAAGTAGTTTTTTTAACAATTCAGGTTCCAAAATTAATAGTGAATTAAAACGTTTAGTAGAATTTGATAATATCATTAACAAATTCAAAAATTTTCGCTTCATTTATGTAATTGATGGCCCAGGGTTAAAAAAGAACGCCATTTTGGTGGATAAAATCTTAACTGAAACGAAACCAATATTTTATTCAATATCCATCGGTTCCAAGAATTTTTAAAAACTATAAAACAAAACTAATTTTAGAATAAAAAATAAACTTCTAAATCAGGAATTCCTCTTAAACGCATTATTTTGCCCCTATCGCTTTGATTTAATTCCAATTAGGGTAATTACCCTAGGATTATTAGACCCCCTTATATTCAATTTAGCCTATAAATGACCTTTCAAAACCTGTAAATATCATACTTTTAATTTTCACAATTTTGGCATAAATTAAAACGAATCATTTTTTAACCTAATTTAGACCCCCTCAAATGAGGGGGATATTTTTTTTATTTTTTTCCATTTTTTTCCATTTTTATCTCTTCTGTCATCATTTTCGCTAGTGTTTATGGTGAGCATTTTGCCATTTAACTCTGTTATTATATAGCATAACCAACCCAAAAGCAAAAACTCCGCATTATTGTGTAAAATTAACTCCATACTGTTTTTATAGCAACCTTTTCCTTTTTCGCCTATATATAATGGTATGTTTCTAATAAGGTTAAACCCCGTGGGTAAAACTACAACCAAAATCAAAAATTCCAAGGCTGTTTTGATTTTGGTTGCGATAAATAATACTTAATTCGGGTTTAACCTTATTAGAAACATATATCATTAATATTATTTTATTTAATATTAAATAAAATAATATTAATGATGCTAATTAAATATAAAAACCTATCAAGGTATTTTTATATTTAATTAGTATATATAAATTTATTATATATTATAATAATTTATAATGTTTAAATTTAAAATTATATAATTAATATATACGTTAAATTTAGACCCCCCTAAATCCCCAAAGGGGACTTTATAGAGGGGGTGTAATAGTTAATTCTTAATATACTTCGGCTTACGCCTAGTTCGCTCTGCTCGTCATTGAATACTAATAATATTATATAATAATTTAATAAATATATTTAAAAATTCAGTTTTTTATTATTTTTTAGTTATAATTATTTTTGGAATAAATAAAAAAATATTAAGATAATTGGTGTTAATAATGCAAAAATTAAAGAAAAAAAATAAAATTATTACAAAATATGATTTTCCACATTCAAACTATTAATAAAAAAATAGTTTTTCAATTGGTTAAACAATTTGTCAAAGACCTAAATTTAACTACCATTTTAAAAACAATTCGTATTAATCGAAGTACTTATTATTATTGGCTAAAAATTGAAAAAAAATAAAATTAAAACAAACAAAATATTTTTTACAACAACAACGCATTCAAACTTTATGTTTACAACATTCATATTTTTACGGTCATCGTAAAATTACTGATTTATACCAAGAAATTTTTAACGAATTTATTACTAAGAAAAGTTTATCTTATCATGAAAGAAAAATAATATTTGTTGTAAGTTAAGGTTTAAGAAAATAAATATTATTATCATAAAAATTTAGAAATCCAACCTCAAAATAGTCCCAAATTTAATTAATCAAACTTTACTACCTCCCAACCCATGAAAAACTATTTACCGACATTACTTATTTTAAAACTCCCCAAGGTTTTATCTATTTTTCTATGTGTTATTGATTCTTTCAACAATCAAATTGTCTCTTTTCACATCACTAACTGCCAAGATAAAGAATTTAATTTTAAATACCATTAAAAAATTCCTCCTTTGAAAACTTTGCATTATACATTCTGGACCAAGGTAAAAGTTTATCAATCTCTAAAAGTACAAAAAGTTTTAACTAAAAAAGGGTTTTTAATTAGCATGTCTCGTAAAGCAACCCCACGTGATAATGCTGTCATTGAAAATCTTTTTGGCCAGATGAAAAGTATTTTATCCAACCAACATCCCTTTTTATTCCAAAAAACACCAAGTAAAATCAAAAAAATAATAAAACAATTTACTTCTTTTTGGAATAATAAATGGATTTTAACTAAATTAAACAATTCATCTCCTTTAAAATACTTTCAAACTTTTAGATAAATATTTAATTACGGATATATAAACTTATAACCTTTGAAAAAAAGGTTGTTTTTGTCATACATTTTTTTACAAAAAACAATAAATTCCGCATTATTTCGTAAAAAAAATTTAATCAATGTCGTTTTATATGCAACTTTTTCGTTTTTTCGGCCTATATATATAATGTAGGGATAAAATATTTAAAAAAATATCTTTTGAAACTAGCAAATTATAAAAAAACATTAGACACTTTTTAAGTGTAATGAAATTATTTGTTAATTTGAAAAGATATGAAATTATCTATTTAATTTTAAGTCTTAAAGAGTGATTTTTAAATAAAAAAATGTCTAAAAACGGAACAGTGAAATACCTTTAAACCCCAGAATCTTTTTTACATAGTCATCTTTTATTTGTCATTAATAAATATAGCATAACAAAACAATAAAATAACAAAATAAACAAATTACCTTGAATATTTCTAATAATTCATGTTATAATAAAGTAAATTACTAAAAATTATATACTATTTATGCACAAAAACTTTTTACCAATTCTTCAATAAAAAAATCAAAATATGTAGAAAATAAGAGGCATTTTATAATAAAAATGTTATAATAAAGCTGTAAATGTAAACAATGGAGGCAAACATGTATCACATTCCAATAGGAATCTCAGGAAGACACACTCATCTATCACAAGAAACACTAGATATTTTATTCGGTCAAAAAATTATCAACTCGCTTTTTTCAAACCCCTCAAACAAACAGGACAATTTGCAGCCCAAGAGAAAAAATTGATGTTATGAGTCCATCAGGAAAAAATTCTTCCACAAGTTCGGATTTTAGGACCCACAAGACCTTTTGACCAAGTAGAAATTAGTCAAAGCGATAAGCTTTAAGACACGGTTTTACAGCTCCTGTTAGATTCTTCAGGCGATATTAAAGTGTTCAGGCAGTCACTTTTAATAGGTCTCAAAGGTCATAGACATTGAAGAAGTGTTATTATTGCCTAACAGACATATTCATTTATCTACCCAAGATGCAAAAAATTTTGGTATTACGACAAAACAAATGGTGTGTTATTTAAACGGAAGGCACTAAAACCTGGCATCTTAAAACAGTTTTGTGCAGAGTACACCCCGGATTTTAAACTTGAATGCCATCGTAGATACCGATGACGTGCAGTGCTTTTTTACTTTAAAAATGGCGATACTGTTAAATTACTGAAATAAATCATTAAAAATAAAAAAATAAATAATTTTGTGAACTTAAATTCTTGCGTTATATAAGGATCTTGCAACTCACCCCAAAGATCTTATATAACCTATATTTATTTTCACCCCTTTAACAAAACTAACAATATAACTAACAATTATTTTATTTTTTTTATTGAACGAAAGACATAAATTTCCTTTCATTTGTATGTCTTTCGCTCAATAAAAACTCTTCTAAAATCGCAAACAACAAGTAGCGGGAGGTAAAACGGATAAGGATAAAAATTACAAAACCCAATAAACTTAATTAAAAATTATCCTCAATAAAATCAATGCAAAAAACCAATCCATCTTTAAAAAGTTTCTCAGATCTGAAGTTTTTCGTGACCCTATCTACGTTATATTTATCTGGAATACGAATTGATTGAAAAATTAATTGATACTTCCGTTTTCCAAAGATTAAGACGTATAAAACAATTAAGCGGCGCTATGCATCCGTCTTTCATGGAGCAAAGTTCATTAGTTTTTATACACATTTAAGGTGTTTTCTTTAGACTTGCAGAAAGGTTTTTAAAAATCACAAATATTAAAAACCTTCTTGCAAGTTCTAAACACTAAACTATTGTGTAAACGAGTATGATACCTCATGAAAGACGTGTTAGCACTACAACAATATTTATACGTCTTGTATCTTTGGAAAACGGAAGTGTAATTGATTTTTCAGTATCAATTCATCATTCCAAACTCTAACCGCCAGATAAGTCTGAAAAACTTCAGATCTGAAGGCTTTTTAAGATGGATTGGTTTTATAAATTATTTATTGAATAATTACAATTAGGGCTATTGGAATTTTGTAATTTTATCATATCCGTTTTACCTCCTTCTTATTGTGACTGCGTTTTAGAAGGATTTTATTGAGCGAAGACACCGTGAAGAAGTATATGATTCAATAAAATAGGAATGGTGTGTATATTGTTAGTTTTGTTAAGTGAAATATGATTATAAGATGATATATCCTTATAACATAAATTTAAATTCTGAAATTATTTATTTTTTATTTTTATTTCGTAATTTGGCAGTATCGCCATTTGAGTAAGCCGTCATCGTATCACAAGTGGCATTCGGATTTAAAATCGGGGTGTACTCTGCACAGGCATGAACCGGGTCCAATTTCAATACTTACCATTTGTTTGTCCATTAATGTACA
>NZ_CP169277.1:593669-597962 GCF_041920595.1 Areca yellow leaf disease phytoplasma
ATGCTTCGTTCGGTTACGTATTGCTGCTAGTGTGATTGAAAAACAAAGAAATTTCCCTTAACAATTCAATTTAACTAGTCAAATTGATATTGACAGACTAGATTATTAATTTAGTTATTTTGGGTGCCACTTATGGGCATATCGATTTAGAACGTTTAATGAGTAGCATGATAATTGAGCCTCATCCTAGCAAAAATAACGAAAAATGTATTGCTTTAGACAAGTAGGGTGTTTTGCTATTGAAAATTATTTAATTAACCATATCATATGTTGTGAAATTTATTATAAGCCCAAAGTAAGAGCTTATAGCACTATTTTAGAAAAAAATTTGTAAACGTTTATGTGATTTATTACAAAATAACTATCCTGTAGACCCATATATCCAACCTTTTTTACAATTTTGTAAACAATCAAACTGACTCTGTAGACAACATATCTTAGCAATTGATGATTATTATATGAACGGTTTAATCCTACATCTTAAAAATAGTAAGGATACCATTTTAAAAAATTTATGTAATGATTTTCTAAATAGACGTATTTGGCACATTCTAGATGATAACGACCAAACCCAAGAACAAATTGCACACATTAAGCAACAATATCACAACCAAAACCGCGCTTATATTAAATATTATACTTCGAGTAATTCTGCTTTTCAAAATGCTTATTCCGAAAGTAAGCCTAAATTTGAAACCAAAATTTTAATTAAATCTAAAGGGAGGACTCAAAAGTCTGAAAGAAGAATCCCTATTATTAAAGTTTAATCAAAAGTAGTCCTAAACAAGATAATAAATTTTTTTATCGCCCTTTATAATCCAAAACTTCCCCTATAAACACCTCCCAAACAACTTCCCCAATTCTCAACTAACAAACAAATCCCAAAAGCCAACATCCATATCAATTTTATTTAAGGAAATCAAATGCATCATACAACCAAAAAAAAATACGGTCAAAATTTTTTAACAGATGTTAATTTATTAAAACAAAATTGTAACTAAGGCTTCCATCACGAATAAAAATGTTTTAGAAATTGGACCTGGCAAAGGTGCTTTAACCAAAATTATTGTCCTAAGCTAAACATGTTTTAGCCTATGAAATTGATGCTACTCTCAAACCTTTTTTAAATTTTGAAAATATAACAATGTTAATATCATTTATGATGATTTTTTAAAAAGAGATTTATTAAAAAGATTTTGATTATCATTTTATTCCTAACTCTCAATTAAGTTTAATTGGTAACTTACCTTATTATATTACCTCACCTATTCTTTTTTAAAATTGTTGACACTCCCCAAATTAATGATGCTACTATTATGATTCAAAAGAAGTAGGAATGCGTTTACTGGCTCAACCCAACTAACAAAAATTATAACGCTTTATCTGTAATTATTCAATTTCTATTTAGTATTGAAAAAATCCAAGAAGTTAAAAGACATATGTTTTTTCCTGCACCCAAAGTAGACAGTATTGTTATTAAACTTACTAAAAATAACAACATTTGCCCTACTTTCTTTCAACAATTTATCAAGTTTATAAAAGCTTCCTTTAAACAAAAAAGAAAAACTTTACTCAACAACTTATCTTGTCAATTTTTGTTATCCAAAGAAACCATTATTCCTTTTTTCTTACAACATCACATCCCTTTACAAATTAGAGCCGAACAGGTAACTTTAGAAACTTTTTCAAAATTAACTGTTAAATGGTTTATTTTTTTTAATATGTCATAAAATAATAAAACTTTTCATATTGAAAATAAATCACAAAGCTCATTAGGAAATGATTTTCCTTTTTCCGATATTAAACATCAATATCAAAAAATTAAATATTAATCTTTTTTAAATAAAAATGTCCATTAAAATATTAACTGCATCCAATTATTATTTATATTTTATTTGTAATTTTTAATTTGTATTATTACACAAACCATAAATAATTAATAATAAATAACGAATAATAATTTAGCATTTAATATAAAATGAAGCAAAACTGGAGGCTTAAGAAATGAAAGTTACCGATGTAAAAATTAGAAAAATCAACGGTGAAAGTAGATTAAGAGGAGTTTCTTCAATCACTTTTGAAAACCAATTTGTAGTTAATGACATCAGAATTATAGAAGGAGAAAGAGGTATATTTATTGCTATGCTATAGAAAAACTTCCAAAGGCTTTTAGAGATATCGCTCATCCCATAAATTCAGAAACCCGTCAACTAATTGAAAAATTGCATCAAAAACAAATACCAAGATTTGCTAGATAACCCTCCACAAGAAGAAGATTTTTCTCTCAAAATTCTGAAAATTAGTAATTATTAACTTTTAAAAATTCCAGATTTTTTGAATTTTTTTATATGTTTTGAATTTAGTGTTCTGCCATTTTATTAAAAAATTTTACCAAATGCGAAACTAAACCCAAACTAACAAACAACTCATCGATTAACACTTTTTCCAAACATATTTTACATTACTAAAAAAATATTTTACAATTATATTTATCCAAAAAAATAAGCAAAGAGGTACCAAAATTTGTTTTGCTGCAGCAATTCTTCATCCATCCACAATCACGAACACAACGATAAAAACCATTAATTTGTTTTGTTATAGGAACATTTTTATATAGTTTATTTGCTCTATATTTGCATTCTCACAATTGCAAAAACACACTAGTATTAGTTCTTTGCTTCTTTTGGCACTTTTATTTTTAATCGGTTCATCATGTTATTTCTTAGAAGGTTTTATAGAAACTTGGCAAGATACTTGGTAAATTTAAAAATTCACTCCCAAATATCTTGCTATTTTTTAATGACTTTAGCGGCTTCTGGGAGCTTTATATTTAAAAACTACAACGACGGCATTTTATTAATTGTCATATTTTCAGGAGCTTCTTTTTAGAAGAATACGTTGAGGCAAAAAAGTCAAAAGAAATCAAAATCTCTAAAGCTTCAAGTAGCAGAAGCAAGATTACAAAAAGAAGACGGCAGTACTGAAATTATTCCTTCCAAACTACTCAAAATCAATGATTTAGTCCGACTTTACCAGGCGACCAATCTCCTTAATACCGCTTCATTGTTTCGGGCAAGCCCAACATTAACGAAGCTAACATTACAGGCGAAGGCATTCTTGTGACAAACAACCAGGTGAGTTTTGTCTACAGCAGCACCATTAACGGCAGCAACCATTTTTGTTATGCGTGTCACAGCCAGCCAACGAACAGACTGTTTGCTCAAATTCGTAAGATTAGTAAGCCAAACCCAAAAACAATATTTCTAAAACACTACTTTAATTAAAAAAATAGAACCAATTTATGTAAAAACCGTTATGGCAACAGTTGTTGTTGTCCTTGGTCTTGCAGGAATACCACATTTGACTGGACCAAGTAATCCCAATTTGAATTTAGCAATTTTGGCTACACAAAACAATGATTTTTTAACTGTATCATCTCCATGTGCTCCTAGTTGCAGCTGACATTCCTTCCACTCTTGCAGCTATTTCTAACCTCACTAAAAAAAGGGATTTTTATTCCAAAAACGGCAGATCTTTTGGAAAAAATGGCAAGATATCAAAGCTTTTGCATGCGACAAAACAGGCACTTACTGAAGGCAAACCTCAAGTAACTGATGTTTATGTAGCCCCTGAAATCTCTGAAGAAAAGTATCACAAATATTAGATATATTATTAGATGGAAACAAAATCCAACCATCCTTTAGCACTAGCTATTAAAAAACTATTTCCACCAAAAAATCTCAATTAAAATTGGAAATTACTAGCTCAGTTGGCATCGGCCTTGAAACTTTTTTCTAGTTTATAGGCAGGTAGAATATCTCCCCAAGCTGCTTTGAGATGAAGTTTTTTTGTAAGATGTAAGCGATTGTTGGGTATCTCCTGTAATTACTGCAGTATAGATGTTTTTATGGTTGAAGTATTGCATTAAATGATAAGCTTAGGACGTAATTTATCCAAGAGCTAAAGCCACGCTTAATGTGATTATTACAACTAAAATAAAACGTGATGGTTTTGCCTTCGGATAAAAATTTTTGCGTTTGCGCTTGTAAAATATGTGTGCACAGATTGGAGTTTGGGTAAAAGCAATGCTTTGACAATTTTATAATGATTGTTTGATAAAAAGTTTCGAATGATGCCAACTGAGCTAGTAATTTCCATTTTAGGTGAGATTTTTGGTGGAAATGGTTTTTAATAACTAGTGCTAAAGGATGGTTGGATTTTGTTCAATCCCTAATAATATATCTAAATATTTGTGATACTTTTCTTCAGAGATTTCGGGGCTAGCAATACGTA
>NZ_CP169277.1:598062-608290 GCF_041920595.1 Areca yellow leaf disease phytoplasma
CACATGCATTGCCGGTGATAGGTTACGTTCTGTTCCTTTACAGTTGCCGATGGTGAAATTGCGATAAAATTTGTACTGATGTGGCAATGGATGGCAGATGTTTTACGCAAAATGATTTATCAAAATTATCTATACTACCAAGTAGTTAACAACTATGCAAATGTTTGCAAAATATTATTTTGAGCAGGTAGTAGTTTCGTATTCTGAATTCGTAATCTTTTTGAGATATGAATTTCATTTTTTGGGCAGTTACGTTATGAAGGGCCATACTTTAGTTATTTTCACGGATAAGATTTTGTGTTCAAAATGCAAATTAAAAGAGATAAAAGAAAATACAAAAATTTTTTAACAAATAATTATTTTATAATCTTCATTATAAAAGATAAAGTACAAGATAAAAAAACTACCCTTTATATGCTTTATTTCATGATATTAAAGATTTTGCAACATAATTTTAAAAAGCAATTAAAGCATTTATTTATATAATTGTACTTTATTACAATACTATCAATATAAAAGGTTATAATATATAAAAATATTTGATCTATTCGTATCGTTTTATCATGTTTTAATTTTGCATAAAAAGTTGCAAAAAATTAATAATATGTGATAAAACAATAAAATTACTAAGAAAAATACTCAAACCTACTCCCCATTACACCTTGATTTAAAAGTGTTTGGAAAAAGAACAATAAAAAAGACAAGGAATTAAAGTTCTTAAAAAATTCAGATAAAACTGGAAGGTCCTATGCGTTTAAAAATTCAATAAAAATTAAATATAATAATAGCACCACAAGATAAATTCATGTTAGTAGTTTCAAAAAATAATAATGTACGGAAAGCATCTTGTTCCAAACTACAGAGATCTTTTCCCAAGGACTATCCCAATGAAATAATGGCAAAATTAACATAATAAAAATATTAATCAAAGAACCTATTAAAGCAAAACACACATACAAAAAATAATTTTTTTGAATGCTTCAAAGACTCTATTAAGATTGTTATGACCTAAATTTTGAGATATAATAGCATTTTGGGAATCAGAAAAAGAGTTAAGTGCATTATAAAAGACATTATTAATAGTTACTGCTAAGGCTAAATTAGCTCCAATTTGGGAACTACTAATTCCTTGAGGATCACCGTACCATTCTTTAACAATGATACTTACAATTAATTTGCCAACACTATAAATACTAATACTGGCACAAACAGGAATAGCTAATTTAGAAATTTTTTCAAAAATTCTTTATCAAAACTGATTTTGGATAAAATAATACGGAAGGATTTTGCTGTCAAAAAATAAAAACCACAAAGCAAATAAAGTAACAATTCCGTTAGAAATCAAAGTAGCCAAAGCCAAAGAAACCATGGAAGGAATTCCAATAATGAAAAGGACAAAGAAAAAATAATTTTAGCAAAAATGATTTAAAATATTTAAAAAAAGAGCAATTTTGTTATTATGCCTTTGGCACGCTCCAAGCTTAAAAAACTGTATTTATGATGATACAAACAAGCATGACAATATAATAAGATTATAATATTTAATACCTTCATTGTTTTCAATTGCATTTTGACTAATTTTTAAAATATTAGTTGCAATGAAACTTTTAAAAACAAAAATGCATAAAAAGACCAAAATAAAGCCAGTTAAAATGGAAAGAACAAACGTTTTTGCCAAATAAAGGTGCATTTTATTAATATTATTTTGTCCATAAGCACGCCCTACTAAAATAACTCCTCCTGTGGCAATAGAAATACCAAAAGGAACAAGAATACCTTTAAATATATGTACGCGACTTACAAAGGTAAGTTGATTATCTGAAATTTGATTTCTTTTTAAATAAAAAGATCAATAGCATCTGATGCATTTTGAAAAATCCAATAAATAATGATAGGAAAGGTAAAATAAAAAATTACTTTCCATAAGTTTCCTTCTAATAAAATTTTCTATTTCTTTTTTTCATTAATTAAAATTTGTGTTGTTGCTTTTGTTTTAACCACAAAAAACCTCCATCTAATGTTTTGGTTGGATCAAACAACTTGAAAATATGTGTAAATAAAGCTATAACACATATTATATTTTATCAAAATTAGAGGGGTTTTGGGAGGCAAAAGGTGATATTTAGAGGAGGCGCGCTAACTATTTCATTTATTTAGATAACTAACCATTTTTGACAGCTACCCTCAGTTTAGCAGAAATACTACGCGAATTATTTTGCATTTCTTCCTCACTTGGCAAAAAGTTTTTTTAGTCATAATACTTAAAGGAGTTTGGGGCATAATTGTAATAGGCAATTTTTTAGGCAAAACAAAAGTACTATGTTTTTTAAAAAATGTTTAACAATGCGGTCTTCTAACGAATGAAAACTAATAACTACTATCCTGGCATTGGGTTTTAACAAATCAAGACTTTGTTCCAAGGACTTGTTTTAAAGATTCTAATTCTTGGTTAACTTGATACGCAATGCTTGAAATATTTTTTTAGCACTATGTCCTTTTTAGCGATTGCAAAAATCGATCAGTGACAACAACCAAATCATAAGATGTGCCTGAAAAAGGTCTTTGTTTTAATAATTTCTGAGGCAACCAAAGCAGCATTTTTAACTTCACCATAAATCTTAAAAATATTTTTAATTGTGCAAAGGAGTAATTATTTAAAATATATTGTGCAGTAATTGTTTGATTAATATTCATTCTCATATCTAAAGGAGTGTTGTACAAATAACTAAATCCTCTTTGGGGATTGTCAATTTGACAAGAAGATAGGCCTAAATCAAATAAAATACCATCTAATTGAAAAACATTTCGTTGTGCTAATTGGGTTTTTAAATGCGAAAAGTTGCTATGAATTATTTCAATTGGCAAATGTGGGGACAAGATTTTTTAGCGTTTGTGCAAAGGCTTTTACATCTTTGGTCAAAAGAATATAAAAACCCTTGTTGCCAAAAGATTTGCAATTTCTATAGTATGCCCACATTGTCCTAAAGTGGCATCTACATAAATACCTTCGGGCTTTATCTTTAAAAAATCTATGGCTTCTTGTTTGAGAGAACTGAAATATATGGTTAAAATGTGTTTTATTCATGGATTTTACCTCGCTTGCAAAGTTAAAAAATGTGATTAAAAATAATAATAAATGGTGGAAAAATAAAAGGAAGGTGAGATAATTACGAGGTATAAAAAAATAGTTAAATTACACAATATTATTTGTAATTTAACTTATTTTATCAATTATTGAAATGGTACCTAAATATTAATTACTTAAAGACAAATTTAACTTTATCATTAATAATTTCTTTCCAAGAAAGCTACCAACTACTTTATTACACACAAGTTCAGGCAATTCTTTTTTTTTTGAGTTTCTATCACAAACAGTTTTGCTTGCAATATGAACTAATTTGTATTTGGAATTAATTTGATCCAACAATTTATCAATCGAAGGATAGATCAAACCTTCCCTTATTGTATTTTTTTTATTTGGTTTACTATTGTTCTGCATAACCATTATCCTCAATATTTTTAAATAATTACGAATGCTGCGTTTCGTTTTGGCATGTTCTGCTCTAATAATTGCAATAATACGGTCAGCAGCATTGTATCATCATTTACTACAATATAATCGTATTTGTGAGCTAAGTGAAACTCGTTATTGGCTTTGGCAATTCGTTTTGCAATATTTGCTTCTTGTTCAGATGCCGCGTTTTTTTAAACGATCGTAGAGAGCTTTTTTTTTCAGGCGGAACCAAAAAATAAAACTGTGTTTGACATACGCTTTTTTCTGTCAGAGTGGCTCCTTCCAACTTCAATTTCTAAAAACACTTCTTTTTCTCTTGTTTTAAAAATCTTGAATTTGCTTTTTAGGAGTTCCTAATAATGATCAATAAATTTAGCCCATTCTAAAAACAATTATTTTCAATCCCTTTTTCAAATTCTTCTTTTTTAGTTAGAAAATGGTAATGCTTTACCATCTTTTTCACCTGGTCGCGGCGTTTTCTGGTAGCTAGCAGAAACAGAATACACAAAATTGTGATTAGTCATTTCAAACAAAGCTTTTCTCACAGTGGCTTTGCCAACTCCTGAAGGTCCTGAAAGAACTATTAAAAGTCCTTTTTTATTTAATTTCATGTTAACTTACCTTTTATTAAATTTTGTGAAAGTGCTTAATAATATTAGTTTTGCTTAAATAATTTTAAAAATTGAAGATTAAAATTAAAGAAGTGGTTTTGATTAAAATACACAATTACCACCAAAAATTAATATTGATGTTAATATTGATTAATTAACAATAATATTTAATAATTTATTGGGAATATAAATCATATTTTTGAATATGTTTTTATGGCATATACAAACTTATTAACTTTTGCATCTTGCAAAAGCTATAGTTTTAATTTGTTCTGAAGACAAATCACAAGGAAGTTTCAAAACAGCTCTTAATTTGCTATTTACTTGCACAATAATTTTTACTTGCAGTTGTTCTAAATGAGTTTTATCATGCAAAGGCCAAGTTAAAAAAGCAACTAGTTGGTTTAGTTATTTTCAAAATAGTTTGATTAATTTCTTCTGTCAAGTGAGGAGCAATCGGATTTAATAGTTGCAAAAAGGTCTGTGCTTGTTTTTTTGCTATTTTTGATGTTTATAAGCTTGATTGACAAAAAATCATTAATTGACTAATAACTTTATTGAATTTCAATTTTTATAATCTTAAGGTTGTTTGAAAAATGGTTTGATGATAAATGAGTGTTTAGAGAGGTTTCAAAATCATTTGGCATTGCAAAAAGAAAACATTTGATAAACTCTATTTAAAAACGTTGTATTCCTTTGAAACCTTTTTCACAAATTTATATCTTCTAACGGACATAAGCAGATATAAATTCGCAATTTAATATCAGCACCGTAGCGTGCAAGCATTAAAGAAGAACTTACGCCGTTGCCTTTGGATTTAGACATTTTAGTGTGATCATTTCCCAAAATAATACCTTGATTAACTAATTTTTGAAAGGTTTAATACAACTTTTTGGGATTGAATCGTATAAAAACTTATGCCAAAAACGTGCATAAAGTAAATGACCAACAGCGTGTTCTGTTCCTCCAATGTATAAGTCTACTGGCAAATAATAGTCAGTAGTTCTTTTGCTTTGAGTAGTATTTAATGGGATTAGACCTAAATAATTTTTTCAAAATATGGCCAATATAGTACCATAGAACTACCTGCAAGTTGTGGCATAGTGTTAGGAATCTCTGCGATATTTTTTGCCATCTTTTTCAAAATATAGCCAAAAATGGGCTTTGGAAGAGGTGATTAACGCCTGTGCCTGATGGTTTGATTTGTTCCAAAAGGAAGTTCTATGAATAATTTAGTATCAGTATAAATTTTATTGTTGGTGTCATCATAATAAATGGGGAAGGGTTCTGCCCAATATCGTTGGCGCGAAAAGACCCAATCACGCAATTTATAAGTATAATGAGAGTACCCGTGATTATTTTTTCTAAAAATTGCAGGACATGTGTTTAGTTTTGGCTTGTTCGTTATTAAGACCATTTAAAAAATCACTATTGATGTGGATGCCTTCTCCTGTATAAGCTTCAGTTAAGGGAGGGTTGGGTTGGTTGGCGGTAGGATTTTCCAAATCAGAAGACGGGGGAGTTATAACTTGAATCATTTTTAGACCATGTTTTTGAGCAAACTCAAAATCTCTTTGATCATGGACAAGGAACAGATATTAAAGCACACTGTGCCATAATGAGGAAGGACATAATCAGCAATCCAGATAGGAATTTTGGTGTTATTGCAAGGATTAATTGCAAAACTACCCGTAAAAACACCTGTTTTGTCTTTATTGATGTCTCTTTCTAAGTCTTTTTTGTTTGGTTAATTCCAAATAATTGTTAACTGCTTGTTGGTATTCGGGTTTGGTGAGTTGTAAGACTAATTTCGTGTTCGGGCGCTATTACTAAAAAGTTACACCAAAAAGAGTATCAGGGCGAGTGGTGAAAGTTTTTAAAGTTATTTTTTGGTCAGAAACTGGAAAAAGAGACGATTGCACTTTGATTTTTGCCAATCAATTAGCTTTGCATTTTCTTTCACATTTAAAGGCCAATTAACTAAATTAAGGTCGTCTAAAAGTCTGTCTGCATATTGAGTTATTTTTAAAACCCATTGTTTCATCTTTTTTTTAACAACTGGATGATTGCCTCTTTCAGAAAACATCCCTTTTTCATTAGAAATTACTTCTTCATTAGGCAAGCACTGTTCCTAAATTAGGGCAAAAATTTACTTCTGTATTTTTGAGAACTGCTAGTCTCCTTTTTCGTAAAGTTTTTAAAAATCCATTGAGTCCAGGCATAAAAATAAGGATCTGAGGTGGCAAGTTCTCTATCCTTAATCAACACTTTTACCAATACTTTGGAATTTGTTTTTTAAAAATTATTGATGTTTTCATAAGTAAAAGTGCGGGGGGGTTGCCTGTTTGCAAAGCATATTGTTCGGCAGGCAGCCCAAATGAATCCCAACCAAAAGGATGCAAAACATTAAAACCTTGCATGCGTTTGAACCTACTCATAATATCGCTTGCAGTATAACCTTCAATATGGCTCTGCTATGAAGTCCTTCAGAAGAAGGATAAGGAAACATATCAAGACAATAAAATTTCTTTTGTGAAAAGTTATCTTGAGTTTTGAACATCTTATTTTGTTGCCAATAAAGTTGCCATTTATGTTCTTATTTGTTTAAAATCATAAATTAATTTTACCATACCTGAAAGCCTTCTTATATTTGTTTTAACTTTTATAATGTGTTATAATGTGGTAATAAATTTAAATTAATTGTGAAAATGATTGAAAAAGAAAATGAGTTAGCTTCTAAGGGGTGTTTTGGTGATGTAAAAAACGATATCTTGAACGGTTTTAAAATTTTGTAAAGTTGCATCACTTAATGTTGATTTGAAATGTTTTTTCTACTTCCATAACTAGTTCTAAAGCGTCTAGCGAATCAAGTCCTAAATCTTCTTGCATTAAACGAGTGTCTAAAGTAATTGTAGCTGTCTAAAGATAATTGGGTGGCAATTAAAGTTTTAATTTTTTCAAAAACCATTTTTTATTTCTCCTTCAAAAAAGCAATAATTGCTTAATAATATTATACTAAAAAAATCTTTTTTTAATTGTGGCATTTGCCACAAATAAAAAAAGTAAATTATTTGCTTGTGGTTTGGTGTGTAAGTTTGCAAAATAAAGGTGGTCTGAAATGAAGTTATTTTTGATTGTAAGTTATGTAAAAAGTTGCCTATTTGCCAAGAAACAAACTAAAATATTTTATTCAAATAATTTAGTTTGCCAATTAGAGAAATTATTTAATTTTTGGAAGTGTTTTTTATTGAAATAAAAATTTTCGTTAACTTTTTTTTTTTCGTCTAATTGATTTACTAACAAAGTTAAAAGTTTAACAAAGTGTTGTTGATGTACTTTGTTTAGAACCAAGCAGAAGTGTGGGAATGAATGTAGCGTACAGGAACGCTAAAAAGATAAGGAAGCGGCTCCTTCTGGCAAAGTAATTAAATGCATAGTTGCAGCATCAGTTCTACCACCACTGCCACTATTTTTGTACAGGATATTGCTTTGGGCAGCGATTTTAAGGACAAAATTACGTAATCCTTTGTGAGCGACTAAGCCCCCATCATAAACTAAAACTTGAGGATCTTTTTCCTAGAGTGTGCCCTTCTTTTTCGCCCCCTGGAACATCATTTCCAATACCAGTATCAACAGCAACAGCAATTTGAGGGTGTACTAGAGCACTGGTTCTGAGCTCCGCGCGTAGTCCTACTTCTTCTTGGGTAGTAAAAACACCAAAAAAATTGATTGGTAGTAGGATTGACATTTTGTAAAACTTGCATCACAATTGCAACTCCCACGCGATTATCTAAGGCTTTTGCAAGGAGATAATCAGAATTGCCAAGTGTGATGAATTCTATATAAGGAGTTACCATATCACCAACGCGAACGCCTAATTTTTTGCTGTTTCTTCTTGTTGGCAACTCCAATATCTAAACACATAGAAGAAGTGTTGATAACTTGATTGCGCTCTTGAAAAGACATTTACATGCGGAGTGTTTGCAACCAGCAACTGTTTTAAGAACACCTTTATTCCAGGAATTTTGGCAAACTTGAGCAAGCATCACTTGAGAAAACCAAACCACCAAGAGTTTGGAATTTGATAAAACCTTTCTGGAGAATTGCTTAACTATTAAGCCTATTTCATCCAAATGTCCTGCAAACATAATGCGAGGTCCTGTTTTTTCCTTTATAAAGCAATCACAGAGCCTAAATTATCATATCTGATGGAGCTCCTTACTTGGTTTTTGATTTTGTTAACTACATAATTATAGCAACTGCTTTTTCTTTTGACCTGAATACCATTTAACATTGTTAAATCTTTTAATAAAGAAACTAAATCACTCATTTTCATTCTCCTTTTGGGTGCGTGTAAACTAGCGGTTTGGAATTGTTTAATTCTGTAAAAATATCAAAGAAGATAAATACACACAATACCACGTAAAGATAAAAACAGCAAATGATTCCGTATTATCTTTCCAGGATTTTCCAAATAAATTGCTACCTAATCCGAAACAACCAAATCCAAACATTACAAAATATAAAATAGAAAAATGAAAAGTTTTGTTTCTTGCAAAATAATTAATATTTAAATTGATGAAGCTGGAAGAAATGTGTCGCACCAACACAATATAAAAACAATAGTTAAAGTTAAGAAGTTTGCCAACTAAAGGGTTTTGGTTTTCACGAAATCATCAATATTTAACAAGCCCTAAATCTATTGGCAACAAGTGGTAACAATGACAAAAACCAAAATACAAAGCTACAAGGCAGAGATGACCGAGCAAAGTTTGGATAAAGTTTCTTTGTATTTTTTAAAAACTACTAAATAAATAAATAGAGATAAAAGGACACCTAAGAAAATAATCCTAGTTGAAATTTCAGACTTCCAAGTTGGAAAGTTTGTCAAAAACAACATCCAGCTACCAAAAGGAAAAAGCTGCTGGCCAATAAAGAGTAAAATCTTCTAAACGTTTTTGTTTCATTTGATTCATTATATTATATAACTCCTATTTTATTTTTTCTTAATTATTGTAAAATGAAAAAATTAAAAAATAATTATTCATAAAAAACATACAAATCAAGTTTAAAATTAAAAAATGAAAAATCATGAAAATACGTATTTTGAAATGTAAAATTATTTTTTTAGCAAGAGTTTTTTAAAGCTGTAACAATTTCGGCTTTTTTTAAGTTTATGAAAATTAGGAACTTTGTGTTCTTTAGCTAATTTTTTAACTCAGAAGCAACATTTTAGATAAAGCAAGAAGGTTTTTTTTGCTTTTAACTTTGTAGTTTGTGGTTTTGAGTTTCAAAGCATCATCGGATTTTTCCTCAGAAAGTTCAGTAGATAAAACTTTTTCAGGAAAATCCGATGATATAAAACAAACAAGTTAAGCAAACCTTCTTGCTATCCTAAAATGTTGCTTCTTGAAATTAAAATTAGCCTAAATTTACAAAGTCCCAATTTTCATAAACAAAAGTAGTATTACGGCACAAAGGCTTCTTAACTAAAATAATTTAAAATTTCAAGTATACATATATTTTCATGATTTTCATTTTTAATTTTAAACGGTACAATATATATGAACAATTATTTTAATTTTCATTTTAATAATTAGAAGAATGAAATAGCATTGGAATCAAGCTTGAATTTGAGGTTATCTTGTTCTTGATATTCGCTGCAATGCATGACCAACAATACTGCGATGAATGCAAACCACGTGCGGCTAAATTTTGTGGATTCTGCAATGGAACGAAGCATCACCATACAGTAGCATGACAAATCATATGACCTAACATAGACGTAGACATTAAGATATATAATACTTAAGTGATACCAACAGTCATCAGTAAATGACATGTTATAAACAACCTATCAGCAGAATGAGACATTGGGCAGATGAAGTGGGAGAACGTACCCCTTCATCAGCTCCGCAACCTTCATCACGGCCTAACCCAAATCATCCTCATGAACTCCCTGGGAATGTTGCCTGTCGATTTTTTGCTTGAGATGTCGGCCTGCTGCCTAGCACCACCTGTGCATGCCCGGCCACCTTTCTTGCCGGAGACTGATGGGATGACGCCTGACCTCGGTTTTAAGGTTCTGTTCACATATGCAGCA
>NZ_CP169277.1:608390-619506 GCF_041920595.1 Areca yellow leaf disease phytoplasma
ATTGCTTCGTTCAGTTACGTGTTAACTTTTTGTTACAAGCATTTGGTGTTCTTCTTGTAATTTAGTTACTTGTGCTTCTTTTTTTTTAATGTTTGTTGAAGTGCACTAAGGATTCTTTTGCTAATTGAACTTTCTATTGTGCGAAAGTTTCTGGTTGTAAGTGTGCTAAATCTGCTAATAGCACGATTAACATCTACTTTTGCCAAAGCAAGTCCGTGCATTAAACGAGAACTACTGCGATGCCGCATAACATAGCACCAGCGTTAATACGGGATATCCATAATTTACGAAAATCTCTTTTTCTTTGTTTGCGGTCTCTATAAGCGTATTGCAAAGAGCGCATTATTTGCTCGTGAGCTGTTTTGTAAGAGTGCTTTTGGAACCAAAATATCCTTTTGCCATTTTTAAAACTTTTTTGCGACGACGGTGTCTTGCAGGAGTAAAACTAATTTTTGCCATATTCTTTTTCCTTTCTATAATCCTCTAATAAGAGTTTTGATTCTGTTGTAATCACAAAGTTTAACACAAGTAACTCCTCTTAGTTGGCGGTTTTGTTTAGTAGTTTTGGAAGCTGCAAGGTGATTTTTGTAGGCGTGGCCTCTTAATAATTTTTCTTTTTAGTAATTTTAATTCGTTTTTAAGCCCGCTGTGGGATTTTTTCTTAATCACTTTAATCATCCTTTCTTATTTTATTTATTTTTAATTTTTAATTGGGTGCAAAAAATATTTTTGGTTTGTAAATTGGTTGAGTCGCGTTTTGTTTTGGATAATTTTTCAGCCATTCAAATACCATTCATAACCTTTAAGGGTTATTTTAAAGGGGACAGAACTGCTGTTAGTTGATTGCCTTGTAATTTTAAAGGAGTCTCAATTTGAGATAGGTTTTCAAATCTTGCATAACTTGTTTAAAAACTGTTTCTCCTAATTGAAAATTATTAATCATACGACCGCGAAAACGCATACTAACTTTTACTTTATCGCCTTGTTTTAAAAATTTTTTGAGCTTGTTTAATTTTAGTATTTAGATCATTTTATCAATGGCAGGATTGAGGCGAATTTCTTTTAAAACAATAATTTGGGTTTTTTTGGCTTCACGAAGTTTTTGTTGGTTATAACGATGTTTTTGATAATTCATTAATCGCGCTACCATCGGTGAGGCATCTGCGTTTACCAATACAATATCAATTTCTTTTTGTTCTGATAATTTTAAAGCTTCTTTTTGGTCAAAACACCTAATTGTTCGCCTTTTTCATCAATAATGAGGTATTTTCCTTGTGGGATATTTTCATTATATAAATCTGAATTGGAACTTTTTTTAAATTTGTTGATTTTAATATTTAAAACCTCCTTTAGGTTTGGGGTTATTTTGTAAAAATGAAATGAAATGACATAACATGAAAATGGAAACAAGGCAAAAAGAAATAAAATAAAAAGAAACGCCCAATGAACGGCTTCTCTTCTCTAAAATAACTAACACTAAATGTTTTTTGCATTTTTTTACAAAAAAATTAAATGTTTATATTGCCATTTGCCTAAAAATAATTGTTAATCAAGGCGGAAAAACTCTTCTTTTCACGTTAATATCATAAGATTATTAAAAAATCTTTGATAATTTTATAATTGTATTTTTGAATATTATAAAATAAAACAATAACAATACCGTCCTAATTATATAATAAAAAGTGCGGTTTGTCAATAGTTTTTGGGGATTTTGGCAATTAAGAGGTTATTTTTTTGCAAAACTTGGTCTTTAATAAAGAAACAAACTCATCAACTTTAATTGTTGTTTGTTGGTGAGAGCCATATTTTCTAAAAGTAATTAAATTGTTAGTCATTTCGTTGTCGCCAATTACAACTTGATAAGGAATTTTTAATTTTTGTGCTTCTCTAATTTTATAACCCAAAGTAGTATCTTTGGAATTAATTTCTACTCTGAAATTTTGTAATTGTAAAAAAATTTCTTTAATTTTTTGGATAAATTCCAAATGTAGAGGAGCAGACACAGGAATTAAAAGCACTTGTACACAGGAGCAAGCCATAAAGGAAAAAACACCCTTTGTTTCTTCTACTAAATGCGCTAAAAATCTTTCCATAGTAGAAACAACTGCGCGGTGAATGACAACAGGACGATGGTGTTTGTTGTCTTCTCCAATAAAAGTAAGATCAAATTTACGGGGAGCAAAAAATCAAGTTGTACTGTTGATAATGTTTCTTCGTTGCCTAGGGAAGTAAACACTTGCACATCTAATTTAGGACCATAAAAGGCAGCTTCTCCGATGACTTCTTATGCTTTAAAGGGTAGGCTCAATTCTTGAATAGTTTCTTTGAGGGTTTTTTCAGCGTGATGCCACATTTGATCGTCATTAAAATATTTTTCTGTGTCATTAGGGTCACGATAACTTAGGCGCAACTCATAATTTTTAATATTAAAATCGATAAACTTCTAAAATTAAATTAATAATTTTTTCATTTCTTCTTTGATTTGAATTAAGATAGGCAAAAATATGAGCGTCATTAGAAGTCATTTCTCTTACTCTTTGTAAACCGAAACAGCTCCTGATTTTTTCAAACCGTCATCATTCCTAATTTCAAGCAATACGCAAAGGCAATTCCTTATAACTATGAGGAGTTTTTTATAAATCATCATGTGATGGGGGCAAGTCCATTGGTCTTAAAACTAGTTTTTCACCATTTTTCCAAAGTCATGATGGGAAACATATTAGAAGCATAATGGTCCAAATGTCCAAGAAAATACGGTAAAGTTCAGTATTTGCCATAATGGGCGTATAGACATGATGATAATCATAACAATTCTTTAGTCAACAATATATCTTTCAACGATGCGCCTTACAGTAGCTCCTTTTAGGAAGCCAAAAGGGAAGTCCCAAAACCAACTTCTTTATGAAACATGAATAAATCTAGTTCTTTGTTAAGTTTTTTGTGGTCGAGCTCTTTTCTTTCTTCCAAAAGTTGCAAGTGGTCCGCAAGCGCTTGTTTTGCGAAAAAGTACCATAGATACGAGTCAAAGTTTTGTTTTTGGCATCTCCTTGAAAAATAAGCTCCTGATATTTTTTAAAAGTTTAAAATGTTTAATAAGGTTTGTTTTGCTACATGACCGCTGCAGCAAAGATCAAAAATTCTCCTTGACGATAAATACTGATAGTCTGGTCGCGAAATTTTTTCCAGCAAAACTTGTTTATAAGGGTTGCAAGCAAATAATTTTTGGGCTTGTTCAGAGAAGAAACTTCTTCTCTTGTAATGGGGTGGTTTTCCAAAGAAATTTGATGCATTACTTTTTCAATGGCAAGAAAACCTTTTTCCGAAATGGTGTGATTTTGAAAATCAATATCATAATAAAATCGCTTCTTTAATGGCAGGTCCATACTGTAAAAAGGGCACCTGGATAAAGTCTTGCAATGGCTTGCGCCATAAGGTGAGCGGTGCTGTGATTAAGAACTTCCAAAGATTGCTAGGATCAGATTCGGTTAAAATTTCTAAATTGCCGTTTTCTTTCAAATGAAAATCAAGTTCGATTGGTTGGTCGTTGAAAAGGGCTGCAACTGGTTTTTTGAAATGTGTAGATAAGTATTTTTTCCAAATTGCCAAAGGAGTTATACCTGAAATAGAGATTCTTGTATTTGGTTGTCAAAAAAGCTGATTTTAATCATAAAAACCCTTTCTTTTGTAGTTTTTAGTTTTTTGATCTTTTAAAAAATTGAGGAAAAACAAAGATAATGGAGGAGAAAAAAATAATAAAGGGCAAAAAAAAATTTATCTAAATAATAATTTGTGATATAATGTGTATTTTTATACTAAAAAATTAAATAACATATATCATAACTATAACACAAATAACAAGAAAAAGGGAGTCTTTTTTAGTAATTAGTTGATTGGTGTTTATTATTTGGAATCTAAATTTTTAAGTGGTTTGAAAAAGGGTGCAATTTCTTTTTTATTGTAGCAACAAAAGTCAAAATTTTCTTTTTCGGATGGCAAAAACATACTGCAAGCTCTTAGGTGACCTTTACAACCATATTTTTGAACAATATGATATATTTGCGGTCCGTTGTAGGAACAAATACGCACTTGAATTTTAGAATGCAGGACGTTCAAAAAAAAGAGCATAAAAGGGAAAATTTTTAATATTAGATAAAATATTAATCGACAAAAAAACCTCTTCTAAAGTAATGTTGAATTGTTCAATGATTTGTTGATTCACATAAACATAGGCAAATCCGTCACAAGCAATAATATTTTGACATATATATCCTTGATATTTTAAAAAATTAAGTGTTACTTTATTGATATTTTTGTTCCACCAAAGAAACATCAATACCATAATTAAGTAATTCTTAAGACAATTCTTAAAGTTTGGAGCACTTACTCTATGATACCTAAAATTACCAGTATCTGTAGTCAAACCAACATAAATAGCCAAAAGCACCTTTAAAAGTTAGGTTTTAAATTGAGTTTTCTTTTAACAAGTAAATCATCTCGGAACACGAACCAAAAGAATCATCAACCCATTGATAATTACCATAATTTTCGATTAAAATATGATGATCAATTCGAATGACGACTTTTCCCAATTTAAATCTTTGGTCACTGATGGTTTGAATAGTGCCGCAGTCAACTACAATTACTAAAAAACGCATTTTGGTAAGTTTCATCTGGTATTTCATCCATTTGACCCAAAAAAGTTAAATGGTTTTTGGTTTGCCCCACCACATAAACATTTTTATGAGGAAAGGTATTTTGAATCATATTTTTTAAACCTAGTTGAGAACCATAACAATCACCATCAGGATTTTTATGTCCGTGAATAATGATAGTTTCCAAAGGTTTTAATTTGGGGTTTCAATAAATTTCATATTTGTTCCTTTCTTTGTATTTGTTAAAATATTAGGCTTAGTTAAAATGATGTTGGTTGGGGGTTGTTTTCTTGATATTTTCTTATTTTTTGGGTTTCTTTTATTTTCCTAAACAAAATTTAGAAAACAATTCTTTAATTAAACTATTTTCTTGATTATCACCTATAATTTGTCCTAACGCTTGATAAGCTTTATAAGATCAATAGAATAAAATATCGGATTGGCATTGATTGCAAAAGTGGGATTGTTGCAAATCGGAAAGAACGAAGAGCAATTTGGATTTGATTAATGTGTCTTGCATTAGAAAAATAATTAAAATCTTTGGCTGGAGATTACTTTAATTGGAATTTTTTTAAATTGTTTGTTGTAATTCTAAAACCCTGTTTTATCCAAACTCTGAAACTGAAATAATTTCTGTGAGGTTAATTGGGAAGAGTTGTTGTAAGAGAAGAAATTAATTTATCGTTTTTCAAATCCGCTTTGTTTCTATAATAATGCGCGGATGGTTTTTTGGTTAATTGCAAAAAGTTGGATGATTCTCTTCTTGCAAAATGATTGCTTTGTTCTAAAAACTAATAAAATTAATTCATCCAAAAAGCATTTTTTCTGTTCTTAAAATTCCTATTTTTTCAATTGATCATCAGTTTTGATGAATCCCTGCAGTATCAATTAAATGAAGGGTGATACCTTTGACAATTAAAAATAAGCTTCAACAAAAATTCTGGTAGTACCTGAAATATCAGAAACAATAGCTTTGGTTTCGTTTAAAAAGCATTAAGAAGGCTTGATTTACCAACATTGGGACGTCCATAAATTGAAAAGTTTTTATTCTTCTTAAGATATCTATTTTATGGGAGTGGTTCAAAATATTTTCTAATTGCTTGATTAAACTTTTAACTTCCAAAGCAATTTTTTGTTGGGTGATTGGAGATGTCATCATATTCAGGATAATCAATATTAACTTCAATTTGAGCAATTAAATTAAGGATTTGGTCGCGTAAAGAAGTCAATAACAGGCGTATTTTTGCAAACCAGAATGAGCAATTTTATGGCATTTTCATTGAGTAGCATGAATTAGGTCCATAATGGATTCAGCTTTGAATGAGGTCCATTTTTCCATTAAGATAGATCTTGGCTAAATTCGCCTGGAAAAGCCAACCTAATATCTAATGACAAAACTCTTTCTCTAAAACCATTTGCAATTAAAATACCAATTATGAGCATTAATTTCATCGATATTTTTCGCTACAGTAAAAGAATTAGGAGTTTTAAAAACAGAAATCAAAACTTCATCCAAAATAGTTTGGTATCTTTGTTGAGATAAAACCGTGATGATAGTGTGTGTTTTGGTTTTGGTAAGGTCTTTTGCCTTTAAAATTTTATTTATTTTCTGCAATAGAATTGTTTGCCAGAAACCCTAATTACACTAACTCCTCCTGTTCCTAAAGGAGTTGAAATAGCAGCAATAGTATCAAAAAACATTTATTGGCTCCTTTCTTTATGATTTTTGTAATCTTTTTCATTTATTGAATGTTGTTTTTTAATTGATATTGATCATTTATAATATGAAAATAATTTACAACCGAAAGGAAAAGGAAAAAGAATTATCAAAATAAAAGTTTTATTTGGTTAATTTTATTATTGGTTATTGGAGATTTTTTATATGTATTTATTGAATTTATTAATTTTATTGTTAATTAATTTTTAATTAGTTTTGGATTTTTTGTCTTGGGATTTGATTTCAAAAGCTTTAATTGAGTCTTTTATTTGAGCTTAAGTGAAAAAGTCATTTCTTGATTGTTATTTAAAGTAGCACCACAAGCTCTAAGGTGACCTCCGCCTTTAAATTGTCTAGCAATGGAGTTAATTTCTAGGACCACGAGAACGTGAATACGAGCTCTAATTGTTAAATCTGGTTGTTCTAAGAAAAAAGCCCAAACTGGATGATTTCTCTAAAATGACCCGTGGTCATTAACCAAACTTGCAGCAACGTCAATATGTAAGTTAAATTTTTTCAATGTTTCTTGAGAAATAAAAACGTAAGCAAATCCTTGGGAAGTAACTACATTTTGATAAATATAGGCTTTATATTGAAACAAGGTAAGAGTTTCTTTGTTAAGATGAAAAAAAATTTGTGATACATCAAGGTCAAAAGCAAGTAAGGAAGCAGCAGCTTTAAGAGTGTTTTTGTCACCTCTATCAAAACAAAAATTACCAGTATCAGTTACCATACCTACATACATAGGCCAAAAGCACCTTTTATGAGTTAATTTCATATTGCATTTTTTCTTTAAATTCAAAAATCATTTGAGAACAAGAAGAATAATTAGCATCTACCCATTGATAATTGCAGTAATTATCCATTAATAAATGATGATCAATTCTAATTGTATCTTTAGCTAATTTAAATTTGGTCACTAATTTTGTTTCTTGACCACAATCAACAACAATAGCAAGAGATTTTGGTACAAAGAATCACAAACTTCATCCATCACACCTACAAAAGATAAAAGAATGATTTTGTTTTTTTTTTGTCCTACTGCATATACTTTTTTTTGGGGAAAAGTTGCTGTAATTGCATCTTTAAACCTATGTTGGAGAGTTGACTATAAATAACTGTTCACATTCGATTGATGTGTCCGTGAATAATAATTGTTTCCAAAAGCTTTAATTTTATTGTAAATAATTTTCATAATGTTCCTTTAATTTGTTAATTTTAATAAGTTTTTAGGAGTTTGCTTTTGTTGGGCTTCATTAAATAATTTATCGATGTTTTTGTCCCTGATTAACATCTAAAAAACAATCTATTACTAATTTTTCTACAACTATACGCGACATCTGGGATTTATAAAAGTGGGAGAAAAAGAAATAAATGGGGTTACCTGTTTGAGATGATTCTTCATCTTCTTTTCTTTCATAAGCTCATAAAGTCAAAAATATCTTTATTTATTTCTCGGATTTTTAGAATTTCTTTTTGGAAGGATTTTCAGAATTTGTTTGTTCTGGTTGGGAGCTTTTATCATAACAAGGACGAGTAGGAAATTGACTAAGTTTTTGGATTAATTTTTCGTTTGTTTCTTTAGAAGTTAAATGTTTTCACAAAACAACCAAGAAGCAAGCACTTCATCTTTATCTTTTATAAAATAAATTAATATTAGAGCCTTGTTGTAAAACTTTTCTTTGCCTGACTCAGGACCTTGTTTTCCTTTTTTCCAATAAGGAACCGGAAGTTATCCCTACTTTAAATGGAACTTTGGAAACATATTCAAATCCATTAGAAGAAGAAATATCCATTAAAATTTTTTGATCCATAAATAAATGAGTAGTATAACTTTCACCAGATAATTTACGAGTAATTAAATATTTTTTATCATAAAATTGTTTAAAATCTTTAATCATTTTTTTAGCATCTGGATTATTAAAACGTACCCTACTTCACGACTTGATGGATCTTTTTTAGTTGGTGAAGTTGTATATTCAATTTCTCTTTGTTCGGAAGATATAATAAATAAATTAGATTCAGAATCGTAAGAAATAGGATTTTTTCAGAGTCAACTTGTTTAATTACTTTGCATACTTTTCATTTGTTCCCATGTAATACCATCTTTAAGTTTGCCTTCAAAATTAGAGTTATCATAATTGTCAAAACAAGATTTAAAATCGAATGATTTACGATTTTTTGTTTTTTGAATTTTGCCTTTTAATTGTTTAAAATAATCTTGATTGTAATACATCAATTCAATAGATTTAGAAAATGGCAAGGAATACCATTTCCCTGGTTCTTTTTCATCACCCAAAGGCAATTGGAGCCTCATTTTCAAAACTAGAATAAAAATATGTTTTTTTTGTTTGGGGACTTGTCAGGCCAAGGGTCTAATTTGATTTTTTTCATTGGTGTGATCTTTAAATCCATCAAGGGAACTAATTTACCTGATTCATAATAATTTACCAACAGATCAGCATAAGAAACAATTAAATGAGGTTCATTGTTGGCTGGAAGAAGCTACATTAATGTTTTTTACAATCCCACTCCAACTAGGCTTTATATTCTGTTTTTACTTTGATTTTGGGATATTTTTCTCTAAATTCTTCAATAATTTCTTCTAAAGCAGTTTTTGGTTTTCCTTTTTCTTTTTCAGGATCTAAACGATGCCAAAAAACAATTTCGATGGGTTTTTCTAGAAATTTTCCCATGCTTCGCTATCTTTATATTTGGTAAGCATTTCATTTAATTCTTGTTCATGGTTATTTCTTAAAGCATTAGAATCAATTTTAGGAAATAATACAATAAATGCTAAAATAACAAATAAGCAAGCAAAAAAATGAATGATTTTTAATTTATCCTTTGATACCACTGTTTAATTTTCCTTCTAAAACATATCTTTTACAAAAAATGAACAACAAAACTAAAGGTAATGTCATCAAAACAGTAGCCGCCATTTGTTGATTGACTAAATGTTGATTTTTTTCAGAGTCAAAAATATTTCTAATCACATTAGTAAGCAATTTTCCGCCTACAAGTTCAGGCCACAAATACATTCCAAGCAGCAACTGCTCTAAAAATAATGATATTAATGATGTTATCTCTTAAAAGCGGAGTTGCAATTTTGTATAAAAATTTCCTCAATCACTACTACCATCAACTTTGGCAGATAAATAGAGTTCTTTCGGAATTTTTTGATATTTTGCATTAATAAAAAATATGAAATATATTGATTAGAAAGGGAAGAATCATTGCTAAATAAATGCCACTAAAAAACGCGCGTACCTTGACCAGAATCAACAAAACCTAGGCGCGCAACTGTTTGATAGTTAGTTAAAAACATACTTTCAGTAGTTATCATAGTGGTGATTAGAAAGATTCCTAATATAATTTTTTAGTTCTAAATTCTAAAATACTAAGAGCAAAAGCAGTTATAACAGAGACAAAAATACCTAAAACAGTAGAGATAAAAACAACAGCAAGGGTTTTAAAAAAAGTCAAAAACAAGCTATAACGGTAAATAGAAAAGAGAAGTTGTTCCACGTCAATTCTTTTTTAGAAAACTAGGACAAGCAGGATTGTCTTGTAGAGCTAAATTTAGCATCCAATAAAAAGGGATAGCCAAAAAGAGCAAAAAAGACAAAAAAAAAAAAGTATTTGGTAAAAGTGGCAAAAACTTTGGGTAAATGTTTTTTAAGTTTGGCAAAAATTAGTTTTGTTTTATTATTTGAATTTGACATAATTATCAAGGTTCTATCCTTATTTATTATTTATTTTATTCGTTTAATTTCTTTTCAAAAAAGAAAAAAATTAATGGCAGTAAAAAGAATAGAAATTAAAAACAAAATAACAGTGGCTGCAGCGCCTCTGGAATAAGAATCCATTAAGTTCCTTCCTAATTGTTGATAAATATAGCCTACCACCAGTATTTTACCTTAGTAATATCGGAATTACCAAAAACTCCAATAACAGATTCATATTCTTTAAGAAACTTGAATTATTAGCAATAATAAGTTGATAAAAAATAGTAGGAGCAAGTAGAGGAAGAGTAATTTTTCTAAAAATAGTTATTTTTAGAAGCGCCGTCAATTCTGGCAGCATCAGTAATAATCTTTACTAATGTTTTTTAATCCCACACTAAAAATTAAAATTTGGAAGGGGAAGGGGATTTCCACACTACATAAAAAATTAAAACAAACATTTTAACACGAATAAAGGAGCTGAAGTATTAATCCAATCTTGTTGGATTAACATTTCAGCTCACTATTCGTATAAAAATGTTTGTTTAATCAAATTTTAATTTTAATGTAAAATTATTAGTAAGGTAACGATGCTATATCTTCTAAAATAACTATTTTTAAATACTTCTTCTATTTTATCAGCTTATTATTGCAATGGTCAAGTTTTTAAGGTATGAATCTGTTATTAGGTACGTATTCAACAATGAGTAAATACTGTGGTAAACCTGTTATCGGCAAGAAGAACTTTAATAGTTCTTATTCAGAACATCTATAATATAATTATTTTGTTTTTAATTTATTCTTTTACTTTCATTATTTTTCTTTTTGAAGAGTGAAGCAGACAAACTCAAATGTAAATGGAATGGGAGCAATCAGGGCCAGATAAAACAGGCAATTTTGCCAGACAAAACATTTGCCCAGTTTTGCCTTTACCAGATACTTTTTGTCTTTTTGCTCTTTTTGACATCCTGCACATTGGATGTAAAATTTAGCTCTGGAACAATCCTACTTGAGCAGCTGCA
>NZ_CP169277.1:619606-625007 GCF_041920595.1 Areca yellow leaf disease phytoplasma
GATTTCTTGATTTAGGTTTTTAAAAGTTTTGTTAGAAGAAAAATCAAAAAGAGTGAATCTCAATAGTTACTTTTCAAAAAATAATTTTTCCTTCAAAAATAGAGATAAGCGGATTGCCTAAAATTTGGCAACAAACAAGTTGTTAGGATTGGCATAAACTTCTTGAGGAGCGCCTTTTTGTTGGATTTGTCCTTTATTCATTAAGCAAATTTCATCACTAATAGACATTGCTTCTTCTTGGTCGTGTGTAACAAAAATAGCAGTGATTCCAGTTTTCGTTGGATTCTTCTAATTTCTTCTCCTAGATTTTGAGGCGTAACCCTGCATCTAAGTTTGGATAAGGGCTCATCTAAAAGCAAAACTTGAGGCTCTTTTACTAATGCTCTTGCAATTGCTACGCGTTGTTGTTGTCCGCCTGAAAGTTGTTGAATTTTTTTGTCTAAATGATTGGCAATTCCCACTAACTTGGCAATTTCTTCTACTTTTTGCACAATAATTTCGCGCGCAAATTTTAGATTTTCCAGTGGAAAGGAAATATTTTGTCTAACTGTCATATGAGGATATAGAGCGTAATTTTGGAAAACTAAACCAATACCTCTTTTTCAATAGGCAGGTTAGTGACATCTTTGTCGCCAAAAAATATTTTCCAGCCGAAATAGGATGAAGCCCTGCAATCATGTAAAGAAAGTAGTCGATTTGCCACAACCGAAGGACCTAAAAGACTTAACAATTTCCTTTAGGAATGTTGATGTCGAATTTTTTAGCATAAGTTTCTTTTTTAGTTTGTTTATCGATGAGAAATTTTAGAAACTTACTTGTTCTAATTTTATACCCATTTTTTGTATTCCTTATTTTTAGCTTTTTGGCTTTTAATTTTGTGTTTGTGATTTTGGTTTGATTTGGTTTTGGTTTTGGTTTTATTATTTTGATTTTATTATTTTTAACTTTTTTTATTGTTTTTGGTTTTTTGATTTTTGGTTTTATCTTTTAGATGAATTTAATCATTTTTAATTATTGGTGATTTTTTATTTTTGGACTTTTGGTTGCTTTTTGAATTTTATAAAATTTTATAAATGTTTAAAAAATATTGACAATTAATAGTTAAAAAATATTAAATATGATTTTGCAATTTTTGTTTTTAAAAATAAGTAAAAGCGAAATTCCAAACAAAAAATAAAAAAATGTTTTAGAAAAACATTTTAGAGTTAAAAAATATTTAAGAAAAGGTAAAAAGTTTAAAGTTCTTTGTAAATTGATAAATAAAACGATACTATTAATTAAACTTAAAAAACTAAATTATGATAAGTTCTTGAAAAGCAATTACATCAACGAATATTATCTAATCCTGTTAAAAAAATTAGTAGTCTTTCAAATCCTAAGCCAAACCTGAATGAATGCATCCCCAAAACGGCGTAAATCTAAATACCATTCCAAATCTTTTTGAGGAATTTTCATTTTGGTTCATTTTTTTTTCACTAAAAACTGATAAATTTTTCTTCTTTGCGATCCACCAATTAATTCTCTGACACGAGGAACTAAAAGATCCATCGCAGCTACTGTTTTTTGATCGGGATTATTTTTTCATATAAAAAGCTTTAATTTCTTTGGCCAATCAACAATAAAACTGGGTTTTTTTAAAATGTGTTTCGGTTAAATATTTTTCGTGTTCGGTTTGCCAAATCAGCGCCATAAAAAGGGGGTTTCAAATTTGGTGTGTTGCTTTTTTGCAAAATTTCTTTAAAGCTGTTCATATTTTACTGTCAAATTCTTTTTCCTCAGCGATGTTTTTTAATTCTTCAATTAAACAGTTTTTTTCTGTCTTAGTCCAAAAATTCCTATATCTTGATAATTTTGTTCTAAAACATTTAACAATAACAAATTGTAACATTTCTTGGGCGACTTTTAAATTTTTGAGATAAATTGCAAAAAGCCATTTCAGGTTCTAACATCCAAAAAATTCAGCAGCATGTCTTGGAGTATTTGATTTTTCAGCTCTAAAAGTAGGACCAAAAGTATAGACTTTATTCAAACCCAAAGCTATCGCTTCTGCTTCTAGTTGACCTGTTACTTGTTAAAAAACTTTTTGCCAAAAAAATCTTTTGATAATCAATTTCATTTTTGCTGGTAGTCTCATCGGCAAGTTTGGAAGCGTTTCGGAATGTTTTTTGTTTTTGGCAAAGCTTCTAAATTAAGGGTTGTAAGTGCTGAAATAATTCACCCGCGCCTTCACCATCATTAGCAGTGATAATGGGGTGTTGATGTGAAAAACCTTTTTTTTGAAAAATCCGTGAAGGGCAAAAAAGCGGTATTTCTAATACGAAAACTGTCTAAAAAGTTTGAGGTGCGCACTCTTAGATGAGAAATTTGTCTCAAAAAGACTTAGAATGTTTTTTGGGTTGAAGCTGATAAGAAAAATCACTTGCGCCTAAAAGAGAAACATTTTGGGTCACTAATTTCAAAAGGCGTTTGGGGATTGTTGGTTGCTTTTAGAATGCCTTCCACTTGCAAAGAAGCCCCAATTTGCAACATTTCTTTTAATTTTTCTAAATTAATGTTATTTGGAAATTCGTTGTTGGTATTGACTTTTTGGTTTTCATGAAATTCGGTAATTTCGGCGGCGATTTCGATGTTTTTGGTTTTGGTTTCTTTACAAATAATTTGTAAATTTTCCAGAAAAGTACCATCATTTAAATCGATAAAAATTATTTTTTTTTGATAACGACAATTTCTAACCCAACCATTTAATACTATTTTTTTTTGATAAAATAACTCTGGTTTTTGGAAAATATCTTTGATAGAAATTTTCATTGTAATTTACTAATCCTTTGTTTTTATGTAATGTTGTAATATTTTGTTGTAAATAAAAAAGTGAAATGAAACGAATATGAATTAAAAAAATGTAAATGGAAATAGAAAAAAGGGGATTAAAATAAGAAGAAAAAGAAATTTAAAGAAAAGAATCGGAGGAAAAATAATAGCGAAGCAAAAAAAAAAGAAAAAAAGAGAGGCAAAAGTATTAGAATTAGTAATATGAAAAATAATTTTTTTTGTTTATTTTTTTAATTAAAATAGCGATATATAATAAAAACTTGAAAATTTTAAAAGTTTTAGGAAATTAATAGATCTTAATTAAAAAAAGTAAAAAAAGATTAAAAAAATTGTCCAAAAATAATAAAAATGTTTTAAAAAAAATACTCAAAATAAAAATAACCCAAAAAAGAATTGAAAGAATTAAAAACAATTACAAATTTATTTTATCATTTTTTTAAGTTATATTTTGATATTTTTTTGAAAAAAACGCAATAAATTAGAATAAAAAAAGAAAACAATAACAAAGTAAAAATAAAATAAATAAAAGTTAGGAAAAAATAGGTTTAAATGTTCTAAGTTTTAAAAAAAGTTCCTAAGTTTTAAAAAAAATAATTTTTAGTTGTAAAAAACTAACTTATAAAAAGATTAATAAGTTAATTTTCATAAATTGTTCTTCTTTTTAAAGAAAGGTTTTTCATTTAGGAAAAAGTTATTTTTTGTTCTAAAAACTGTGGCTTTTTATGTTATTATTTTATTGAATAATTTTATTTTTTCTAGAAAAAACGTGAAAGCAAAAAAGTTTTAAATAGTTTTGTTAAAAATAAAATGTTTCCAAACTGTTAAAAATAGTTCTAAAATGTTAATAAATTTTTCCTTAATTTGAGAGAAAAATAAAGTTAAAAGCTATTTTTTTTAGAATTAGGAACAAAAATGTGCTTCATAATAATAATAATTTATTAAAAAAAATAAAAACAATAATAAAAATAAAATACTAAAGGTAATATTAAAATGAATAATTATAATAAATTTGGGAGATAATTTTAAATGAACTATTAAAAATTTACAGTGATAAGTTTTAAAAACATTTCCAATATTAAAAAAATAAACCAAATTGAAGAAAAAATTATAATTTCAGTGAAACTGAATTTATTAAGAATAAAATATATAAAATGTATTTTGAAAAAATCAAAAAATAACTAAATTAAAATTTGAAGAAAAAATTATAATTGAATTTGTTTCAGAAAAAAATAAAAAAAATAGTAATTTTGATGATGAAAAAAATTATTTTGAAAATCTTAAAGAAAAATTAGAAAATGAGAATCAAAATTATTTTTCCAAAATTGAAAATAATGAAAATAATGATGAATTCCAAAATAATAAAATATTTTGAAAAAATGAAAAAGAACAAATCGAGAACTAAAACTGATAATGAAACAAATCATTGAAATTGAAAGCCAGAGAAAAATACGTTTTAATATAATACAATTATGGAAATACCAATCCCAAGTATAGTTTTAGATATCAATTTTGTTGTGGGAAAAAGTAATAATTTGCCTTTAAAATTGCCAAAAAAATTGCTGAAGAAAAAAAGTAACTACCAATCCGCTATATATTTTGACAGGAATCGGAAAAACCTACATCTAATTCAGGCAATCAATCATATTTTGAAAAAAACACATTCAGAAAAAAGTTCTATCATGTCAAAAGCGTGGATTTATTGAAGAAATTTACCAACCAATTAAGAAAAGCCAAAATGGAGGATTTCAACGAAAAATACCGTGATATTGATCTTTTATTAGTTGATGATATCCAAATTATGGCAGGTGCTACAAGAGCTCAAATGGAGTTTTTAAATTATTTGATTATCTTTATTTAAACCAAAAACAAATTGTAATTACAAGCGATAAACAAGCCTCAGAACTAAAAATATTGTGGTGAATTAACTTCCGTTTTGGAAGCTGGTCTTATGGTTGATATTCAAAGTCCCTGAATTTTTAATCATCGTGTAATATTTTGAAAAAGAAAATATTAGAATTTGGTTTCCCACAAAATCACTTTAAGGAAAATAAAAAAGATGTCCTTGATTTGATTGTTTTCTTCTTTTGTTAATAATGTTCGTGAAATGGAAGGAGCTTTATTAAGATTGTTGAATTATGCCCAAACTTTTGGCTATGATATTGATATTAATATTGCCAATGAAGCTTTAGAACTTTTGATTAAAGCAAAAAAAGTGTTTCTTATGATGAGGATGTTTTGGAAAAATTAAATCAGTTGTTAGCAATTTTTTCAATATTTCAGTTCGTGATTTAATGAGTAAAAAAGACAAAAAATATACTTTACCACGTCATATTGCTATGTATTTAATCAAAGAATTAAAAGATATTCCTTATAATATTGTTGGTAGTTTAAAAGAAACCATTCTGCAGTTTTTAAAGCTTTATCAAAAATTAAAAAAAAATCTCAAAGTGATTATGAATTAAAAATCCTTAGAACTTATTTTGAAAAAATTAATTCTTAATAAATGAATTAAATAATAAATGAATTGAATAAAACTTGAAAGCAATACGTAAATTGAACGAAGTACAGATGT